>CAWBKT010000038.1:0-271109 GCA_963789385.1 uncultured delta proteobacterium | reverse complement strand
GCTATGATCATCCCAGCGCCGATAATATCTTTCAGGAAGTGCGTCGCCACCTGCCAATGATTTCCTTTAATACCGTTTATAAAACTTTAGAAACCTTCTGCCAGTTGGGTCTTATCATTAAGATCAATCCTCTTCGTGAAGTCGCCCGGTATGACGGCAACGTCTCTCCCCATACACACTGATTTGTAGCCGTTGTCACAAGATTGACGACATTTCATGGGAATGGCCCGGGGCAATACCTCTTCCAGTCCCAATGGCTCGGATTTCAGAGTTGATTCGGTGTCAATTCACTTTTTGGCCTTTGCCGGCATTGCCAGTCAGAATAATTTGCCGCATTAAATTTTGGAAATCAGCCGGCAATTAATTAGCTTTTATTTTGCTCACATTCCGGGCGGTCTGACGTTAAATCGGATGCGGGATTTATTTTTTTTTTATCTGCCTCATGCAAGGTTAGTAGAGCTCGGTGAGCGGCTTCCTGGGAGGCTTGTTTTTTTGATTTGCCTTCTCCTCGTCCCAGGGGCTGGCCCGCCAGCCAGACCTCAACCTCGATATGCGTGCGTGGGCTGGTCCATTTTGTCGCACCACACGATACTCCGGTGAAACTTTCAGCCATTTCTGAGCATTTCCTGCAAAGCCGTCTTAAAATCCTGGGAAACTAGGTCATTTTCCTGAGTTTCCAATTTCCCTGCAAATAAGAATTTTACCACTTCCTTGACTGACTCGAATCCTCCATCCAGATATACAGCCGCCACTAAGGCCTCCAAAGCATCGGCCAGCATTGATGGTTTCTGTCGGCCTGACTGCTGCTCCTCCCCCCGTCCCAGTAAAAGATAAGACCCCAAATCCAAATGGCGGGCAATACCGGCCAAATGCCTGGCGTTAACCAAGGAGGCTCGACGACGGGAAAGGTCCCCTTCAGGGGCGGCCGGATACATGATCACCAGGAAATCGCTGATAATTAAATCTAAGACAGCATCGCCTAAAAATTCCAGGCGCTCATTGCTGGGTCCGCTTTGAGGATATTCGTAGGCATAGGAACTGTGGACGAGAGCCTGCAGCAACCATAAACGATTTTTAAATTTATAGCCCAGACGATCTTCCAATTCGGTAAAATTTAAGTTCTTCGTCATACGTCCCGACAAAAATTAAAAAACATGAAAAAAATCAAGAAAAAATATATTTTCTTAGCAGAATCGCATTTTTGAATAGTAATTATTTATAAAACTACCAGTTTAATCATCAGATGCATTGATAATTATCAATATTTTTAAATATTTTTTCTCTTTTTGTGCAGGAAAATCATAAACCATCTCAAATTTATGCCACTACTATTTTTTAAATCTTTTTATTTTTTGAAATATATTTTTTATCACTAAATTCTAGCGATTTATAAAAAGGTTGACTTTTGTATTAATATGTTTTATAAAGGACAAAATTTGGGGCCAGGAACCATAACTAGGGAAACAAGCATCGATTTTAGTTTGGCAATTTTTTATTAGGCATCATTTTTTTTTTTTATGGTCTTGGTAAAATTGCTTGTTAACCCTTAACCCTGACTGAAGTCATGGTCTTGCCGAAAGGAGGGTCTATGATGGTGAGTCGGCTTATTCTTGGCACTACCATAAGCTTGGCTCTGGTATTGTGTCCCTTTTTAGTAAACGACACTCACGCCAAATCCCGGAAAAAATCTTCTCATAGCGCGGTTAAGGCTTCACGATCTTCTGAAAGATCAAAGCCGAAGTATTCTTCTCGCAGCTATAGCAGGCGCAGCTATAGCAACAGTTATTCGAGTCGAAGCTATTCGCGCTACCGCGGAGATGATGATTCTGAACCGTCCTACAGCCGGTCGTACAGCAGTTCCTACAGCAGTTCGCCGAGTTACAGCTCTACCCCGCGTTATTACCGGTCGGGAGTTGCTGAAACCGGTCCTCTTATGAAAATCACCCCACAACGGGACGGCCGTTTCGTCTTGGAGCCCCTGGGCCCCCAGAAAGCCGTGGGTCCTGCAAACCCTCATTCAACCACTGACCGGCAGATAGCTCCGACCCGAAGGAGCGGGGATGATTATTCGGCTGTAAAATCCAATGGAAATGCCCCCATCTATCCCAGATGGAATTTTCCGGAATTGCTTCTCACCCTGGCAAAACGCTATGAAGGCGGCGATTACCGACGGGGAGCCAATCTCGAGACGAGTTCCGCGACGGACTGCTCCGGCTTCGTGCAGTATGTCTGCCAAAATTTTATGGTAGATCTGCCACGATGCAGCAGTGAACAGGCCAATTGGGGAAAAACCGTCACCGCCCAGATGGATTTTTCCAAAATGCTGCCCGGAGATCTGCTTTTTTTCCACCGGGGAGGGGGTGTCGGTCATGTGGGCATTTATATGGGCAATGGCAAAATGATCCATGCCTCCAGTCCCCGCAGCGGCATTATTGTTACCGAGCTTAATCAGCCATATTACCTGAATACCTTTGTCGTGGCCAAAAGGGTGTTCCAGGTAAATTATCCAAATTCATGATTAAAAATTATTTTAAATGACACATCTTGCCGCCATAATTGCGGCAAGTTTTTGTATTATTCTTCTTTAGTATCTCTTGCCGCTTCGGCTGCCCGCCAAAATTCCCGTGTGACTACGTTCAATAGGGCCCAGATTGCGTCCAAAGGCCAATAACGCTCCAGGGCCGCGGGAGTTGTCAGGATAATTTGCGGCGGAAATTCTTCATCACCGAGCCACAGTATAACTTCAACTTTCAAATTCGGATAGGCTTTTAAAGCGACCGCAGCATCCCCCTGGGCCACCTCTGTGCCCCCCAACTCGCGGCCAACATGCAAAAATAGCTCCGGCTGCGAACCCAAACTTTCTTCCAAACGGGCGGTGGGCAAGGCATGCGGACCTTGAAAAAAGACGACGCCACCCTTATATTCCTTAGGACTGACCTGGCGTGAAGGCAACTGGCTGGCATCCACGTTCAAAAGAAACAGCAAGGCCGTTAGACAGAGTTGAAATTCCGGCTCCTCCGGGATTCCTCGTGCCCCAGGATCTGACGCTGATCCGGGTAAACCGATAATTGACGATTTAAGAAGGGGAGAATGTATTTCCCTTGCGGATATTGCACTCCGGTCCGGCGCTCCACCTCAACGGGATTGGCCCGGTCCAGAGCCTCCCACAAACTTTCGTCCACATCCCGGCATTTTTGGTAGAGGATATTGGCTTCGGGGTCCGAGATAATATTATATTTATTTCCCATAATCGCTCATAGACCGCCTTAAATCTTCGTAACTGCTTTCATATCGACCAGGGTTGAAATTAAGCTTTACCGCCAGGCGCAGCAGGACCTCGGAAAATTCCTGGTAATCTGGCCGGGCCTGCCGGCCGGCAACAGCTAGTTTATTAAAATGTTGCTCCATGAGATGGAAAAATAAATTTTGGGCTTCCATAATATCCACCTCCAGGGGCAGTTCGGCGCGCAATGATAATAAATTATCGATGCCAAGAGCGTTGGACATGCTAAAATCCTGGGCCAAAGCCACCAGTCGCTGTTCCAGGATGCTGGCTAAGAGTTTGCCGGCAGGATCATCCTTAAGATGAATATTAAGCTTCTGAGAAATATTGATGATATCGGCAAGATCCTGTTTAGGTAAATGTTCCTCGTCCCCGACCGCCCAGGAATATAATATTTGCATTATTCTGCGGCTGAGAGCGGTTGTCGCGGCTAATTGAAATACCGGCGGTATGACAAACCCTTCCTCGGTCATGGTAAACAATAAGGGTTGGGCTTCGGTAAAGTTGTGCAGCAATTCAAGCTCGGTCTCATCCTGGATTTTCTGCAGAGAAGTTTGCAGAATATCCCGCTTCTCCCGCTTAAACATATCCCGGACGGAATAGTATTCGGAGCCGAAATAGGCGGCCAGAGTATTGGCGATATCCTCCGGAGCCTTTTCCAAGGCTTTAAAAAGAACGGCAACCATATCATCGAATTCAGTCTCAGTCTGCCCTTCTTTCACCTGGGTTCGATACAGATAGCTGCCTAAAAATAAGGTGGCATAGCCTAAGGTCTGGTTATTCAAGGTGATGCCGGAAGTTAATTTGACCCTGCCCACCGCCAGATCCAATCCTGCCTGACTTTTTTCCTCGTAATCCAAGAGTTCGGGATGATAGTGGTAGATGGAAAAAACCTGTTGCCGTTGGGGATCATTGAGCAGCGAGATGCTAAACTGATTGACTAATTTGGGAAAGGTTATTATAGTCGGCTGTATTTTATTTAAATACAAGTCCCGGCCGCTGCCCATCTCCTCTCTATTGCTTCTGGCTTCCTGGAGAATGGACAGGAATGGCGCCTCCAAATCTTCCTTGGAGAACTGCTGGCCCAACTGCAGAGCGCGAGCGGCATATTTTAATACCTGCAGGGTTTCCAAACCGGCCAGATCAGAAAAGAACCAGCCGCAACTGGTATACATCAACAGCACATGGCGTTCCATTTCCAGGAGTTTGAGGACTTGAATCTGATCGGCGGGCGATAATGGGCCGGCGGCATGCCGACGGAAAAAGGCGTCCCGGGAATCCTCACTGCGATTTAGTATTACCTCAATATAATCGTTGCGCGCCGCCCAGGGATCTTTCAGGTAGCGGCTGCCTGCCTGGGTAAAGATCACTGCCAGCTTTTCATTAAGAAAGTCAAAAGCCTGTCGTAATGGCGCCCGCCATTTCTGATTCCAACCAGGTTCACCGCCGGTATTGCAGCCGCAATCTCGCTCCCAACGTCCGAGTCCATGGGCGCAGCTCCAAGCGGTCCCTTCTCCCTGGGGACCCAGGGAAATTTCCACTTCCTGGAATGGTTGCAGCACTTCCAGAAAGGCTCGAAAATTGGTGACTTGCCAACCTCGCTCCGGACAGAGCCGTGACAAGGCATAGGCCAGGCCCATTTCATAAAAAGGTTTATGATGGCCGAAAGTCTCACCGTCCGTGGCCACATTGAGGAACTGAGGCCGAGACCTGTCGGGACTCAATTTGGCTCCCAGATGATCAAGCATTCGAGCACTGTCTGTTAATAAATCGCCAAAACTAAGTTCGACCGCAGTTTGGCCGTCATAGAAAAAAATATCAATAAATCGCCTTGCAGCCGCACCCCTTTTGTCGGTATCCACGAAGCATCGGTAGGGCTGGGTGGTGTCGATATTGCCGCTACTGACATCCTGCCAGGAGCCACCGGTTAATGGACGTATCCGTTTCGCCTGCCAGGGGGATAAGATGACATACCTCATGCCGTGGTTGACCAGGTCGCGCAGCACCTCCAAATTCACCGCAGTTTCAGGCAGCCACATGGCATCAGCCTGCCGCTGAAAACGAAAGGCAAAATCTCTTAAACCCCAGAGAATTTCGGTTTCCCGGTCCCTGGCATTGGCCAGCGGCATGATAATATGATTATAGACTTGGGCGATGGCATTGCCAAAACCGAGGCGAGCCACACTTTCCCGGTCGGCAGCCAAAATGCGCTCATAGGTCACCGGGGCGTTAGCTGCCAGCCAAGATATCAAGGTAGGGCCGATATTAAAATTTATATATCTAAAATTATTAATAATATCTAAAACACGGAGTTGTTCATCTCGAATTCGGGCACAGGTATTGGGAGTGTAGCATTCCCTGGTAATGCGGGCATTCCAGTTGGGAAAGGGATAGGCACTCTCTTCGAGTTCTATTTCTTCAATCCAGGGATTTTCCCGGGGGGGCTGATAGAAATGGCCATGAACCACCACAAAAATTTTTCCGGCCGAGATCAGGGTTGTTGGCATAGAATCTTCCTAAAAAATTAGTTTGGCCAAATCCTGCCAGTTATAGATAACAGGAAAAGAATGAGGACGTCGATTCCACGGCTGATCGTAAAGCAAAGGTTGAATGCCGTGGCGCGCCAGATGAAAACAGGTCTCCAGCCTGTCTTCCAGAAAATACGTTATATTATGATCCTGAAGATAGGCTAATTTTGCTTCGGGGTCACCGGTGGCAATTATTTTAATGTCTTCCGGGGGCACCTCGGGCAGGTTATTGATCAGCCAGTTGAAAATAGGTTCAGCTTTATCCCTGGCGGTCACAAAAAGCAAGGGATGTTCCTGGGCTATTCTCGTCAATACCGGCACTGCGTCGGGTAAAGGGAATATATCCAATTCTTCCGGTCGGTTCAACAACAGATCCAGTATTTCCCAAACCACGGCTTCATCCATCCGCAGGCAACGGACCAGATCAAATTCGACGATATCATCATACTGCAGATGATGAATTTTATATCGCTCATTTGCTAAAGAGATAAACGTGGACATGATATCGGCGACGACGCCGTCAATATCAAAGGCCAAATATCTGGAATCAATTTTGTCAAGCAGCCTGTTTACAGTCATTTTTGCCATCTAGAGCAGTCCTCAGTAATAATTTCTCAGGAACCTGAAGCAGGGCCGGGGAAAAAACCGTTGAGAACCCAGGACACGTCCTACCTTATGTTGATAAAAAATAATTCCCTTGGGGATAATATCCGAAAAAATCTGGAAATTGTGATTAATTTAGAGAAATATGACTGGATTTAAGAAAAAACCGGCAACAGTCAGCTATTAACTAGTGATTTATTGAAATTTCTCCAGAATCTTCAGGACCTCTTCGTCAGGCACATCGTACCACTCCCGGTAAGCGGCGGCGACCGCAAATGGGCGCCGGGTTCTAATATTCAAACAGACCACGCTGGAAGCAGCCTTCCGGATAAATGTAACGGTTTCCAGCAAGCCGGTGGGAACCGCCACAATAATTTCAGCAGGTTTCTGCTTCTCAATAAATTTAAGGGCTGCCAACATAGTGTAGCCTGAAGCCAGGCCGTCATCCACTACCAGGGCGATTTTACCCTGTAGATCGGCATAAGGCCGACCGCCCCGGAAAAGCGCCTCCCGCTGCTCAAGATTTTTACGAGTTAAGGCCAATTGCGCCTCCACCTGTGCCTCGCTTAATTTCAGGGTCCGCATCAGGGATTCATTTAAATATACTTGGCCATCCGGGGCCAGAGCGCCAAAACCGGCTTCGGTGTTCCAGGGAATCTGAATCTTACGGACAATAATTAAATCCAGGGGAAGTTGCAGAAAACGGGCAATCGGTGCGGCCACCGGCACACCACCGGCGGGAATGGCCAAAACTAGACCGTCAGCGTTCCGGTAATCCTGCAGTTTTTGGGCCAGGAGGAGGCCGGCTGCATCCCGGTCCTGAAAGATATATGACCGGTCCCGAAAAGACGGTTCTTCGATGATGCCTGGCTCAACTGCCTTTTCCATTTACTCCCCCTCTTTCTCGACTCTCCCCCGACAAATGGCGGTCAACCCGAATTTTCCCTGGATCCTGTCCACCGCCTGATCAAGTTGTTCCTGCTTCAGCAACTGGGGATAGGAAAATAAATTTTCCTGTTTAACTTTTCCGGTAAGCTGGGAAACGCCTAGACCGATGAGTCTAACCCTGGTTTTGAGTCTAGTTTCCATGAGCAGCTTTTCAGCCAGGTGATAGATTTGTTGGGTACTGGCGGTGGGGCGAGCCAAAGTGTGACTGCGGGTAATTTGTTTAAAATCAGCGAACTTGATTTTTAGAGTAACGGTATGGCACTTAAAGCAATCCCGGCGGAGTTCCCGCCCCAGCCTTTCGGCCTGCTGCAGAAGCCAGCCACGCAGTTCGGCGGGGTTGTCCGTATCCTGGGACAAGGTATTTTCGGCGCTGCATGATTTTGGCTCAGTATAAGAGATAACCGGCGCCGGATCTATCCCTAAAGCCCTTTCGTAAAGGAACAGGCCGCTCTTGCCCAATTGTTTCCGCCAGAAGGAACGGGGATAGTCAAGCAGTTCACCGGTTTTGGTCACTCCCAGGCCCTGTAATCTGGCCATGGTTTTGGCGCCAACCCCGGGAATTTTGACTACCGGCAAATTTTTAAGAAATTCCGGCACTTCCGCGGCGGGGATAATAGTTAGCCCGTCAGGTTTATCTAAATCCGAGGCGATTTTAGCCAAAAATTTATTAGGCGCCAGGCCTATGGAACAGGTGAGAGCAGTTTTTTCTTTAATCTCGATTTTAAGGCAGCGGGCGAATTCGGGGAGAGGACCGTGCATTTTTTCAGTGCCGGTCAGATCGACATAAGCCTCATCTATGGAAACCTGCTCCACCACCGGCGAAATGCCTGCCAGAATGGCCATAATCAACTGGGAGACCTCACGATAGCGAGACATGCGCACCGGCAAAAAGACGCCCTGGGGGCAGAGCTTGCGGGCTTGAAATATGGGCAGGGCAGAATGGACGCCGAAGTCGCGAGCTTCATATGAAGCCGCGGAAACCACACCCCGATGGGAACCGCCCACGATAACCGGCCGCCCTCGCCATTCAGGATTATCCGCCTGCTCTACCGAGGCATAAAAAGCGTCCATGTCAACATGCATAATCCAGCGGTCGGAATTCATAAGCGGCATATCGTGCTTTTAAATATGAAAACAGGCTTTAGGCAAGAGGCTGCTATAGGTAACTCGGGGATGTCTGCCTGAATTCATGCTTCGTTGTGATTTTTAAACATGATGACCTTAAGGGCAACTATCCTTGATCAGCTAATTTAAAATCCAATTGGCTCTTACGGGTTTTTAGTGTTTGGGTTCCCGGCGCCCGTCCCTTGCTTAACTTGATTATTTGGATTGGAACCCATAGCAGCATAGGGATTGGGGGCATTGGAGCCCGGAATAAGATTGGGATTGGGGGCATTAGAGCCCGGAATGGAATAAGATTTTGGGGCACTATAACCTGGAACGGCAGAGGTGGGATAATTCTGAGGAAGAGCAGAAGAGGCTAATGGATTTTTTCTGCCGTAGCTATTAAATTGGCCGGTCAATGGATTCATCGTACCCGGAGTGGAAAATGACTTCTGCCAATCATCTGCCTTGGTGGACCACTGCCCCGGAGTCATGGTGCCGTCAGGTTGGATATAAGGCTCAACCCAGGTTTGCGCCACCGCAGGTAACGGCAGCAGAATAATTGCCAAGAGCATAGTGAGGAGTATTTTTTTCATGGTTTTCCCCCTGTGCGGGTGGATACTCTTTAAGTTGAACTGATTTCGCCAGCCATATTTCCGCCGCCGGTGTTTTGTTCGCCTCCCGGTTATATTTTATCATTTACAAAGCGATACGTTTATAAAAATTTATCCAATTCATTGTTGATCCCGGCGTTTATATAATAAGCCCGGGTGTTAGATATCAAGGGTCCTGAGATTTTTTCCGAGATAAACCTGGCGGGGCCTTTGAATAGCAGCCTGGGGATTTAATGACTCTTCCCGCCACTGGGCAATCCAACCGGCCACCCGTCCGATGGCAAACATCAGGGTAAACATATTAACCGGGATTTGAATGGATCTGAGCAAAATTCCCGAATAAAAATCGACATTGGGATAAAGCCTGGCCTGTTTGAAAAAATCATCATTCAGCGCCAGCTCTTCCATTTTTCGGGCAATCTCTAACAATGGATCATCAACCTGCAGTTCATTTAATAAATTGTCCACGGCTTGCTTTAAAATTTTGGCGCGAGGATCGTAATTGCGATAAATCCGGTGACCGAATCCCGGTAATCTGACCCGCGGTTTACCCTCTTCCTTGTTTTTGACCGCGGCTATCAAAGCTTCGACACTGGTTTGGCCGGAATGAATTTTTTCCAGCATGCGAATGACTTCGACGTTGGCGCCGCCGTGCAGTGGTCCGGACAAGGCTGAAATTCCGGCTGAAATTGAATCAAAAAGATTGGCCTGGGAAGAGCCTACCATTCTGACGGTGGCAGTGGAACAGTTCTGTTCGTGATCGGCATGCAAAATCAAGAACAGGTTCAAGGCGCGAACCATGGTGTCAGTAGCATAAAAACGCCGGTTGGGAATACTAAACATCATGTGAAGAAAATTTGAGCAGTAATCCAGGCTGGGGTCGGGATACTCGAATGGCAGGCCCATGGCCTTACGATAACTGAATGCGGCAATTGTCCTGACTTTGCTCAGCAATTTAGCGGCGGCATCGCTGAGACATTCATCGTTGCCGGGATCGATGGACCTGAGCTCCGGGTAATACAAACTGCTGGTTTGGACGGCCGCGGCCAGAATTGCCATGGGATCGGCACTGGGCGGCAAAGAATAAAAGAATTTCATCATTCCTTCATGCAGCAGCTCGGACTGAGTCAACAGTTGCCGAAAATGTTCCCGTTCTTCCTGGGTAGGCAGTTCCCCGTAAATCAGCAGCAAGGCAGTCTCAATAAATCGAATCTTCTTAGTGGCCAGTTCAGCGATGTCATACCCGCGATAGCGCAAAATACCATTTTCCCCGTCTATAAAGGTAATATAAGACTGGCAGGAACCGGTATTTTTATAGCCGGGATCAAAACAAACGAGACCTCCCTGAATTTCGTTGCCGTTTACTTTCAACCCTTTGGTTGCCGATCTGAGTTTCCGGATATCCAGGGCAACTTCGCCTTCGCTGCCGCAGATCAGGGGCAGGGGAATTTCCTGATTGCCGATAGTTAATGTTCCAGTTAAGTTTGATTTTTTTAATGCCTCTTCGTGTTCCATACTAATCCTCGATTTTTTCCATTTATCTATGAGTTCCCTGAAACCAGCCTGAAGCAATTTTTAACAATGAGAGGGCACACCTTGAAATACAAGCGATAGACCAGATTCTGCATGGTCTGGTCCAGGGAACTGTCTCTCGATGACGGTTATGCATTCAAAGGAGAACAAATCAGGCAGTGGCTTGACAGATACTTTTTAAGTAATAATTTTACTATGATCATTCAATAGATCTGCCAGCGAGGCTGTCATATGATAAAAGAAAAATATAACATTTCATTAATTATTTGTCACTTATCTTTTTAACACGATGGAAAAGAGAGAGTCAAACAGAGATTGGATTTTAGATGGATCAGATAAAAAGCTTTAGTTCTATTTCCTGGTTGGGCCTCGCTTTTTGGCTCGGCCTTACCTTCGCCGCCGGCTGGGTCGGCTCCCGTTTCCAGCCCGGGGAGTGGTATACGCATCTGGTACAGCCAGCGCTGACCCCGCCCGGTTGGGTTTTTGGCCCGGTATGGACGATCCTGTATATCCTGATGGGAGTAGCGGCCTGGCTGGTCTGGCAGCGCTACGGCCTGGCTGGAGCCGTTTGGCCCCTGGGCCTGTTCATTCTCCAATTAGTCTTAAACACCCTGTGGTCCTACCTATTCTTCGGTCTCAAGAATCCTGGCGGGGCCTTCCTGGACATCGTCGCCCTCTGGCTGTCGATTCTGGCCACTCTCATTGCCTTCTGGCAATATTACCCGCCGGCCGGCAAACTCCTCCTCCCTTACCTTCTATGGGTAACTTTTGCGGTTTACCTGAACTTGCAGTTCTGGCGGCTGAATTCCTGACCTTCGGTTCGGCCGGAAATTTAACAAATGCACCAAGCGAGGGCGCCTGTGCGCCATTAATTATGTACAATGGTCTTAGATTTAGCAGTACCTTGCCGTTAACTTATCTTCCTTCCGGCAGTTTCGCATCGCCGCCCCCGCCCAAAACCGAATAAAGCCGCACCTGATTGGTCAGCTTTGCCAGCCGGACGGCGATAAGTCCCTGTTGGGCGACGTACAGGGAGCGTTGGGCGTCCAACACGTTCAGATAGATATCGATGCCCTTTTCATAGCGGGAATTGGAGAGCTGGTAGGTTTTTTCCGAGGCATTGACGAGAGATTGCTGCGCGGCCAATTGATCCCCCAGGGTCCCTTTTTTGGCCAAAGCATCTGCAACTTCCCGAAATGCGGTCTGGATGGCTTTCTCATATTGGGCTACGGCGATTTCCCGATCCACTTTAGTGACTTTCAGGCCTGACCACGTGCGGGCATCGAAAATCGGCAGCACGATCTGGGGAGAGTAACTCCAGACAGCCGAACTGGGTTTAAAGAGGCCCGCCAGGTCGCCACTGGCGCTTCCGATAGCAGTGGTGAGGGAAATACGGGGAAAGAACGCGGCCCGGGCGGCGCCGATATTGGCATTGGCAGCCTTGAGGGAGCTTTCGGCCTGAAGAATATCCGGACGGCGCAGGAGCACTTCGGATGACATGCCGGGAAATGTCCGGAAATGGCGACGAGGTTCAAGGTTTTGGGCAACAGGTCAGCCGGCACCGAAGAGCCCGCCAGCAAATTCAGGGCATTTTCATCCTGAGCCGTGAGTCCGGTATACCTGGCGATATCCCCCCGGGCGGTATCAACCCGGGTTTGAGCCTGGCGCAGGTCCAGTTCGGGAGAGAGGCCGACCTCAAAACGTCGGCGGATGACATCATAGGAGGCCTGCTGGCTTTCCAGGGTGGATTGAGACAATTTAAGATTTTCTCTATCTGCGGCCAGGGTTAGATACGTGTTGGCAACTTCCGAGACCAGCAGTATTTGGGCACTGCGACGGGCATGCTCGGTGCCGAAATATTCCTCCAGGGCGCTTTGGGCCAGACTGCGGATACGACCGAAAAAATCAATCTCCCAGGAACTGACGCCAAGATTAACAGTATACGACTCCAAGTTCACCATACTGCTTTATTACCTGCCGGAAATCCTGACCTTTTGCTTGACGGCGCTGGCATCCGTTTCCAGCGTGGGAAAAAGTTCAGCGCGCTGGACGCGGTATATAGCCCGGGCCCGTTCAACATTCAAGGCGGCAACCGCAAATCACGGTTGTTTTTCAAGGCCCGGTCGATAATCTTCTTGAAGTTTGGCATCGGTAAAGAATTCCCGCCATTGCAGATCGGGGGCCTCGGAGCTGCCGACGTGGAGGCGGTGTCTTTGTAGGCCGGTCCGCTCGGCCAATCGGCAGGGATCGGCGCGGCGGGCCGGGTATATTTCGGCACCATGTGCAGCCGCCAAGGCAAATCATCACACCCACCAACAACTAATTTTCTGATCATATCAGCCCCCCTCATATTTACAGAATCCGAATCGGGCTCAGTGAGTTGCTGTTGCCCCTTTCTTTGGAAAAGACTGCATATCAGGACATAGAACAGCGGGATGATAAAAGAGATCGATAAAGGTGGCGGACATCATACCGCCGACCACCGCAGTCCCGATGGCATTCTGGGCGCCGGCGCCGGCGCCGGTAGCTTTAGCGAGGGGCAGAACGCCGAAGAAAAAGGCCAGTGAAGTCATGATGACCGGCCGGAATCGGGTTTTCACCGCGCCCAGGGTCGCCTCGACCAGTTCGACTCCCTGGGCCCGCCGTTCCCTGGCAAACTGAATAATCAGGATGGCGTTTTTGGTCGACAGCCCGAGAGTGGTGAGACAGCCGATCTGAAAGTAAACATCATTAGGCAGACCACGCAACGACGTCGCCACGGTTGCGCCTAATAAACCCAGGGGCAACATCAGCAGATTAGCAAAGGGAATGGTCCAGCTTTCGTATAAGGCCGCCACGCACAGGAAAATAACGAGAATGGAAAAGGCGTAGAGCATCGGGGCCTGGGACTTGGCCAGCCGCTCCTGGTAGGAGATGCCGGCCCAGTCAAATCCGACGCCCTTGGGCAGCTTGGAGACGATCTCTTCCATGGCCAGCATGGCCTCCCCGGAGCTTCTGCCGGGGGCCGGTTCGCCCCAGATATTAAAAGACGGGAAGCTGTTGTAGCGTTCCAACAGCGGCGCCCCCTTGAACCAGCGGCCGGTGGCGAAGGACGTGAATGGCGTCATCGTCCCGGCGGCATTGCGGACATAGAGCCGCTCCAGGTCTTTGGGCAGCATGCGGTAGGGGGCGTCGGCCTGGACATAGACCCGCTTGACCCGTCCCCCCTGGATGAAGTCATTGACATAGGCGCTGCCGAAGGCCGCGGCAATGGTGTGGTGGATGGAGTTGATGGGCACCCCCAGGGCGCCGGCTTTTTCCCAATCCACGTCGATGCGGTATTGGGGAACATCTTCCAGGCCGCTGGGGCGGACGCGGACCAGCCTGGGGTCCTGAGCGGCCAGGCCGAGCATCTGGTTGCGGGCAGCCATCATGGTTTCGTGGCCCAGTCCGGCCCGATCCTGCAATTGAAAGTCGAAGCCGCCCGCCCGTCCCAGTTCCAGGACGGCCGGCGGCGGGAAGGCAAACACCATGGCGTTGCGGAACTGAGAGAATTTGGCCATGGCCCGTCCCACCAGGGCGGTTACTTTCAGATCCGCCCGGGGGCGCAGGTCCCAATCTCTGAGCTTGACGAAGGCCAGCCCGACATTTTGCCCGGCTCCGGAAAAACCCCGGCCGGCCACGGTGAACAGGGACGCCACCGCTTCCTTCTCATCCTCTAAAAAATGGCGGCGGACTTGATCCTGGATCTGCTGGGTCTGCTCCAGGGTGGAACCCGGGCGGCAGCATGGTCTGGACGAACATGATGCCCTGATCTTCCTGGGGAAGATAGGCGGTGGGCATGCGCTGGAACAGAAATAACATTGTCGCCACCAACACCAGGTAAATACATAGGTAGCGGACCTTCTTCCCGAGGATCCGGCCGACCGTGTCCCGGTACCAGTCGCGGGTTCGAAAAAACAGCCGGTCAAACCAGAGGAAAAAAGGCCGCAAGAGGAAAAAACCAGTCTCCGCAGGGTCATGCCCCTTGGTCACCGGCCGGAGTAGAGAGGCGCAGAGAACCGGCGTCAGGATCAGGGCCACCAACACCGACAGCAGCATGGCGGCAATGACGGTGACGGAAAACTGGCGGTAGATGACCCCGGTGGAGCCCCCGAAGAAGGCCATGGGGCCGAAGACCGCGGCCAGCACCAGGCCGATGCCGATGAGGGCGGGGGTGATTTCCCCCATGGATTTGCGGGTGGCCTCTTTTGGGGGGAGGCCCTCCTCGCTCATGATCCGCTCCACGTTTTCCACCACGACGATGGCGTCGTCCACCAGGAGGCCGATGGCCAGGACCATGGCGAACATGGTGAGCATATTGATGGAAAAACCGAACAGGCCCAGGACGGCAAAGGTCCCCAGGAGGACCACCGGCACCGCCAGAGTGGGGATGAGCGTGGCCCGGAAGTTGCCCAGGAAAAGATACATCACCAGGAAGACCAGGAAAATCGCTTCAAACAGGGTCTTAACCACCTCGTTGATAGCCACCTTCACAAAGAGCGTGGTGTCGAAGGGGTAGATGACCTTCATGCCGGGAGGGAAATACCTGGACAGTTCCGCCATTTTCGCCTTGACGCCATCGGCAGTGGTCAGGGCATTGGCCCCGGCGGCCTGGCGGACGGCCAGGGCGGAGGCGGGTTTGCCGTTGTAGAGCACATTGGCGCCGTAGCGCTCGGTGCCCAACTCCGTCCGCCCGACGTCCCGCACCCGGACGATGGAGCCGTCCGGGTTGATGCGCAGGGGGATGGCGGCGAACTCCTCCGGGGTCTTGAGCAGGTTCTGGACGATGATGGAGGCGTTCAGCCGCTGGCCTTCCACCGCAGGTATCCCGCCGAACTGCCCGGCGGACACTTCCACGTTGTAGGCCTGGAGCCCCTGGATGACATCTTCCACAGTCAGGTGGAAATCGTTCAGTTTCTCCGGATTGAGCCAGAGCCGCATGGCATACTGGGAAGTGAAAGTTTCCACTTCACCCACGCCCGGCACCCGGGCCAGCACCTGCTCGATGTTGGCCTGGGCGTAATCCGCCAGGTCAAATTCATCCATGCTGCCGTCTTCCGAGGTGAGGCCCACAATGATGAGCCAGTTTTTGGTGGACTTGCTGACCTTGACGCCGGATCGTTGCACGGTATCGGGCAGATTGGCCATGGCGAGCTGGAGCTTGTTCTGCACCTGGGCCCAGGCCAAGTCCGGGTCGGTCCCCGGTGCGAAGGTGAGCTCGATTCTCCCGGCCCCGGAGGCATCGCTGCTACCGGACATGTAGAGCAGCTTGTCAAAGCCGGTCATCTTCTGTTCGATGATCTGCACCACGCTGTTTTCCACGGTTTCAGCCGAGGCCCCGGGATAAAAGGCGTCGATGGCGATGGAGGGAGGAGCGATGGGCGGATACTGGGAGATGGGCAGATTGTAAATGGCCAGCCCACCCGCCAGCATCATGATGATGGCGATAACCCAGGCGAAGACCGGACGGTCCAGAAAGAAATTGGATAACATCACCGTCCTCCGCTAATTCGATTTTGCCGGCGAGGGTTTGGCAGTCGGGGCTCCCTGGCCAGGCTTGGGGCCCTCCCAGGGCACGGCCTTGACCGCGCCGCCTGGTCGTAGTTTCAGCATGCCCTCGACGATTACCTGATCACCGGAATTCAGCCCTGAGGAGACCAGCCATTGATCGCCGATGGCGCGGCTGAGGCTCAGGGGCCGTTGCTGAACCGTGCCGGCTCCATCCAGCACCAGGGCGAAGGCATCCCCCTTGGGGGTGCGGCTCACCCCTTGCTGGGGGACCAAAATGGCCTGCTCGGCAATACCCTCCTGGACCACGGCCCGGACAAACATACCCGGCAGGAGCAGATAGTTCAGATTCGGGACCACGATGCGCAAGGCGAAAGACCCGGTGGCCGGATCAACGGTGATGTCCCGGAATTGCAGGGTGCCTTCCTGGGGATAGGGGGTACCGTCTTCCAGGAGGATACGGACTTTTCTGCCGCCGGTGCCAGTGCTGCTGAGCTGGCCGCTTTCCAGGTGGCGTTTTAAACGCAGCAGCTCCGCAGAAGCCTGGGTCACATCCACATAAATGGGGTTAAGCTGTTGAATGGTGGCCAGGGACGTGGGCTGGTACGCGGTCACCAGGGCGCCGTCCGTGACGCTGGACTTGCCGATGCGCCCGGCTATGGGGGCGGTGACGCGAGTGTAGCCCAAGTTGATGCGGGCGGCATCGACCTGGCTTTTCCAATAAGCAATCTCAGCTTTGGCCTGTTCCATGGCAGACGTCGGCATCGTCGTAATCCTGCTTACTGACAGCCCGGTCAGTCAGCAGTTCCCGGTAGCGTTCGGCCCGTAAGCGGATAGAGGGGAGATTGGCCTGGGCCTTACCCAGGGAGGCTTTGGCCGAGTCCAGGGCCACTTGAAAGGGCGCCGGGTCAATCTGGTAGAGCAGTTGTCCGGCTTTAACATCGGCGCCTTCCTTAAAAAGACGCCTTTGAATGATGCCATTGACCTGGGGACGGATTTCAGCCACAAGGTAGGGTGAGGTCCGGCCGGGTAATTCGGTGGTCAACTCAACCTGTTGGGGCTTCATGGTCACCGTGGCCACTTCCGGGACCGGGGGCGGCCCGCCTGGCTGGCCGGAGCCGCTGCCGCAGCCGGTCAGGGCAATTATCAGGGTCAGAAAACCCGCAGCGCCTTTAAGCAGTTCATCCACATTATTCTTCAGTTGCATCAAAAATCCCCCAAGATCGGTGATGAGCGTCTGCAGTTGGCAAAATCTCTCATAACATCAGGCCTCAAGCAGTCCCTGGAAAAAAATATTCAAAATGGTGTCCGGGTCTTCCGGGTAAGGATGACGCTCGGGCGCATTGAGCCAGAGCAGCAGGGAAGCATCGATGACACTGTCCAGGGCTGCCGCCAAAAAATAGGGCTCGGCGATTTTCTTGAATCGTTGGTTTTTGAACCCGCTGGCAAAGATCGAAGCAAGCCTTTCCAGAAAGCCGTAATAGCGTTGCCGCAGCTCCTCATCCAGACCTGCCTGCAGATTGAAGCTGACCCCCCGGCTTTCGGACAGAAACAGGCGAACGAAGGGGAGATTGCTGCGGAATCTATGGCTTTTGGTCCGGATATAATTTCGCAGTTTTTCAACCTCGTCCTCCGGTTCCGCCATGGCGGCCAGGAAGGCCTCTTCGAACTGGTCGCATTGCTCCAGAACCATGGCCTTGTAGAGGTCCTCTTTGCTCTGGAAAAATTTATAAAGAGTGCCGATGGCAAACTCGGCCTTTTCGGCTATCTCCTGTATGGAGACGTTATGGTAGCCCTTTTGGGAGAAGAGATCCAAGGCCGCAGCCAGCATTTCCCGGCGCTGCTGCAATTTCTCCCGCTCCCGCCGCGGCAGCTTTTGGTCCGTCATCATCCGACCTCCAAAGCTGAATAGCGTGTTCACAATATGAATTGAAATTCATTTTATAGAATTTCGTACTGGGAAGTCAAGAGAATTTAAGAGGAAATTCCAGAGCAGGACTGCAATACCGTTGGTGGGGCCGCCGACAACGCTGGGTGTGCACCCACCTAACGCCTAAGCCTAAGGCTTAGTAGTAGTTGCCCTTTGATTGAAAAGCGCTCCGACGCTGCCTCGCAGCAACCAGAAAAGCGCATAAGCGGCAGTGTGCAGGAGCAAATGGAACTGATTGGCCAGAAAATTGTAACGAAGCAAGCTGGAAGCAGGCCGACCTCTAAACACGTAGGCCTAAAATGACATTAGCTTACAATATTAGTCAAGATAAATGAGGCGACTAACAGAACCAGGCTGCCTGTCAACTCATGCCGCCTAGATAAATTTTCTCTTCAGCATTAGATTTTGTCTGATCTCATTTTGATGTTTGTCAGCCTAAATCTCAGTCATTACAAATTCACATATTGGGTTTGCTGATAGCTGAACGCCGGCAATAAGTTCGCTCCGGTAGCGTTGGGAACCATTCCGGCAATACCAAAAGACTTCACCGCTCCTTCTTAACCGCTTGCCGTTTAAAATGACCAGGGTGGTGTCGGCGAAAGGCTGCCCGCCTATCATCAGAGGGTTGTCCTTACCCCCGATCACCGTAACCCGCTGGCCCTCCAGCAGATAACCCTGTTGTTGTCTGACGTACAACAGCCCGTTCGTAGCCAGCCAAGCGCGTGAAGTCAGGTTCTGGACAAAAGTGATCTCAAGAGAGGTTAACGCCTGGTAAGGTTTCCCTTTGAAAATCTGCACAGGATTGGTAATTGGGACGCCGCCGTCAGAGCCGATGGCAAAATAGCCCTCCTTAAATTCCATTTTGCTTCCGGCCCTGGTTAGTTGACTGCCATCTAATAATAACCAGGCGGCGGATAATTCTCCCATGGGGGTTTTATAGCGCTGCACCTTACCCCGTGCATCTTTTTGAAATATCGGCGTTCCCTGATATTTTTGGCACCAAACCTGGCAAGGCAGGAGCATTATACCCATTAGAGAGATGAAGAGCGGGCGTGGTAGAAATTGATAAACTTATATTTAAAAAGCACCTTCGGTCTTCCCCCTGGAGCGAGCGCTAAAACTTTTTAACACCACACATTTCTCTTAGCATATAGCCATGCCAAAAGCAATTAGTTCTCTGGCACCAGCACCTGGGCGGCTTTGCCGGCTTTGTAAAGCTGGGCGATTTGTTTGAGGCGGGCCAGGCGCTCCGGGGCGGCGGGATGGGAGTCCAGGAAATAGGTGTCGGCAAAGACGTTACGGTCGACGGCGGCGGCCAGCCGCTCCCAGAGATAGATTCCCTGGTCCAGATCATAGCCGGCCTGATAGGCGTAGAAAGAGCCGTAGGCATCAGCTTCGAGTTCATCCCGGCGGTTGTAGGCGCTGATCATGGCGTCACGGGAAACCTTCCGGACATCCTCGGACAAATTTCGGGAGCGGTTTTCCGGAAACCAGGGGAGGAGCCGGAAAGGCAGGGCAATAACCTGAGCGGGAAGGCCGGCGGCAGGATACTGCCCCATTTGGCGAACCTGATGGCCATGGGCGTGGTGAGCCAGTTCGTGGCCCAGGACAACGGCGAGTTCATCGTCGGTGCGGCAGAAATTGAGCAGCTTACTCGTGATCAGAATCCGGCCCGGGGCTGACAAGGCATTATATCCCAAGCCAGAGACTAGGAGAAACCACCAGGAGACCATATTCTGCGGGCAGATGCACCGGGTACAGGGTTACCTGTTTTCTCACTCCCTGCCGGTCGATGAGCAGGGTTACCGGCCCACCCCGGTAGGTGCCTTCAGCTTCGAGCCTGGCATACCGAGCTGTCAGGACAAAGTCCGCCAAGGCGCTGCCCGGAAACGAATGGTGAAAAATATCCCGCAGGGATTGGCAGAATCTATCCCAGTCCTTCACCCACAAGGGAATGGGCAGGCCGTTAACCGCCAGGATGAGGTCACCCTGCTGTAAGGCCGGTCCGGCCTCCGGTTTGGACGGCCGGTCGTCACGGGGATCAAAGAGGGTGGCGGATTGACTTTTCAGGGGCCGGTCGTGGGCTGGAGAAGGGTACCAGACATTATCGACCACAGGATGGCCGGCGGCGGTGACCCACCAGTTAAATCCCAGGAACGGGTAGGTGCGGCCGTGGATGCAGGGCAGGGTGGGCAGCAGCCGCAAAAAAACCCGCATGGCCCTCTCGGTGCTGTAGTTCGAGTGGGGATGGCGGGTCAGGGCCGTGACCTGGACCGCTTCCACTTCATGGCCGGCGGGCGTAGGTTTGGTGACTTCAGCGCAACCGGAAAAACTGAAGCAGGCGATAAGGGTAAAAATTAGGCGTTTATTCACTTTTCACGCTAAGTCAGGATTCTACAGGGCACAATACATCGCACCCCAATAGTCTTATTAAAGTCGGCCATGGTTAAGATTTGACCCAGTAATTGATAATCTTTTCGGTTTACCGGGGTCATAGCTTAACTTCTTTCTCCACCGGAGTCGCTCCGGTCTTGGCAGGTTTTTTAAAGACCGGGTTCGGGTCGAACCCCGGGGGATACTTCAGCCAGGGGTACCCCTGAGAAGCCATCTCGTAGCCCAGATCAAACAATTGATTCATATAACTGCGATTAAAAAGCTCGGCCGGATGGGTGGGGGCCAGCTCTTCGGGGATGGCCGCCAGGTTGTAATCCATTTTATCCCGTTTGGCAAAGGAATAGAGGCGGTAAAGATCACCTACGCCCTGGGTTTTGATCAGGGTATTAATCGCCCGGGCCGCAATGGGCCCCACCCGGGGTTTGACCTTTTCCCATTCCGGTTTGATCTGAGAGTTGCGGATGATATAGAGGTAACGGGGGCGGCCGCGCAACAGTTCTCTTTCAAAGATTTCGGTCAAGGGTTTTAAGGCGCTTTCGTAAAGAATGACCTCGGCAGTGGTGCCGCCGTCCACGTGCATCTCCTCGTAAAATTTGCCGTCCGCTTCCACCTTGATATATTGCGGCGGGAAGGCGCCGGGGATAGAGGCCGAGGTCAGCATAATCTTACGGAATAATTTAACGGCGTCAGGACTGCCGCTGGAGGCGATGGCGCCCATGTCCCAGAGCACCAGGCGCTGGGCGTCCAGTTGGGTGGTGCCGATAATGAGCCGCCGGCCCTTGGCGTGAGCCGCCGCAATTTCCGCCAGCATGGATTCATCCACATATTTGTCCAGCATGCTGGCCAGGGGTTGGGTATCGGCGACTGATTCCCGCCACAGGACGGTGAGCAAACTTTTCATAGAAAAAATGTCTTTACCGGTAATACCGGTATACAAGTAGCGCAGAGTATCGTCGTAGCTCGACCCCAGGAAGGCGAAGGGAGCAATCAGGGCGCCGGTGCTGATGCCGGTCACCAGCTTAAATTCGGGGCGGTCGCCGTGGGCGGTCCAGCCGCACAGGACCCCGGCGCCAAAGGCGCCGTCGTCGCCGCCGCCGGATAAGAGCCAGAAAATATACCGGTTTAGTCAGGATCTCCTGCCCATAGGCGGCCCGCTCCTGCTGGATCGATTCCACGGTGAATTTGGTAAACACCTCACTGACCTCATCCCCCCAGGCCCGCACTCCAGGCATGCCGACAACCTGGACTTTGCTTTCCAGGTTCTCGGGCAACGGGTTGCGAGGTCTCAGTCCGGCACATCCCTGGAGCATGACGAGGGTCAAGGTCAAAGATACCAACGTGACCAGGCAGGACTGCAAGCCCTGCCGAAATTTACCTTGTCGAGCCATCGTCTTTTTCCTTTCCTTAACCATGACCACGATAAGGGCCAGGGTAGTCAGTGACTGTTCCAGAGATTTAATGGGGCTTCCCTCAAATTTGCCTGGGCTGGCAACCTGCGAAAGGCAAACACAAGGGGGTTATGATTAATCATGAAAGAAAGAGTCGCTCCAGGCACCCCTTGCCCCGGCGGTTTTCTCTCCGGGGAAAGGGGTGCCTAAAATTGACATGCAATGATACCACTACTGACAGCAGAATTAAATATTTTAATTCATAATAATTTTTTTTCTGTGAGAGTAATCCGAAACAACCTGGAGGTCTGGGTCTCCTTCGGAAGCGATCAGGAGCTCCGCATCACCATGTGCTGTTCGGGCACCGGGAAGCCGGCTTCGCCGAAGGTCTCCCGAATGACCCGGTTGGCGTCAAAATAGACCTGCCAATAATTGTCGTTGTGGACATAAGGTCTCACCGCCAGAACCGGGCCGGCCAGGTTGAACTCCAGAATCTCCACGTCCGGAGCCGGTTCGGCGAGAACATTGGGAATCTTGGCCAGGCGTTCCTTGAGGAGCTTGATGGCTTGGGCATGGTCCACGGTGTGGTTCAGTTGGGCCTTGAGGTCCACCCGGCGGTAGGGATTAGCGGAAAAATTCTGGATGTTGTTGGAAAAGATCTTGTTGTTGCCCACAAACGTCCGGATGTTGTCCGGGGTGTCGATGGTGGTGGCGAACATGCCGATTTCATGCACCGTGCCCACGACATCGCCGGCGGTGACAAAATCACCTACTTTAAACGGCTTTAAAAACACCATAAAGGCTCCGGCCGCCAGATTCGACAGCATGCCGCCCCACATGGTGCCGATGGCCAGGCCTAAACCGGCCAGCAAACCGGCGATAGTGGTGGTCTCGACTCCAAAGTAGCTGAAAATGGCTACGATCAAGATGACCTTCAACAAGATGCCGACGGCTGAAGTGACGTATTTGACCAAGGTCACGTCCACTTCTTTGGCAGTCATTGCCCGGGTCATCATTCTTCTGACCATTCCGATCAGCCAGGAACCGACGATCCAGACGATGATGGCTCCCATCACTTTGAGGCCGATGTCCAGGCCTTTGGTCATAAGTTCTGCTAAAAACGCGTTGTCCATGTTATTTCTCCTTGTTTTTTTAAAAATATACAGATTTTAATTTTGGCTTATAGCGATGATCAAAACTGCCACTTGATATTGGCGGCCACAAAGTTAACCAGATTCGATGGGAAATCCCCGGCGATCCGGCCGGCCAGGGGGCCTCTCTCGAAATTCATGCGGGCCCTACCCAGATCCAACAGCTCATAGGCCAGGCCCAGGGTGATATTGTCCCGCCACGCGTATTGGATGCCGGTGGCGTAGCGCCATTTCCGGTCAAAGGCAGTGGCAGGATTCCGATAGGTGTAACTCGAAGCGGCACTGTCATAGGAAATTCCCAGGGACCACAGCCACTGCGGCGTTAGCCGGTACTGCATGCCCAGGGCGCCGTGAAAGGTGTCCCGGAGATGAGAATCGGCCGTAAAACTGCGGGTGTTGACCGCATTGACTTCCAGACCGATATTGCCGAAGGCGCTCCAGTTCTGCCAGCCGAAATTGGCCATCAGGGCCAGTTTGTCGTTAAACTCGTGATAGGCGCTGAGCATGACCTGCTGGGGAAAAGTCTGCTTCATATCCACCGACGATACCGACAAGCGTTGGAGAGACAGGCTGAGAATCGGCCCCAGACCGCTGGCGCTGGCCACATCAGAAAAATTCATCTGCACGGGGGACAGATATTGAACGCCAAAACGGGTGCCTTTCCGGGGTTCGATCATGATCCCGGCGATGGCGCCAAAGCCGAAGGTATTGTCGTCCAGCGTCAACCGGCCGTCCGGCAGGCCAAAGGCATTGTTAATGGCCGCGGATTGTTTTAGTCTGCCCCAGACAATATTAGGCCCGACACCGATGGAAAGCCAATCGTTTACTTTATAGGCGACCGTGGGGGTAAAGCTGATCGTCATAAGAGTGACTGCCTGCAAATAATAGCGCCCGGCCCAGTTATCGCCATAATTGGCCGAAATACCGAGGTAGGAGGTCAAGGAGGCCCCCAACCGCCACTTATCCGTGAGCTTATAGACAAAAAAGGTTGACGAAGCCGGCATCATGTTGCCGACATCACCGGAGGATCCCCATGGTCCCCAGGTGCTCTTGCCGTCAGTCCGAAAACCCCCCGAAGGGATAATTCCCATCAGTGAGCTCACGATCTCGGTTTTGTCCAGCTTGGTCATCCCCGCCGGATTGCCGAAGGCCGTGGAGGCGTCCAAGGCCATGGCCGCCCGGCCGGCTGCGGCCGTGCCTAGATCTGGTCCCCCTGATTCATAGACCCAGAGAGCCCCGGCCCAGGCCGGCGAACTTATCAGGGTCAAGGCCAGGACCAAACCACAACATTTCACCAATTTTTGCCAGATTGATCCCCTCATAATTATCCCCTAGGAATTCTCATTATTTACGAATGAGTTGATCATGTCACCATCAGGGTGAATTTTTCAAGAAATTTTTATAAAAAAATTATGTTCTAACAACAAATTATGGCCTCAGCCGAAAAGCTCACCTGTTGCTTTATTTAACCGATTAAACATTATTCAAACGCATGATGGGGTCGGCACCCCGGGTGGCCTGAGCAAAGGGGCCGATGGCCTTCAACGGCCCCAGGGTCAAGAAAAAGATAATAAAGGCATGTCGGGTATGGAAACCTGGGTGAGAATGGACATGTCGGCTCCTGAACGTCTTGAGATAAGCCCCTGTAAGTCATCTAATTTCTAATGACTTACAGGGGCGAGAGTCACTCATTCGCAACAAAATCTGGCAGTGAGGTTAATTACTGCCCATACCCGCTTCGAGTTTGGCCATGACCTGGTCGAGGCTGAAGCTGGCCGCTTTCTGACGGGCGGGAACTCTTTGAAGGTGGCCAAAAAGTCGCCCACATATTTCTGGGCCGGCACCAGTAAGTAGGCATGATCTAAGAGCCAGTCATAGTAGGTGTTCGAGGTGATGTCGGCCCGTTCGAAGGGGTCGGTGCGCAGGTTGAAGATCTTGGGCACGCGCAGAGGAACGAAAGGTTCCGCCCAGATCCGCAAGGTGCCCTGAACCCGTTGTTCCATGAAGACGATCTTCCAGTTGTCGTATCGCAAGCTGGTCAGGTCGCCGTCATCTGAGAAGTAGAAGTAGGATATTCGTGGGCTTTTCGGCTCCTGGCCAGTCAGGAAGGGCAGGAGGTTGAAACCGTCCAGATGAACCTTGAAGGTCTTTGGGCCGGCTTTATAGCCTTTTTTAAGCTTCTCGGCGATCTTGGGTTCGCCCGCCGCGGCCAAGAAGGTGGGCAGCCAATCCATGTGACTGATCATGTCATTGCAAACCGAGCCGGACTTGATTTTGCCGGGCCAGCGAACCATGGCCGGCACCCGGTAGGCGCCTTCCCAGTTGGAATTCTTTTCGTTGCGGAAGGGGGTCATGCCGGCATCGGGCCAGGAGTTCATGTGGGGGCCGTTGTCGGTGCTGTAGAGGACGATGGTGTCGTCGGCAATTTTCAATTCGTCCAGCAGGTTGAGCATTTCGCCGATATGCTTGTCATGGTCGATCATGACGTCGTGGTATTCCGACTGCCAACGTCCGGACTGGCCCAGGCTCCCGGGCTTGGCATGGGTGCGGAAGTGCATGTGGGTGGTGTTAAACCAGACAAAGAAGGGTTTGTCGTCTTTATGTTGGCGTTTGATAAAGTCCTTGGCCGCGGCCAGGAATTCTTCGTCCACCGTCTGCATGCGCTTCCTGGTCAGGGGGCCGGTGTCTTCGATGCGGCCGTCGGCATAGCAGTGGAGCACACCCCGGGGGCCGAAGTTCTTCCGGAAATTGGGGAAGTCCTTCTCCGGGGGATAGTCCCGCAGTTCCGGTTCTTCTTCGGCATTCAGGTGGTAAAGGTTGCCGAAGAACTCGTCGAAGCCGTGGTTGGTGGGCAAGAACTCGTCTTTGTCGCCCAGGTGGTTCTTGCCGAATTGACCGGTGGCGTAGCCTAGAGGCTTCAACAGTTCGGCAATGGTGGGATCCTCGGCCCGCAGGCCCAGGTCGGCGCCCGGCAGCCCCACCTTGCTGAGGCCGGTGCGGAAGACGCTCTGGCCGGTGATGAAGGCCGAACGGCCGGCGGTGCAGCTCTGCTCGCCGTAGTAGTCCGTGAAGATCATGCCCTCGTTGGCAATGCGGTCGATGTTCGGCGTCTGGTAGCCCATCATGCCCTTGCTGTAGCAACTCAGGTTCCACATGCCGATGTCGTCGCCCCACAAGACCAGAATGTTGGGTTTTTTTTCTGCCATACTTTTCTCCGTTTCTTTCCTTATGACGATAGTTGGTAATTTCTGGTTTACTGCATGTATTTAAGACAGGTTCAAGGCGAGAGGCCATAGGCTATGGGCAACTCAATAAGCTTGTGCCTGTTTTCAGGCCTCGTGGTGATTTTTAGACATGAAAACTTTTTAGAAACGGTATGAGAGTGAAAATCCCTCCCTGAACTAAACAGACTGAGCCTGGCCGTGGCATTTTTTATATTTGCGGCCGCTGCCGCATGGGCAGGGGTCGTTGCGGCCCACTTTGCGCGTGATGGACGATGGCTGGGAGTTCTCCGCCGCCAAAATTTCCATCACCTTGTCAGCGGGCTGTCCCTGACGTAACAGGCGAGTCAGAATGACGAGGAACCGATCTATATGACGAAAAAAGGCCTTATACCCGGCGCACAGATAATTCAGTCCAGGCTCCCCCTCCGGAGTCGTGAGGAACCGGTTTTTCGGGCATTCCCCCTGGCAGGCGAAACGGACCTCGCACTCCCGGCAGACCTTGGGAAGGGTGTCCCGCTTGTCCTGGCCGAAGCGGCGCTGCTGTTCTGAACCCACCAGTTCCAGCAGGTGATGCTGCATGATGTTTCCCAGCAGGTATTTGGGCTCGACGAAATGGTCGCAGGAATACACGTCGCCGTTGTGTTCCAGGGCGAGGCCGTGGCCGCAGGTGGCATTGAAGACGCACATGCCGGAGGAGGGCAGATCCAGCCAGTTGCGCACGGCGGCCTCAAAGGTCTGGACAAAGACTTTGCCGACATCATGCCGTATCCACTCATCAAAAATTGTATTGAGGAAATTGCCGAATTGACTGGGAAGCACCGAGCGTTCCGAGACCTTGTCGCCTTGTTGGAAGATGGTGACCTTGCCCTCAAATAAACGCTCGATAGCCGGGATGAACTGGATCCAGGTGGTTCCAACTTCGTCCCGGAGGAACCGGTAGACCTCCAGAGGGTGGTCGGCGTTGATCCGGTTGACGGTCGCCAGGATATTATATTCCACGCCGTGTTTCTGGAGCAGGCGCAGGCCCCGCATCACCCGGTCGAAGGTGGGCTGTCCCTGCTTGTCCCGCCGGTAAACATCGTGGAGATAGCTCGGCCCGTCGAGGCTGAGGCCGATGAGAAAATTGTTTTCCTTGAAAAACTCGCACCACTCATCGTTTAGCAGCGTGCCGTTGGTCTGCAGGGTATTCTCGAAGACCATGGCCGGCTTTTTATATTTTTTTTGATATTCGATGGCCCGCCGGTAGAACTCGATCCCCATGAGGGTGGGTTCGCCCCCCTGCCAGGCGACGGTGACCTGAGGGGTGCGATGGTACTCGATGAGCTGGCGGATGTAAGTTTCCAGGACCTCGTCGCTCATCCGGAAATGGCTGCCGGGGTAGAGGCTGTCTTTGTGCAGAAAAAAACAGTAGGAACAGTTCAGGTTGCAGACGGCGCCAGTGGGTTTGGCCAGGACGTGAATGCGGGGTGGGGTTAGGGTGTCGATCATAGCTTCCCTGTGGCAAGGTTGGTTGCCGGCGAAGATCTGAGAAAAACGGCTCAACTAGGCATAAAGAGAATATTCCCTTTAACAAGTAATTATTCTCATATTAAAAGTCAATGAACGGCTTTCCCATGAAATTAATAATCTCTGGAACATTATGAAATAGAAAAAAACTAGTAGACATGGACCAATTAGAGGTTGTAAATAAGCACAGCTTATTCACTCTCATACCAATTCGCATTCAATTTGACACTATCATCCTTAATCCCCTCTCCCCACGCTTGCGGGGTGTAGAGGGTTAGGGTGAGGGGGGCATCATTGCCTTTTGATTGCACCCTGGTATCAGAGGCGGGGTTCTTTTTGGTGTCGGTCTAGTTGCGTCAAGGAAACGGGGAAAAAAATTTAGCACTCTTGCAGGCGTAAAGAATATCTCTGCACTTATGGTCCCGGAGAGGGAAATTCAGCCTGTAGCTAGAGCGTTATCAAAACCGGTATGACAGTGTGGCCAGGGCGCTGCGGACCTGATAGGAGGCTGAACCCTGGGTTACGGCATTGGAATAGAAGCCGACAATCCGAGCCGACAGGTGGTAGGTGAGCAGGTAGTCGAACTCGAGCAGACAGTTAATTCCCGGCGAGTTGCTCATTTGATTGTAATTGAGGTTGCTTTCCATGACTAATTTGGCCCGGGAGCCCCAGTTTTTTTCCAGGACAACCCCCCAGTAATGATATTTCAAATGCTTAAAGGCAAGATAGGCCGGGGCGGCCCGGGGCGGCGTGATCTCCGGTGAGGAGTAGAGATAATCGCCGTAATAAAAGGAATATTTGAACTTCAGGAGCGGGTCCTGGAGGATCCGGAACTGGAGCGAGGGGCTCCAGATCTGCCGGAAATTGCCGTCCGAGTAAAAGCTATAATCTGCCATAGCCAGGAAAATAATCCTCTCCCCCAAGGCCTGATACATCCAGGGAATGATATCGTGGGCGGTTATCTTCCGGGTCACTGCCAGGGTATTGGAGGCGCCGGCCCCGAAGAAACTCTGGGACCAGAGACTGATGGGATTGACAATGTTGTAGCGATAGCGGCCGTAGGCGGCGAAATCGTCAAAAAACAGTCCCCAGGGACCGCGAAAGGGGCCGAAGAACTCGATGATATCGTAATAACTGTACCCCAGGGAAAGGCCGGTGCCCCGGGCGGCCTGCCAATAAACGGCGGTGCGGGCCGTGGCAGACTGCCCCCAGCGGCCATAGTCATTGAAGGCCCCGCCTGCTTCCACATACAGCCGGGTGGCCGGGCGGTACTGGAGGACGATGGGCACGACATGCCGGTGCAGATTCTGGCCCTCCCGGTTCTGACGGAAAGGAGCAAAGCCGCTGTGGTAATTGAGATAGCCATAGCCGCTGCCGAGACGCAGCCGAGGAGCCAAATACTGCCAGAAGCCGTTCCAAAAAGAGGCCCGGCGAAATCCCTCGGCATCCTCGAAGACGTTGGCCATGGTTTGAACCTGTGGAGTGATCAGGGAACTTGCCTGCCTCCAGCCTTCCAGGGCCTCCCGACTCTCCGGGCGACCGGCCCGGGCCAGGGCAAAATGCCGGGCCGCCAGGGTATAGAAAACCGTGGCCATATAAATGCGCCCCAATCCGAGGTTTGCCTCGAAATTGGCGGGATCCCGGGCCAGGACTTCCTTAAATAAGGCTTCGGCTTTAAAAGGCTGACGCAGAGCCAGCCAGGTCTTAGCTAATTTGGCTTTTAGATTCAGATCATCAGGGTGGGCGGCCAACAATCCCTGGTAGAGTTTCAGCGCCTCTTCCTGGAAAGCCGGCTGAGTGGACAAGATATCGGCCCGACGCGCTTGTAAGGCAGCATCCCCAGGATAACGGACCAGACCCTCGGTTACTGCCGCCAGGGCTGCGGCGGCGTCACCCTCGGTCAGTTTCTCTGCGGCGGTGTCCAAAAAATTCTCGACCTGCGGCACCATGATAATATTCGGCGGACCGATATCCGGTGAGACGCTGGCCGCGACAGGTTGAAAGCACCAACTCAACATGAAAATCGGGATGAGCAGCCCAACCGCCAGTTTATCTCCCCAAGGGACGGTGTTTCTGAAACGCACCACAGCAGGTTCTCTCAAAAAATTGCCGAGCCGGCAGGAATATTGACGATATTTTTAAAATTGACCAATGATAATCCAAAGAGATAATAAAATCCAGGAAAGATGGAGCAGATAAGTAAAAAAAATTATCTTTATTTTCACGGGAAAAATTGCCTGACTCCGTTTGCCTTGGCAGTATAATTCTGATAAAATTATTAAGATAGCAGTTTACAAAATATTACCTGCGGCATGTCTTGTAAAAGAAAAAAATATTAATAAAATTAAAGGCTTCTAATCAAAAGTCTGCTATTTTTGCTAATTATGATTCGCAAAACTGCAAACCTTCCAAAGGAGTACCCGAGATGCCTCCGGCCGATCTCTATCTACTACGATTGCAGTGGCTGCCCTACCTGACGCTAAAAGAATGTCAGGCTGCCGGAGCTGAAAACTGTGAAGATTTTTTGGCGCGTTTACAGAATGGCAGCTTGAAACTTGAAGATGCCGCCGGTTTATCCTCTCAGAAGCGCTACGCCCTGCAATTGGCTATGCGGGGAGCAGACCTGGTGCCGCCGGTGGAGGCTATGGCTTTGCCCCAGCCCATCCCGGCAGGGCTTCATGAAATTAATTCCCCGGGGCCGGAAGCGCCGGTATTGGTGAGCGGCAACAGCGAAATAACCCTCACAGTGTTGAGTGCGGTGTTGGCCACCACAGTCAATCCATTCTATCTCCTGCTGGTCGATACCTTTGGAGACACTCTTGATATGGCATTGATTTATGAGAGATTCACGCCGGCCAAGGTGGCAGCGGCGCTGGCAGACGCAGATCTGGCTCAGAAAGTTCGGCACCACAGCCTGATTATCCCGGGATTGGCCTCGACCTTACATGAACCTGTAGCTGCGGCGACCGGTTGGGAAGTTCGGGTGGGACCAATCTGTGCTTTGGAATTGCCGCTCTATTTCGGCACCTATTGGCAGCCTCCCCGGGGCAACTAGCTAAAACTCATAAATTTTTTTAGCGCCTCGAAGTTGTCAGCCGACGGCGCCGTTCAGATAATGAAACTTTGGCCTGGAGCCAATGAGGCTGTATACCTCTCAGGGAGAATCGGTATGAAAAGAATATTAGTGGTAGATGACGAGGACAATATCCGCGATTACCTTAGAGAAGAATTGGCAGACGAGGGATACGAGGTGTTGACGGCTACCAGTGCGCCGGAGGCCCTGAAAATTATTGAAAAAGAAGATCTGCACCTGGTTGTTCTGGACATTCGGATGCCCGGGATGACCGGTGTTGAGGCGCTTCCCCGGATCCTGGGTTTGAAAGAAAACCTGCCGGTTATTTTGAATACGGCCTATTCGCAGTATCAGCAAGATTTTATGGCCTGGGCCGCCAATGCTTATATTATAAAATCATTTGACCTGACCGAATTAAAGGAAAAAATTAAGGAATTGCTGAAGTAGGTCGGCAGCGGGGAAAAATCCATTTAGACTGGCGAAGGTCAACTGAACGCTGACATTGAGTTAAGGATAACGGTAAAATGAATAAACCACAAAAATTGGCCACACTAATTATGGCCGGGGGACGGGGAGAGCGATTATTTCCTCTCACCCGGGATACTGCTAAACCTGCAGTGACTTTCGGCGGCATTTACAAGATCATTGATTTTACCTTGTCCAATTGTATCAACTCAGGTATCCGGCAGATTTATGTGCTGACGCAATACGGCAGCTTCTCCCTGGACCATCACCTGCGGATGGCCTGGGAAGTGGTAAACCCGGAGATGGGAGAATACATCTACAGCATACCTCCCCAGCAGGTGATGGTAAACCGGTGGTATCGGGGCACGGCAGATTCAATTTACCAGAATATCAGCATCCTGCAGAATGAAAGACCGGACTATGTCCTGATCCTGTCCGGAGATCATGTCTATAAAATGGATTACATGGAGATGCTGAATTACCACATAGAGAAAAAGGCGGACATGACGGCCGCCTGTGTAGAGTTCCCCCGATTAGAGTCAACGGGCTTCGGCATTCTGCATATTGATGAAAATCAAAAAATAATTAATTTTCTGGAAAAACCCAAGGATCCTCCCGGCATTCCCGGCAACCCGGAATTTTCCCTGGCCAACATGGGCATCTATATTTTTAATACGGAAGTGCTGGTCCAGGAAGTTATTCGAGATTCTCGCCAGTCCGACAGTGAGCACGATTTCGGCAAGAATATCATACCTTCCATGGTGCAGCGGGCGATGCGGGTCTACTCCTACAGTTTCCGGGATGAAAACCGCAAATCAGTGCATTACTGGCGGGATATCGGCCGGATAGATTCCTATTTTGAAGCCACTATGGACTTGGTGACCATTGATCCGGTCTTTAATCTTTATGACCCGAAATGGCCGATCAGGACCTATCAACGCCAGTGTCCGCCGGCTAAAACCATATTCGGCGGGGACCCCGGGCATATACGCCCGGCGGTGGTAGAAGATACTTTGATTTCCAATGGCTGTATCGTCAGCGGCGCCACGGTACAACGCTGCGTCATGTCGCCGAATGTCCGGGTTGATTATTATGCCGAACTCACTGATTCTATTATCTTCGATAATGTCCACATTGGGGCTCGAGCCAGGGTACGACGGGCGATTATTGAGGAAGGGGTGAAAATTCCGCCGGGATTCACTATAGGCTATGACCGGGAAGCCGATGCCCGAAGGTTCCCGATCAGTGAGGGGGGTGTGGTGATCGTCCCCAACAACATTGATTTTCGGCAAGACTGATGCGGTTGCGAGCTTTGGCTGCCCAGGGATTGCTTACGGCCACCCGCCTGTACCTCGTCCGGCACGGACAGGTCGCCGATGGCCACACCGATGTTTACAACGGCCATGTGATGTTGACCTGAGTCCCGCCGGCGTCAGCCAATGTGAATTTCTGGCGGACCATCTCAATGATCTTAAGCTGGCCGGGATTTATTCCTCAGACCTGACCCGTACCAGGCGAGGGGCCGAAATCATCAATCACGGCCGGGGATCTTGACGGTCAAGACCGTCCCGGAGTTCCGGGAGATCAATTTCGGGATCTGGGAAGGCCTGAGTTTTAAGGAGATTATGACCAGATATCCGGAGGAGCTGCAGCAGCGCTTCGCGGATCTGGCCAATTTTCGGATACCGGAGGGGGAGAGTCTCAAGGATTTGGAGGCCCGGGTGGCGCCCAAATTGGCCGACCTGATCCGGGAACATTCAGGCGAGGCTTTCCTGGTGGTGGCCCATGCCGGCATCAACCGGGTGATCCTCAGTCAGGCCATGGGCCTGAGTCTGCAGCACATCTTCCATCTGGACCAGGCCTACGCCGGCTTGAACATCATCGATTACTATCCCGACCTGGCCGTGGTGCGCCTGCTGAACGGCATTTTTTACCCTACCGGTTGAATTAAACCTGCCATCCCGTCCCAGGAAGCTTTTTGATGGTTTTTTTTTTTTTTTTTTTTTTTTTTTTTTTTTTTTTTTTTTTTTTTCTTTCTTTTTTTTTTTTTTTCATTTATTTATCTCTTTCTTTTTCTGTTTTGGTTGCTTCCTTGTCTCTGTCGTTTTCCTTTGCGTCTATCTCTTCCTCGTGTCGTTCTTTCTCTGCTTCCTATTTCTGTTTTTTACTTCGTTGGCTTATCATTTTTCTCTGATCTCATCCCAGATAACAGGGCGCTAGTAAAGTGTATGGACGACCGGGTTCCCCTTGCTGTCTTCAAACAGAGAACTGATAAGAGAGACCCTCAATTCGGCTCCACGTATCTGGTGTTGGGGCTAGGCAGGTGGCGAGCTACGATCCACACAAAGATGTATACATTGTGGAAAGCGTTGAGCAGTCTGCTCTCGAGAGAAGTCACGGGCGTGTTAGTGGATGAAGAAACTCGTTACGAAGTGCAGCTCTACGCGTGATTAACCAATGAGTTTCAGCCATTTGTCGAGGAGGCACGAGCAACATATACCGTAAGCGCTCCAAAACGAGAGGGCGCGTTTCGACTTTGGTTCTGACGGAATATGACTGTCGCTGTGCCGTCTGCGAGCCAAATTCCGTTTGGCAGATCTGACTGAGGCTACTGCAGCGCATATCGTGCCAAGCACAAGAAAGAACTGATGATCCCCGTAATGGTCTGGCCTTGTGCCGCACACACCATTGGGCTTTTGATGTAGCCCTACAACGTCGGGGGTCATTAATCCGGCCATACGTGCCTCTTCCTGTTCACATCTAGTCGGAGCTTTGCCGCCTCAGTTGCCCCTGCCGCACCACCTCTCTCTTCTTTCTTTTTTTTTTTTTTTTTTTTTTTTTTTTTTTTTTTTTTTTTTTTTTTTTTTTTTTTTTTTTTTTTTTTTTTTTTTTTTTTTTTTTTTTTTTTTTTTTTTTTTTTTTTTTTTTTTTTTTCTCTATTTCTTTGTTCTCCTTTTCTTTTTTAAAAACCGGTGGCGGCTCATGTTTTTCCTCTTGGGGTTGACAGGCCTTTTCTTCTTTTTCGCCCCATCCGCGCTAACATCCTTCTGGTTTTTTTCTGCGTTTTACCTTTCATTACCTTTTTTCTTCATTCCTTTTTTTTTACCCTCCCTCTTTCTTTTCTTTCTCAGCCTTTACCAAATTCTTCTTCTCCTCATCCCTCCACCCCCCCAACTCTACCCCCCACCCCCCCCCACACACCCCTCCTTCCCCCCCCTCCCCCTTTTTGCTGGGGCAGTTAGTCTATTTTTAAACGGTCCAGGTGGTGCACCAGGAGATAAAGTTTGCTGCCGCCCATGGGAACCATCTCGCCGTAAAGGATGAAGTGATCCAGCCTCTTGGGTTCAAATTGCAGGCGCTGCAGGTGGGACATGGCCCCCCGATCATAATAGCCTTTCATATCGGCTTTTTCATATAGCGCAAACCATTCCAGATCACCCCAATGCCGGGGATACTTCAACTGGTTAGCATAATAATGTTTCAGGGCCGGATCATAGGTGAGAAATTGCCAGAAAAATCCCTCCACCCGGACAAGTTCTCCGGCACGCAGGGATGAGTCATGCAGTAACTGGTCGTAACTAATGGGGGTATACTCAGTCGGATTAAACTCCGCCGGGACCGGTTTCATGCTGCCGCAGGCGGTCAGGAGCATGATGCCAAGCAGGAGCACAAGCAGGATTCGACGGCAGCCGGCCATCAGCAAACCTTTCAGAAAATTATTTAATGGTGGTAGGAGACATCGGTATCTTTGTACAAGAAATCCGGCGGGAAGAAAAGCACAAAACTTATTTTCTAATGCCTAAGATGATACAATGGCTAAAGGTAATACTTAGGTTGGACAGGCCTAATTTTGCATCAGACAGGGAAAACCCCGTATTTGAATTTTTCAATGAGGAGGAGAAATATACCTTATGGTTTGTGCGATAATTGTCCGGCGGCACGACGGCGTCCAGTCATATCTCATCCTGGACGACAACCCCAGAGAGATGTTGCGTCATGTCGGATTTGTCAAAGAATTTTCCATAAGAACCTGGCGGGGGTCGGTGGAGCCGGACGAGGCCCAGGAAGAATGGGCCGAAATGATGGGTGAAGATCCTTCTGAAGGCGCCTACCAGATCATCGATTCGAACAACTGGGAATTTACCACTGATAAACTTCTTTGGGCCACATGCGTTCAGGATCAGGTTTAGCCGGCACTACCCGGAATTCAGAAAAACATGAGCGAATACCTGACAATCGCCGATAAGGTGATTGAGGTTGACATATTCATTGGGCTGGTGGGCGGTAAATTCATCGGTCATCCAGACTGCGGCGGGCAAGCCCAGGCGCCGGAAAAAGGCGGCGACGGTACCGCCGCCGATGCCCCTGGGCTCGGCCCGGCGATGATACACGGCGTCAATGGCCCGGACCAAAGCCTGGACCACCGGCGCGTCCGCAGGCGTGGCAGGCGGGCTTTGGACCTCCTGGACCGTTTGCACTGTAATGACCACCCCTAATCGCCGTTCAATCTCCCGGGCAATCTCATTAACCTTGTGTATGACCCGGTCAAGGTCGTAGACGGGCAGCACCCGGCAATCCAGAAAGAAAACGCCCAGGCCGGGAATGGTGTTGATATTCTGGACGTTGGCCTCTTTTTTGGTAGGTTCGAAAGTACTGCGGGGCGGATCAAAAAAAGGGTCCGCAGCATTGAATTCCTGGGCCAAAGCCTCCAGGGCGACAATGAAATGGGCGCTGGCCCTCAGGGTGTTGATGCCCAGATCCGGTTTGCTGGCGTGGCTCTGCTTTCCCTGAATTTGCAACCGTAACCACAGGATGCTTTTTTCGGTAATTTCGATGAGAGTTCCGTCGGCGTTGCCGGCGTCGGGCACTATGATGAGGTCCCGGGGCGAGAACAGTTCCCCGTGGTGGGCCAGGAGATGGGCCAGGCCCTTATGGCTGCCGGTCTCTTCGTCGGAGACGAGCGCCAGGGCGATGGTGCGCTCAGGGGTAAGGCCGGCATCAATGAGAGCCCGAACCGCAAAGAACGAAGCCACAATGCCGTGATGATCATCCTCCACGCCCCGGCCATACAACACATCTCCTTCCACATGCAGGGTAAAAGGGTCAGTGCGCCACAGATCCAGTTCCCCCACCGGTACAACGTCCAAGTGGCTTAAAACCCAGACTTTTTCCGGCTTGCGGCCCGGCAGCAGGGCAACGAGATTGGGGCGCCTGCCCCCGGCCACCCGGTCATCCGGGGCCGGATAGTCTGTGACCGTCAGGCCCAATTTCTGGAGTTCGGCTGTTAAAAATTCGGCTTTTTCAGCTTCGCCCGGGCCGTGGTTATCCGGGCCCACGGCCACACGGCGGACCAACTCCCGCTGGAGAGCGATCATGTCCTCCCGATAACTGGCGATGACTTGTTGCAGGTGAGTAAAGGCAGCGTTTGAATTCATGGGTTCCCCGGTATGACGGTCAAGGCTGTAAGATCAATGTGGTTGTCTTTGAGATTATTATTATATCAAATGATCCCACTTCAGCCATGGCATTACATTATTTTTTCCGGCAGATGTTCCAAACCGGGTTACCCTGTGCATCCCTGAGGATCAGGTTTTGACCGTCATGTGTAATCTCGCCGGCAAAAAGACTTTCCTGCCCTCCTTCGGGCCTGAAGCAGTAGACCTTCATGGTGACTTCGTCCCCCGGTTTCAGATCAGATTCCTGACACTGCAGTAAGCTTAAGCGGTCCACAATGAACGTGCAGCAGACCGTGATCGGGAGTTTGAATTTCCACGGCCAGTCCCGGTTCGAGATCCCGTGCAAAAGTTTCCACCCGGAGACGAACGATGCGACCGCTTATCTCCCCAGCCACACATGTATGACTTTCCTGGCCGACTAGATATGGGGATGATCGAAATCCCTGGCCTCGCCCGCCTTGATGACCATACTCCTGCAAATAACCTGTTTCCCTGATGGAACCGGCACAGCCGGCCAGGAAGCAGGAGAGGATAAACACGTTTAACAGCCTTAAATAATTCATTTACATTCTCCTCATAAAGAAACCTTCGTCGTGGATTGATAATGTCATTCAAAGTTGATTTTCTCTGAACCCGGACCATTAGGTAACGGCAGAGGCTCGGCGAAAAGCTGGTAGAGCACCGGCAGCACGATAAGGGTGAGCACGGTTGCAGTAAACAGACCAAAAACCACCACCACCGCCAGGGGCCGCTGCACCTCGGAGCCGGGCCCGCTGGCGAACAGCAGAGGAATAAGCCCGAAGAATTGCCACCAGGGCAGTCATCAGCACCGGCCGCAGCCGCCGTGTCGCAGCCTTGGCGGACGGCATCATCCAGAGGCAACCCTTCCTGGCGCAGCTGATTGATCTGGGAGACCAGCACGACGCCGTTCAATACCGCCACGCCGAAGAGGGCGATAAAGCCTACTGCGGCCGGAACACTCAAGTATTGGCCGGTAATCAGCAGTCCCAGGATGCCCCCAGCCAGAGCCAGAGGCAGATTCATCATGATTAAGGTGGCATACCGGAGCGAGCCGAAGGTCAGAAAGAGCAACAGGTAGATCAGGGCCAGCGTGACCGGGACGATGAGCAGGAGACGCTGCATGGCCCGTTCCTGGTTCTCAAAGGTACCGCCCCAGGAAATATAGTAGCCCGGCGGCAGGGACAGGCGGGAGGACAGCAGCTTCTGGCCGTCGGCGACGACGCTGCCGGTATCCCGATCTTTGATATTGAATTCCACCACGATACGGCGTCTGGCATCGTCACGGCTGATCTGCAGCGGCCCTTCAGTTTCCCTGATTTCAGTCAAGGCCGCCAGGGGCACGGACCCTCCCCCGGGAGTGGCCACCAGGATATTGCCGATGGCCTCGGGGCTGTTGCGCCGTTCCGCCGGGAAACGCACCAGCACTTCGACGCGCGTCTGGCCCTCAATAATCTCGGTGGCCGCCTTGCCGCCCACCGCGGTTTCAATGACTTCCTGCACGTCGGCCACGTTGAGGCCGTAGCGGGAGATCCTGGCCCGGTCTATTTTAATATTGAGATTCGGCAGACCGGCCACCTGTTCAGCCCGCAGGTCGGTGATTCCCGGAATTGTTTGCAGCAGGGCCACTGCTGCTTCGGCCTTGTCCCGGAGGACATGCAAATCCTCCCCGAAGATCTTTACCGCCACCTGGGATTTGACCCCGGAAACCAGGTGATCCACCCGATGGGCGATGGGCTGGGAGAAGTTATAGGCAACGCCGGGAATCTTTTCCAGTTCCACCCGCATTTTGGCGATCAATTCTTCCATGGAGCGGGCGGTGCGCCACTCGCTGCATGGGCTTGAGGGTAACGATGGGCTCGCTGGATTCCACCCCGTGCGCCTCCGTGGCGATCTCGGCGGCGCCGATTTTGGAAACCACCGACTCCACTTCGGGAAATTTCAACAAGGCCTGCTGCATCTGGCGCTCCATCTCCACCGATTGCGGCAGGGACACGGAAGGTAACCGGATGGTGACATTGGTGATATACCCTTCGTTCAGCCGGGGAATAAACTCGGTGCCCAGAAACGGCACCGCAATCAGAGACAAAATTAATATCCCCCCGGCGCCGAGCAGAACCGTCCGGCGGTTTTCCAGGGCCAAGGCCAGGACCGGCCGATACACCCGCTGGGCTGGCCTGCACCAGCACGACTGAGGCGCTGCGGTCCGGGTTTCAGCAGATATGAGCAGAGGGAAGGGATGGCGACGACGGAAAGGAGCAGGGAGGCCAAAAGCGCCATAACCACGGTGAAGGCCAGGGGCGCGAACATTTTCCCCTCCATGCCCTGCAGGGTCATAATAGGCAAAAAGGTCAGAGCGATAATCAGCTCCCCGAAGAGGCTGGGTTTCCGCACTTCCAGGACGGCGCTGCAGCACTGTCCGGCCGAAGTTGCCGCCGGGTTCCATTACCCCCAGGTGGTGCATGACGTTTTCCACCTGGATGATAGCACTGTCCACGATCATGCCGATGGAAATTGCCAGCCCCCCCAGGGACATCAGGTTGGCCGACAGCCCCACCTGCCGCATGGCAATGAAGGTGGCCAGAGCCACCAGGGGCAGGGTCAGAGCGATAACCAAGGCTCCCCGGAAGCTGCGCAGGAAAAGGTAGACTACTAAAATCAACCAGAATGACGCCTTCGGCGATGGCCCGGCCCACGGTGTTGAGACAATCCCGGACCAGACCGGTGCGGTCATAAAAGGCCTTCAGGGTGATGCCTGGAGGGAGGAAGCCGCCGGCATTCAATTGCGCCACTTTTTCCTTGACCGCGCCGACAACCTCCCGGCCGCTGCCGCCCCGGATCATGAGAACGATGCCCGCCACTTCTTCCCGCCGGCCGTCTTTTAAAACCGCCCCCCAACGGGTGGCCGGCCCTTCGCTCACCTGCGCCACATCCTTGATCAGAACCGGGGTGCCGTTCACTTCTTTCACAACCACCTGTTCGATATCCTGGATATTTTCCATCAATCCCAGGCCCCGGACCAGGGCCTGCTCGCTTCCTTTAACCAGCACATTGCCGCCGGCGTTGACGTTATTGGCGGCCACAGCGGTAAAGACCTGCTTGAGACTCAGATCGAACTTGCGAAGTTTATCCGGATCGACCTGGACCTGGTACTGTCGGACGTAACCGCCGAAGGAATTGATGTCGGTGACACCGGGGACGGTCTTCAACAGGGGCCGAATCATGGTGTCCTGAATAGTTCGCAGGCGCATGAGGCGGGCAGTCTCCTCGCCGGGCGAAGAAGGCGGCGGGGCTTGATCATCTTCAACGGTGTACTGGTAAATTTCGCTCAACCCTGTGGCAATGGGCCCCAGCACCGAATCCGCGCCTTTGGGCAATTTTTCCTTGGCGGCAATGAGGCGCTCCAAGACCAGTTGCCGGGCAAAGTAAAGATCCACGTGGTCGGCGAAGACCACGGTGATCAACGAATATCCGAAGCGAGAAACGGAGCGCAGTTCGGTCATGTCGGGCAAACCCGCCAACTGCACCTCGATGGGGAAAGTGAGCTGCTTTTCCACCTCTTCGGGGGACATGCCGGGCCAGGTGGAATACACCTGCACCTGGATATTGGTAACGTCCGGGAAGGCGTCCACCTGGAGGTTAGCAGCAGCATAGGCGCCGTAGACCAGCAGACCGACGAGGCCGATAACGACCAGAAAACGATGGCGCAGGCAGCTTTGAATGATTCGGTCGATCATCTTCTCTCTCCTTGTGCCGCCGGCGTTAATGGGCATGTCCGCCGCAGGTGCCGCTCAGGCCGCCACGGCTCAGGCCCTTTTCCAGTTCGGACTTCAAAGTGAACCCCCCCTGCACGACCACCGGTTCACCCGCCTCCAAACCTGCCAAAACCTCGAGGCGGCCCCCGCTTTTCGTTCCGGTCTTAACCACATGCTTCTGATAGAGTCCCGGCGACATTTCCACAAAAACAAAAGGATCGCCGCCGGCGGTCAGGATGGCGCTTTCAGGAATGCTTAACGTTTGGCGCCGGCCTTTCTGCAGAGCGATATCGGCAAACATTCCGGCCTTCAGGCGGTTTTGCGGGTTAGGCACGCGCACCCTGGCCCGGACGGTGCGGCTGTCTTTGTCCACCATGTCAGCCAGATAATCTATTTTGCCGCTGAATTGATCGCCCGGGAGAGAACCGGCGGTGACGGTGGCCGGAGAACCGATCTTTACCAGGGACAGATCTTTTTCCGGAATCTGGACGAAGCACCACAAGGTCGAGGTGTCGGCGACAGTGAAAAGTTCGTCGTCCTCTTTGACCACCAGGCCCGGGGTGATTTTCCGGTCCACCACCCGGCCGGCTATGGGGCTGCGCAGGGCGAAGACAGAACCGGATTCCAAAGTTCCGGAGCCGGCCTGGGAGCCTTTGGGGAGAGAGGCAGCCCCGGCGGCGCCCAGGAGGCGGAGGCGGCTTTGGGCATTTTCCAGATCAGCTCTCTCCACTTCCAGGCGGGCCTGGCGTTCCTGGAGTTCCGCCAGGCTGATGGCCTTACCTTCATAAAGCTGGCAGGCCCGGTCATAGGACTTTTGCGCGGCATTGAATCTGGCGGCTGCCTGCCGGGAAGCCATGTGTGCCTGGGTCAATTCCACACTGTCAATGATCGCCAAAACACTTCCAGGCTTAACCGCCTGTCCATAGTCCGCCGCTATCCGCACCACCCGTCCCGGAATCCGGGACCTGATCCTGGCCAGGAGCTCTTCGTTGAAAACAATTTCCCCCGTCAGGTTTAATGGATTTTCCAAATATCCTGAAACGACCGGCGCGGTCTCAATGCCGGCCTGTTTGATGGCGTCCGGCGCCAGCTTCACCTGGCCGGGGACCGGCGCCTCCTGATGGGCCGGCTCAGCGGGTTGATCGTGATTATGGCCATGATGATCGCCGTGTTCGTCGGCAGGCCGCAATCCCACTAAAAGCGCCACTGACAGAACCGTTATGATCAGGAGCAACCATTTTTTGCCGTATCTTGGCCGCATTACTTGACACCTCCCCCGGTCAGGCGCCAGATTTCGATCCGGGCCAGACGGTAATCCAGCAAGGCAGTATAGTATTCCTGTTCCACGGCCCGATAAACCCGCCGGGAATCCAACAATTCCAAAAGAGCGGTTTCGCCGTGTTCGTAGGCGAACTGCGCCACTCGAAGGGATTCCGCCGCCTCTTTCAGGATATTGGTTTGAAAGGCCTGTACCTGACGGTAGGCCGTTTGATAGAGGCTGTATTGTGATGCCAGTTTGGTGGCCAAATCCTGTTTCAGGGCCTGAAGTTCCAACTCCGCCTGACTTTTCTGGGCCGCAGCCTTAGCCACTTCGCCCCTTTTCCGGTTCCACAAGGGGAGGGGGAAGCTCAAGCCCCCGCCGGTGGCCTGCAAATCCACGTCTTTGGTGTGGAAAGCTTTGACCGTGACATCCGGTTTCCAGGCCTGCCGCTCCGCTCCCAGGTTACTTTCCGCCTGGCGGACCTGGGCCGACTGGGCCGCCAACAGGGGATGGGCGGTAAAGGCGGCCTGTTCCCAGCGCTTTAAGGGGATGAGAGCTTCCAGGGTGTCCGGTTCAGCTGGCCAGAGTGAAATCCGGAGGGAGATTTTCCCCCAGAAACTGCCGTAAGACCTGCCGGTCTCCGGCGAGCAAGGCCCTGGCTTTGTCATGTTCCCGCTCCATAGTCATATATTCCAGCCGGGCCTTGACCAATTCAATGGGCCGGCTTTCTCCCAGGCTCACTCGTTTCTCGGCCATGTCCAGAAGCTTTTTGGCTGACTCCAGGTTGGCGGCGGCGTTCTTGGCCAACTGCTCATCGGCCTGTATCCGGTAATAAAGCTCCCGGCAACGGGCCCGCACATTGACCTGTTCCTGGGTTAACTTATTCTGGGCGGCGTCGATGCCGAAGCGGGCCGCCTCCTGTTTCCTGGCCCGCCGCCCCGGCCATTCCAGGGGTTGGGACAGGGAGATAGAATACCCGGTGATGACGTCGCCGCTTTCCAAGCCTCTTTGGCGGCTGGCCAGGCCTTCCAGTTCCGGGTTGGGGTATTGGCGGGCAATCCTGAGATCGGCTTCATTTTTTTTGACTTCTTCGCCTGCGGCTTTTAAAGAGGGATTTATGGTGACGGCCAGCTCCTCCAACTCAGCGAGGGACAGGGGCCGTACTTCTGCCCGAGCCCAGACGGAACAGAACACCCCGAGGATAAAAATCCCTCCCACGGCAAGCCTCTTGAGGTTCGCCATGTAGACCTCCATTGTTTAATATGAACAAATGTCCTAAAACTAAAATTAAAAAGATAGTAAGTATCAGGTAAAAAGGGAGTATTAGGCGCGGGGTGGGCGAAAAAAATCGGAGTGGACGATTTGGTGAGCAAAGTGCTGATCGAACGTAGGCAAAAGACTGTGTGGAAGTATTACCTGGAAAGCCGCAGCAGTCGACTCCAGACCGGGAACCAGATGGCTGCCGCAGCAGTTGCTATGAGCATAAGACTGGCATTTGCCGCAATCTTCGTGACAGGGATCGGCCCAGGCGAACAGCACCGGTATCAAAATGACACATACCAGTATTTTAGTCGCCAGGCTGGCCCTGTTAAAAATTTTCATATTTAAATATATAAATTCAGAATAGAGGCTTGTCAATGCCTTTGGGGCAATCTCAGCTTTAAGAAAGTCGGCTTTTTCGTCTACCGGCCCCGCACGCTCTGGTAATTATGCTGCCACTTTCCCTGTTGCTCCACTGGTTAATTTGGGATTGGCATATTATAGTATTAAGTATGAATCTGGGGAACAGAGGCTAAATGTGACGAATCAACTCGGTAAACAAGACGAAATCCCCCTTACGAAACCACAACCCCTCATCATCCTGCAAAATGTCACTAAAACCTACCGTCAGGGCGCGGAGCAGGTCAAGGCCCTCCAGGATATCAATTTAGAGATAACTGACGGTGAATTTGTGGCGGTGACCGGCAAGAGCGGCTGCGGCAAGAGCACCCTGCTGCATGTCATCGGCGGGCTGGAAGGCGTCTCGGCCGGCAGTATTCTGTTTCGGGGCAAGAACCTGAGCCGGTTTAATGAAGAGCAATTGACGCAGTATCGCCGGAACCAGGTAGGCATCGTCTTTCAAACTTTTAACCTGATGCCCCTGTTGACCATTATCGAGAATGTGGCGCTGCCTCAAATCCTGCGGGGCACGCGGTCCGATGAGGCCCTGCGGCTGGCGGCGGAATGGCTGGGGCGGGTCAATCTCAGCCACCGCCGGGACCACAAACCGCACCAGGTTTCCGGAGGCGAAATGCAGCGGGCCGCCATTGCCCGGGCCCTGGTGAACCAGCCGGCCCTGCTGCTGGCGGATGAGCCCACCGGCAATCTGGATTCCAGCCACGCTGCCCAGGTGTTGCAGCTTTTCAGCGATCTGCAGCGGCAGGAGCGGTTGACCGTGGTCATGGTGACGCATGCGCTGGAAGCGGCCCAATATGCCGACCGCGTCATCAAAATGCAGGACGGGCGGCTTAGTTTATGAACCTCTGGCTCCTGCGCCTCCCTTTCCGGCACCTGCACGAGCATCCCGGCAGAAGTCTTCTGGGCATTCTCAGCATTGCCCTGGGCACGGCAGTCTATCTTAGCATTGCCCTGGCCTCCAGCAGCGCCTTTAAGAGTTTTCAGACCGGGGTGGCGGCGGTGGCCGGGAAGGCCCAACTGCGGCTCCAAAGCCCCGGCGCCGCCCTGGATGAGGGATTGTTTCCCATGGTGCGGCGGCTGCCGGAGGTAAAATTTGCCGCCCCGGTGATCGAAACCATGGCGGACATAAAAGGGCCGGAAGCTCAGCCGGTCCTGCTGCTGGGCATCGATCCTTTTTCCGAAGGTCCCCTGCGGGATTATCATTTTCAGACCGGTGCCAACCTGGACCAGCAGGCTTTTCTGGACTTCCTGACCAAACCGGGCCAGGTCATGCTCAGCGCTCCCCTGGCCGCCCGCCTGCACCTTTCTCCGGGCGACACGTTTACCGCGGCCGTGGGGGCCAGGATCCAGCAGTTGCAGGTGGCGGGAATCTTCAGCACTCCCGGCAATCTTTACCCCCTGGACGGGGCCCTGATGCTTATGGACGTGGGGCAGGCCCAGGAGATGCTGGACCGCAACGGCCGTCTGGATTATGTGGACCTCATCGTCCATGGCGATTTTGACGCGGCGGCGGCGCAGCTCCGGCAGGCCCTGCCGCCGGGGGTGGAGGTGGCCACGCCGGGGGCCCAGGCCAAATACATGGCCGGCCTGGTGGCCGCCTATCGCCTCAACCTGTCGGTGCTCAGCGCCATCGCCCTGTTTGTGGGCATGTTCCTGATCTACCAGTCGGTGACCCTGTCGGTGGTGCGCCGGCGCCGGGAGATCGGCCTGCTGCGGACCCTGGGGATGACCCGGGGCCAGGTCATGGTGCTCTTTCTCCTGGAGGGGGCCATGAGCGGCATGCTGGGAGGGCTCCTCGGCCTGGTGCTGGGCGGGGCCATGGCCCAAGCCGCCCTGGCCATGGTGGCCCAAAATCTGACCTCGCTGTATCAGACGGTGCCGGCCGGAGAGATCTGGCTGGAGGGGCAGGTCTTTCTCCAGGCCTGGGTTCTGGCCGTGGCCGCCACGGTGCTGGCCTCCTGGGTCCCGGCCCGGGAGGCTTCCCGGACCAAAGTCAGGGCGGTCTGGTACAAAGAGGAACTGGAAGAAAAGCTGGAAAAATGGACCGCCTCCAGTTTCTATCTGGGCCTGGCCGTGCTGGGATTGGCCGGCCTCGGCGCCATGCTCAAGGTGGATCAGGGGATGCCCTGGCCGGCGTTTCTGTCAGCCTTTCTGATCCTCCTGGGTTTTTCCCTGTTCACACCTTTAACGGCCTGGTGGCTGGGCCGGAAGTTAGCCCCCGTTTTCCGGCATTATTTCGGTTTTGCCGGCGACATGGGCTGCCGCTACCTGTCCGGTTCCCTGAGCCGGACGGCGGTGAGCATCGCCGCCCTGGCCACGGCCCTGGGGCTGGTCATCGCGGTAGTGGTGATGATCGGCTCCTTCCGCCAGACGGTGGAGGACTGGGTGAACACATCCATCAGCGGCGACATTTTTTTCGGGCCGGCGGTTTTTTCCACCTCCAGCTACGATCAATATCTGCCCCCGGAGATCCTGCAGGATTTGCAGCAGGACCCCCGGGTGGCCGAACTTTATTATTATCGTTCGGTCCGGCTGCCGTACCGGGACCGGTATATCCTGGCCATCGGCGGCAGTTTCGACGTCCTGGCGCGCCATGGCGGCCTGTGGTTCCGCCAGGGAGGCTCCGAGGAAACGGTGGCCAGGGCCGGCCAGACCGGGCAGGTGCTGGTGTCCGAGCCTTTTGCGGAGACCTTCGGGGTCAAAGAAGGTGACTGGCTGACCCTGCCGACGCCGGTGGGCCCCCGCCAACTGCAGATCGCCGGGGTGTTCTATGATTATCGCACCGACGGCGCCTCGGTCTGGATGGATATCAACCTGTTGCGGCAATTCTGGCAGGATCAGCATTTAAACGCGGTCCGGATTTTCCTCAAGGACCAGTCCCAGGTAAAAGAATTCCAGGAGCACCTGCGGCAGACGTATCAGGGCCGCTACCGTCTGGTGGCCCTGTCGCACCAGGAGCTGAAAAACGGCATTTTACAAATCTTCGATGAAACCTTCGCCCTGACCTACGCCCTGGAGGGCGTGGCGGTGCTGGTGGCCATCTTCGGCATCATCACCACGTTCCTGGTGCTGGTCATGGAGCGGGAACGGGAACTGGCCCTGCTCCAGGCGCTGGGGGCCTCCCGGGGGCAGATTATGGGCATGGTGCTGGTGGAATCCGGCCTGGCCAGTTTTCTCAGTTATATCCTGGGCGCCCTGGCCGGTTCGTTCCTGGCCCTGCTGCTCATCCTGGTCATCAACAAACAGGCCTTCGGCTGGACCATCCATCTGTTCCTGACGCCGGCGGTGTACTGGCAGACGCTGCTCCTGGTCATTTTCCTGGGCCTGGCCGCCGGGGCCTACCCGGCCTGGCGGGCCATACAGCCGCATGTGGCCGTGATTTTAAAAGAGGAATAATGCCCTGGGCGGCCGTCATCCCGGCAACAGCACTGTCTTCAGGGGCTGCCGGCCGGTGCCCACGGCATTTAAGAAATCGAGGCTGAGCCGACCGGCGTCCAGGATAGATATTCTAATCCACAAAGTTATTATGATAACAGTCTGATATCTGCTCTTATCGCTCAATCTCCCAAGAAAGTAGCGGCAAATTTCCATGAGAACTGGCCCCTACCCCTGGTCTTGGTCTTTTAAAGGCGAGAGGCGCTCTGCTTTCCCGCCCTACCCTTCGGTTTCCGGTATTATCATTCCCCTCAAATACCCCCCGGCGACCAGAATGGGCGGGTTTTGCCGATTTCCGCCAGGTCGCCGAGGAATTCCTGCAGATGTTCCTCAAGGCGGGTGACGTAATCGTGGTCCAGGCGTCGGCGAAACATGCTTCCCGAGAATACCCTGACCACATCCTCCAGCGGCAGGATACCTTCTGCCGTAGCAGGATCGAACCTGGCCCAGTGGCGGATGTGCTCTTCCGACCGGAAGAGGTTCATGGTGCTTCAGGCAAAGGGCAGCCGAGCCAGCCACTTGGCAAAAGGCACCGCCACATAAGCCATAATACCCGGCGGGTCGGTTTTTAAAACTTTGCCATCCTGCATGGTCACCTGCACCGGTTGGCCACAGTCAAGACAGGGGGCGTCGATCTGCACCGTCTTCCCCGGAAAAAGCCAGCAGACTGCCAGCGCTTCAAATCCTCACTGGGCAAACCATTTCTGTTCCCCTCCCACCGAGATCCGGTACTGCGTCGGCAGGTTGCTGAACGGGGCAAAACTGCTGATATAATCGGTTTCCGGAAACAACCAGAGCCCCGGCACCCCGACAGCCATCAGGTCATGAAGCGCTTTTTTGGCCTCCTCCACCGAAATCCCCAACTCCACCGCCAGCTCGGTAAAATGAGGGGCCTGTCCGGTGTCCAGCAGGCGTTTGATGATAACGTGATAGGTTTTATCCAACAGGTTAGAAAAGCTCATACCTGCCTCCTCCTTCGTGGCTTTTTTAAAGAATCATCTTTATTTTTAATTATTATTTAAATTATAAATATATTATCTTTTATGTAAAGAGTCTGACGGCTTATTTTTTCACCCTTTGGGAGAAGATTTATTTCGGAGAAAATTTTACCGGTAGTGTCATTTTGGCCGATTTATTGTTATAAAATCATGTCAGGTATTTGGGGCCGAGAAAAAAATTAGGGCACTGAAAGATTATGACAATTCCTAAAAGCCGCCTGGCCGGCCGATTCTTTGAGTATCTGCTGGCGGCCAACCGTGGCCGACTGGCCGGCTTTAAGCAGTGGATTTTTCATCCCGGCATGCTCTTTCAGGCCCGGCAGCAATGGTGGGGCGGCGAGCAGCCCCGGTCCAACCCTCATGAAGGCCTGGATCTTTGCTGGTTCGAAGATATGGCCGGCCGCCGCCGGAGCCTCGATCAGACTATCGTTATACCGGTCCCCTGCCCCGGCCGGATCGTCAAAATCAGCCGGGATTTTCTGGGCCAATCGATTTTTGTGGCCCACGATATGGAACCGATTGCCGGCCGCCGGTTATACACCGCCTTCGGCCATACTGCACCCGAAGAAGGCCTGGCAGAAGGAAAATCGGTTGCAGCGGGAGAAATCATTGCCGCAATCTCGGCCCCGGACCAGAAAAAAACCGCGGTCCCGCCCCATCTCCACCTGACGCTGGCCTTGATTCCGGATACCGTCACTCCGGAACGATTAACCTGGAATTATTTCAATATGGCAGCAACCTTTATGCTGTTGGATCCTTTGGCCGTTTTTCCCACCACTTATGTCATCATGGAAGAAATGCAACCAACCTAACAGGCCACTCCGGACAAAAAAGCCCCGGCATATCTGCCGGGGCTTTTGTTAATGATTGCAGTTAGTTACTATAGCTTCAGGCTTCCGGCCCTGCCCTTCTTTTTCGACGTGCTCCTTATACCAGACCGAGTGATGCTTTTTGGCCCAGTTGCGGCTGACTTTGCCGTCCACCAGGATCCGCCAGGTGCCGGGGTTGGCGATGGTGCCCAGGTAGGCGTGGGCGATGATGGCCGCCACGAAGACCACGGCAAAGAAGCCGTGAATGGTGGACATCAGGCAGTTAAAGGTCAGCGGCAGGCTGCTCTTGAAGATGAGCAGCACCCCGGTGACGCCCATGATCAGGGTCAGGATGGTGGTGAGACAGAAGAAGATCTTCTGCCCGGCGTTCATGTGACCGGCGGGCACTTCCACTTCCTTGCCGCCCAGATAGCCGCCCTTTTTGGCCAGCCACTCTTTATCATAGGGCTGGAATTTGGCGTATTTGCCCCAGATAAAGACACTGGCCACCGAAGCGGCGATGAAGATAAGCCCCACCACCCAGTGGATCACTACCGCAGTTCCGGGAGTGCCGAAAGACATCCGGAGCAGGGTCACCTGATTAAAGAAGAAGATGTAACCGGTGAAGGCCAATATCAGGAAGCTCACCATCCGGAACAGGTGGGTCCAGCGCTCGGCCAGCGGGAACCAGGTGATTTCCGCCGGAGCTTCATGGAAATCGGCCACCTTCGGCCCCTGGCCGGTGTAGTGCAGCACCAGGCCGAAGACCAGCAGGAGCATCAAGATGCTGACGTAGGGGGTGAGATAGAGCTGATGGAACTGGTTCAGATAAAAGGCCCAGGGCTGACAGCCGAACAACTTGCCCGAACTGATGGTCAGGGGTTTGCCGTCCGGCGGCCCGAACATATCGGTGACGATCTGGCCCTTTAAACATGTGGGCTTCGGAGGAATGGCAGTCGCCGCAGCCGTTGGCCCCGAGAGCCAGGCCGGCGGGAGCAACGTTATGGTTGATATTGAAGCCTTCCATGTGGCCGGCCCAGGTGTGATCCTCTTCCCGCACCACTTCACCCTTGTCATCGAGGTAGTATTTCATACCGCCTTTATGATAATAGGGTTTGATCTGCTGGAAGCGCTTGTTTCCCTGGAGCGTCTGACTGAGGGAGGTCAGCATCAGTTTAATCTGTTCCGGCGTATGGAGCTCGGGTTTCATGGGGTTCTTGGGTTTCAACTGATCCTTGATTTTCTCGTAGGCCTTTTTATTTTCCCGGCCGAAGAGAGGATAATTGATCCCGTCTTTATCGAGGTTGGAGTAAAACACCCCCAGGAGGGCGTTCACCGGGATCAGTTGACTCTGTTTGTTCCGGCTATACCGGGGATGCCAGTCAAAATAATCGCCGATCTTCTTCGGTGAGTTGGCTAAATCCTCCAGGTTGAATTTAGGATAATTCACCATGGCGCCGGTGGTAACGTCAAACCCCTCTCCCCCCGCAATATGCAGAGTGGGAATGTGGCAGACTTCACAGGCCAGCTTATCCAGGTGGTTCGGCCTGATACTCAGGTGCTGCGGCCGGGGGGCGCCCATGTAACCTTCGCTGTGGCACCCCTTGCAGGTCTTGATGGTATTATCCAGATCATCCCTGACGCTGGAGACGTTTTCGTCGCCTTTGGCAAATTGATGCTGGATCTTTTCCACCTTCAGCTTCTTATTTTCAGCGGCGGGATGGCAATCAGCGCACCCCATGCCCCGGGAGTTGTGGATATCAAAGTTCTTGCGATCGTTCCAGGAAAAGCCCCGCTTTTTGGAATCCGACATCCCATGGCAGAAATTGCAATTTTCCGGAGGGGGCGGATAGGCCAGATCCAGGACGATCTTGCCGTCTTCGTTGAAAAGCCTCTTGTTGTAACTTACCTTGGGCTGTTGGTCATCTTTAACAAAGCCGGATACCTGGCCAATGCCCGAGGCCGCGGTGGAGGCCCATTTGTAGTTCAGCATTTTCAACTGCTTGTTGCGTTCGGGGAAGTCATAACCCGGCAGGTGGCAGAGCAAACAGTCGGCTTCCACTACTCCCGATTTGTCCCACTTGCTTTTATAATAATCGCCGTCCAGGGATTGGGCCAAACCAGGCTCAGCTTTCAGCCGCTGATCGTAGCGCTTGCCGTCCCGATCGAACTCCAGGCCGCCGCCACCGGGATGACAGCCGCCGCAGAACGGCACGCCGATGTTCTTGGGATCGGTGGGACCGCCGCCTACCCATTCGAACATGGCAATGTCGATCTCATCAGGATTATTGTTCTTTTTCTTCGCCAACTGGCGAAAGGAAGGAGGTCAGAACTTGCCCAGCATGCCGTCGGAGAGCACCCACGGCCTTTTGGGATTATAATCATCCTTGATTCTGTCCCACCCTTGTTGGAAATGGTAGCCTTTGGTTATTTCATCGTAATTGTGGCAGGCGCCGCAGGTCTGGCGCGGGCTGTAAGGTTGATCGGCATTTTCGCCGGTGAGGGGGTTAATGATTTTGCCATCTTCGGTCTTGAGATGGAAGGGGACGCAGGCCCGCTCCCTGGCCGCCGCCATGGTTACCGACAGCAGCGAGCCCAGGACCGCCAGCAAAAGGACTGCGGAGAGGCGGAGTACTCCCTTGGCCATAGGCATTTCCTCCTTAAAAATGGATCGCAATCTGTTTAACTATACCCTATTTTTAGCTTTGGTTCAAATTATTTTTGCCAGTTGCTACTTGAGAACTATTCCTAATTTCTAAGACAATACAGTGCATTACATAAAAATTATTATGTTAATGCTATCAACGGCTTGAGAAAACCACAAAATTGAATAAAATATGTAGGATGATACGGTTTATTGAGACATCTATGAATGAGGTAAAGGGAAGATCATTAATATTCAGGAGCATACACTATGCCGCAGCTAAAATCTGGGGATCAGGCGCCGGAATTCGCGCTTACGGACCAACAGGGACAAATGGTGAGGTTAACAGATTTTAAAGGGAAAAAAATCTTGCTGTTCTTCTATCCGAAGGCTTTGACTTCAGGATGCACCAAGCAGGCGTGCAGCGTCAGGGATGCCAGGACTGAGTTAGCCGATTTGGGAGTCACGGCCCTGGGGATCAGCCCGGACCCGGTGGATTTGCAGAAAAAATTCGACACCAAACACTCTCTGGGATTCCCGCTGCTCTCGGACCCGGACCATGCCGTGGCTGAGGCCTACGGCGTCTGGGGGGAAAAATCCATGTATGGGAAGAAGTATATGGGGATCATCCGGTCGGCTTTTCTCATTGATGAAGGCGGCAAGATCGTCCAGGCCTGGTATAAGGTAAGTCCGGAGCAGACAGTGCCGAAGGCCCGGGAGGCGTTGGGTATGTGAGGGAAGAAAGGCAAAGTATAAAGTTTAAAGTTCAAGGTATCAAGGTTTAAGGTTTATGGTAATAATTGACACGCTCATTGGAGTGCGCCAAAGAGCAGTGAAGTTTGGATACGTTTTGGGTTCCCAGGAGGGAAACCTGGGAACCGATCTTAACATATTTAGTTAGAGGCCAAAAATCTTCTCAGTACCGTTGTTCCAGCCTTCCCATAAAAACCCGTCCAGCCGATCATCAGCCAGTACCCGGAAGGCGTATTTTACCTGTTCGATATAAAACTCGCAGTAGGGGGCCGGGGCGTGCATGGTGCCGCTGGTGGTGAAGACCTCCGCCGGACACGGGGAACCGCAGAAGTGGCGGATGGCGCAACTGCCGCAGGGCTCAAAATCTTCAACTTTGCGGCCGCTGACCTGACGGAACGGCGGGGAAGTCAGGACCTCGGGCAGGTTATCGTCAAAGACATTGCCGCCCTTGAATTCCGGCAGCCCGATAAATTCGCTGCACGGGAAAAGATCACCGGTGGCGGCCACGGCAAAGAAGCAGCGCCCGCCGCCGCAGGGTGAGATATCACACATCAGGCGCCGGGCCGTGGGTGCGGCGATACCGATGAGGATATTGGCAAAATTGGCAATGACCAGGCGGCGCCCGGTCTGCTGATAAAGCTCATAGGCGCGGTCCAGGGCGGCCACAAAGTGCCGGGCCAGAATGTGGTCAGCCGGTTTGGCCAACTGGCCGCCAACCTGGGTACAGCGGACCGGATTGAGCATGGCGACCCCGACCTCATGGCCATGGAAAAAATCGACGATGTCGGTAAGATGGGCCACGTTCGACTGGGTCACGGTGCAGATGACACTGTAGTTGGCATACCCGGCAAGCTTTTGCAAGACCCCGCTCACCTGACCAAAAACGCTCTTGTCTCCCCAGGTCCGCCGGGTCTGGTCATTGATCTCGGCCAGGTGGGCGTCCAGGGAAATTCCCAGACTGACTTCGTGGTCCCGGATGAATGTTAAGGCCTCGTCGTCCAGCAGGGTGGCATTGGTTTGAATGCCGAAACGGAAGCGCCGGCCGAATTTTGCAATGGCAGGGAAGATGATTTCTTTTCGAAGTAAGGGTTCACTGCCGTGGAAAATGATCTGGGGCGGCACCGAGCCCTCGGGCATACTGGACTGAAAATAAGAACCCAGAATTTCCAGGGCCTTATGCAAGTCCGCCTCGGCCATATCTACACCCTGGCGCCGCATGTCCTCGGGAAGATAACAGTACCGGCAATTGAGATTGCAGCGCTCGGTGGGGTTGAAATAGACGGCAGAGGGAGTCAGGCCGAAACGCAGGGCCTGCATTTCCTGATCAAAGCGCTCTTTTCGTTCGGCAAAGGCCCGGGCCAGTTCTTCGCCCAGGAGAAAAGAGACCGCCTGATCTTTGGGAGCCAGAGTCCAGAAGGCGCTGTCAGCTTCCACCACCGCGACATAATCTCGGATGGCCGATGTCCAATAAGTCAAAACGGGGGCCCGCCCCCACATTGGTGCAGGCCCCGGCTACATTAATTGCCAGATTCAATTAGATGACCTCGTAGTTAGTTTTTCTTGTCCAACAGGATGTAATGGGACAGGCCGGTATTGCTGCCGTTCAGGCCGCAGCTATAGCGGAAGCCGATGGGTTTGGAAACTTTGACGGTGTTTTTCTCTGCCGGGTTGGGATTGATCTGTTGCATCTCTTCTTCCTCCTCATGATGTGTGGTGTTTGGGTTTAGGCCAATAAAAAAAGGGAATTCCGCACAAGTCGGAACTCCCTTTGCCATCGGCAGTTCAAATGTTATTTGCAAGCAGGTCTTCTGGCTCTCGGATCAGCCGGATGGATCAGCCTTCCCATGAAGGTGTGCCTTCACAGTGACCGGGTTTCCCCTCAATCCACCCGTCCCCGATTACAGCGGCGGGACCGCCACGGAATTGCACCGTGTTCCGGGATGCTTACTGGATATTTTTTATCGCAATTTTATTCCGAAATGCAAGTTCAATAATGCAGTTTTCGGCAGCAATACTCAGGTTTGAACTCCGGACTCTTGGGCTTCCCTTAATCAGGCAGACGGCCCGGTTGTTTCCAGGCAGGGCGGCACGGTGTCGGTCAGTTTATCCGGCCAATTATAGGCGCAGTAATAATAGAAGGGGTCTTCGACAAAGCAGACGGTGAACTCTTCATACACCAGATACACACATTGATTGCAGCATTCCGGCAGTTCGTCACCCAGCGCCAGAGGGATGCCGTGTCGGCCGGTGCGGAATTCTTCGGGGGTGGTCATAAAAGCAGCCTCTAAAGGAAAACCTTCGCCCGCAGCAGTCTAACTCAGCACACGAAGGAAGAAAATTTTTTTAGCCAGGGGTAATTTTCATTATAGACGTTACTTAAACTTGCTGAAAATAGCTGCCAGGCCGATGGGGATGAGAATCCAGCCGGAGAGCTTATGAAAATGGTAATAGAGCAGAGTGGGGAACGAGACCCGGGAAAGCTGCCATAATTTAGCCAGACCCAGATCAACGCCCGGCAGGAATTCATCCAGACTGAGAAAGAAACGCACGGTAATTTCCCGAAATCTGGTGCCCTGGGAGAGCCATTGCCAGTTTTCCAGAAAGCTGGAATCAAACATCCTGGGGTCGAAGACAAAGCAGCCGATGAAGACGATGGTCAGACTGATCCAGAAGGTCCGGCTGGGTTTGCGGCCGTAACCGGTCAGGAAGTCCCAAAAGATCAGGGTGGCCAGGTTGGTGGGCCGCCACCATTTTTCCATGGTCTCCCGGCGATTGGCCTGAATAAAGATCTCGTCGGCCCGGTCGCCATAGCCGCCGCGTTTGAAAAATTCCTCCAGTTGATTATAGCTGCGGGAATCGAAACGGCTGTGATTCAGCCAGGTCAGGAGCTTGCGCCAGTCATTGGGCCCCTCGCCGGCGCTGATACTCTGAAAAGTCATTCCTTCGATCCAAACCGCGTCCCGTGGCGGCGGCCAGTTGACTCCGATAAATTTCAGGCCGGCAAAACTGCTGTCCCGTAGATCAGCCCTGCCTGTCAGGTTGACGTTCTTGAAGATGGCGGGGCCATTGACCCGCAGACGAGCGGCTTGAATTGATTCAATGTTTAAATCCCCCAGAATCAGGGAAAAATCTATTTGGGCGGCGTCAAGATTGACCTCGGAATAGGTAAGCCGCGCCTCGGGGCTGCCATTGAGCATGAGATGCTTTAATTGCGCCCCCACCAGGGAGAGGCCTCCTTGAAAGCTGGTGTCGCTGAAAAAGGCGTGCTGCTCCGCCTTAAAGCCGGAAAAATTGGCTTTGGTTCCGGGATGCAGGAATTTCGCCTGACTAAAGAGCAGCATGCCGCCAAATGACGCCCGGGTGAAATCCACCGGGCCTTGAAAAACAGTCCCTTCAAAGTTGGCTCGCTGATTTACCCGGAAACCGTTGAAACTGGCCACCTGTTCCGGGTTGGTAAACTGGGCCCCATCGGCGTAGAATTCGCCGCCGATCTCGGCACCGCTTAAATCCACCGGACCGGCAAAGGCGGCACTTACGAAGGAGGCATGCTGGGATACCTTGATGCCGTTAAAATTAGCTTTGGCGGTTGGACTCTCAAACCTGGCCCGGGCGGCATTGAACTCGCCGCCGACCCGAGCACCGGTGAAATCCACCGGACCGGCAAAGACCGCCTGCTTGAGAGCAAGACTTTGGGCGACGTTGAGGCCGTTAAAATTAGCTTCTTGTTTTGAGTTAAGAAATCTAGTCCCGGAGAGGGTCAAGGTGCCGCCGATGTCGGCGCCGCCAAAATTAGTTTGATCGGCAAAAACAGTCTCACCGAAAAAAGCATCCACCGCCACTTTCAGGCGATAAAAATTCACCGGTCCGGAGAATTCCACTTTTTTGAGACTGAGGCTTTTTTTAAAAGAGGCACCGCTAAAATTTGCCGGGGCCTCAAAACGGCAGGAAACCAGAAAGACGGCATGGGGCACTTCGGCGAACTCAAGGCTGAGAGGATCAGTTATCACGGCATTCAGGAGGTATATGCCGCTGCGATGTACTTTGACATTGGGCAGGGCATCGGTAAGCAGGGCTTCCAGGAAGGCAGCCCGCAGTCGCCGCTTTTCCGGCGCCGGCCCAAAGGCTTCTTGAAGATCGGCCACCTGACCGGCGGCCACTTTGTCCACGAACAAATTTTTCCGCGGGCGAGATTTGACTGTCAGCCGGAGCGAATTGTCCAGCCTTAACATACGAAGGCAGAGAAAAAAGAAGACGAATAAAGAAGATAACCGGTTAAGGTATGAAACGGCAATGGATGTCGGCATGAGAGATATCATCGGATTATTTAAAGCTGTTCACGGCATTGGCATGTCTGTTAATTCCGCTTTAGGTAGCACTTCGGATAATCGGGTAACCAGTTAAATTCCATGGATTAAAGATTCCTATACAGCTATTTTTTGCACAGGCGGCGAACCGAACCAGGCTGTGCCGTCAAAACAATTTACGGCTAAGGATACTGTATTATTTTTTGAATCCACCTCAACCATTGGCGCCGATGGGCAGCGTGAAATTATCCGGTTGGTGACCGGCGGGGAGGCCGGCCAGGACCGGAATTTTGAGCGATTCTCCCAGGGCGGCGAAAATGTCCCAGACTTGCTGGAGGTCACCGCAGCAGGTGAAACTTCCCAGAATTATTGCCTTAATGCCCTTCAGGCTGCCTGAGAGGCGGAGTTGCTGGAGCATCCGGTCCAGGCGATACGGCGCCTCGTTGTGGTCTTCCACAAATAACACCTTGCCGGCCAGAGGCAGGGCATAGGGAGTGCCCACCAGAGAGCAGAGAGTGGTCAGATTGCCGCCGATTAAAGGTCCGCCAGCCTGGCCGGGCGCCAGGACGTGCAGCTCTCGGAAAGAGAACAGGTCGGCGGACGGAGAAGTGAGCATCCGGTAAAATTGTTCTTTGGCCGGGGAGGTTATTTCTCCCAGATGAGCCACGTTGGGACCATGGAAAGTGACAACACCGGTGCGTTGGGAGAACAGGCAGAGGAGATTGGTAATATCGCTGAACCCGATGAGGTATTTGGGAGGCGCGGCCAGGCGCGTGAAATCCAGGTGTTCCAGAATTCGCAGCGTGCCATAGCCCCCGCGGGCGCAGATAATGCCGGCGGCTTCAGGATTGAGCAAGGCTTGGTGAAGGAATTGGCAAACTTCCAGGTCGGCGGCAGCCTGGTATGGTCGGAAAGCGAATATTTCCGGCCCATAAGAAAGGCGAAAGCCCCAGGACTCGAGGATGGCGGCCCCGGCGGCAAAAAGGTCCCGGTCCACCGGGCTGGCCGGTGCGACGACGGCCAGCAGGTCCCCGGGTTTTAACGGAGGCGGCCAGATAACGGGATGATTAATTTTTTTCCTGGAGGTCATTTTTTAAGGTGGCCAGGCAAAGCCCGGCGGGATATTGGGTTCCCAAGGGCAACCCGGCTCGTCGGCGGCCGGACTTAAGCGCCTTGTGAATCTTCAGGATTTGAAGTATTATAGCTCAAGCAGACAAAATTTCATTGCTAAATCAGGCCATTTAGAAGAAATAAACCGACCTCCAGGAAATGCAGAAGACAAGCCGCACAATTAGATTACCTCTGACCGCATATGGCGCCGTCCGGTCAAACAAAAATTGTTGTCAGTTTTTTTCTGGTTATTCTCGCCCTGGGAATTTTTTTTCGGGTCTACGACCTGGGAGAGAGGAATCTTTGGACGGACGAGGCCTGGGTAGCCCTGGCCGCGATCCAACCGACGCCGGGCGCGGCGCTGCAGGCGGGAAAGTCGACGCCGCCGTTGTATCTGCTCACGGTGTGGGGCATGGTTCAGACGCTTGGCCGGAGCGAAACGGTATTACGCTTAACCTCCTGCCTCCTGGGTCTGGGAACCCTGATACTCTTGTGGCCCCTGTTACGGATTTTACTCCCGCCCCGGCACGCTTTGACAGTTTTTTTTCTGAGCAGCGTTTCGGAGCGATTCGTTTATTTCTCTAAAGAATTAAAACAATACAGTGCCGACATCTTCTTTGCCGTCCTGATTTTTTATCTGGTGGAAAGGCAATTGCAGCGGCAGGGACGGGATGGCTGGCTGTGGTTTACCGCCCTGCTGGCAGTCGGATTAGGTTTTTCGCACACGCTGGTGTTTATGATACCGGTGGCGGCACCGGTTTTATGGTGGAAACTGCCGCAGCAGCGGCAAAGTATAATTTTATCTTTCCTGGCCCTGGGTGTGATCTTTTTGGGATACTATTGGTTTTTCTTTCGCTCTCAGGTGGATCCGGAGCTCCTGGTTTACTGGCAGTGTGATTTTCCCGATGTTACCAGCGGCTGGAATTTTGCCTGCTGGCTGGGAGCGGGCCTGAGCCGGTTCGGGCGTTATTTTTTCAATGGACTGGGGGGCGCCCCTGGGTCTGGTCTTTCTGATTGCGGGCCTGCATTTTTTTTACCAGGAACGTAAGGCCCGGGTTATCTGGTATTTTTCAGGGCCGATTCTGGTGGCCCTGGCTGCCGCCTTCGCCGAGCGTTATCCATTCATGGGTCACGCCAACGGGGTGCGTTTAATGATGTTCACTGCACCCATGCTGTATGTGGTGACCGGGGCCGGCATCGCGGCAATTTTTGGCTGGTTGTGGGGGGGAAAGGATGGTGCAGATAACAAGATATTATTCACCCCTCACCCTGACCCTCTCCCCTCAAGGGGAGAGGGGAAAGAAAAAAATAGCCTTTCCCCTTTAGATAAAGATAGTTTAGATACAAATAGCATAAATAAAAGTAGCATAGATACAAATAGCATAGATACAAATAGTGATTTTGATGCAACAAGTTATGGCAACTGGTCTTTAAGAAGCTGGCGCAGATGGGCGGCGATCCTTTTCGCAGTGGTGGTCATCATCTGGCTGCAACCGGTAAAACTCTGGCAGGAAAATCTCCACCCCCAGGCAAACCGGGAGACAATTGCACCTTTGGTGCATTACCTGCAAACCCACAGGCAGTCCGGAGACGCCATTTATGTGTATTATTTTGCCATAGATCCTTTCACCTTCTATTATCAGGGTCCCCAGGAAAACATTATCTGGGGCCAATCCTGCCATGACACCTGCTTACCTCTGCCCTTGGGGCGTTTGCTGCAGATTGAGCGGCTCTGGTTAATTTTTTCCCATTTTGAAACCGAGGCCTTTGTGGAAAGTTTCGTGGCAAAGCTCCTGGGTCAAGGGTGGACAAAGCAACTGGAGCTGTCACAACCGGGAGCCAGGTTATTCTGCTATCTTCCTCCCTGGACCAAAAACGCCTCCACCGGGCAGACTGTTATTCCTCCAGGACATTAATAATCGCTGCCTGAAGCTGTGCGGCCCGAAAAGGTTTATGGATCAGGCCGGCAACCCCAGCGCGCCAGAATTTTTCCATTTCCTCGCGCCCGATAAAACCCGAAGCGATAATAACTTTGATTTCAGGGACAATATTTTTCAGTTGGTGCAGCAATTGATACCCATCAATCTGAGGCAGATTAATATCCATGATAACTAAATCAATTCGCCCCTGCTGCCGGCGGAGTATTTCCAGGGCCTCAGCGGCCCGGGAGGCGGTCTGGGCATGATACCCGAAATATTCCAGCAATTCCTGTCCCAGGGAGAGGTATTGGGTATCGTCATCCACCAGCAGGATATTTTTTTTATTCATGGTTAAGGCGGCCATGACACCGAACCCCAAAGCAGGTATTTCTTCTTTCGAATATTCCCACCCGCGGCATGAAAGCATAAAACAACGGCAAGAAGGATTCGGGAAAGGCAGTCCCTCCTTCCAGTTAGTCGAATTATAAATAATTTGGGCGGTTGGATTTCTGAGGCTGAATAGTCTTTTAATACCACAGACTGGAAAAAATAAAAATATTAATTCCATTGTCCCAGGCCAGATCACAGTGAGTAAAAATGAGAATTTCCGGGAATTAAAATAAAATTTTCACAAATTAATTTTCTCTTTGATCTCTCTAATACAATCGGAGTATAAAGGATAAATGAAATTTTTTTATTGGAGGGTTAGAACTTACAAATATTATAAATAGTTAATTACATTACAGCCGGAGGACGTATGAAAGACAAGGAATTTGAGCATCTTCCGAGTCAATTTGGCATTGTTTCCCGAAGGGATTTCCTCAAATTTTGCTCATTGGCGGCAGCCAGTATGGGGCTGCCTCTGGGAATGGGGGTTAAAATTGCTGAAGCCGTGGCGGCAGCCAAACGTCCGCCGGTCATCTGGTTATCCGGCCAGGAATGCACCGGCTGCACCGAAACGCTGCTCCGCTCGACCCATCCAACCGTAGAAAGCCTCATCCTCGACCTGATCTCATTAGATTATCATGAAGCCTTGAGCGTCCCCTCAGGTCACCTGGCCGAAGACGCCATGAAGAAATCCATCAAGGAAAATGAGGGTAAGTTTATTCTAGTAACCGAGGGCGCCATACCCATGAAGGATGGCGGCATTTATTGCATGGTGGGAGGCCGGCCGGTATTGGATATCTTGCGGGAGACCGCCCCAAAAGCTGCGGCTATTGTAGCCATCGGTTCCTGCTGCGGCCTGGGGCGGTATTCCATCGGCACTTCCCAATCCCACCGGGGCAGTGTCGGCCCAGGAAGCTCTCGGGGATAAATTCAAAGTAATCAACATCCCCGGGTGTCCCCCCAACCCCTACAATTTCCTCTCTACAGTGCTCTATATCGTAACTTTCAAGAAACTGCCCGACCTGGATGATAAAAACCGGCCGATGTTCGCCTACCGCCGTCTCATTCATGAAGGCTGCGAGCGCCGTCCGCATTTCGATGCCGGCAGATTTGCCCTGGAATATGATGACGAAGGCCACCGCCGGGGTTGGTGTCTGTATAAACTTGGCTGCAAAGGGCCGGTGACGTACAACAACTGTCCGGCCGTGCTTTTTGGTGACGTCGGGGCCCGGAGCTGGCCGGTGGGAACCGGCTGCCCCTGCTTCGGGTGTTCCGAGAAAGGCGTCGGCTTTACGGAAGCCATCCCGGCCATGGCCAGTCTGCAATATGTGGCCCCGTCGGTCCCGGCCTATGAGACGGCGGAGGGCGGCGAGGTTCGTTTGGGAGGCCGGGCCTTACGTTTAACCTCGCCGGAGACCTATGCACCCATTGAGGCGCCCAGAGGTCACGGACCATCGGCGGCCACGGTGGGCGTGGTGGCGGCCCTGGCCGGGGCGGCCCTGGGAGCGGGAGCGGTTACGGCCGCGAGAATCGGCAAGGACAAAGAATCTGACACACCGCCAAAACCCAAAGAGGACTAGCCATGGGACTGAGCAGAAGAAATTTTTTGAAAGCTGCGGCCGGCGGTGGATTAATGTTGGCGTCGAATCTCAGTCCGCTGCCGGTGTCGGCCCGGGAACCTAATGCACGGTTACCAGAAGCATTAGGCATCCTTTACGACGCCAATCTTTGCATCGGTTGCAAAGCCTGCATGACCGCCTGCAAAGAATACAATAATCTCCCACCGGACCATTACAATCCCGCCAGTTTATGGGATGACCCCATAGACTTATCGGATAAAACCTACAATATCGTCAAACTCTATCGAAACGGCACCGGGGCGACGAAAAATCAGGAAACAGACGGGTATTCCTACGTCCGGCGCTTCTGTATGCACTGTGTTGACCCGGCCTGCACCTCGGCCTGTCCGGTGTCGGCGCTCACTAAAGACCCGCATACCGGAGTGGTGAAATACAACAAAGATGTATGTATCGGCTGCCGCTACTGTCAGATCGCCTGTCCTTTCAATGTGCCTAAATTCCAATGGGACACGGCCTTTCCCCAGATAAAGAAATGCCAGCTTTGCGACCACCGCATACGGCAGGGAGGCTATTCGGCCTGCTGCGAGTTCTGCCCCAACGGCGCCTCCATATTCGGGGAGGTCCAGGCCCTGCGGAAAGAGGCAAAAAGACGGTTGGCTTTACCACCGGGATCACAAGCCACCTTCCCTTTGCACCGGATAGATTCCGGGGAATATCGCTACCAGACAGTTAGTCGTTATTACCCGCACATCTATGGGGAGACCGACGGCGGCGGCACCCAGGTGCTGATTCTGGCCGGGATGCCTTATGAGAAATTAGGTTTGCCTAATTTGCCGGACGAATCAACCGCCTGCCACTCCGAAGGCTTGATGCACAGTCTGTATAAAGGCATGATCGGGCCATACGTCATTTTGGGCGGCCTGTTCTATCTGGTGTATAAGAATACCACGAAAGAGGATTTACCCTAACCTGAGGAGCCTGATTATGGAAGAAAGTCAACCTTTGGGAGGCAAAATTATCACCAAGCCCTTTATGGTCCTGGCTGCCCTGGCTCTGATTGGGGGCATCCTGATCATTTACCGCTTCGTCTATGGTTTAGGAGCGGTCACCAACTTGAGCGACGGCTATCCCTGGGGGCTCTGGATTACCTATGATGTCCTGGTGGGCACGGCGCTGGGTTGCGGCGGGTATGCCATAGCCCTGTTGGTGTATGCCTTTAACCGCTGGGAATATCACCCCCTGGTGCGGTCGGCGATCCTGACCAGCGTTTTCGGCTATACCCTGGCCGGGGTGGCGGTTTTTCTGGACATCGGCCGGTATTGGAACGGCTATTACCTGTTCCTGCCCGGGTATGTCAACTTTAATTCCGTCCTGGTGGAAGTGGCCTTGTGTATCGCGGCGTATGTCATGGTGCTGTGGCTGGAACTGGCGCCGACGATACTGGAAGGCCGGCCCGAGCCCAAAGCGGCCGAATATAAAAGACGCCTGGCAAAATGGCTGCCGGTTATTGTGGCCCTGGGCATCCTGCTGCCTACCATGCACCAGTCTTCCCTGGGAACGTTGATGATCATTGCGGGCCAGAAAGTGTCGCCGCTCTGGCAGACGAAATTTCTGCCGCTGCTTTTTCTGATGTCGGCCATTATCATGGGCTATGCCGTGACCGTCTTTGAATCGCTGCTGTCGTCCATAGCTTTCAAACGCCCGGTTGAAACCTCCATACTGGCAAAAGTCAGCGCCGTGATGTTCTGGTTTGTCTGCGCCTATCTGGTGGTGCGGTTCGGAGACCTGGCGTTCCGGGGGCAATTTGGCAATATATTTAAAGATAATGTGACCAGTGTCATGTTTATCATTGAAAATTTACTGTTCCTGGAAGCTGTCATCATCCTGGCGTCGCCGGCCAGACGGATGAACAACCAGTGGCTTTTCATCTCGGCGATCTGTCTGCTGCTGGGGGGGGCACTTTACCGGTTCAATACCTTCCTGATCGGCTTTAGTCCCGGCCCGGGCTGGACGTATTTCCCGGCCATGCCGGAAATTATGATTACTGTGGGCATTGTGGCCCTGGAACTGATGGGCTACCTCTATTTTGTCAAAAGATACCCCGTGCTGCCAAAGGTTGAGCACGCCTAACCATTGTAAAGGGAGAGGAATATGGCCAAAAGAATTACCATTGATCCCATCACCCGGATTGAAGGGCATCTGCGAATCGACTGCGAAGTGGACGGCGGCAAGGTGACCAATGCCTGGTCGTCGGGCCAGATGTGGCGGGGCATTGAAGTTATTCTGCAGGGTCGCGATCCCCGGGATGCTCCCACCTTTGCCCAGCGAATCTGCGGGGTCTGAACGACTGTACATGCCATGACCTCGGCGAGGTCTATCGAAAATGCTCTGAAGTTGGAATTACCGCTGAACGCCCAATATATCCGCAACCTGATGATGGGGGCGCATGCGGTACATGATCATATCGTGCATTTCTACATCCTCTCGGCCCTGGACTGGGTGGATATTACTTCGGCGCTGAAGGCGGATCCCGAAAAAGGCGGCAGCCTTAGGCCAAAGCCTGTCTGACTGGCACCGAAACAGCGTTCAGGAAATGCAAGCCGTCCAGGACAAGCTGAAAGCGATCGTCGCCTCGGGCCAGTTGGGGCCGTTTGCCAACGGCTATTGGGGCCACCCGGCCATGAAGCTGCCGCCGGAGGTAAACCTGATGGCCACGGCACACTACCTCCAGGCCCTGGAGTATCAGCGCAAAGCCAACATGATTGTCTCCATCCTGGGGAGCAAGACGCCGCATGTGGCCAGCATCGTCGTGGGCGGGGTTTCCTGCCCCATCAACATGGACTCCTCTTCGGCCCTCAACATGGAGCGGCTCTTTTACATCAAAACTCTGATTGACGAAGTGGGCAGTTTCGTTAAGAACGTCTATGTGCCGGATGTCTGCGCCGTGGGGGCCTTGTATGCAGATTGGACCAAATACGGCGCCGGGATCACCAATTACCTGGCCGTGCCGGATATGCCCATGGACACCAAAGGCATGGCCTTCAGCCTGCCCGGCGGGTATATTGAAAATGCCGACCTGAAAACCTTTAAACCCATAACCGACTTTAACTCGGAACTCTTCCGGCTACGGGGTGAAAGAGAGCATTAAACACTCGTGGTACGACGGCGATTGGACCCGGCACCCATTCGAGGAAACGACGCAGCCGAAGTATTCCACGTTTCAGGACAATGGCAAATATTCCTGGGTCAAGTCGCCCACCTTTAATGACAAACCGGCCCAGGTAGGCCCGCTGGCCAATGTGCTCTGCATGTACGCCGCCGGCCATGAACCCACCAAAAAGTATGTGGAATTTGCCCTGGCCACGGTGAGCAAGGTAGCAGGAGCAAAGGTTGGTCCCGAGGCGCTGCATTCCACGATCGGCCGGCATGCGGCCCGGGCCGTCCGCTGTGCCGTGCTGTATGATGAACTGAACAAACAGTGGTCCGCCTTGATGGAGAACATCGGTAAAGGCGACCTGAAGACGTACAACAAATTCTCCTTCCCGGCCGGGGAAATTCGGGGCTTCGGTTTCCATGAAGCGCCCCGGGGGACCCTGTCCCACTGGATCGTGATCGATAACGGCAAGATTAAAAACTATCAGTGTGTGGTGCCGTCCACCTGGAACGCCTGCCCGCGCAATCAGCAGGACGCCCTGGGACCGTACGAGGCGGCGCTCATCGGCAACCCCATGGCCGACCCGGAACGGCCGTTGGAGGCGATTCGGACTATTCATTCCTTTGACCCCTGCCTGGCCTGCGCCATTCATCTGGTGGACGCCAGGGGAAAATCAATTATTCAGGTTAAGGCGCTGTAGTTGGACTAATTGAGCTACATATAACCGGCCCCTGCCCTGGGAAGGGTGGGGGCTTGTAAGATTTTGGAGAAAATCAATATGCACATAACCCTCCTCGGGCTGGGCAGTTTGTTGATGCAGGATGAAGGCGTGGGCGTCCACGCGGTGAGGTATATCCAGGAGCATTTCGAGACGCCGGGCCTGGAAATCATCGACGGCGGCACCGGCGGCATGGACCTCCTGCCCTACATCGAGAACCGGGACCGGCTGCTGGTGGTGGATGCGGCGAATTTTGAAAAAGAGCCGGGTTACATCGGCGTGCTGCGCAACGAGGAAATCCCGGCCCATTTCGGGGTGAAGGCCTCGCTGCATCATCTGGGACTGGCGGATGTCCTGGCCGCGGCCCAGCTTATGGACATGGCGCCGAAAGAAATCTGCCTCATCGGCATACAGCCTCAGACCATCTCCCTGGGGCTGGAACTGACGGAATTGATTCAGAGAAAATTGCCGGAGCTGGTGGCGCTGATTATTAAGCAATTGGAGGATTGGGGCATCAGCTGCCGGTTGAAAAAATAGCAGGCAGCAGGAGAGGTTCAAAGTTTAATAGTTCAAGGTTTCAGAGTTCAAGGTTAAGACAAATATACAATATATTCATCTTATCGATGTTACAAAGATAAGCCTCTAGATGACGAGAATCTTCCGCTTTTTTCCTGCTATATTTTCCGGCTCGGGAAAAAATTTCTCTGGTAACAAAATTTTCAAAGAACAGATATACCGCGGTTCTCGAAAGCAATTTCGCTTCAGGTCGGAGGGCGCAGCAAGCGGCGCCCCTACAAGCCGAAATTATTTTTGAGAACGAGTATAATTGGTATCAGCCGTATATTTTACTGGGATCCCCAAAGATGCTGTTACTCCGGAAGTCCTCATCCCGGCGGCGGTAGGGAATGGGTTTGGGGGGGTGACCCCGCTTGTAGCCGTGAGAGATTTCGAAGAGTTCATCGGCACGGCGGGCGGTCTCGTCATAGGGAGGCGGAGGTTTGAGTTTGGGGCCCGCACCGCCGGGAGCAGGGATTGGGGAAGAGAGGTCGGGGGCCGGGTCAACAGCCGGTTCGGCATAAGGGGAGAAATTCTCCAGGTATTCGGCCAGTTCGGCGGCCTGGGCGTCCTCCAGGGTATCCCGAGGGCCGACGTCCCTAAGAGGGGCCGGGGAGCAGGGGTCAGGGGTCAGGCGGGAAGCCGGGGAGGCGATCCCGGCACCGGCGGCCAAGTCTGTCCGACGAGAAGCAGTAGGCAGCGGGCAGAGGGCCGTAGGCAGCGGGTCGGAGGCCGGGCCAGCATCAAAGTCTAGCCCACAAGAAGCAGCAGGCAGAAGGTTAGAGGCCGGGCAGGCATCCAGGTTTGTCACACTTAAAGCGGTAGGCAGAGGGTCGAGGGCCAGGTTTGTCCCAGTTATTTTCTCTTCTTGTATATCCCTTTTAAATTCTTCAATATTTTCAGAAAGAGGCGAGGTTTGTCCCGCTTCTGTCCCGCTTTTGTCCCGCATCTCTTCCGGCTCGGAAAGACAGGGATCAGGGAAAAGGGAAGAGGGATCAGAAAGACAGGGACCGGCGTGGGGCGCAGTTGGTTTCGGGCCGTCGGGCAGGACATTGGTCAAGGGGATGAGGAAACCGGGAAATTCCCATTGCCGGGCCTGGGGGAAAGGCGTGTTGGCATCGGACTCCTGAGCCAGTTGGAGATATGCCGCCACATCTTCCGGGTCAAAGAGGGCGTCGGGCGCGGTTTCCGGACAGGCAGTGGCGAGGCTGCGGACCAGGTTCCGGCGGGGGCCGGTCAGGATATGGGGATCGCCGGGCAGAAGGCAGCCCGGCTGCAGATAATCCCGGGAGGTTATGAGGCGGTAGATCGTTTCATGGTCCAGATCGACCCCAAATTTAGCCATGATATTGATGATCCGGGTGCCGGCGTTGGCGGCCTGGAGGGTCAGGCGGGCATTGCCCTCGGCCCGAGCTGCGGCCACGGTGGCAGCAGCAGCGGCATTATAGTCATTTAACTGGAAAAGATAGCTCAGGAGGAAATTATTCCGCAGGCGGTCTTCGGCCTGATCTATGGTCCTCTGCAGATGTTGCTTGTGGCGTTGCAGGGCCGAGCGGCTGAGGCCGAACTGCTGTTTGAGGTTATCGAGGGTGATGCCGGCCAGCAGGGCCAGGTTGATCTCATGAGCCTGGGAATGGTTGCAGACGGTGCATCTTTTATCCATGGTTATGACTCCGTTGGTGAATAGCGAATAGTGGAAAAAAGGCGGCTTGATTTCATGGGGCCGCCGTGATTTTCTATAAAAATCATAGTGTTATTATACTAGAAATGAGGAGGGAATTCCAGAACACCTGGGGCGGATGTCACGGAAAGAGCAGCAGGCGGGAGAAAGCAGGCAGGAGGCAGCCGGGATCTGCGGTTCACGGGGGAGGAAATAGCTTTATCGAAATTGCCTAGTGCATGTATGGAATGGTTATTGAAACCGAACGCCAACATTAGGAATGGCGCATTACATAGCAGGGATCTGAAACTTTTGCCACCGATCTACCTATAATAAATTAAGCATTTAATCTGTTGGCAACTTCAATTATTTAACTTTTTTATCCTATTCATAGTTAGTGAATGATCATAGTTGTAGCAATGGATGCCTTATATAACATATGATGATCACTATTTATTTAAGGTCATTTACGCCATTGGCTTTGTTGAATTACTACTCACCATTATGGCAACTATGGAACCATACAAAAAATTCAATATATGGAATTAATCTGTGAGAGTTGACATTAAATATATTATGCATTATAACTATAAATACTGAATAAATAAATAGGTAATTAAAATAGTCTTTTCATAGCCAAGAGACGAATCTTCCAACCCTTGCTCCTCCTCTCATTGGCGGCCTGTGCTTTATAGTCGGCGGGGCATCAAATGCCCCAGCAAAGCCACGGACGGCTGCAATCCACTCCTCACAAACATAATTAAGGATCCTGAGACCTTGGTAAGCCAAAAGCAGTGGCGAAAGCGGTCGCGTTAGAGGCTGATTGTGGCAGGAGTTGAACCCCTGGAGGCGGGGACCGCCCCATCCTACATTGGTGATAAAAGTCAGCCTTCCATGAAAATAAATGCTTGGAGAAAGGCAAAGGAGTCAGTCACGAGGGACCAATGTTTCTAAAGACTTTTCAAATTCAGGATGAGGGGCGGGTCCTCTTTCACAAGAGCCCGCCGCATCGAGGAGGAAATGTCATGCGAAAGCGGCTGATAGTTTTTATGGCTGTGCTGGCCACGTTGGCCTTTGGCCTGGCGCCTGCCCAAGCGGCACATGAGCTTCAGCTGCGGCTCCGGCTGCCGCTGGACTCGGCACAATTCGTATATAGCCAATTTTCTTTTCCGACCGCCATGGCGGTAAACGCTCAAGGCCAACTCTTCGTCGCGGATCCCGACAAAAACTGCATCCAGAAATTCGACAGCAACGGTCGCCTTTCTCATCGCCTGGGGCAATGAAGGCACCGGCGATGGGCAGTTCTATGGTCCCAGTGGCGTGGCGGTGGACGGCCAGGGGTTTGTCTATGTGGCGGATCACTATAATAACCGCATCCAGAAATTCGACTCCGGCGGCCGCTATCTTACCCAGTGGGGCAGTTATGGCTCCGGCAACGGAGACAACTCAACTGGCCCGAGGGTCTGGCGGTGGACGGCCAAGGGCAACGTCTATGTTGCGGATAGCATTAATAACCGCATCCAAAAGTTTGACGCCAACGGCAATTTTCTTAACAACTTGGGGGGATTTTAGGCGATGGCGACGGGCAGTTCTGCTATGCCCTGTGCCGTGGCGGTGGACGGCCAAGGGAACGTCTATGTTGCGGATAGCATTAATTACCGCATCCAAAAGTTTGACGCCAACGGCAATTTTCTTAACAACTTGGGGGAGATTTGGGCGGCGACGACGGGCAGTTCAATGTTCCTCAGTGGCGTGGCGGTGGACGGCCAGGGGTTTGTCTATGTGGCGGATCGCAATCAATATCCGCATCCAGAAGTTTGACGCCAACGGCTCTTTTGGCGGTGTGTTATGGCTTCTTGCAACGGGCAGTTTCAGTGTTCCTTATGGCGTGGCTGTGGACGGCGAGGGGAACTTCTACGTGGCTGATACAGGGAATCATCGCATCGAGAAGTTCAGCACTGGCCAACTGTTATTGACCGTCTGGGGGAGTTATGGCACCGGCAACGGGCAGTTCAGAGAGCCCAATTGCGTGGCGGTGGACGCCCAGGGGAACATCTATGTGACGGAACCATTCCGCCTCCAGAAGTTTGACGGCAAGGGCAAATTTCTTGCCGTCTTGGGCACCGGCTATCAAGGCTCCGGCAACGGGCAATTCAGTTATCCTCAGGGGGCGGCGCTGGACGGCCAGGGGCAGCTCTACGTGGCTGATACAGGGAATAACCGCATCCAAATGTTCGATGCCAACGGCAATTTTCTCATGACCTGGGGCAGTCTATGGCAACGTGCAATGGACAGTTCTATTATCCCTATGCAATAGCGCTGGACGGCCAGGGTCACGTCTACGTAGCGGATGCTATAATAACCGAATCCAGAAGTTCAACACCAACGGCGTCTTTCAGGTCGGCTGGGGCGAGTTAAGGCTCCGGTGACGGCAAATTTTGACAGGCCCTGGGGTGTGGCGGTGGATGGCCAGGGGAACGTCTTCGTGGCGGATACCTACAATAACCGGGTCCAGAAGTTCGACGCCAACGGCAACTTTAAAGACCTGGGGAGTTATGGCACCGGCGACGGGCAGTTTTTCCTTCCCAATTATGTGGCGGTGGACCGCCGAGGATGGGTCTATGTGACTGATATGGATAATAACCGTCTCCAACTGTTTAACGGCAACGGCGACTTTATTGCCGCCTGGAATACCTGGCTGCCAGGCGGCGAGCATTTTTCAACGCCTGCTTCCGTGGCCGTGGACCGCCAGGGGGAATATCTTTGTTTCGGATTACGGCAGCAATCGGGTTTTAGGGTTCCGAAATCCTTTCCCTGTGGCTACCACTCCCATCCTGGGGCCGTTGCTGCTGAATTAGTGAAAACCATAACGTAAAAAGGCACACAGTATTAACAGGCACCGAAAGCGATAGGCAGGGTCGGCATGGCCCTGCCATTTTATTCCCGGCTTGAAGCGAGTTACTTGCCACATCCGAATATTATCGCCTAAGTGCTAATATTGCCAGATATGATCTAAAGATTGCAACCTCCAGATTTTTTTCAAAAATTTCGGAGGATAGCAGGTATCTGAAACTTTTGCTCGAGCCAATTATACTACACCGACCTATCTACCTGTAATATATTAAGCATTTAATCTGTTGGCAACTTCAATTATTTAAATTTTTTATCCTATTCATAGTTAGTGAATGATCATAGTTGTAGCAATGGATGCCTTATCTAACATATGATGATCACTACTTATTTAAGGTCATTTACGCCCTTGGCTTTGTTTAATTACTACTCACCATTATGGCAACTATGGAACCATACAAAAAATTCAATATATGGAATTAATCTGTGAGAGTTGACATTAAATATATTATGCATTATAACTATAAATACTGAATAAATAAATAGGTAATTAAAATAGTCTTTTCATAGCCAAGAGACGAATCTTCCAACCCTTGCTCCTCCTCTCATTGGCGGCCTGTGCTTTATAGTCGGCGGGGCATCAAATGCCCCAGCAAAGCCACGGACGGCTGCAATCCACTCCTCACAAACATAATTAAGGATCCTGAGACCTTGGTAAGCCAAAAGCAGTGGCGAAAGCGGTCGCGTTTAGAGGCTGATTGTGGCAGGAGTTGAACCCCTGGAGGCGGGGACCGCCCCATCCTACATTGGTGATAAAAGATAGCCTTCCATGAAAATAAATGCTTGGAGAAAGGCAAAGGAGTCAGTCACGAGGGACCAATGTTTCTAAAGACTTTTCAAATTCAGGATGACGGACTGGTTCCCTTTCACAGGAGCACTCCAAATCAAGGAGGAAATGTCATGAGAAAACGGCTGGTATTTTTTATGGCTGTGCTGACCATGTCGGCTTTGGGCCTGGCGCCGGTCCAGGCATCACATGAGTTGCAGTTGCGGCTCCAGCTGCCGTTGAACTTGCGCTCTATGCCCAATTTTATAGACCATTGGGGTCGGCCGTGGACATCCAGGGTAATTTCTATGTGGCGGATTCCTGGAATCATCGCATCCAGAAGTTCGACGCCGCCGGCAACCTTCTCTTGGTCTGGGGCAGCCAGGGGAGCGACGACGGGCAGTTCCAGCTTCCTTATGGTATAGCGGTGAACACCAATGGGCAGATCTACGTGGTGGATGCTAATAATAATCGCATTCAGAAATTCGATGCCAACGGCACCTGGCTGGCAACCTGGGGAAGTCCCGGGTGGTATTTCAGCGGTCCCAACGGCGTGGCATTGGACGCGCAGGGCAATGTCTACGTGGCGGATACCTTCAATAACCGCATCCTGAAATTCGACGCCAATGGCGGATATATTAATCAGTTGGTTGGTTTCTCCTGGCCCTCTGGGGTTGCAGTAGACAGCCAGGGGAACATTTACGTGGCTGATACTTACAATAACCGCATCCAGAAGTTTGACGCCAACGGGACCTTTCAGGGGGGCTGGGGCTCTTCTGGGTCTGGCGTCGGGCAGTTCCAACTACCTTATAGTATAGCAGTGGACAGTCAGGGCCAGGTTTTTGTGGGGGATTTAAATAATTATCGCATCCAGAAATTTACCAGCAGCGGTGACTTTATCAAGGCCTGGGGAAGTCAAGGTTCCGACATCGGGCAGTTCGACCAGAACTATGGCGTGGGGGTGAACGGCCAAGGGAATGTCTATGTGGCTGATACCTACAATAATCGCATCCAGAAGTTTGACGGCAACGGCACCTTTCAGATGGTCTGGGCCAGTTCCGGCACTGGCAACGGGCAGTTCAGCGAGCCCAACGCCGTGGCAGTCGACGGCCAGGGAAATATTTACGTCACCGAACCTTTCCGCATCCAGAAGTTTGACAGTAGAGGCAATTTTCTTGCGGTCTTAAGCGGGGCATTCAATTATCCTCAGGGGTTGGCAATAGATGGCCAGGGGCAGCTTTACGTGGCGGATACCGTGAACAACCGCATCCAGAAGTTCGACCCCAACGGCAACTTTATCAAGGACTGGGACAGTCCTGCCGGGTTTTACTATCCATATGCCGTGGCGGTGGACCGCCAGGGGCAGATAGTTTACGTTGCGGACTCTTACAATAACCGCATCCAAAAATTTGATGCCAACGGCAACTTTATCAAAGTGTGGGGGAGCTTTGGCTATAGAAACGGCGAATTCAACCAGCCCTGGGGGGTGGCAGTGGACGGCCAGGGAAACGTCTATGTGGCGGATACCTACAATTACCGCATTCAGAAGTTCGACGCCAACGGCAACTTTATCAAGGCCTGGGGCAGTTATGGCACCGAAAACGGTCAATTCTTACTTCCCAATTATGTGGCGGTGGACCGCCGGGGATGGGTCTATGTGACAGATATGGATAATAACCGTCTGCAACTGTTCAACGGCAACGGCGACTTTATTGCCGCCTGGTCCACCTGGCTGCCGAGTGGCGAGCATTTTTCGACTCCGGCTTCCGTGGCCGTGGACCGCAGGGGGAATATCTTTGTTTCGGATTACGGCAGCAGTCGGGTTTTAGAATTCCGCAATCCCTATTCTCCGGCTAACACTTCCGTACTGGAGCTGTTGCTGCTGTCTGAGTAAAGACCAGGTCAGGGGCTGCTAAACCGTTTTCCTCGGCTCGTTCCCTATCGATGTCAGGATTTCGGGCAGCTCTCTCTCAGGTTCTGTCTTCATTAAGATGCTGCCAGCATCTACCCTGACGGGTTGAAAGGGGGTGATAGTGATTCTGAGATGAAACAGGAAGAATTGAGCATGGTGAAAAAACACATTTTTCTTCAGAGGAGGCAGGCGATGCAAAGCAGAATGAAGTATTATATCGTGGCATTTTTGACAATGCTACTGGTGGTTGTCGGGCAGAGCGCCGGACCGCTGACCTTTACGGCCAGCGCCGCAGACGTCGTTGAAGTCCAGTCATATGGATCGTCGTACGGGGAATGGAGCGCCAGGTGGTGGCAATGGATATTCTCGATCCCAAAGGCGGTCAATCCCAACCTGGATACGACGGGAGTAAATGCCGGCCAAGGCCAGGTAGATGACGTCTGGTTCCTTGCCGGAGCCTTTGGCGGCACTTATGTGCGCGAAATTACCATCCCGGCCGGGAAGCCGATTTTCTTTCCCATAATCAATTCCTCCAATATGAAACCGTGGGGCTATGAGACGTTGCTTGATTTGAGGAAAACGATTGCGGATTTCGTCGACTCCGTTAATTATTTGAAGGTTACCATAAAACAAGGGGACAATGCTGAGGAGATCATTATCGAAGGCAACCCCCAGGGTAATGGCAACCTGAGTAAATATCGAGTACGGTCCCCTTCTTTTACTGTCATTCCGCCGAGTAAGCCGGTGCTCCCGCCTGGTATCTTAAAGGTGCCCGGCAATACTGACTCATTAGTCTCAGATGGCTACTGGCTGCTCCTCAAGCCTCTGACTGCAGGCTCGTACGTTCTTCACTTTCAAGGCACGACGAACGGCGGCTTTGGGGTGGATGTGACCTACAATATCACCCAAAAGTAGGGCACAGATTTTTGAGAAGGGCAAAAACGTCAAGGCAGGGTCAGTCATGCCCCTGCCTTTTTTATTATTCAGCTTATGGCGTGTTACTTGCCATCTTCGATAATTATCCCCTCACCAGGGAAAATGCCAGATTTGATCTCCTTATTTTGCACCGACATTTGTGGAGAAGAAAATTTCAGATGTTGGTGATAGGGGAACACCAGATTACCGGCGGGAATGGCGGAATCCTTCAAGACCAAGAAGGCTGGATATCTTTTGGTTATTGCAACTCCATAGTATTGGATACGTTTCGGAGCATGACAGTTAGCGACTTCAATTCAGTTATCATAACCAAGATTTTGCTTGCCCTATTGTATCCGGCGAAATGCGCTGAGCTAACCCGCCTTACGGCCCTTTGTCATTGCCGCCGATCGATGACCAGCGGTGAAGTCTCGGCGGTGCGGGTGATGGTGTTGGGCTCCACCAGTTTGACCCGGGGGGTGACGCCGATGCCCTGGGCGAGTTTCTGGTTCAGGGTGTTGATGAGCAGGCGCTGGTCCACCATGCGGTCGAAGAACATGCTTTCCCGGACCTCTACCCTGATCTCCAGGATATCCTGGTGCCCTTCCCGGGTGATGACCAGCTGGTAGGCGGCTGCTTCGCCCTGGAGGGCGGCCAGAATCTGCCCGACCCGCTGGGGAAAGATATTCACGCCCTTGACGATGACGACTTCGTCGGTGCGGCCGAGGATGCGGCTGATGCGGGCGAAGGTGCGGCCGCAGGGACAGGGCTCGTAGCTGATGGAACACCGGTCGCCGGTGCGGAAGCGGATGAGGGGCACGGCTTCCTTGGCCAGGGTGGTAATGACCAGTTCGCCGATCTCGCCCGGCGCGAGAATTTGACCGGTGGCCGGATCGATAATTTCCGGCAGAAAATAATCTTCATTCAGGTGCATTCCGGCCCGGTGCTCACACTCACCGGCCACCCCCGGCCCCATGGCTTCGGACAGGCCGTAGAGATCGAAGGCCTGGCAGAGAAGCCGACTTTCAATTTCCTGACGCCGGGCCTCGTCCCAGGGCTCGCCGCCCAACAGGGTGAGGCGCAAGTGCAAGTCCTTAGGATCAACGCCGGTTTCCTGAAGCATATCGGCGATGATGAGGGCGTAGGAGGGCGTGGCGACCAGGACCGTGGTGCGGTAGTCGCGCATGATCTGCACCTGGCGAAAGGTATTGCCGGTCCCGGTGGGGATGACGGAGGCGCCCAGGGCCTCGGCGCCGTAATGCACCCCGAAGCCGCCGGTCATGAGGCCGTAATTGAAGGTTATCTGGATGACGTCGTCTTTGCCGACGCCGGCCGCAGTCATGAGCCGGGCGGCCAGCCTGGCCCAGGTGCGCAGGTCCCGGCTGGTATAGCCCACGACCATGGGATTGCCGGCGCTGCCGGAGGAGGAATGAATGCGCACGACCTCCCGCAGGGGCACGGCAAACATGCCGTAGGGATAGGACTTGGACAGATCTTCTTTGGTGGTGAAGGGCAATTTGGCCAGATCGCCGAGTGCAAGGATGTCTTCCGGCAAGAACCCTATCTGATCAAATTTTTCCCGATAGAATTTGACGTTGCGATAGACCCGGGAGAGCGTGGACTGCAGGCGTTCCAACTGCAACTGGCCAATCTCGGGCCGCGGCATGGTTTCAAATTGGGGCTCAAACATCACCGTCATCGTCCTCCTTACCCAGATAGGCTTCTATGACTTGGGAATTTTGTCGAATGCTGCGGGGCGAGCCCTGGGCGATCACCCGACCCTGGTCAAAGACAACTATACGCCTACTGATATTCATCACCAGATTCATATCGTGCTCGATGAGCAGCACCGTGATCTCACGTTGTTGAATGGCGCCGATTAACGCCATCAAATCTTCGGTTTCCCGGGGGTTCATGCCGGCGGCGGGTTCGTCGAGCAGCAGCAGGCGGGGTTTCAGGGCCAGGGCGCGAGCAATTTCCAGGCGGCGCTGTTCACCATAGGCCAGACTGTCGGCAGCCCAATCCCCTTTGGCCGCAAGCCCGACAAAATCCAGCAATTCCATGGCATAATCAGCGCTTTGCCGTTCCTGCCGGCGGATGGGGGGCAGGTTCAACAAGGTGGCGAAAATATTGCCGTGCAGGTGGATATGCTGCCCCACCAGGACATTCTCCAGGACCGACAAGCCGCTGAAGAGCTGGATATTCTGAAAGGTTCGGGCCAGACCCAGCCGGGCGATGCGATGGGGCGGCAAATGGCTGATGTCCTGATCAAGGAAGCGGATGGAGCCGGAGCTGGGCGGCAGGACACCGCTGATGAGGTTGAAGCAGGTGGTTTTGCCGGCGCCGTTGGGTCCGATGAGGGCCTGAATCTGGCCGGAGTCGACCGCGAAGGAGACGCCGTCCAGGGCTTGCAGCCCGCCGAATGATTTGCTGAGGTTGTCGATGGTTAGCAGCATAGAAAACAGTTTCGGAGTTCGAGTAAGAACTTACTTGGGTTGAACTAGACAGCTTACTCTTCCCAGATCTCCCGGTAGCCTTTGCCCAGGTAGGCCCGTTTGACTTCGTTGTGATCCATGAGTTCGGCGGCGGAGCCGTCCAGGCTGATACTGCCCGTTTCCATGACATAGCCGCGATCGGCAATTTTGAGGGCGGCCCGGGCATTCTGTTCAATAAGCAGGATGGTGGTGCCCATATCCTTGAGTTGGCTGATAATCTCGAATACCTGTTTCACCAGGCGGGGGGCCAGCCCCATGGAAGGCTCATCCAGGAGCAGCAACCGGGGACGGGCCATAAGGGCCCGGGCAATGGCCAAGATCTGCTGTTCACCGCCGCTCAGCGTCCCGGCCGCTTGTTTGGACCGCTCCCGAAGAATGGGGAAACGTTCCTGCAACTGGTCAAAGTCGGTCTGGACGGCCTGATGATCATGGCGGGAAAAAGCGCCTAATTCCAGGTTGGCAGCCACGCTCAGGGAACTGAAGACCCGGCGCCCTTCAGGCACGTGGGCGATGCCGCGCCTAACGATTTGTTCGGCGCTCAGGCGGCTGATGTCCTCGCCGAGAAATTCGATGGCGCCTTTTTGGGGCTTAAGCAGACCGGAGATAGTTTTCAACGTCGTAGTTTTGCCGGCGCCGTTGGCCCCCAGGAGAGCGACGATCTCACCCTGGCGGACGTGCAGCGACACGCCTTTGAGGACGTGCAGCCTGCCGTAGTAGCTATGGACGCTTTTCAGGGTCAGCATATAGAGTTTCGAGTTCTTATTTCACCGCAGAGGCGCAGAGGACGCAGAGGTTTTGCTTTGGTTTTTCTCAGCGATCTTAGCGTCTCGGCGGTGAGTCGGCTTTTTTCTTCGCCGCAGCGAGGGTAAATTTCTGGCTCAATTTGCCGGCTCCCAATAAGCCCTGGGGGCGCCAGATAAGCAGAACAATTAACATGGCGCCATAGGCCAGATCCTGATAATCAGCGAATCGACGAAACAGTTCCGGCAGAATAGTCAAGGCGCAGGCTCCCACAATCGAACCGAGAATGCTGCCCATCCCCCCCAAGACCACCATGGTCAGGATGAGAATGGAGGTGTGGAGCCCGAAGCTCTCGGGATTAATAAAGGTTATGTAATGGGCATAGAGTGAGCCGGCCATACCGGCCAGAGCGGCGGAGAAGGTAAACATGGCAATTTTATAGGCCGAGGCATTGATGCCCATAACCCTGGCGGTGATTTCATGGTCCCGGATGGCTTTCAGGGCCCGGCCGTGCCGGGAATTCACCAGAGCGGTAGATTAACAACAACGTTAACACCACGAAAAAAGCCACCAGAAGCAGGTACCAGTATTTATTTCTGAAATTTATTCCCCAGAACCGGGGTGAGGGTATCCGGGCCAAACCGTCCGGACCGCCGGTGAAATCCAGGTTCAGGAGAACCAGGTCAATGATGACCCCAAATCCCAGGGTGACAATGGCCAGATAATCGTCCTTGACCCTGAGAGTGGGAATGCCCAGGGCGAGGCCGGAAAAGGCGCCGACCAGGGTGGCAATCAGGAGGGCCAGGAGAAAAGGAACCTGCCAATGGATGCTGGCCAGGGCGGAGGCATAGGCGCCGAGGCCATAAAAGGCGGCGTGCCCCAGGGAAACCTGACCGCAATAGCCGATGATCAGGTTTAAACTGACGGATAAAATTATAAAAAAGCCGCTGACAATGGCGATATGGAGAATATATTCAGTCATGGCTTAATGAGCGCGACCCCCGAGCAAGCCTTTGGGCCGCACCAGCAGGACAATTATCAGGATGGCAAAGGCGACGGCGTCTTTATAGCCGGAAGAAAGATAGCCGGCCCCCAAATTTTCCGCCACCCCAAGAATCAGCCCCCCGACAATGGCCCCGGGAATATTACCGACGCCGCCCAGGACGGCAGCGCTAAAGGCTTTCAGGCCCGGCAACAGGCCCATCCGGGGATAGGTGGCATTATAATAAATGGCCATCATGATCCCGGCGGCGCCGCTCAGAGCCGAACCGATGAGGAAGGTCAAGGAGATCATGCGGTCCACGTTAATCCCCATAAGGCGGGCGGTTTCCTGATCCTGGGCCGTGGCCACAATGGCTTTGCCGAACTTGGTATATTTCACAAAAAGCATCAAGAGCGCCATGAAAAATAAGGCGGCGAAGAAAATGGCCAGTTGCAGGGTGGAGACGGCAACCCCGGCAATATCAATGTTGGTAAACTCAAACTGCACGGGGAAAGACCGGTCGGCCGGGCCGAAGAGCAGGAGCGCCAGGCTTTGGAGGAGAATCGAAGCGCCAATGGCGCTGATGAGCGGCACCAGAGGGTGGGCGCCGCGCAGGGGCCGAAAAGCGAAACGTTCCAGGACCACCCCCACCAAGGCCGCCGCCCCCATGCCGAAAAGGAAGGCCAGGAAAAAATTGATCTTATAGGCATGCAGGAGCAGGACGGCGGCAAAGGCCCCGGCCATATAGATCTCACCCTGGGCGAAGTTGATGAGGCCCAAAATACCATAGATCATGGTATAGCCCAGGGCGATGAGGGCATAGACACTGCCGGCGGTGAGGCCGTTGAGGATTTGTTGCAGGAGCATTTAAGTGACCAGGGATTTCTTCTAGGGCGCAGCAAGCGGCGCCCCTACGGAGAAATATTTCTGTTAAATGAACATTTTTAACCCATAACGGCGATAATGCAAGGATAGGATGAGATGGAAAGAAAGGAAAACCAGGATCAGGGGATATTCCCGAGGAAGTTTTCCTGACCGGAGCAATCTGAAGTGAAGGGCGGCGGCCTGGCCGGTTAATTGGGTTTAAGGGGTGGAAACAGGGCTGTAGAGATTGATGAGATTACCGTCAGGATCCCGGAGGTACATGGAACGGTTGCCCCAGGGGAAGGTGGTGGGGGGCAGCAGGATTTTATGGTTGAGGCCGAGACTGTGCAGGCGTCTGAATTCCTGATCGACATCGTCAACCCGGAGTTCCAGCATCATGCCGCCGGTGCCGGGTTTAGGCACGGCAGCAGGGGCGATTTGGGCAAAACTCGCTTCCTCATAGAGGGACACGATGGCGCCGGGAGTTTGAAATTCCACGTAATCTTCCTGGAACTGCTTCGGTTCCAAGTGCAGAATACGTCTGTAAAATTCCTGCATTTTGGCAAACTGCGGGGTGATAAGGCAGATATGAGTGACTTTCACGAGATATGTCCTCTCTTTCGAGTCGGGAGGGGCGGCGGCAGACCAGGTAGTGGTTAGTATTGCCCAAAAAAAGCATAGTATGGCAAAGGCTACCCGTGCAGATGGCTCGGACCATCGAAAAAATAAAGATAGCATTGACAACCTCTAGGATATTTCGAATTATTTCACCGGAATTTCCTGCAAGACCCGACCGGGGGCAGTGAAGCTGATGCCCTGGCCGAAAGAGGCTCCCGACCATTAGCCTTCAACAAAGGGAGGACTCACCCTTTGAGGCGACTGCCAGCGCACCAGGAAACTAGCCTCGGAACCGGCGGAAACATCGGATTCTTTGACATAAAACCTGGCCGAGGCCAGAGGCTCGATGGTGATGGCCGGGGGAGCAAAATCCTTCAACAGCTTGCCCTTTTCATCATAATAGCGCACTGAGGTAATTTCAATGGGGGTGGTCAAATCAGTATTGCGGAGGCTCAAGGTGACGGAAAGATTAAAAGATTGCTGCCGATCGCCGAAAAAGATGTGGGAGTAAACCGGGACATAAATTAATTGGCCCTGGGAAGAGGCCGGTGGAGCTGGCTGCATAGCCGGAGCCGTCAGGAAACAGAATAAGGACCAGAGAGCCAGAAACAACATGAATGGATTAACTGGAAGCGGGATATCTTGAGGCATCTAATCATGGCAATTTCCTACCCGAAAGGCGGAAGTGTCGCTGCGGGATCCGCCTATTGAACAGTATGCACATATACCTGAGCAGACGGAGAATCGCAATGAGTCAAAGTTCTGGACTTAATGCAATTACGAAGGTTGCGCTGGTGTTTGACTTCCCTATGCCATTTCCAGAGGAAATAGATGGACGGATAGATCAAAAGTTCCATTAAAAAGGAGGTGGTCACCCCGCCCACCATGGGGGCGGCAACCCGTTTGGCCACCTCGGCGCCGGTGCCGACGGCCCACATGACCGGCAAAAGGCCCACAATATTGGCCAGGATGGTCATGAGTTTGGGGCGCAAGCCGCATCAGGGCGCCTTCCACGACCGCGGCCATCAGGTCCTCCCGGGTGCTTAAGCGACCCTCTGGCTTTGCAGTCATCATAGGCAATGTCGTGGTAGAGGAGCATGATGACACCGGTTTCGGCATCCAGGCCCAGCCAAGGCGATAATGCCCACGATGACACCCACGCTGATGTTATAATTCAGAAAATAAAGCAGCCAGATGGCCCCGACCAGCGAAAACGGCACGGCCAGCAGGATGATGAGCACTTTGACAAAGGAGCCGGTGTGCCAGATAGATGCAGGATGACGACCAGGGCCAGGGTGATGGGGATGATGATCTGGAGTCTTTGCCGGGCCCGCTCCATATACTCGAACTGACCGCTCCAAACCCAGGAGTAGCCGGCGGGAATCTTCAGGTGGGAATCGATGAGCTCCTTGGGCCTTACTTGATATAGGTGCCAATGTCGATATTGCGGATATCAACAAAGACCCAGGCGGTCCGCCGGGCGTTTTCGCTTTTGACCATATCCGGTCCCTGACGAATTTTGATCTTGGCGACCTGGGCCATGGGGATCTGGGCGCCGCTGGGAGTGGGAATGAGGATACGCTGCAGGGCCGGAAGTTTTGCCGGTAATCCTGAAAATAGCGGAGATTGACCGGATAGCGCTCCAGCCCTTCCACCGTCTGGGTAAGTTCTCGCCGCCCAGGGCGGTGGGATGACATCCTGAATTTCGCCCACCATGAGGCCATAGCGGGCAGCCGCCTGCCGGTCGATGTCAAAGTCGAGATAATACCCGCCCAGGGGCCGTTCGGAATAGGCACTGGCGGTTTCGGGCATGGTTTTGAGGATGCCCTCGGCGTCTTCGGCCAGTTGGTGAAGACTTTAAGGTCATTGACCCAGAAATTTGATGCCCACTGGGGTTTTCATACCGGTGGAGAGCATGTCGATGCGGATCTTGATGGGGTAGCCCCAGGAGTTGGCCAGACCCGGGAATTTTGACCGCCTGATCCAATTCCTGATGAGTCTCTCCTGGTGTCATAGCCCGGGCGCCAGTCTTGGACGGTCTTTGAGCTTGATGGTGGTTTCCAGCATGCTCAGGGGCGCGGGGTCGGTGGCGGTTTCGGCGCGGCCGGCTTTGCCGAAGACATATTCCACTTCCGGGAAGGTCTTGATGATGCGGTCGGTCTGCTGCAACAATTCCCGGGCCTTGGTGATGGAAATGCCCGGCATGGTGGTGGGCATGTAGAGGAGATCCCCTTCATCCAGGGGCGGCATGAACTCGGAGCCCAGCTTGAATAGGGGATAAATAGTAGCCACCATCAATAGGATGGCAATACGCCATGGCGATGTCTTGGGAAACCGCAAGTGCCTTTGACGACCGGACGATAGATGGCCATGGTAAATCGGCAGAGGGGATTGTTCTTCTTGGGGATGATGCGGCCCCGAATAAAGTAGATCATCAGGATGGGAATGAGGGTGATGGCCAGAATGGCGGCGCCGCCCATGGCGAAGGTTTTGGTGTAGGCCAGGGGCCTGAACAGCCGGCCGCTTTCGCCCTTCCAGGGCAAAAATCGGCAGGAAAGAGACGGTCAGACCAGCAGGGCAAAGAAGAGAGAAGGGCCCACCTCTTTGGCGGCAGCCAGCATGATCGGAGTGCGGTCCGCATCCGGGGGGGCCTCTTCCAGGTGTTTATGGGCGTCCTCCACCATGACCACGGCGGCGTCCACCATGTCGCCGATGGCGATGGCAATGCCGGCCAGGCTGAGGATATTGGCAGTAATATTAAATTGATACTGGAGAATAAAGGAAAACAAGACGCCCAAAGGGAGACTGATGATGGCCACCAGGGCGCTGCGGACATGCAGGAGAAATAAAATGGTGATGAGGGCGACGATGGCGATTTCTTCAATGATGGCCTGGCTCAAGGTGGCGATGGCCCGGTCAATGAGGCCGGAGCGGTCGTACACCGGGACGATCCGGACCCCGGGAGGGAGAGAGCGCTGAATCTCGTCCAATTTTTCCTTGACCCGGGAGATGACGGCCTTGGCGTTTTCGCCGAAGCGCATGACGACGATGCCGCCCACCACCTCGCCCTGGCCGTTGCCTTCAGCAACCCCGCGCCGCAGTTCCGGCCCCAGGCGGACCAGGGCCACATCCCGACAAGGATGGGAGTGCCCCGGTTATCGGTGCCGACGACGATATTTTCAATGTCGGCGACGCTTTTTGATATACCCCAGACCACGGACCATGTATTCGGTTTCGGCCATTTCGATGACCCGGCCGCCGACATCCTGGTTGGACATCTGGATGTTGCTCTTGACCCGGGACAGGGGCAGATTATAGGCGGCCAGCTTATTGGGATCCACCACCACCTGATATTGCTTGACGAAGCCGCCGACACTGGCGACTTCGGAGACGCCGGGGACGGTGCGAAACTGGTAGCGATATGCCAATCCTGAAGGCTGCGCAGTTGGGCCAGATCGTGTTTGCCGGTGGGATCCTCCAGCACATATTGATAAACCCAGCCGACACCGGTGGCGTCAGGGCCCAGAGCCGGGTTGACCCCGGGGGGCAGCTTGCCGCGGATATAATTAAGGTATTCCAGGACCCGGGATCTGGCCCAATAGATATCGGTGCCGTCTTCAAAGATGATGTAGATCAGAGAGACACCGAACTGGGAAAAGCCGCGCACTACCTTGGCCTTGGGGACGGCCAGCATGGCGGTGGTCAACGGATAGGTGATCTGGTCCTCCACCACAAGGGGAGCTTGTTCGGCGAATTCGGTGGTGATAATGACCTGGACATCGGAAAGATCGGGGATGGCATCGATGGGGAGCATGTACATGGCGTAGAGCCCCCAGGCGGCGACTAAGGAGCCAGATAATTATGACCAGAAAACGATTACGGACACAAGCTCAATGAATTTAGCAATCATATTAGAGGCGATTTTCGGAGTCCTAAGTGAGAATTTCGGAATCATGCTAGTGTAATTTATGACTGCATAGGCTTGCATCGGCTGCATTGCCGGTGCCGGAGTAGTGTTCAGGCTGGACGGATGCCGGGGCTGCAGGGCCGCCTGGGGCCGGAGCGGCAGGTTGAGCATATTGGCAATGGCCTCCCGGAACCGGGACTCGGAATCCAGGAGGAATTGGGCCGAAGTAACCACCTCTTCGCCACCTTTTAGGCCGGAAAGCATCTGCACCCAGCCATCGCCATCGTGGACTCCTAACTTTACGGCCCGGGGCTCAAACCGTCCTTGTCCCAGGGAGAGAAAGACATATTGTTTTTCCCCGGTATTCATGACCGCCTCGGTGGGAATAACCGCGGCGGACTTGCCCAGGGGCGCATCGATCTCCGCCTGGGCAAACATTTCGGGTTTGAGTTGTAACTTGGGATTCGGAATTTCCATCCTGACCCGGGCCGTGCGAGTGGAGCCTTTGAGATAGGGGTAGATGTATTCCACGGTGCCGTGGAAGTTCTGCCCGGGCAGATAGGTCAGCGTGACTAACGCTTGCTGGCCGACCCTGATCCAGGGGAGTTCGTATTCATAGACTTCGGCTTCCACCCAGACCGTGGACAGGTCGACGACTTCCAGGAGGGGCATGCCCGGCTGCACCATCATGCCCTGCGAGATACTCGCGTTTGATGATGATGCCGTTGACCGGAGAGCTCAGGGTGCAGATATTTTTGCACTTGGCCGGTGCGTTCCAAGTTCATCTATTTGCGCGGAGCCGAATGTCCCAGTACTCCAGGCGCTGGCGGGAGGCGGCGAGCATGCGGCTGGCGCTCTCCCGCAGTTCGGGGAAAGGACTTTTACGCAGTTCCTCTTGACCTTTTAAGGCCAGCAGATATTCCTTCTGGGCGGACTGACCAATTCCGGGCTGTATATAGCTCAAGAGGGACTGACCTTTACGGATGGGTTCGCCGGTGACGCGGTGATACAGGCGTTCCACCCAGCCCTTGACTTTCGTGGTTCTGTATTCAACTAGTCGTTCGTTCATAGGGACATGTCCCAGCTGGCCCGAATAGTGCGGGACAGTGGTTTTGACCTGGACTTTGGCGGTGCGGACCCCCATGGATTGGAGGAAACCGGGGGCAGACGGTGATGACACCTGCAGCCGTTTTCTGCCGGTGGTCATCTTCATAGACCGGCACCAGATCCATACCGCAGGGGGCCTTGCCGGGTTTGTCCCGGACATAGCCGGGGTCCATGGGAGAAACCCAATATTTTATTTTGCGTTCACCTTTGGGCTGGAGCCGGAACCGTAGCCGCCGGTTCATCTTCATACTCAGGCACCAGATCCATGCCGCAGGGAGCTTTGCCGGGCTTGTCCCGAACATAGCCGGGGTCCATGGGAGAATACCCAATATTTAATTTTGCGCTCACCTTGAGGTCTGGGAAGCCGGGTGAGGCGGAGGAGCTTCAGCTGTACACCGGGTACAAGGTCATTCCCCTGGGGGTCTTTGCCCGGCTTGTCACTCATGAAGTTGGGATCCTGGGGGGACTTATAGCAGAGAATCTGACGTTCCGGTTTTGCCGCCATGGTGTCATGGCGCATGAAACGATAACCTTGGAAATAAAAAACTGCCGCAGCCCCAAGAGCTAAAATAAGTCCTAAGATCACACCCCCCATAAGGGCGCTGTAGGAGGTCCGGCTCATAGTTTTCCTCCAGGTTGCCGGGGCAATTCCTGACCCACCAAAATTTCCAGATCAGCCCAGTTTTGTTCAAATTCTTTAAGATACTCCTGCAACTTCAATTCCGTCTGATAGACCGCGATTTGATTTTGTACCAGTCGGGCAAATTCCAGGCTGCCCACCTGATAGGCGGTCAGGGAGGCGGCCGAGGCCTGCTCGGCCTGGGGAGTAATGCCGGTGACATACAACTGGATCTGCTGGTTCAGGCGCTCCAGTTTATTGACCCGGTCCTTGACCGCGGCGCTCAGCTCGTTGAAAGCGGCTTGATAAGCGTTTTGAGCGGCGGACTCCTTGGCCTGTTCCTCCCGCAGGCGGGGGAGTTGTTTGGACTTAAACCAAACAGGAATATTGAGGGAGATATAAGAAGTAAAGAAATCCGGACGGTATTGGCCAGTGGGGGTATTTTCCCGGAAACCATAATCAATACCAACATTGAAATCCGGATAAAAATCTTTCCGGGCCAGGGCTACGGCTTTCTGCTGCTTGTCGATCTGGGCCTTTAAGGCCTTCACCTGGGGCCTGGATTCGAGCATCCTGGTTGACGTCATCCAGTTTTAAGATGAACTGCCGGGGACGCAAGGCGGCCGGACGATTTACTGTGGCCGCGGCAGGACGGTTGCGCAGGGCGTTGAGCTCGGCCTTGAGAGAATCCTGCTGCTGCCGCCATTGCAGGAGACGGTCCAGGTAATTCCCCAACTCCACCTGGGCCTGGAGCACGTCGGCCTGCATCCCCTGTCCGGTGGCATAGCGGGTTTCCGAGACCTTCACCACCTGTTCCCAAAAGTTTTTATTTTTTTCCGTAATTTCGTGGGAGGCATAGGCCAGGGAAAGACCCCAATAGGCCTGGATAACCTTGGCCCGGGTCTCATTGAGCTTATCGAGCAGGATGAAATCATCTGCTCTTGCCTGCTCCTCTGCCACCTCGGAGCGAAGCCGCCGCTTTCCCGGAAAAGGAAATTTCTGCGAGGCACCAACCCCTTCTGGGTCATATCCTGCTTGATTTAAAGGCAAAATTATTCGTGGGCAGATTGAAAAACCCAAAGGTCAGCATGGGATCGTCCAGGGCCCCGGCCGGGCGGATAGCTTCCTGGGAGGCCTTTTTCAGATCGGCCAACCTTTTAATCTCGGGATTGGACTGCAGGGCTTCATCGATATAGGTCTTTAAGTCCGGCGGCAATTGTTTCAGCGGCTGAGACCAGCTTATGCCGTGGACAGCAAAGCAGCCCCACAGGATTCCAATGAGACAGGCGGCGGCACGGATTACCCGGCGGCAGTAGAGATTCATAGATACCCACCTAAAAATTTCTTTACCCACATTATTACATGGAAGATTTGAGAATGAAAAGCAAATTATCTACTTGTGAAAATTAGATTTTATGCCGCGCTGCCAACAGGCTGCCGCCCACAGACACCTGGTTATTTGCCGGCTTTGCCCTGGGGGGCAGTTTCCGGGGTCACACCTTCATCCTGCAATTTCTTCATATACTTTTCCGGATCTTTCATAAACTCATTATCACAGCCTTGGCAGCAGAAATAGATCCGCTTGCCCTGGTAATCGACATAGACATTTTTATCGATATTGCCGCCCAGGACCGGGCAGGTGGTTTGAGATTTGGCCTGAGCCGGCAGATGGGTAAACAAGACACTACCGGCGGCAAACAGGAACATCACGACTACCAGGACCACTTTTGTCAGCTTGTGCATGTTGTTCTCCTTCTTGAGTAATTCTTAGTCATCGGCGCTAATTCTGGCGGTCACCAGTGCAATATTTCTTATAACAAAAATTTTGTGCAGATCCGGCGCGATCCGGGGTCATAATTTTACGGCTCGTCAGAAAAATTCTTTAACGGGCAGGCGGCGCAGCGAGGTTTGGGCCGACAGAATTCCTTGCCGGTTTGCACCAATAAAGCATGGTACTCCTGATACAGGGAAGTTTCCGGGGGCACTACCTCCATAAAAAAGGCCTGCAATTCCTCATAAGAAATCGTCTCAGACGGCCAGACCGTGACGGGAGAGGATGCGGAAGGTGTAGGCATCGACGACGAACGTCGGCTTTTCCAGGCCGTAGAGGAGGATGCTGTCCGCAGTTTCAGGTCCGATCCCCTTGACAGCCAATAATTCCGGACGGAGAAGATCCAATGACGCCCCGGCCATTGCAGCCATGGACCCGCCATAGCTGTCGAACAGGTAGTCAAGAAAATTTTTTAATCGCCTGGCTTTGATATTGTAATAGCCCGCCGGCCGGATGTACTCGGCCAACGCCGCTGCCGGCAGTTCATGCAGGGCCTGTGCCGTTAATAATCCAGCCTTCTTTAAGCGGTCGATGGCCAGAGCCACATTCTTCCAGTTGGTGTTCTGGGTAAGAATGGCTCCCACCGCCACTTCCAGGGGGGTGTCTCCCGGCCACCAGCCCTGGGGACCGTAGTGATCGAGAAGGATTGTATAGAGTAAGTTGATTTTTTTATTCACCGCAGAGACGCAGAGGGCGCAGAGGGTTCAGATAAATTGAGTACTAATCGCCTGATGCCGTTCCTAAGAAGCGGTACATTAAAATTAATTAAAAGTCCCAAATTCCAGTTGCCCAGTTTCAGGTAAGTTAATAATTGGGCTGTGTGAATAGGCAATAAAACTTCTATGGACTTTAGTTCTATCACCACGGTGTCGTTAACCAGAAAATCCAGGCGGTAGGCACAGTCAAGATTGACGCCTTTATAAGCAACGGGAAGGGATATCTGACGCAAAAATCTCAAGCCACGCAATCGCATCTCATGGGCCAAACATTCCTCATACGCAGATTCCAGCAACCCCGGCCCCAGAGCTTGATGCACTTCAATCGCCGCCCCGATAATTCTCGAAGTCAATTGCTGCATGTTTATCCCTCTGCGTCCTCCGCGTCTCTGCGGTGAAAGGCTTGCAGTATAAAAGTGATTATGATAATAATATAATTTATCCAAATATTTCAAGCCTTGAATAACCCAATCCCAAAGTATATGCCTATGATTGCAGTCAAAGATTTGACCAAGTTTTATGGTTCCTTCGCGGCCATCCAGGCTCTGAATTTCGAAGTGGCGGATGGCGAAATCGTCGGTTTTTTAGGACCCAATGCCGCCGGCAAGACCACAACCTTAAAAATCCTGGCGGGTTATATGCCACCAACCTCGGGGACCGCCACCGTCCACGGCTTCGACTGCGTCACTCAGTCCCTGGCCGCCAGAAAGTCTTTGGGGTATCTGCCCGAGACCGTGCCGCTTTATCCCGAGTTGACCGTCAGCCAATTTTTGGATTTCACCGGCCAGGCCAAAGGCTTGGATTCCCGCCAGCGTCGCCTGGAGGTGGATCGGGCCATCGAAGATTGCTCCCTGCAAGACGTCAAAAATACCCTGATAACGTTTCTTTCCAAGGGTTTCCGGCAGCGTGTGGGCCTGGCCCAGGCCCTTTTGGGGCGGCCGCCCCTGCTTATCCTGGACGAACCCACGATCGGCCTGGATCCGGCCCAAATCGTGGAAATCAGGGAGCTTATCCGCCAATTAGCCGGCGACCACACCGTTATCCTGAGCAGCCATATCCTGCCCGAAGTCAGCCAGCTCTGTCAGCGGGTCATTATTATCAACCGGGGGCAGATTGTGGCCAGTGACACTCCGGCGAATCTGACGCACCAGTTGAACCGGGAAGCCCGGGTGCATCTAACGGTCAAAGGGCCCCCCGCCGAAGTGCAGGCGGCGATTGCGGCAGTCCCCGGTGTGAAGAACGTTCATGGATTGGGAGATGGGACTTTTACCCTGGAAGCTGACCTGGATGCGGAAGTCCGCCCTGAACTGGCCCGCGGTATTGTGCAGCGAGGCTGGGATCTGCTGGAATTGAAGACCCAGGAATTTACTCTGGAAGACGTCTTTATGAATCTGATTACGGAAGAGGAAGAGGTGGCGTAAATTACCCCCTCACCCTGACCCTCTCCCCCAAGGAGGCGAGGGGATAATAAGGAAGCAGACTATTAAAACTTGAAGCTAATATACTGAAGCTTAACACTGGATATGACTATGACCGGCTCCATTGCTGTCTGGCGCAAGGAATTAACAATTTATTTCGCCACCCCCATTTTTTACTTAACCGGCTTCTTTTTTCTGCTGCTGGCGGGATATTTCTTTTATCTCAACATCCTCTATTACAGCGTGCTCAGCTTTCAGGCCGGCCAAAACCCGTACCTGGCCAGCATGATGACCCCGTTGCAAATGATCTATCGGCCTTTTTTCGGTAACCTGGCGGTAGTCTTTTTATTTATTATTCCCTTGTTCACCATGCGACTATTCGCGGAAGAAAAACGCTCCGGCACTATGGAATTGCTGTTTACCTTCCCCCTCACCGACTGGGGCGTTATCCTGGGGAAATTTCTGGCCTCCCTGGCCCTTTATGCCATCCTGCTGGCCATTACCGTGCTCTACAGTATTGCCTTCGCCACTGTGATACATTTGGATTGGGCGGCTATTGCCGCAGGTTATCTGGGACTTTTTCTTCTGGGCGGAGCTTTCCTGGCCCTGGGCCTGTTCTGTTCTTCCCTGACGGAAAATCAGATAATTGCCGCCATCATTGCTTTCAGTCTGTTGCTGCTGTTTTGGATTATAGGCTGGCTTTCAGAATTAGGGCCCCAGGGCCTCCAGGAATTTTTCCGTTATCTTTCGACCAGCGGTCATTTTGACGCCTTCAGCAAAGGCGTCCTGGATTCCAGAGATATCCTTTATTATCTGGGATTCATTTTTTTCTTTCTGTTTTTAACCAAGCGGCAGCTTGAATCCAGGCAATGGCGAGGCTAATTATGGGTATCCGGCCTACTACCAGTTCACGGCAAAAATTTTTCTATGGTTCCGGATCGGTCGCTTCAGTGATCATCGTCCTGGCTATCCTGGTCTTTCTGGCCTTTTTAGCAGATCGTTACTACTGGCGTTGGGATGCAAACGCCGACAAAAGCCAATCCCTCACCAAAATTACCAAAAACATCGTGGCCGAAGTCAAGGAACCATTGAAAATTACTGCTTTTCTGCCCGAAGGTCAGGCCGACCGCCAGGTAGGCAAAGAATTACTGGACAACTACCACTTATCAGAATCGTTTAATTGCCATACATATTGTTGACCCCGATCGCTCTCCCCTGGAAGCTCAGCAGGCGGGTTATCGCCTGCCCGGCAATGTCCTGTTGGAATATCAGGGGCGTCGGCAACTAGCCAACAGCCCGACGGAAGAAAATCTGACTGATGCCATCCGCAAGCTTTTGAACCCGCAAAACAAAAAGATATTTTTTCTTACCGGTCACGGGGAACGGGGCAATAAAGAGTCGGATAAACGAAGCTTTTTTTTGGCTCGGGAAGCTCTTACCAAAGAAGGTCTCGAGGTCATGGATCTGAACCTGTTAACTCAGACCGCGGTCCCTCCTGATGCCGCCGCAGTCGTGCTGGCCGGACCGGAAAAAGCTTTATTTCCAAATGAAATAAATGCCTTAAAAAATTATTTGGATCAAGGAGGGCGGATACTGCTGCTTCTGGAGCCCCAGAAGGATGCCGGGCTAAAGGAATTTCTGGCTGCCTATGGCATTGTGCCCGATGACCGCCTGATTCTGGATGATAACCAGGTGAGCCGCGCCCTGGGGGCCAGCGTCACCATGCCGCTGGTGATTCAGTACGGCAAGCACCGCATCACGCAGGATTTCAGCAATGTCGTCACTATTTTTCCGCTGGCCCGGCCCCTCTTTTTGGCCAAGGACCTGCCTAACTCGGTGCAGTTGGTTCCATTGGCCATCACGACGCAAACCAGTTGGGCCAAACAGGGCCAGGATTGGATTAAAGCAGGCAAGGCTGAATTTGATGCCGCCAAAGACTTGAAAGGACCTTTTACTCTGGCAGTGCTGGCCGAAAAACGTCTGGCGGCGCCGGCGCCTCAACCTGCCCCCGAAGTTGCAGGCAAGCCCAGCGCCACACCTTCTGTCCCCAAGCAAGGTGAAGCCCAAAAGCCGGAAAAAGAAGCTGATCTGAAAAAGGCCCCGTCGGCTGAGACACCCGATGACGCCAAAAAAGCACCGGAAAGCCCCAATGAGGCAGCCAAATCCGAGACCAGGGACAAAACTGCTTATCTGGCCGTGTTTGGCGATACGGATTTTGCCGATAATACCTATTTCAACCTCTCCGGTAACGGTGATCTTTTTCTGAATACCATTAATTTCCTGGTTGCCGAGGAGAGCCAGATAACCCTTCGATCCCAGGAGAAAAAATCTCAGCCACTGCTGCTCACCGGCTCACAGGGATGGGCTTTGCTGTTCGTCTGCCTGATTATCATCCCCCTGGCCATGGTTATTGCTGCAACCAGCGCCTATCTCAAACGGAGATCCAGGCGATGAGGGCTCAGAAACTGATCATCTACCTGGCTGTCCTGGTGCTGGTGGCCGGCGCTTATTTTTACTCCGAATCCCGCCACTCTCAAAAACAAGACCAGGAAAAAGAAGCTAAACAGGTCTTTAAGGTTAACGTTGCTGATATTAAGGCCCTTACCTTGAAAAACGACAAAGGCCAAATCGACCTGGAACGGATTCCGGAACCGGAAAAACCATCGACTCCGCCACCTTCGGCAACCCCGACCCCCATTTCTCCGGCTGGAGAATGGCGCCTTACCAAACCGATTGCCGCCAGAGCGGATGAGCTTACCATCAACTCTCTCCTCACCGGGTTAGCGGACCTGAAAAGGCAGCGGCACCTTGATGAGGTGCCCGCAGATACAATCAAAGAATTCGGTTTGGATAAGCCGCTATTTACTCTTGAATTCCAGGCATCGGGCCAGGACCACCAGCTCCGCTTCGGCCACAAAGCCCCCGGGCAGCAGAGTTTTTATGCTCAAAAAGACACCGATCCTCAGATACTGTTGATCCGCGTGGCCGATAAAGAAACTCTGGATCGCAGCCTCACCGATCTGCGCAGCAAAAAGATATTTTCCTTGACGCCCGAAAAAGTGACGGAAATACGCCTGATACGCAATGATAACCGGTTGATTCTTCGGAAAAACGAACCCTCAGGATGGGCCCTGGAAAATAACCCGGCCATAACACTTCGGACTGACAGAATTAATGCCTTACTCAATGAAATTTCCGGCGCCAAGGCCTTGGAATTCGTAGCTGAAAAAGCTGATGACCTGAAGAAATACGGCCTGGTCCCCTCCCCTGCCCTCCGCCTGACTTTGCTGGCCGGGACCCAGGAAGAAACCCTGCTTTTCGGGAGCAAACAGGGGGACCGCTACTTACGCCCAGATTTCAGGAACCGCTCCCATCATTCAGGTGGATCAAGCCCTGGTGGAGAAACTGCCGGCCTCCTATGAAGCCCTGGAGGACCGCCGGTTGTGGTCCGGCCAGGATACGGAGGTTCAGAAAGTTGTCTGGGGCGCTCCGGATAAACTGCGGACCGCGGTAAGGGACCAGAATGGCTGGAGCATCTTAAATGGCGACGATAAGCCGGCCCGGCAGGAACCCGGCATGAAATTCAATCTGGTTTTCCGGCGGTGCAAAGATCTTGAATTCAGCAAAATCCTGCCGGCAGCCCAAATCAAAAAAGACAAAGGGCCAGTGTTCACCTTACAACTTTCAGGTCCTGAAGATAAGAAGTTATTTACCCTGGAAGAATTTTCAGAAGACAAAGACCAGATAAAAGTCAGCTTCACCCAGGGAGATAAGACCTTAGCCGGCCTTGTCCCTGCCAAGGGGCTCAGTCAATTGAAGGAGACTTTGGCGGGCTTTGGCTGCATCGGCGGCACCTGCGAAACAGGAAGATCCAGCGGCTGGGAAATAGCAATTCTGACTTATAGCAATTGTTAGGGTCGAAGTCTGAAAAAATGAAAATTCTAATAAAAAGGGCGGTGCTCATAGACACCGCCCTTTTTATTAAGACAATTATAATGGGTTATATTACGTAAGAATTCCGTCTCATCCCATTCCGGAATGTTGACTTCCTTCAAATCATCATGCAGGTAGGTCCGCTCATTGCGGCACAGCACCCCGGCGGCCAGGCAAATGATGGTCCACAGATGCACGGTGCCGTAATGCTTGGGCGCATGTTCGGCCAGTTCGTGAATCTGGGAGTGGCAGTTGTGGCACGGGGCGACGCAATAGTCGGCATCGGTGGCGACAATCTGGTCCAGCTTCTTCTGACCGTAGGCCAACCGCTCTTCCTTGTATAGCGCTTCTGCAGAAAGCCGCCGCCGCCGCCGCAGCAGTAGTTGTTGGACATGTTGGGGGTCATATCCACGAAGTTTTCTTCCCCCACACAGGCCTTCACGACAAAGCGCAGATCCTGGGCGCACTGCATCGCCGAAGCTTTTCCGGATGATGTTGCAGGGATCCTGGACGGTGAATTTAATTTTGAGGTTTTTGTTCCAGTCGGAGTTGACCTTCAGTTTCCCTTCCCGAATCCATTTGGCATACCAGGTATAGATGCTGACGATTCAATCTTGATGCGGGATTTTGAATTTTTGCAGTCCGGCCCGGACAGCGAAAGTGATGTGGCCTCACTCGGTGTTGAGGAAGACTTTACACCCCAATTCCTCCGCCTTGATCCAAGGCCATCTTGGTCAAATGTTTCCAGGCATCGTCGTCGGCCAGGAACATGCAGTAATTTTCCGCCAGCCCAACCTTTGCTGCGATAGGTCCAATCCGCTCCCACCATATGGAGAATCTTCCAGAGCGGTCCTAATTCTTCAGGTTCGGTTACCGGTTCCCGGGAATTCTGGTTCAGACAAAAATACGCGCCTTTCTTGTCGATGGGCGCCTGCATAGTCTTCAAAACCAGGTTGCTCCCGAATCACTTCCACGCACGTCGTTGACGATAAATTCGAAGTCTTCCGGCCGGGTGCCCATGGCGCTGCCGGTGTCGGTGCTCAGGGCCGCATCGCAGGAACGCAAGATACCCCGGGGCCGCTCTTCCCGGGGCCAGGACTGCCGCATATTGAAGACCAACTGGGGAATGTTGACATTCATGGGACAGGCATGGACACAACGGGTGCACATGCTGCACATCCAGGCCCAGGGGGTCTTTTTCAGTTCTTCGTCCATACCGAGAGCCGCCATGCGCACCACTTTGCGTGGATCCATGCCATGCAAGCCGGTGGCCGGGCAACCCGCGGCACACGTCCCACAGGTCAGACAGGCATTGAGATTGCCCCCATCCGGGAGTTTCTCCATGACAATGTCTTTGAAGGACTTTTCCTTCTTTTTCTTGATTACTAAGGGTTCTTTTGACATCCTCTACCCCTTTATGAATTTTCTACCTGATATTACTTATCCATTATTTTGTATATATATTGTAATATTCTTCACTTTAAATGTCAATGACCGATCACCCTGGACCGAACCAAGGCCCAGAGTGATCGAGGTGCGAAGGTGAGGCTCGAGTGCTCCTTACACCTGGGGCCGCGGATACAGGCCGCCGCCCTTTACCAGTTCGGGCACCTTTTCTTCCCATTCAATGGCCATGATATGGAAGCCTTTGACGCCGGGCAGTTCTTTGAGTTCCTGGATCATCTCGATGGCCATCTTGATGCCTTCGTCCGCCTGTTTTTCCTTGGGCACGCCCTTGAGACGGTTGATCTGGTCATCCGGCACGTCCATCCCCGGCACCTTGGTTTTCATGTAGCGGGCCATGCCCAGGCTCTTATAGGGGGTAATGCCGGCCATAATAAAGGTTTTTTCGGCATAGCCCTTGTCCACGGCGATTTTCATCCATTCCTTGAATTTGGGGATGTTGTAGATACACTGGGTCTGGATGAATTCCGCGCCGGCGGCGATTTTCTTTCCCAGCCGCATGGCCCGCAGTTCCACGTTGGGGCCGGCAAAGGGGTTTTCGGCGGCGCCGACAAAGATCTGGGGCCGCACCTTCATTTCATAGCCGCTCAGGAGCTTGCCCTCATCCCGCATCAACCTGACGGTCTGGAGCAGTTGCACGGAGTCCAGATCAAACACGTTGGCGGACATGGGGTGGTCGCCGAAGGTCTGATGGTCGCCGGTGAGACAGAGCATGTTGTTGATGCCGAACGAGGCGGCCCCCAGGATGTCGCTCTGCATGGCGATGCGGTTCCGGTCCCGGGTGGTCATCTGCAGCACCGGCTCCACGCCCAACTGTTTCAGTCGGATACAGGCCGCCAGACTGCACAGCCGGACCACTGAGGTCTGGTTGTCGGTAACGTTGACTGCGTCCACATAATCCTTGATTAATGCCGCTTTATGGTCGATCTCGGCCCCATCGGCACCCCGGGGCGGGCCTACTTCCGAGGTAACCCCTAACTGGCCGGAAGCCATAATTTTTTCTAATTTGCTGGGTGTCTTTGTGCTCATTCCCTTTCGTCCTCTCTTCAAATCTGCACCGGGCCGCCGTTTACCGGGCGGCCCGTATAAGCTTATTTAGTGGGCGCCGCCGTGCTGGGGTTCCGCTTTCCGCAAATCTTCCCGGATAATCACCCGGGGGCCGCCGTCCCGACTGGTCCGCCAGTCCTTGGGATCCACCGGCTGTTCGAAACGATTTAATTGGCCCAGAGTCTCCAGGCGCTCATAGATGAGGTGCCAGCCGCACGGGGTGTCCTTGCTGATTTCACATTTCCCAGCATCAGAACCGCCGCAGGGGCCGTTGAGCATCCGTTTGGAGCAGCGGGCGATGGGGCAGATGCCGCCGGTGGTGCCCAACACGCACTGGCCGCAGCCGGCGCAGCGTTCTTCAAACAAACCCCGTTCGGCATTGATGCCCATGAAGTGGGTGTCGACGCCTGGGAAAACGACCTTTTTATTATACATCTCACCCAGGTACTGGATGCCGCAGCCGCAGGCGATGGAAACCACGGCGTCGGCGTTCTCCACCATCTCCTTTAATTCCTCGAGATACTCTTTATCGCACTGCCGGGTTACCGTAGTTTCCACCACTTCATGGTCCTTGCCGGCCTGGGTGTAATACAGGCGCAGGGCCGCACCCAGGACTTTGGCTTCTTTCATGCCGCCCGCTTCGCAGACGGTGACGCAGCCGTCGCAGCCGGCGACCAGGATTTTATTATAATCTTTGACAAACTCGATAATTTCTTCCAATGGTTTTGGTGTTGCCTTAATCATCAGGCTGCCTCCTAAAGCCTACGCGGCTTTCTTTTCGTGAGCCAAGCGGATGGGGCTGGGCCCCAGCTTGGTGATCCGTTCATCGAATTCCCGACATATTTCAGCCCATCTGGTTCCCTGTCCGGCAGAAAGATTATACATTTCCACCCGATCCTTGCCGACGCCGGTCTTCTCCAGGATTTCCTTGGCGCGCTCCACCCGTTTCCGGGCAAAGAGGTTGCCGTGCATATAGTGACAGTCGCCCTCCAGGCAGCCGGCCACAAAAACGCCGTCCGCCCCTTGTTCAAAGGCCATGAGGAGGTGAATCAGATCCACCCGGCCGGAACAGGGCACTTTAATAATATGAATGTGGGTCGGGTACTGCAGTCGCATCGAACCTGCCAGGTCCGCAGCCGAGTACGCTCAGTAACTGCAGCAGAAGGCAATGATCTTTGGTGTAAATTCCATCTTCCACTCCTTATTCGAACGCTAAAATGCTGGCAGCTATTTGATCATCCTCGTAGTGCGACAACTGGATGACATTCGCCGGACACTCCGACGCACAAATACCGCACCCTTGACAGATGGCTTCGTTGATCTCCGAGACATTGTCCTCGTTGATCTGCGGGACATTGTACGGGCAACTCCGCACGCATACCAGACAGGCGGCGCAGCGGCTGGGATCCACGTGGGACACCACCCCGCTGATGGTCTGTTTGGTGTCAGACAGGAAGCCGCCGGCCCTGGCCGCGGCCGCCATGGCCTGGGCGATGCTCTCGCTGATCAGCTTCGGGGCATGGGCCAGACCGCACAGGAAGATGCCCTCAGAGGAGAAGTCCACCGGCCGCAGCTTGGCATGCGCTTCGATGAAGTAGCCGAAGGCGTTGCGCGGCAGTTTCAACATGCTGGCGAACTCTAACTCATCATTGGCCATGACCCCGGCGCTGAGAATCAAGGCGTCGGGATTGATCTTCACCGGCATCTGCAGGACATGGTCCACAAAAGTGACGCTGAGATCGTCGCCTTCTTTGGTGACCTCAGGCGGTTTCTCCGGATCGAAGCGGGCAAAAATGACGCCCAGATCCCGGGCCTGGCGGTAGTAGTCTTCCAGGATGCCATAGGTCCGCATATCCCGGTAGAGGATCACCACGTCCATGTTCGGGTTCATTTCTTTCAACTGCAGGGCGTATTTTACCGCGCCCTGGCAGCAGATCCGGCTACAGTTGGGATTTTCTTCATTCCGGGAGCCCACGCACTGGATAAAGACGGCCTGATCCCACTTGGCCACCTCAGCCTTCTTGGCATGGATCTTCTCACCCAACTCCAACTGGGTCAGCACCCGGCCATCCTCACCGTAGAGGAATTCTTTGGGCTTGTATTCATGGCCGCCGGTGGCCACGACGACGACGCCGTGGTCGATGGCCTTTTCTTCCTCACCCACCTTCACTCTGGTGTTGAAGTTGCCTTTATAGCCGCTGAAACCCACGACTTCGGCCCCGGTGAGCAGCTCGATCTTGTCGTGGCTCTTAACTTTCTTAACCAGATCAGCCACATAAGCCGGCACATCCAGGCCTTCGATGGTGTGGTGGATCTTTTTGGCCACCCCGCCCAGCTCCGCCTCTTTTTCCAGGAGGAAGGTCTTAAATCCCTGGTCGGCCAGGTTCAGGGCCGCATTCATACCGGCAATGCCGCCGCCCACCACCAGGGCCTGCGTAATAATGTTGAGCGGTTTTTCCATCAGCGGCTTCAGCATGGAGGCCCGGGCCACGGCCATCTTAATCAGGTGCTTGGCCTTGTCCGTGGCGTTGTCGTATTCCTTCATGTGCACCCAGGTGTCCTGGTTGCGGATGTTGGCCATTTCGAACATATATTTGTTCAGGCCGGCATCCATGATGGTCTCCCGGAACAGGGGCTCATGGGTAAGAGGCGTACACGCGGCCACCACCACCCGGTTGAGGTTCTGGTCCTTGATGACCTGGAGCATCTTATCCTGGGTGTCCTGGGAGCAGGTGAAGAGGTTGTCATCCACCATCACCACGTTGGGCAGACTGGCGGCATATTCCTTCAAGGTCGGGACGCTGAGCAACCCGCCGATATTGATGCCGCAGTTGCAGACAAAGACGCCGATACGCGGCTGTTCCTGGGACCGGTCTACCTGGGGCGGCACTTCCTTGGTCTTGGTCAAAGTCCAGCGGACGTCACCCAGCGCGGCGCAACAACCACCCGCGGCCGCGGAGGCCTCCATGACCGACTGGGGAATATCCTTGGGCGCCTGGAGAGTGCCGCAGACATACACCCCCGGTTTGGAGGTCTGCACTGGCGTAAAGGGGTCGGTTTTGGCCAGATGGTGCGGGGTCAATTCCACTCCCATCTTGGCAGCCAACTTGATTACTTCGCCGCTAACCTGGAAACCCACCGACAAGGCTACCATATCGAAGGTTTCACTAAAGAACTCGCCTTCTTCGGTGACATAGTTGACCTTGACGTCGCCGCCTTCGGCGGGATCCAGACTGTGCACCCGGCAGCGGATGAAGCGGACGCCCAGTTCTTTGGCCCGATTATAATAAAGCTCAAAGTCCTTGCCGTAGGTCCGCATGTCCATGTAGAAGATGGTGGTTTCCAGCGGTTCCTTGCTGTGCTCCATGGCAATCACGGCTTCTTTGATGGCATACATACAGCAGACTGATGAGCAGTAGGAATTATATTTCACATCCCGGGAGCCCACACACTGCAGCCAGGCCATTTTCCTGGGCTCTTTGTGGTCCGCCGGCCGCACCAGATGACCTTCAAACGGCCCGGAGGCACTCAGGATGCGCTCCAGTTCCAAGCTGGTGACCACATTGGGAATGCGGCCGTAGCCCCAGACGTCGGCAATACTCGGGTCGAAGGTCTTGGCCCCGGACGCCATGATCACCGCACCCACATTGATATCCAATTTTTGGGGTTTCTGGCTGTGGTCCACGGCCTTGGGCTGGCAGTTGATGGCACACTGCATACACTCGGAGCAGACGCCGCAGTTGACGCAGCGGGCCGCTTCGGCCTGGGCCACTTCCGGGGTGTATCCCAGGGCAATCTCATTGAAGCTTTTGGTCCACTCCGCCACCGGCACATGGGGCATCTTGGCCCGGGGTTGTTTGATGGTGTTCTTGGGAATCGGGTTCCAGTCGCCGTGTTCCTCGTAGCGCATGGGGAAGTCCCGGTCTTCCTTCAGGTCCTGGCCCCGGAGGTAGCGGTCGATGGAAATGGCCGCCTCCCGGCCTGCGGCCACCGCCGCGATAGCGATATACGGTCCGGAGACGACGTCGCCGCCGGCAAACACTTCGCCCCGGCTGGTCTGCAAGGTCTGGGGATCGGTTTCGATGAGACCCCGGGGAGTCAACTTGATCTTATCGGCATCGGTGATGAAGCCTAATTCCGCCTTCTGACCGATGGCCAGAATCACCACGTCGGCGTCTTCGATCCGGGTCTGATCTTCAAAATAGGTGGGAGCAAAACGGCCCTGCTCGTCAAAGACCCGTTCCACGGCTTTGAGCTCAACGCCCTTGGCCTTGCCGCCGTCAGCCACGATCCGCTTGACGCCCCAGCGGTGCACAAGCTTACAACCCGCCAGTTCGGCTTCCTCTATTTCCCACGGCGAGGCCGGCATCTCTTCCCTGGTTTCCAGGGCGATGATCTTCACTTCCGTGGCGCCGTTGCGCAAGGCGGTCTGGCCCACGTCCATGGAGACGTTGCCGCCGCCGATGACCAAGACTTTTTTGCCCTGGGTGGGAGAATTGCCGGTAGTGGAGAATTCCTTCAGATAGTCGACGCCCCAGAGCACGCCCTGGGCATCCGAACCGGGCACCGGTATTTTCAGACTGCCCTGGCAACCGACGCCTAAAAACACCGCCCGGAAGCCGTCCTTGGTCAACAGGCCGTCAATGGTGCGGTCCCCGCCCAAGGGGTTGTTTAATCTGATCTCCACGCCACAGCGTTGGATATAATCCACTTCCCTTTTCAGCACGTGCCTGGGCAGGCGGTATTCCGGAATGCCGTAACGCAGCCAGCCGCCGGCTTCCGCGGCGGCCTCGAAGATTACCGGCTTGTAGCCCATGAGGGCCAGGTGATAGCCGCAGGCCAGACCGGAGGGGCCCGCGCCCACAATGGCCACCGGCTGGTCGTTCTTGGTCACCTCCGGCACCGGCAGGGTGGCCCAGTCTACCTGGTCCGCCACAAACCGCTTGAGGGAGCAGATGGAAATGGGCTCTTCCACTTCGGCCCGACGGCAAACGCTCTCGCAGGGATGCGGGCAGACCCGGCCGATGACCCCGGGCAGGGGCAGCCGGTTCATGATGATGTCCAACGATTCCTTAAACTTGCCCGCCTTGATGAGCTGCACATAGCCCTGGGCGCTAGAGATTCGCCGGACAGGCCTGCACGCAGGGCGCCCGGTCCAGCTTCTTGATGCCGAAAGCCGACGGTATGGCCTGGGGATACAGCCGGTAAATGGCCTGCCAGTCCCCCAAACCGGCGTTAAATTCATTGGGCATGGCCACCGGACACACCTTGGTGCAGTCCGAACAACCGGTGCACTTGGACATGTCCACATACCGGGGCTGCTTCTCCAGCTTTACCGAGAAATTCCCCGGCTCCCCGGAAATCTCCTTGACGTCTGTCAACGTGTGGATTTCGATGTTCAAATGCCGCCCGCACTCCACCAGCTTGGGCGAGATGATGCACATCGAACAGTCATTGGTGGGAAAGGTCTTGTCCAGTTGGGCCATAATGCCGCCAATAGCCGGTTTGGTCTCCACCAGATGGACGTAGAGACCGGCCTTGGCCAGATCCAAAGAGGCCTGGATGCCGGCAATGCCCGCGCCCACTACCATGACTGCCCCGGTGTTGCCGTTGCCGCCACTCGCTTTACTTGTTTTCTTTTCCTCTTTTGCCATGTGTTTGTCCCTGTTACAGATGATTATTGAAACTCGCAGAAAAATCGGCCCAAACGAGCCCGAGCCTGATCCCCAAGGCGCTTAGCACCGGTTACTGCCAACCAGGCCGCGGCCCGCTGCCGGGAACCCGCCGGCCCCGTTCAACCGCTTCCCCTGTATGGTAATTCCCTGGGCATAGTTCTAAGGCCTTACTATTAATCGAAATTTACAAGATAGTGTGAAACAAATGACTAATATCACAAGGATGGTGCTCAGAAAAGCAGTTTTTATGCCTTACTCAGAAAAATGACCCAAAAATCCTTTTATATGCCATTTTCGTTTGTACTATTTTTCTTTTTTCCTTGCAAGGGAATAATCACCATTAAAATATTTCTTCACACCCTCTATTTCTAACTTTAGTTCGTTTGCGCATTCTTTGGACCAGCATCCGCCAGGGGATTGGAGACCGCCTCCGGAAAACAAAAAAAGCAAGACCGTCCTGGTCCCGCTGCAGTAAAAATCGATGCTCTCAACCGGCTGGGTTAGCGCGCCCTTTTACTTTCCTGCCAAACCTGCCGGAACCGCAAACTAAAATCTTCTTCCACTATCAATCATCTTCAATGCGGGGCCAAAGTTCCGGGGCCTTGGCTTCCAGGATGGCATCGCTCACCGGCAGATAGGGCTTGAGATCCAGCACCGGCGTTCCCTCCCGGGCGTCCAGGCCTTCCAGGATGACCCGGCGGCCCTCCACACCCACCAGGCGGGCGGCGCTGAGGCCGATAAGATTGGGCCGCACCGGGGCCCGGGCCGCAAAGACGCCGGCCAGAGGATTGGCCGGGTTGCGGCAGGGGTGGACCCGGAGGATGCTCCGGTCTTGGGGGTTGTCATTCTCGTGAAACCAGAACAATACCCAGACATGGGAATACTGCTCCAAACCCAGCAGGGCCGGGAGATAAGGCTCCTCCACCTCCACCACTACCCTTGCCGCCGCTTTTTTTACCCAGCCGATGGGTTTGAGATGGTAGGTCTCAGTCATTCCCTCCTCTTGATTTCCCACTTAGTCTTTTCATCCAGCCATGCCGCAATCATCCCACATCGGCACTTCCGGGCACACCACCGCCTCGCCCAGTCGCTTGAGCAGGACAAAAACCAGCCGCTCCCCCTGTTTTTTCTTATCTACTTTTAAAGCCCGCAAGACCTCGTCTCTGGACAACTGCGGCGGCCGGACCGGCAGGCCCAGGGAGACCAGCAACTCCCGCCCCTCCTTCGCCGCAGCCGCACTCAGGCCCGTGAGCTGCACCGAAAAATCCAACGCCGCGGCCATGCCCACGGCCACCGCCTCCCCATGCTTGAGCCTGAAATGGGAAGCTTTTTCCAAGGCATGCCCCAGGGTATGGCCGAAATTCAAAATCCGGCGAAGATCCCCCTCCCGTTCATCCGCCGCCACGATCCGGGCTTTGATGGCCGCAGCCCGGCCGATGATTTCGGTGAGCGCTGCCCGGTCCCGCAACTGCCGGTCCTGAAAAAGTGCCCGGCCGGGTCCGGCCAGATAGCTCCAACAGACCGGGATCCCGAATAAACCCGGCCTTGACCACTTCGGCCAGACCGTTGCGGCGCTCCCGGGCCGGCAGGGTCAGGAGAAACTCCGGGTCGATGAGGACGAGGCGGGGCTGGTGAAAGGCCCCCACCAGATTTTTCCCGGCCGGGATATTGATGGCCGTCTTGCCGCCGATGGCCGCGTCCACCATGGCCAGCAGGGTGGTAGGCACCTGGACCACCGGAATGCCCCGCATAAAAATCGAGGCCACAAAACCGGTGAGGTCCCCCACCACGCCGCCGCCCAGGGCCACCAGGGCGCTCCCCCGGTCGGCCCCCTGATCCAAAAGCTGCCGGGTCAAGCGGGCCACCACCGGCCAGGATTTGCTGCGCTCCCCCCGGGCCACGGTAAGCAGATCGGCGCGAAAACCCTGCCGGTTGAGACCGTCCAGCATTTCCTGGCCGTACAGTCGGCCCACCAGGGTATCGCTCACCACCCACAACCGCCGGCCGGGCAGGATCTTGGCCAGCCGCTCCCCCAGCTGCCGCCGCAGACCGGCGCCCAACAGGATCCGGTAGGACTTGATCCCGGCCGGGCAAAGGGACGGAGATTTCCTTCATGACCATTGTCCGGGCCGTAAGACCTGGAGATCTTGCATGAGGACGGCAAACTGCTCGGGAAACAATGATTGGGGGCCGTCCGAGAGGGCATGGGCCGGGTCGTGGTGCACTTCGATCATGAGGCCGTCAGCCCCCACGGCCACGGCGCCCCGGGCCAGAGGCGCCACCAGCAGGCGCCGGCCCGCGGCATGGCTGGGGTCGGCGATGATGGGCAGGTGGCTTTCCCGCTTGACAAACGGAATGGCGGCCAGATCCAGGGTGTTGCGGGCATGGCTGCCGATCCCCCTGACCCCCCGCTCACAGAGGATCACCTGGGTGTTGCCTTCGGACATGATATATTCCGCGGCCATGAAAAATTCATCCAGGGTGGCGGACATGCCCCGCTTCAGAAGCACCGGCTTCCGGGCCTGCCCCGCCCGGCGCAGCAGGGAGAAATTCTGCATGTTCCGGGCCCCGATCTGGATAATGTCGGCGTACTCCTCCACCAGATCCAGGGAGGCGTGGTCAATGGCCTCGGTGATGACCGGCAGGCCGGTCTCGGCCCGGACCCGGGCCAAAATCTTCAGACCCTCTTCTTCCAGTCCCTGGTAACTGTAGGGTGAAGTTCGGGGTTTGAAGGCGCCGCCCCGAAAGATCCGGGCCCCGGCGGCTTTGACCGCCCGGGCAATGGTCAGGGCCTGGGCTTCGCTCTCCACGGCGCAGGGCCCGGCGATGACCACAAAATTGCCGCCGCCGATCTTGAGATTTCCCAGAGGAAGTTCAACGATGGTATCTTCCCGTTTCATCTCCCGGCTCACCAGCTTGTAGGGCCGGGACACGGGAATGGCCTCCTGCACCCCCGGCAGATCCACAAACAGGGCCGGGTCCACCGGCCCCGGGTTGCGCAGGATGCCGATGGCCACCCGTTCTCCTCCCGGCATGGGCTGGGCGGTAAACCCCAGGGCCTCAATCTTGGCCGCCACCCCGGCGATCTCCGCTTCGGTGGCGCCTTTTTCCATGACGATGAGCATGCTGTTCCTCCTGCCGCCGCAAAAAAAAGGCCGTGGGTGCTTCCCACGGCCTCGGAGAAAAAACATAACAAGCCGGGGGCTCCCACGGGGAACCCACGGCGGTTGGTTTAGTTAAGCAGAGCGCCGGGGTTCCGTTGGTAAACCGCCAGCACCAAAAATTCAGATCGTTAATCTTAACATGATCTTTTTTTAGCAAGGCCGGCAGGGCTTGTCAAGGAAATTTTAGCGCCTCTCGGCAAAGAATCTTATGAAAACAGGCGATAGGCTCTTGGCAAGGGGAAAAAGGCCTCTAGATACACTTCAAAAACATCAGCCTGTTTTCAGGTTTCGTGGTGATTTGTAGACCTGATGACTTTTAAAGAGGAAACGACTGCCTGAAACGTTTTTGACTTTTTCACCTTGAATTGATAAGCATTAACCACGATCCGGACGCTAAGCCGTTCTGGGTCCCTTATGAAAGTAACGTAGAAGTTAAATGAGGATTACGGAGCCGATAGCATGGATGTTATTGATCTGATACGGCAAGGTGATATTCGGGCCGGAGCCCGGTTGATGCGGGATCTGGATGAAGGCGAGCCCCAGGCCCGGGAGGTGCTCAAAGAGTTGTATCAATTCACCGGCCGAGCCCACATTGTGGGCCTCACCGGTTCTCCCGGCGTGGGCAAAAGCACCCTCACCGACCGTCTGATTCAGCAGTTGCGGCAACAGGGCCAGACTGTGGGTGTGGTGGCGGTGGACCCGACCAGCCCCTTTACCGGGGGCGCCATCTTAGGGGACCGCATTCGCATGCAGCGGCATGCCACCGACGAGGGCGTCTTCATCCGTTCCCTGGCCACCCGGGGGCATTTCGGGGGCCTCACGGTCTCGGCCCGGGCCATTATCAATGTTCTGGACGCCATGGGCAAAGATTTTATTCTGGTGGAGACCGTGGGCGTGGGCCAGGATGAGGTGGAGATCGCCGGCGCCGCCCATACTACCGTCGTGGTCACCATACCGGGCATGGGGGACGATATTCAGGCCATCAAAGCCGGCATTTTAGAAATCGGCGATATCTTTGTGATCAATAAGGCCGACCGGGAAGGAGCCGACCGCACTTTCCAGGACCTGACCACCATGATCGACATGCGTCAGCCGGGCCGCGCCGCCGACGGCTGGCGGCCGGTGGTGGTTAAAACCGAGGCTCATAAGAATGTCGGCGTCTCCGAGCTCCTGGCCGCGGTTCTGGACCACCGGGACTATCTGCGCCGGGACGACGGGCGCCGGCTGGTTGAAATTTTAGCGCCCCGGCTGCAGCGGGAACTGGTGGATCTGGTTCTCCAGGGCATCAGAGAAAAAATCCTGCCCCGGATTTTGGCAGACTACCATCTGGAAAAAGCTCTCGCCGCTATCGTCGCCAGAACCACCGACCCCTATTCCGTCAGCGACGACATCGTCGCCCGTCTGATCTCCACGGGCTGGAGAAAATAAATGAGGCAGAGCCCGGCTCTGCCTCAGTAACTGCTTGCTTAATCAAAGGTCAATTAACTTTTTTGCGCATGCCAATCCCTACCAGGCAAAGGATTCCCGAACCCAGCAGCAGCACAGAGCCGGGAATGGGGCCGGAGGGTGGATTGGGCAAGGCATTTTTAAGGTCCCCAGCATAGGCTACGTGCGTGCTTTGTTTAAAATGCAAATTCAGGAAACCGTTCCATATTAGGCCATCATAGGATGATATATTCTATCCAAAATATGTACTCCACTCTTGCCATGTTTTATTTTCTGAACATGATTTTCAGTTATATTACCCTTTTTATTAATTTCAATTAGGTTTTCACATTCAGAAATTTGAACATTGTTTTTGATCAGGGATAATTTTCTCTATTTCAATAAAATTTTTTATTTGACTGGAAATAAATTCGAATTAAGTAGAAAATAATTAATATATTATCAAAAATAACTAAAATAAAAAATACTTATTCTTACCAGATGCCGTTTTAGCTGGTAAAACGCCTCCGGATCGCCGGCAACAGCATCGTCTTGCGGCTTAAATGCAGTCGAATTTTAGAGTTGGACCACTTCCGCAGCGATGGCTTCCCCCATAAAAAGGCTGGCCAAGTCTTGAAAACGGGGAGTGAGGTCGGTGCTGAGATAGCGGCGTCGGCCGCCGCGGCTCAGGCGGGTTTCGATTTCCGGGTGGCGGCGCAGGTAATCCGCCAGTTTCAGGGCGGTCACTTCCCCGGAACAGATGATCCCGGTCCGGTGATTCACCAGGGCCTGAATCTTGGGCTTCAGAATGGAGTAATGGGTGCACCCCAAAATCAGGGTGTCAATGTGCCGGGCTGCCAGGGGGGCCAGGTATTTCTTGAGCATCAGGTCGGCCACCTCGCTGTCCTGTTCCCCTGACTCGATGATGGGCACCAGCAGCGGACAGGCCTGCTGGAAGACCTGGACGGACGGATTCAACTTGTGCAATTCGATCTCAAATGAATTGGAAGCCACCGTGCCCTCCGTGGCAATGACACCGATGCGGCCTGAATCGCTGCGGGCTAAAGCCTCTTCCACGGTGGGGATGACCACCCCCAGAACCCGGTTGGCGGATGGTGCACCGGCAGGTATTGTTGCTGCAGAGTGCGCAGGGCCTTGGCCGAGGCCGTGTGGCAGGCGAGAATGATGAGCACGCAGCCCTGGTTAAAAAGATATGCCACCGCCTGCTGGGTAAATTTCAATACCACTTTATCCGAACGGGTGCCGTAAGGAATGCGGGCATTGTCACCCAGATACAGGTAATCGTAGTCCGGCAGGACCTTTAAAAATTCCCGCAGGACCGCCAGACCGCCAAAGCCGGAATCAAAGACGCCAATCATGCAATAGTTTCCAATTTTTCATTTTTTAGTTTTCGGTTCAAAAAATTATACTTTTCTCAAAAATTTCTCCCCATCCCAGGATTATGGGAAAATTTTTCAGAATCGCACCAGTCGGTGCCTCAGGAATTTTGCCTGGGCTTTAGTAGTCCGGGCTGAGGCCGGTGCCCGTTTCCCGCTTTTCTAAAGGGGAGCAGCGGAGATTTTTTTAAAGTTGCCTACTTATATAAGGTTATTCCGACAGTTTCAAGAGCGTCCCATGCTTTCTGGCCCATCTCAGGCTAAAGGTTATCAAACCATAGCCGGCGATACAGTAGACCAGGCTGAGCCCGAAGCCTTGCCACAATGGCGCGGCTGATGACAGCGGGAAACCGTAGAAATGCCGGAAATATTCCAGAAAATGGGTCAGAGGGCAATGCCTGGGCCACGGCTTGCACACCAGCAGGCAGCAGCGTCACCGGGTAATACATCCCGGAGAGGAGCAGCACCAGGTATGAGATGGCCCAGGCGGTGATTTCAGCCCGATGTCCGAAAATCAGCACCAGGGACAACACCAACATTCCCTCGATAACCGCCACCAGAAAAAGTCCGGCGAAAAAAATAGCCAGAGCCGGCCAACCCTGGCGGCTTAAATTCATCCCAAAGGCCCAGATAGCCAAGCCTATCATGATACCGAAGACTACCGCACCGCGCAACAAGCCTATCAGCCCGGAACCCAGTACCACGTGTAGCAGATTAATCGGGGCGATAAATCCGTGTTTTAAGCTTTTACCCCAGACGTCGTACAGCAGGGCATAGGAGACGTCCAGTTGAGCGATCTGCACCGTGTTCATGGCCACGGCCCCGGTGAGGACAAAAGAGACCGTTTCAGACCCCAGTTGTAAAAAGCGGGTGAGCAGACCCACGGAAAAAAGGCCCATCAGGGGCCAGAACAGCATTTCAAAGACCGCAAAGACATTACGGCGGTTCATAATACCACCCCGGGCGGCAAAAGCCCAGATTTTTATGGCAGCAGTGAATAAGCTCACCTTAAATTTCCTCCCAGTCTACCCCGCCATTACCGCCTCGACACCGGAACAGCAGTTGAAACAATAGAAAGACAGACGTATCAACATTATTGCGCCTCGGGGCACCAAACCCGGTATCCCGGCAACCTCAGCGACTGAACTGACGATAAAGATCCTCCAGATCAACCGCCTCCACCCGGACTCGGCTTAAGATCCCCTGAACGGCCTCAATTTCTTTAAAAAGGGCCGGCAGACGGGTTTCACTGTGATCGACTACCAGTTCCACAACGAGCGCCCGAGCCTGCCAGTCCAGGACGCCGGGCAGGCGCCCAAAATCGAGGGAGGGCAGAGAATCTCTAAACGTCAGGGCAACACGATCCCCCAACGCCAGTTTGGCCTGAAGTGTGGCCAGGTCGCCTTGGGCCAGTATTTTGCCTTCCCCCAAAAAACCCACTTCATGGCACAACATTTCCGCCTCCCGCATATTGTGCGTGGTGAGAATAATGGTGAGGCCGGCCTCACGGTTTAAACGGGCGATTTCCTCCCGGGTGTGCTGGGCTGCCACCGGGTCCAGACCATTGGTGGGTTCATCCAGAAAAAGCAGCTCCGGTCTACTGATCAAAGCCTTGGCCAGGGCCAGCCGCTGTTTTAATCCCGACGACAGGGTCTCAAAAGGGCGGCGCCGCCAGGCCTCCAAATCAAAAAGCGCCACCATTTCCTGGATCCGTTTTGACAGCGCCTTACCCCAAAGCCCGTAAAGACGTCCGTAAAAACGGAGATTTTCTTCCACTGTCAGGGTCCAGACGAATTTGGCGGCGCCGCTGGCCAGGTTGATCCGCCGCCGCAGTTGGGCGCCCTGCTTCAGGGCATCCAGGCCCAGAACTTCCACCCTGCCGGCATCGGCAAGCAAGAGCGTGGCCAGGATGGAAATAAGGGTGGTCTTACCGGCCCCGTTGGAACCTAAAATCCCAAAAATAGAGCCGGCGGGAATTTCCAGATGCAAATCCCGGAGCACCGGGTACCGGCGCCGCCGCAGAAAACCACTAGAGTAACTTTTATCAAGGCCTTGAACCCGGACTGCCAAATCCATATGTAATTCCCTTATAGGCAAATACCTTATCGAAGATTATAGAGAGGAGCAAGGATGAAAAATAAGCGGGAAATAAGCGGGAAAGGTTTCTCTTAAAATTCCAGAACCGGCTGTTGAGGTTTTTTCGGCTTCCGGTCAAAGTATTCCAGGGCCAGGCGGGTGGCTACCCGCCCCCGGGGAGTGCGGTTTAAAAAGCCGCATTGAATCAGAAAGGGCTCGTAGACATCCTCGAGGGTGTCCCGCTCTTCGCACAGCGCCGCGGCCAAAGTATCCACTCCCACCGGACCGCCGTCGAATTTTTCGATTATGGTTTGGAGAATCCGGCGGTCCATGCGGTCTAAACCCTGGTGGTCCACCTCCAGCATGGTCAAGGCGGCATCGGCATTGTCCCGGGTAATGCGACTGTCCCCGTACACCTGGGCAAAATCCCGCACCCGTTTGAGGAGGCGGTTGGCGATGCGGGGGGTGCCCCGGGACCGCCGGGCAATTTCTCGGGCCCCGGCCGTTTCAATGTCGATCTGTAAAGCCATAGCCGAGCGGCTGACAATGGCCTGCAGGTGATCGGGATGGTAAAATTCCAGCCGCAGCATCAGGCCGAAGCGATCCCGGAGCGCCGGGGTCAACAAACCGGCGCGAGTGGTGGCTCCCACCAGGGTGAAACGGGGCATGTCCAGGCGCAGGGCCCGGGCTCCCGGCCCCTGGCCGATGATCAGGTCCAGCTTGTAATCTTCCATGGCCGGGTAGAGGACCTCCTCCACCACGTGGGGCAGGCGGTGGATTTCGTCGATGAACAGGACGTCCCCGGCTTTTTGGTTGGTCAGCAGCGCGGCCAGGTCGCCGGGGCGTTCGATGACCGGGCCGGAGGTGGTCCGCAAACCAGCCTCCATTTCCTGGGCAATGATATGCGCCAGGGTGGTTTTGCCCAAGCCCGGATTGGCCATGCAGCAGGATGTGATCCAGGGCTTCACCCCGCCCCCTGGCCGCGGTGATGGCGATCCCCAGCGTCCGCTTAAGCTCCTCCTGGCCAACAAATTCCTGCAAAGACCGGGGTCTGAGACCGACTTCCAGGGTGAGGTCTTCCGGGTGCCGTTGGGGGCTGATAAAACGATCCTGCTCTTCCATGATTGCCCCAGTTTATCGCACTTGCCGGGGTATTGCAAGCCTGGCCGTTAAAGTTTAAAGTGGCACCGTGGCCGGCACTAGATAGCAATAATTAAAAAATTTTCAATTGGTCTGAGATTCGTCATGCCGTTTGAATCACCTCCGGCTGGGGAACGAGCAGCTGTTGAAGTAATAATTTGCTTGCTCTCGGGCTTTAAGCGCGGTATGAAAGAATCAGCTAATAATCCTTTAGCCAACAACAGAAGAGAGTTTTTGTGCCGGCACAGGCGGGGACGCCTGTGCTCCATATTTTAAGGGAAACGTATGAACGTCATCTGGATGGTGCTCGTCTGCACCAGTGTCCTGTTTGCCGCCCTGAGCGGCAGGATCGACGATTTTACCAAGGCCTTGTTCGAAGCCGGCAAGGCGGCGGTGGAAGTCTGCCTTTATTTAGTGGGCATCGTCTCCCTGTGGCTGGGCCTGACCAAAATTCTGGAAGACTGCGGCATCATCTATAAGATGTCCAATTTTTTTCAGCCGGCCATTTCGCTCCTGTTCAGGAAAATTCCGGCCGGCCACCCGGCCATCACCAATATCACTCTGAACCTGCTGGCCAATATGCTGGGTATCGGCAACGCGGCGACGCCGCTGGGCATCAAGGCCATGGAAGACCTTCAGACCCTGAACTCCCAGCCGGACACCGTCAGCTTTGAGATGATGCTTTTTATCGTGATCAACACGGCCAGCGTCCAATTTATTCCATTTACGGTCATCGGCCTGCTGGCCAGCTTCGGGTCCCAGAAACCGAATCGGATACTTCTGCCGACCTTGATTGCCACCCTCATCTCGGCGTTTACGGCAGTGGGCATTCTCTTTTTATTCAAAAAGATCTATGGCAGGAAGCAGTGACATGGAAAAATTGGAACTTATCTTTCAGTACCTCATCCCGATATTCATCTTTTTTACCGTGGCCTACGGTTTTGCCAGGAAAACGCCGGTCTATGAATCCTTTGTGTCGGGGGCCAAAGAGGGCATTGACATCATCATCGGCATCTTTCCGTATGTCCTGGCCATCTTCATCATGGTGAAGACGTTCCAGGCCTCGGGGGCCCACGATTTTTTCAAAAACATTTTCGCCGCGGTGGCCGGCCCCTTCGGCCTGCCGGCGGAAATCTTTTCCATCGGGTTAGTCAAACCCATGTCCAACGCCGCGGCCCTGGGCATTTTTACGGAAATTCTCAAAACCCACGGCCCGGACTCCCTCACCAGCACCATGGCCGCGGTGATCATGGGCAGCGCCGAAACCACTTTTTATGTGATCGCGGTGTATCTAGGCGCCGTGGGCATCCGCAAGTCCAAATACCTGGTGCCCGTCTGTTTGACCGCTGATCTGTTAGGTATTATTATTGCCGTTATGGTGGTCAGGATCATGTTTTAAAATCAGAAAATATTAATCACCGCAAAAAAAATTCGCCCTCCCCTCTTGACTTCCTGACAATCCGGTTTAAATTAACGTTGTTAGCACTCGACAGTAGCGAGTGCTAATAGAACAGACTATCCTTATTGATTCACTAAAATATATCAGGAGGTTACAGTATGAAGATTATTCCCTTGAACGATCGCGTTCTGGTGAAGCGGACCGAAGAAGTTCAGATGACCAAAGGCGGCATCTACATCCCCGACACCGCCAAAGAAAAACCCATCGAAGGCAAGGTCGTGGCCGTGGGTTCCGGCAAGGTATCCGATAATGGCGAGCGTGTGGCCCTGACCGTCAAAGCCGGTGACCGGGTCCTGTTCGGCAAATATGCCGGCACTGAAATCAAAGTTGAAGGCGAAGAGCACCTCATGATGCGGGAAGACGACATCCTGGCGATTCTCGGAGACTAATTCCGCAAGCCTGCCAATTTTTCCTTATTATCCAAACCAAGCTTTTAATTTTTCCTATGAGAGGAGTAGTTGTATATGTCAGCTAAGGAAATCAAATATGATATCAAGGCCCGGGAAGCCATGCTGCGCGGCGTCAACACCCTGGCCGATGCCGTCAAGGTAACCCTGGGCCCCAAAGGCCGTAATGTCATCATCGAAAAATCTTTCGGTGCCCCCGCCATCACCAAAGACGGCGTCACCGTGGCCAAAGAGATCGAGCTCGAGGACAAATTTGAGAACATGGGCGCCCAGATGGTTCGGGAAGTAGCCTCCAAGACCTCGGATGTGGCCGGCGACGGCACCACCACCGCCACCCTGTTGGCCCAGGCCATCTACCGGGAAGGCTCCAAACTGGTGGCCGCCGGCGTTAACCCCATGGCCTTGAAACGGGGCGTGGAGAAAGCCGTGACCACGGTGGTAGCGGAACTCAAAAAGATCTCCAAACCCACCAAAGACCAGAAGGAAATCGCCCAGGTCGGCACCATCAGCGCCAACAATGACTCCACCATCGGCAATATCATTGCCGACGCCATGAGCAAAGTGGGCAAAGAAGGCGTCATCACCGTGGAAGAAGCCAAGGGCATGGAAACCAGCCTGGAAGTGGTGGAAGGCATGCAGTTCGACCGGGGCTACATCTCCCCCTACTTCGTCACCAACCCCGACAAGATGGACGTCAGCCTGGAAGAGCCCGTCATGCTCATTCACGAAAAGAAAATCGGCGCCATGAAAGACCTGCTCCCCATCCTGGAGCAGATCGCTAAAATGGGCAAACCCCTGCTGATTATTGCCGAGGACGTGGAAGGTGAAGCCCTGGCCACCCTGGTGGTGAACAAACTGCGGGGCACCCTGCAGGTGGCCGCGGTCAAGGCCCCCGGCTTTGGCGACCGCCGCAAGGCCATGCTGGAAGATATCGCCATCCTCACCGGCGGCCAGGTCATTTCCGAAGACCTGGGCATCAAATTAGAGAACATCACCCTGAAAGACCTGGGGAGCGCCAAAAAGATCAACATCGACCGGGACAACACCACCATCATCGACGGCGCCGGTTCCCGGGAAAAGATCGAAGCCCGGGTCAAACAGATCCGCGCCCAGATCGATGAGACCACTTCAGACTACGACCGGGAAAAACTCCAGGAACGGTTGGCCAAGATCGTGGGCGGCGTGGCCGTCATTCGCGTCGGCGCGGCCACCGAAGTCGAAATGAAGGAAAAGAAAGCCCGGGTCGAAGACGCCCTGAACGCCACCCGGGCCGCGGTGGAAGAAGGCATCGTCCCCGGCGGCGGCGTCGCCTTTATCCGCACCATGCCGGCCCTGGATAGCCTGATTCTGGAAAACCATGACGAACAGTTGGGCGTCAACATTATCCGGCGGGCTTTGGAAGAGCCGGTGCGGTGGATTGCCAACAACGCCGGCGCCGAAGGCTCCGTAGTGGCCGAGCACGTCAAGAAGGAAAGCGGCGCTATGGGCTTCAACGCTGAAACCGGCGTATACGAAGACCTGATGGTGGCCGGCGTCATCGACCCCACCAAGGTGGCCCGTTTTGCCCTGCAGAACGCCGCCTCCGTTTCTTCACTGTTGCTCACCACCGAGGCCATGATTGCCGAGAAACCCAAGAAAGAAGAACCCATGGCGATGCCTCCGGGCGGCGGCATGGGCGGCATGGGCGGCATGGGCGGCATGTACTAAGCCGCTGGCAGCCTGAATTGAACTAAAAATGAAGCCGGAACAGGTCTCAAATCTGTTCCGGCTTTCTGTGTATAAGCTAATTATTCCCGCCAGTGTTCTTTGGCTCGGCTTAAAATCTCATCAACCGTCTGTCCTTCATAGAGACGTCGAGAAATTTCAACATAATCAGTGGGCTGACGATGCAGGAGACTAAGAAACCTTAGCGCCGCGGTCGGTCCCAGGGCTTTATTTAAAGCCTCAATGCCCTTCATGCGAATATCGTTATCATCCATAGTTTTCGCCTTAGCCATCATATGCCTCCAGCGCCTGGAATAATAGCAACTTTCTCTGACCTGCCGGAGCCTCCGAGTTCAGGACAAGACCAGGTGGGAAGTTACCACCTGATACCCCGCAATCAGAGCAAAAACGCCAAATCCCACGATGGCGGCCAGGGCCAGCCTGGCCTGCAAAGCTGGCAGACTGGCAGTTAGGCTTTCCCGATCCCGGAAGACCGTCAGGAGACCCGCGCCCAGGCCTCCCAGGACGCCGATGAGGAGCATCAAATACATGGGATAGCCGATAAACCAGTATTCCCATTGTAAGAAGCAGAAGGGACAGTGGTGCGTCGGCAGTTCATAGATATAGAGGGAGACCACCGTGATGCACGCCAAACCGGCGATGATGAAAGCCGCCAGGCTGAGGCCCGCCAGGAGATAGCCGCCTTTGCCGGTACGGAAGAACCAGAGTCCGGCGGCCAGCACCGCCCCGATGGCTATGAAGGCGGCGACCAACATGGGTTTGGGGGGCAGGGACAGAACATCCGCGCCCAGGCTCTCCCCGGCGGGACCTGAACAAGGCCCCGCAGCACGAGGTAATGATATTGGGCCGCAAATGCCAAAAATAGAGCCACTGGGCGGCAGCCTCGACGAACACGAAGGGCGCCAATCCCAGGAGCAGGCGATACTTCACCCGGATTAAGGGATAATCGAAGCCTCCATTGTCCGCCCGGTTGATAATCAGCCAGAGTCCGGCCAGGATCAAGGTGGCCAGTTTCAGGACCAAGACCGGATAGCCCCAGCCATTGGCGTTGAGGGACCCGGCGGCGCACATGGCTCCGGTGAAGTACGGGTGCAGCCGATCTGCCGTATAGATGAACAGGAAAAAAGACAGAAACTGGAAGATGAGAGCAACGGTCAGGAGGGTCGAGATGAGATAGGTCTGCCGCTCCAGCCCGAGTTGGAGTTCGCTGCCGCTCTTCAGGTCCCAGAACCGCAGGATGGTGGCTCCGAAAAAAGCGGCGTACCCCAGCATGCCGCTGATCAACAGGGAACCGAGGGTCAGGGCCAGGACGGCGGGGGTCAGCAGCACTTTAGCCCCCCTAAGCCACGATCCTGCCGTCACGCAGGTTGATGACCCGATCCACCGTGGCGGCATCATACACCAGGGGATCATGGCTGGCCATGAGGATGGTCTTACCTTCGGCCTGGCACAGGCGCATCATCTCCATGAACTCCCGGGAGAGTTTGGTATCCAAATGAGCCGTGGGTTCATCGGCAATAATGATCTGCGGGTGGTTCATCAAAGCCCGGGCCATGGCCACCCGTTGGGCCTCGCCGCCCGAAAGCCATTGAACCTTGGCCGCGGCCCGGTGAGACAGGCCGAACCTGTCCAAGAGGGCCCGGCCGCGCCGTTTCAGAGTGGACAGGCTCTCCCCCAGGGGATATGCCGGCATCAGGACGTTTTCCAGGACGCTCAACCCGGAGAGCAGATTGAACTGCTGGAAGATGAACCCAAAGGTCCGGAGGCGGATGTCCGTCAAAAATCTCTCCGGCAGGCTGGTGATCTCTTTTTCCCCCAGAAAAATCCGGCCCGAGCTGGGGCGGGCCATACAGCCGATGAGGCTCAGAAGGGTAGTCTTCCCGGAACCGCTGGGCCCCTTCAACACCGTCATCTGGTTCCTTGCCACCTCCAGGCTGACACCGGCCACGGCTACGTATTCATTAGGCTGGCCGCCGTGAAAGACCTTCCTTACTTCCTTCAGGACGATCATGTCCGCATCACCAGATCAGGATCGATGTTGGCGGCTCGCCAGGAAGGCACGATGGTGGCCACGGTATAAGGAATCACCGTCAGAAAGAAAAGCACGGCAAGCTGGTAGGCATCGAGGTAGGGAATCAGGTGAAACTCCGGATACAACGTCGACCAACCTTTCAGAACCGGCGCCAGCAAAGCCCCCCCGGTGAGGGAAAGGGTCACGTAAGCCAGCACGGTGCCGACCAGAAAGGCGACCAGGGAAATAACTGCACCCTCGTACATTTTTAGCAGGAGGATATCTGCGGTCTCCCAGCCGATGGCCTTGAGGATGCCGATCTCCCGTTTTTCTTCGGAGCTCAATCCGGCGGCCTTGTCACAGGTAAGAATCAGGAAGGCCAGAACCGTTCCCGCCAGCATCACCAGGAGGATGCCGCCCCGCCAGTCAAAAACCGCCTCGTAGGTTTTGAGAATCTCCTGACGGGAAATGGGCCGGCTATCCGGCAGCAGGTCCAGGATCTTGGCGGCAATGGTTGGAATCTCTTTTTGATTACGCACGGTCACGGCCAGGTCGGTGGCATTGTCGGGCGGGATGCCGAAAACCCTTCGGAGTCCCGGCTCCGACATCAGGATCAGATCCGCCGAGACCAGTGCCGATTCCGGCCCGAACACTCCTTTGACGGTGAAATCCACCGGCTGGCCGTCAAAAGACCGAAACGACAGGCGTTGTCCCCGACCCAGTCCGTGCATGCGGGCCAGACCGTCACCGATGGCAACCTCCCGATCGCCCAGGGCGTAACCCAGGGTAGCCATCAGGGTATAATTGGCCCGGGCGGTCTGATCATAGTAATAGCCCCAGAGGCGGCCCTTGACCTCCTGCACACCCCGAATTTTTTGGATTTTGTCGGCATAGGCCAGAGGGATCAGCTCATGACGGCCACCCATGAGCTTTTGGACGATCAGCTCCGGGCTGCCCCGCAGCACCAGGGCGGCCTCACGTTTCAGGGTCTGAGTGTACAACATGACGGAGGCCAGGCAGAAGACGATGAGGGTGTAGACCGTCAACAGGGTGAGGTTCTTTTTGACCCGTCGCAGCAGCGAGGAGATGGCCAGGTCCAGGATGTGCCTCTGCTTTTGCAGCGAGCCCTTCACGAGCCGTTCCGGAGGGCGGGAGGGGGCCCGATACTTGACCCGGAGGGAAAGTGATCCAATGCCAGGGGATGGCTCTGAAAGGGGGCATTACGGTCGGCCTGGGAAGGATGCCGGGTGTGCCGGGCTTCGGTGGACAGGCACAAGTCGGTGAGTCCGAGTTCAGCCACCACCCTGGTGGTGACGGCCAGGGTGTTTTCCCGGGCCAGGTTGGACGCCTGGGAGTGGGCCAGGGCCAGACCCAGCAGCAGGGAGCCTCCCACAAGGAAAAAGATGAAAATATCCGAATTTCTCACAGCCCGGTCTGCCTCACTTAAACTTTTTTTCCTAAAATATTACTCACTCTATCGCTTGTGGTTACGGTAAAGGCTGCATCTGCCAGGGATCTGGTGGCAACCGACCCCGCCTCTCATTTAAGATGCGGAGCTTCTCGTATTTATCCCTCGGATTGGCGAAGGAAGGCAGAGCCGCCACGGGGGCCGGGCCGGTCTGGAGGCTCTCCTGGGTTTCGGCGTTATTGGTGATATGGATCACTCCCCGGCTGTCGGTGAAGCACTTGATCTGATCTGCCGCCGCCGGCAAGGACGAGGATAGCCCCCAGCCACAGGATCGTGAGCAATCCCCTCAGATGCTTCAGCCATACCATTTGATTCACTTTCCCCAGCCTCCAAAGTCCAGCAATGACAAATATAATTATAGCATAAGTTACGTTTTCATTCTCATAAAAGCAAGGGACTCACAATTTCCGACAGCACCCGCATTGCCAAAAGGAAAATGAATCAGATTTAAATATATAAATTAAATTGGTTAGACATTATTAAAGAATTTATAAGCACAAAATAACCATACCATATTGACTATTATTCTCTATAGTTTCAAGATGGACAAAATCATAATATTTTCACGAGGCGGGCCTCAGTTAAATTCGATGGAATGGATTTTATTTTTATTGATTTCGGATTCTGAGTGCAATGTTTGAAAACTTAAACATCATGTTTAATCTATCTGAACATAATTATCATCCATAATGAATTTAATATTTAATTATTTCAAGTTGTTGTTATTAGCACGAAAATTGCATCATATTTAGATCGACGATTTAATATATATTTGATGGGTGAGGGTTAAGTTTCATTTATTAAACATGGCGATGATTTGAGAGCATGGATTAACCCTTCCGCCAGACAATGCCAAAACCCGCTCTGAGGCGGGAAGGGCAAGCCAATAATCTTATGGTGATGAAAAACTTATAGTTAACAGTTCTCAGGCGGCGCCAGCCTCAGGCTATCCGGGCAGCCGGCGAGGCAAGGTTTTAGGGAACAGTCGAATAAAAAAACAGTTTTTTAAATCATAACAAGGGCCTTTGGCTCAGGGAGGGGATTGTATGGATAGGCGAAGGTTTTTACAAATTATTGGCGCCGCCGGTGCAGTCGCGGCGATTCCCTGGCGCTTCGATTGGCAAAGAGGGCTGCACTGGGCCCAGGCGCAGGCTTTCATGATCAGCCCGGCTCTCCCCCTGTGGGGCACAGCCTTCCGGGGGGTGGGGCCCGGGGGCATCCCGGTGGCCGCGGCGGATCGGCACGCCGGCCCCGGTTACCGGCGTCTCTCCATTACACCATCGACATCGGCGAGTTCACCGATACCATCGGCGGCGGCGGCCCCACCCGGTTGTGGGGTTATAACCCGACTAAAGCCTTGGGGATAATCCGCCGGTCCTCAACCACAGACGCACCTGGGCGGCATCATCGTGGCCAACAAGGGCACCCCCATCCAGATTACCTTTCAGAACCAACTCTGCCGGACAGGCACTCAACATCATCCCGGTGGATGACACTGTCATTGAGGACCGGGTCGAAGGCCCAAAACCGCACCGCCGTGCACTTCCACGGCGGCCATATCCCCTGGTACAGCGACGGCGGCCCCTTCGACTGGTGGGACCCCGTCGGCAATCACGGGCCCAGCTTTCTGAACAACGTCATTCTCAATCCTGGCGCCGCAGCCAATCAGGCGGAGTATTACTACACCATGGACCAGAGCGCCCGGCTGGGCTGGTACCACGACCACGCCTACGGCATCACCCGCATCAACGCCTACGCCGGCGTGGCCAGCGCCCTGGTCATCCGGGATCAATTCGAAGCCAATCTGGTGGCCAATTACGGCCTCCCGCAGTATATCGAAACCAGTGTCCTGGCGGTCAGCCGGTGGTTGAACTCCCCCTCGTCTTCCAGGACAAGGTCTTTGTGAACAGCGCCTCCATCCCCACTCTAGACCCCACCTGGCCCACCGTGGCCCGCCCGGATGTCCAGTCCACGGGGTCCCTCTGGTACGCCCATGTTTACGACCCCGCCCGGTAGAGACTCTTGACCGGCGGCAAGTACCTGCCGCCGCCCAACCCTTCGGTGGTTCCGGAGTTCTTTGGCGACACCATGCTGGCCAACGGCACGGTCTATCCCACCCTCCAGGTGGAAGCCCGCCCGTACCGGCTGCGCCTGCTTGAATGCCTGCAACGCCCGGTTTCTGAACCTGCAGCTCTACCAGGCGGACGCCACTCCCTGAACGGCATCACCCTGGATCCCGACGACGCTGGTGCCCACCAACGCTGCCGTTTACCTGGCAGGGCGCCGAACCGGTGGTGAATGGTGATGCTACTCAACAGGTGGCGGGGCAAAGCAAGTGCCTGGTCATCGGCAACGAGGGCGGCTTCCTGACCAAACCCGTGGCCATGCCCTTGAACGTGCCCTTTAACCCGGTGACGCTCAACGGCTCCCTGCTCATGGGCCCGGCGGAGCGGCTGGACGTGGTCATCGACTTCAGCGGTCAAACGGGCAAGAGCTTCATCCTCTACACCGACACGCCGGCCCCCTTCCCGGTGGGCGACCCCGTGAACGACTTTTTGCCCAACACCACAATTCGGGCAGTCGGGCCCAACACCCGGGAAATCTTGAAGATCACCGTGGTTGCGGCCACGACGGCGATAACTCCGGTGCAACTGCCGACTAACTTCACTACCGCAGCCGGCGGTGCAATCGAGCGGCGATGCCTGGAACGACCCGCTTATTTACCCGACTTACGACGCGAACGGGTTTCCGACGGGGAACCCAACGGTAACCGATCAACAGGACCCGGTCGCTGACCCTGAATGAGAACTTCGACAAATACGGCCGCCTCCAGCAGTTGCTGGGCACCACGGTGCTGCAGCCCAACGGGACGTATGGGCAGCCGTTGCTGAACACCCCCACGGAAAAGCCCATGGCGGGAACCACGGAAATCTGGGAGATTTACAACCTCACCGGGGACACTCACCCCATCCATTTTCACCTGGTGAACGTCCAGGTGCTTTCCCGCCAGCCTTTTGTCGTCAAGTTTGGCCGGTTTACCAAGATGGGGACGCCGACCCCGCCCTACCCGGACGAACGGGGCTGGAAGGAGACGGTCAGAATGAATCCCGGGGAGGTTACCCGGGTGGCCATGACCTTCACCCTGCCGCCAAATCCTGCCGAATGTGACAGCCCAGCGCCGGTAAACAACTACCTGCTTGAGCCCCCGGACCGGCGGCCACGAATACGTCTGGCACTGCCATATCCTGGAGCACGAAGAGCACGACATGATGCGGCCCCTGGTGGTCATGCAGCGCCGGTGTAACCAAGGAACCCGATCCAGGAAAGGCGTTCCCCGGCGGCACCGCGCCGGGGGACGCCGGCCAGGCCTGGCAGTCCCAGGCAGGGCCATTTCGGCCCAGAAACTTTCTCACTCACAGGAGAATTGCCTTATGCCCTTAACCCAGGCAAACCAGGACCGCAAGCGAGCTCGTTGGGGGGAGACGATTTTTTCCCGGACGCCTCGCCTTACCCGGAGATCCTGGACCCTGGTCGGGGCGGCAATCCTTATTCTCCTCACCGGCTTCCTGGCCGGGTCTTTCTATAGTAAGCGCCATGAGGCCGCGGCGGGAGCCGGCGGCCGCACCGCCCTATATTACGTCGATCCCATGAACCCGGCGCACACCTCTCCCGTGCCCGGCCTGGCCCCCTGCGGGATGAAGATGGAGCCGGTGTATGCCGACGAGGTGGGGGACTATCCGGATTCCTCCCTGGCCCCCGGCACGGTGCGGGTGACCCCCCGCAAACAGCAGCTCATCGGGGTGCGGTCGGCCACCGTGGAGAAAGCGCCTTTCACCTATACCTTCCGAGCCCTGGGGAAGGTGGCGGTGGACGAAACCCGCATCTACCGAATGAATGCCGCCATCGACGGCTGGATCCGGGAGGTGGGCAACAACTCCACCGGCAGCGTGGTACAGAAGGATGAGACCCTGGCCGTCTTTTACAGTCCGGAATTTCTCTCGGCGCAGCAGGCCTACATTTATGCGGTGAGCGCTCTGGACCGTTTTCAGGCCAGCGACCAAGAAACCCCCGCCCAGCTCCAGATCTCCCAGGGCAAATATCCAGCAATACATCGACACCCTGCGCAATCTGGGCATGAGCGACCAGCAGATCAAGGAACTGGAGCAAGTCCCGGCAGTATACGGAGAGCATCCGCATGGTGGCCCCGGCCACCAGCTTCATCCTGGCCCGGAATATCTCCACCGGACAACGCTTCGACGAGGGTACGGAATGGTACCGCCTGGCAGACCTGAGCCGCATCTGGGTCCTGGTGGACCTCTATGAGAATGAAGCCGATTATATCCGGCCCGGTGAGAAGGTGCGGGTCAGCCAACCTTACCAGAAAAAGGTGTTGCAGGGCGTCGGTCAGCCAGGTCCTGCCCCAGTTTGACCCAGCCTCCCGGACTCTCAAGGTGCGCCTGGAGGTGGACAACCCCGATTTCGCCCTGCGCCCGGATATGTTCATGGACGTGGATTTTCCCGTGAACCGTGCCCGAGACCCTCAGCATTCCGGCCGATGCCATCCTGGATTCCGGCCTCCGGAAAACGGTCTTTGTGGACCGGGGAGAGGGCTTCTTTGAACCCCGCGTCGTGGAAACCGGCTGGCGGCTGGGAGATCGGGTGCAGATCCTCAAGGGCCTGGTGCCCGGCGACAAGATCGTGGTCTCGGGTAATTTCCTCATCGACTCCGAGAGCCGCATGAAACTGGCGGCTGCCGGCCTGAGGGGCGATATCGGCAGCGATGTTGTCTGCGGCAAGCTGGTGGACGAACGCCAGGCCGCGGCGGCAGGCCGGTCCGGCCGGCACCAAGGGAAGTCCTATTTTTTCTGCAGCGAGGCCTGTCAGCAGCAGTTCCAGCAGGACCCGGGACAATATGTCGGGCCGGCGCCAGCCGGTCCCACCGCGGTTGCTCCTGGTCCAGCCACGGTTTCGCTGACCCCGGCGGTCCCCAAGGTCTCTCCCGGCCCTGACCCCGGCTCGCCTCCCCCAGGGGACCTGTTCTCCGGTGGCGACACCTCCACAAACAACATCCTCGCCTGGACCACCGCCTCCAGGCGAAGCCGGCCAGGAATGTTGTGAGACTCCGGACCACCATGCCGCGCTCGGCGGTGCCGCCATCACCTGCCGGCCCGCAAGCTGCACCGGGAACGCCACAACTCCAACCCGGTATCCCGGTGCATCCCCAGGTCATCCGGCCGGTGCCGCCGGGTAAGAACGATGCCTCAAATTGTCAGTAATATCAAAAACCCGTCAGGTTACGGGTATTGGATGAAAGTAACTGCAATAGTAAGGAGAAGGTTATGAACAGGAAAGCCATCGGCCTCGTATTGGTCTTAAACCTGCTGGCCGCACTCGTCTTGGCCGAGCCGGGGTTTTGCCAGGGGGCCGGCAAACAGCAATATTGCCCTCCCAAGACCTCTGAGGCGCCGACGGTCAGCTTCAAAGGGAAGGTGGTCTACGATCAAAGAACCTACAACTATATGTTTCACCAGCAGGAACCTCCCCGTACGGTCCTGTTCATTTTAAATAGCAACGTCGCTGAACTGAAGGCCCTGGCGGCGAAACAGCAGACCGTCACCGTGGAGGGCTATCTGCCCCAGGGGGCGGACCACCTGCTCATCCAAAAGATCGACGGCAAGAAATTCGGCACCTGCAAATGAGATCATTTTTTAGAAAATATCAATCTTAGCATTAAAGGAGAAAGGTGATGAAGTACAGCTTTTATGGCAAAAAGTGCCTGGTAGTGATGTTGGTCCTCACAGCCCTGTGCCTGGCGACAACCCCGGTCAAGGCGAATCCCATTGTTTACGAATTTTTTCGGCACCGCCTCGGGGGACTTGAATGGTACTACTGTCTTCGATACGTCAGCTGCTTTGATCTCCATTTCCGGCGATACCGCAAATGTTACCGAATATTTAGGTGTAGGTTCCGGGTTTTGGTTAAATGATAATTTGACCGGTTCCATCCATATCCAGGGATCCCAGATCTTGGGTTACAACCTCGATAATACCCCGATCCTGGCCCCGTTTGTGATGGACGGCACCTTTACTGATCCTCTTTATGTCTGGTGCGATAATATCCTGTTACAGGTGGCTTTTGGAGACAGTTTATTAGACCGGATCTCCTCATTCTTCCCCCTGACCCGCCTACCGGTCTGGATACCTATGATCTAAAATCCACTCTTCGGGCCCACCACTCTTGCCGGGAGCTTTTGTTACCCAGTTTGCTGCAGATATCACCATCCTGGGGGTGTCTGGAAATACATTAACTATCGAAGACATGTATGATGCGAGCTTTGTGGCAGTCCCCCTGCCGGCGGGCGTCTGGCTGCTGGGCGTCGGGCTGTTAAGGATGGCCGGCAGACTCCGGCGGAAGAGTTAAACAGGTCTCCTCTATCAGCCATCCACTAAGGCAGGGTCAGCCGCGGCCCTGCCATTTTTATTTCATCTTTAGGAAGTTGCTTGCCACTACACGAAAATAAGAATGAAAGGGTCGTTAATTGTGACATCCGTCCCGCCTGTTCTGGGGAAATTCTTCTCCTTATGGTATTATCATTCCCAGGGATCGAGGTTTCGGCAAGAAGGAAAAACGGCTTGAGACGCCCTCGCCCGGGACAAGCAAAGCGCCTAACCGGGCTGACAATCGCTGGCATGGTAATAAACCCATCGCCAAAGAAGCGGGAAAAAAGTGAAAAAGAGGCGCGAAATGAGCGCGAAATAATCGATAAAATCACGCCGATTGATGGTCGAGAGAATTAATTAGTTAATAATATTAATATGATATAAGATTGTTTAAAAAAATCTTGTCGGGGTTTTCAAGTCTCGTAGTTTTCGAGCTTCACTTTTTAAAATTCCAGCGATGGTTGTCTGACCTTTTTCGGTTTCTGGTCGAAATATTCCAGGGCCAGGCGGGTGGCGCCCCGGCCAGGGTGTCCACCCCCACTGGGCCGCCGTCGAATTTCCTGCTCATCGACAAGATTGATGGCAAGGAATTCGGCAAAGGCAAATGATTGTCTGGGATGCCTGTGCCACCGGGGGGAGCGAATTATTTGCCTGCTGGCGTTAAAACAACCCCAGTTCCTTTCCCAGGGACTGATGATACTTGGGGAACTCCGGCTGAAAATTCTGATAGCAGGTGACGGGATACCTGGCGCCGATTTTGTTGCCGGATTCTTTCAAGCCCTGCAACAGGGTTTCCAGGTCCCGGCCGGGCAGGGCAAAAACCATTTCATCATCCTGGGTCATGGAAAAGATGCGGTCCCCCATGCCCGGTATGGCCACCCGGGGTTTACCGGTTTTAAAAGGAGCAATCAGGTACTCATCGCACTCCACTTTGCCGCCGAAGTGGCCGGACACCCGTTCCCCGGCGATATAGCTGTAAGCCTGGGCCAGGCGCATCATCTGGGCCGGATTGCCGTAAAGAAGCACAGTATCGGGAATTTGCTGGCTTCCGGACAGCGGTGCCAACAAGAGGGCTTCGTACTCCCGGTTGGCTAAACGGGTCATATTCGTGGTTTCAGACAAGGCCTTCTCCCGGCTGCTGGAAAAATTGATATCACAAAAGAGGCCGGCCAGGGTCTCAGACTGGTCCGGCGCGTCGGTAAAGCCGAACATGATCATGGCAGGGACACAAATGAGGTCTTCTTTGGTTAACCCTACTGTCCAGCCATAGACCCGGGCCATGGTAACCCCCATGCAGATGGTTACCCGTTTTTTCAGGGCCACTGAAGGCTGCCGAGTTTTTTCGGGAAATCCGGCTTTATCTTTTAAAAATTTTGCCGCCACCGGCATGGTCTTTAATCTGAGATCGTTTCGAATAAATTCAGCAGCTTCCTGATAATTGACAGTCATTACCTTTTCTCCTTTGACGTTTTTAGTGAATATCCCGAGGCACCTGCATCAAAAGATCATCAATTGGGCCGGGGCAATTATGATTTATAGGCGATGACTTCTATTTCTATGTCCGCGCCTTTGGGCAAAGCCGCCACCTGGATGGTTGACCGGGCCGGGGGATTGTGGGGAAAGTATTCGGCATAGACCCGGTTCATTTCCGCAAAGTTGCCCAGATCGGTGAGAAATACCGTGGTCTTCACGACATCTGCGGGGCACATCCCCGCTTCTGCGAGCAATGCCTTAATATTTTCCAGGACCTGGATGGCCTGGACGACGATGTCGCCCTGTTGCAGTTCCCCGGCCGCATTTAAGGGAATTTGACCGGAGAGGTAAAGGAAATTACCCACCTGCACCCCCTGGCTGTAAGGGCCCACTGCCGGCGGGGCTTTGGGGCTGCTGATGATTTTTCGTTCTTTGCTCATGATAACCCTCTCTTAATTTATAGTAGTTCTTAAAAATAATTTCTTATGATCCACCTGTAGGGGCCGTTAGCGAACAGCCTCTACGAGAACAAGAATATCTGTTAGGTTATATTCGATTAAGACAATGAGTACATCCGGCGCTGAGCTTAAATCGTATTTTGTCCTGCCGGGGATGAGCTTGGCAAGAAAATAATTACGGCGAAAAATTGGGAACTTCTCGAAAAGAACGGGAACCGGCAAGGAGGCGAAAGTTAATTATTAAAGAACAGACAGAAGGCACCTCATTTTAGGATGCCTGATAGGGATCAATGTTTTTGAGACGGCGAAGGCTTGTTAAATCCTGGATAAGGCCCGGCGGGCCAGGTTTTCCGAGTTTGCCAGCATCTGATGGCATTCCTCCAGGGACAACCCCGCGCCTTGAGCAATCTGGTAGGCTCGCTCCCTGGTGATGTAATTGCCGGGACTGTGAGAATCAGTGTTCAGCACCAGACCGGCCCCCACCTGCCGGGCCAGGGCGGCAACATGCCCGTTGGACAGGGAATGCCCGGCCCGGGCGGAAATTTCGAGCATGATCCCACGTTGCGCGGCAAGTTCGGCGTCTTCCCGGGAAATCAGTCCCGGATGAGCCAGAATATCGATCTCAGCCTCCAGCCCGGCTCTATTGGTTCCCGGGGCCACCGGTTCCATCAAGGTCTCACCGTGCAATACCACCAGGGCTGCACCCAGAGCCCGAGCCTGGGCCACCAGGGGAATGATTTGGGAAGGGGGCACGTGAGTGAATTCCACTCCCGGAATTAATTTCGTCTGACTTACCTTATTCAGTTCAAAGGCCGCCCGGCGCAGTCTTTCCAGGACCAGATCGTAATTGGAGGCATCAACATGATCGGTAATGCCTAAAAACCGGTAACCCAAAACGGTGACCCGGCGGAGCGCTTCAGCCGGCAGAAGCTCACCATCGCTATAGAGGGAATGGGAATGTAGATCAATCATAGTATAAAGCGGTCAGCTTCAGCGATCAGCAAAATTTCACAGATTTAAGTGCAAAAAAAGGTTGGAGCCGTTTGCGGTTGCCGGTTTACATTTTATATTTGGTGAAATCTTCCGGGTCCAGGCCTTCGAGAATTTCCGTCCATTTTTTGCCTTCTTCGGTGGTAATTTCCTCTTTAGCGCCTAAATCCACCCGACGGGACTTTTGAATAACGACATCTTCGACAAAAATCGGCACCCGGGCCCGAAGCGCCAAAGCTATGGCATCGCTGGGGCGGGCGTCAATACTTATCTCTTTGTCAGCAATTTTTAGATAGATGAGAGCAAAATAGGTATTGTCCCGCAAGTCACAGACTTCTATGCGAGTTATCCGGCCTTCCATGATGTCAATGACGTTCTTGAGCAGATCATGGGTCATGGGGCGGGAAAATTTTATATTCTCAAGTTCGCTGGCGATGGCCGTGGCCTCCAGTAAACCTATCCATATGGGAACGGCCTGATCGGAATTGATGTCCTTTAAAATCATAATGGGGCTGTTGGTCAAAGGATCAATGGTCAATCCGGCCACATTTACTTCTCTTAACATGGTATCCTCCTGTGGATTCGCCGGGAGGCGATAAAAAAAGGATTTGAGGCCAAAATTAGTTTTCGCACAAGAGGGCTCCCAAGGAATGGAGATGGGCTTTTACAATCCGCACCTGCACCATCCGACCGATCAGCTCCCGGGGACCGTCAAAATTCACCACTTGATTGCTGCGCAAGCGTCCGTACAGCTGGGTGTTCTTCTGCTTGCTGAAACCTTCGACCAATACTTCGCCAACCTCACCCAGCAACCGCTGATTGCTGGCGAAACTGAGCTGTTCCTGCAATTCCTTCAGCCGGGCCAGGCGTTCCGTCTTCACAGCCTCCGGAACCTGGTCCGGGAAAGCGGCCGCAGCAGTCTGCGGCCGGGGTGAATATTTAAAGAAAAAAGCGCTGTCAAAGGCAGCCTCTTGCATCAGTTGCAAAGTATCTTGAAAATCTTTTTCAGTTTCGCCTGGGAATCCGACAATTAAATCAGTGCTCAAGGCAATTTTTGGGCACTCCTGACGCAATGTATTTATTTTGTTTAAATAGTCTTCCCGGCTGTAGCCGCGGTGCATCCTGGTTAAGATTTTATTAGAGCCCGTCTGCACCGGCAGGTGAATATGTTCGCACAACGGCGGCAACTCGGCAAAGCAGTGGATCAAGTCCTCGGATAAATCTCGAGGATGTGAAGTTGTAAATCTTAACCGGGCCAACCCCGGCAGCTCGGCCAATTGGCGCAGCAAAGCCGGAAAAGTAATTTTCTCGTCCAGACCCCGGCCGTAAGAATTGACATTTTGGCCGAGTAAAGTTACTTCCCGGCCGCCCTGCCCTAAAAACACCTCAACTTCCCGGATGATATCTCCGGGAGGTCGGCTGCGCTCGGGACCCCGGACATAAGGCACGACGCAATACGTGCAGTAGTTGTCACAGCCTTGCATGATTGTTACTAACTTCTGCACGGTTCCCGGCAGCGGCGCATGGCAAATATACGGCATCCCCGCCGAAAAACTGGTATCCACCAGACGGCGCCCGGTCTCTTGAACCTGCCGCAGCAGCGCCGGCAGTTTATAGACTCCGTGGGTGCCGAAAACAAGGTCCAGGTGCGGCACCTGTTGCAGGAGTTTTTCACCTTCCTGCTGGGCGACACAGCCGCCGACGCCCAAAAGCATCTGGGGGCGCTGCTGCTTCAGAGCCTTTAAACGGCCCAGCAGGCTGAGAACTTTTTCTTCGGATTTCCTCCGAATGGCACAGGTGTTAATCAGGTAAAGGTCCGCGTCCTCCGCCTTGTCGGTCAGTTCATAATCCCGGCCCAGGATGAGCGCCATCTGTTCAGAATCATAGACGTTCATCTGGCAGCCGTAAGTTTTGATGTATAATCTTTTTTTCGGCCGGTTCACTGTCTTAATTAAATAAAATCTAAAGACCCTTGTCAACCCAAAGGCAAAGAGAGCAGATAGACGAATCAGATCGGGCAATGATCTTTGCTATGAAGGTAATATAAGACCTGATTATTTTTTATGCCATAATTACGAGGCAATTAGATTTTTTTCTTAGTATGTTGGCAGAGTAAGCTGCAATGGCCAAGAGTGCTTCTTCAGGCAGGATAGACGAGCAGAATCAATCCGGCAACTTCCATCAATTCATTGACGGCCCCGAATACATCACCCGTAACCCCGCCTAATCTTTGTATAAAATACATGGCTAAGGCGCAGGTTAAAACCATCACCACTGCCAGACTTAGCAGGCCTTGCCAATATCCGGCCAGGCCGACGATAATGATGGCGCTGCCCACCGCCAGAGATGCCGTCTTACCGGTGGCGAGAGTAGCCATGGCCTCCCCCAGTCCGCCTTCCAGACGGGCATAGGGAGACAGGTAGGCCAGCAGCACCATGGCCGTCCTGCTTATTACCGGAAAAATGAGTAAATTTTTTATCTCGCCCTTGTCTAACAAGGCCAGGATCAGTCCATATTTGAGCATGAGCGCCAGGACGATGCCCACGGCGCCGAAAGCTCCGACGGCGTGATCTTTCATGATCCGCAAAGAGTCTTCACGGGTCTGGCCGCCTCCCAGGCCGTCCAGGGTATCCGCCAGGCCATCCAGATGTAAGGCCCGGGTGACAACGGCGAGCAAGGTCACCAGAACTGCGGCGGCAGCAGGGTGCGGCAGGCAGCAATTTAACCCCAGCGCGGCCCCGGCCAGCAGTCCCCCCAAAAACAGCCCCACCACGGGGAACCAGACCATTGAAGCAGCCAGTTCCCGGGCATCAGCAACCCGGTGCCCGGGCACCGGTATAATGGTAAGAAATGACAAGGCCAGACTTAATTGAGTCAGCATTAGTCCTGGTCGCTCACTCCGGCCTCGGCAAAGGTGGCCATTTCACGATAGATTTTCAGGCCCGCCTCCAAAAGGTTCATTCCCAGGGCGGCGCCGGTGCCTTCTCCCAGGCGCATTTCCAGTTGCAACAGGGGGCGCAGTCCCAAATGCTCCAAAATAACCCGATGCCCATATTCCGCTGATTGATGTGCGGCCTGGAGGTAATCTTTTGCGGCCGGGCATATTTTGGTTGCCACCAAGGCCGCGGCAGTGGCAATGAAGCCGTCAACCATGATCGGCCGCCTGGCTGCCGCCGCCCCTAAAATGAGTCCGGTCAGGCCGGCAATTTCCAGACCGCCCAGCCTGGCCAAAACGTCAAGAGGGTCTTTGGGGTTGGGTTGATGCAGGGCCAAGGCCCGATCAATTACCTCAATTTTCCGTTGATAGCCGAGGTCATCGACTCCGGTTCCCCGGCCGGTAACCTCGAGAGCGGTTTTGCCGGTGAAGGCGGCGGCGAGGGCCGCCGCCGGTGTGGTATTGCCGATGCCCATTTCCCCGGTGGCGAGAATATCTGCCCCGGCGGCGATATTTTCTCGGGCCAACTCAATGCCACAGGCAATGGCCGCCTCAGTTTCAGCCGGAGCTCATAGCCGCCTCCCGGGCCAGGTTGCGGGTGCCGGCGGCCACTTTCCGGCGAATCAGACCAGGCATAGCGGTAAACTCATGCTTGACGCCGATATCGACAACCTGCACCTCGGCCCCCACGTGCCGGGACAAGACATTGATACCTGCTCCTCCCTGGACAAAATTAACCACCATTTGAAAAGTAACTTCCTGGGGGTAGGCGCTGACGCCTTCATCGACCACCCCGTGGTCGCCGGCAAAAATCACCACCATTTTTTTTCGTATAGTGGGCAGCAATTCTTCCCGGACTGCCACATACCAGGCAGCCAATTCTTCAAGGCGTCCCAGGCTGCCCCGGGGTTTGGTGAGTTGATCCAGACGGGTCTGGGCTCTGGCCAGCCACTCCGGGTCAACAGGTTTAATTTGTTTCAGAATATCGTGTAATAGTTCTTGGTTCATCAGGTTTACTAATCCTCGTGAAAATTACCATAGTTGCTTTCCCTTGAGATAAAGAGGCAGGCCACTGACCACTAAGACGGCGACGTCGGCCAGGGAGGCAATGTGCTGATTAAGGGTGCCGGCCACATCTCGAAAACGCCGGGCCAGAGGGTTAGCCGGAACAATTCCCCAACCCACTTCGTTAGTCACCACAATTACCGGGGTTTGCATACGTGGCAATACTTCAGCCAGTTGCCGTTTCTCCTCCTCCAGGTCCGCCTCCCGGCGGGTCAGCAGATTTGATAACCACATGGTTAAACAATCCACTAAGATGACACCGAAATGGCCATTTGATCCTCTCAAGGCTCCGGCCAGAGCCAAAGGCTCTTCCCGGGTCTGCCAGTCGGGCCCCCGATCCTGTTGATGACGGAGAATACGAGCCGACATCTCCTCATCCAGGGCTTCTCCGGTGGCGACATAGAGGCGGGGAGCCGGCAATGATTCCGCCAGATTTTGGGCAAACCGGCTTTTGCCGCTTTTGGCTCCGCCGCAGATAAAGGCTAATCGAAATGGTGCTGCCGGCATTTTTCTCCTGCCAAGGTATGGCTGCCGGTAAGCGTATTATTAATCCGGCGCCCCGTCAAGACCTCGTCTGTTTAAACCTCGGCAGCAGCCGACAGCAGAACAGCTGACAATTTAAGGAGAAACGGCCATGGGTCAATCTTTAATTCGCTTGAGATTTTCTGGTATTATGGTAATAAAATAACATTAATTTAAATTCCTTCGCCGATTGGCAAGAAAGATTCAGGTGAGGTTCAGGTATGGCGGGAAAATTAGAGCAAGGTCTGGTCCAGATTTATACCGGCGAAGGCAAAGGGAAAACCACTGCCGCTCTGGGGTTGGCCCTGCGAGCCCTGGGCCGGAACCTCAAGGTTTATATGCTCCAGTTTCTCAAGGGCGAAGATACCGGTGAACTTCATGCCGGCCGTCTTTTCGGAGATAATTTTGTCATTGAGCAGACCGGGTTGAAAGGATTTATTCACCGGGGCAAAGTAGATCCCGCCGACGCCCATCGGGCCAGGGAGGCTTTGAAGAAGGCCAAGGAAATCCTCAGCCGGGGCGAATATGATCTTGTTATCCTGGACGAAATTAACGTCGCCTTGTATTTCGAATTAATATCCGTACACGAGGTGGTCCAGGTGCTCGAGGCAAGAGCCCCGCATGTGGAAGTAGTTCTCACCGGCCGCTATGCGCCACCGGAACTCGTTGAGATGGCTGACCTGGTCACGGAAATGAAAAATATCAAACATTATTATCAAGCCGGTGTGTCGGCCCGGGAAGGGATTGAATCGTAAAAAAAGTGACAGGGATCAGAAAACAGCAGAAGCTGTGAGTTTTAAACCTGATCACGGAGCACTGGCCACTGACCACTAATAAAGCAGGGGAAGCCATGCGGCTCACCCCTGCTTGACTTTGAAAAAGGGATTGATGAGTTACCTTATTTTTTGGCGCCCTCTGGAGCAGGAGGGGGCATCGGACAGGCTCCCGGGCCCTTGCCGCCGCCACCCATCATCGGGCAGCAACCGGCGCCGCCGGCCATATCGGGGAAGTCCTTGCGCATATCCAATTTAAAAGCAGTGGCTTTTTCCTGGAGCTGATCCCTGACGGCATTGATTTCCTTCTGTTTGGCCGCAATCTTGGCCTTGTCAGGCTCTTTGGCCTGCCACAGCTGGCGCAGCTCGGCCTGCTTTGACCAACATCTGCTTGCGCAAGTCAGCCGTGTCATTCATAAATTTCTGCCGCAGATCAAATGCCTTGGCGGCCTGATCCGGGGTCAACTGCATCTCCCTTTCATGCCATGACCCATACCGCAACCCTTGCCCATGACCCATACCCATGCCCGGGCCCATACCGCATTGTCCCATACCCATGCCGGGACCCATACCCTGGGGCTGGGCCAACGCGGCGGTGGCGAATCCCAGGCTCAGCACTGCGACCAACATAAGAAACAGCCAATTTTTCTGAAAACCTGTCATAATTATTTTTTCCTCCTGTAAGGTGAAAGGACGATTTTCCCGCCTTTATATCCTTAAAACACGCTCGGAAGAAAATATCGGCGATTTTCGAAAAAAATATTTTTTGCCGATTGCTGACAGCCTCTTTTATTCCCAGACTCCATCAATGCTAACGCCACACTTGGGACACTTGCCGTTTTTAAGAAGATTGTTCCTGATAGTGTAGCCATGACGGTCGATGACCACTTCGCCACAGGCATAGCAGAAGGTTTTTTCACCGTCCTCACCGGGAATATTCCCGGTATAGACATAGCGCAGTCCCGCTTCCAGCCCTATCTGCCGAGCCCGACGCAGGGACTCGGCGGTAGTGCGGGGGCGGTCCAGCATTTTATAGGTAGGGTAAAAAGCTGAGACATGCCATGGAATCTCTGCCCCCACCTCTGTTAAAAAGCCGGCCACATCCTTGAGTTCCTGGTCGGAGTCGTTCAGACCGGGAATAATTAAAGTTGTCACTTCCAGCCAGACCCCCAACTCCTTCATACGCTTGATGGTGTCGAGCACGGGCTGCAATCTGGCTTTGCAAACCTTGCGGTAAAAAGCATCCGAAAAACTCTTCAGGTCAATGTTGTCAGCGTCCAGCACCTGCCCCAGGATAGTGGCGGATTTCTCACTCATAAAGCCGTTGGAGACAAAGACGTTGCGGATGCCTGCCTGTTTGGCCAGCACTGCCGTATCGTAGGCAAACTCCCCGAAAATTGTGGGTTCGGTGTAGGTGTAGGAGATGCTGGCGGCGCCGCTGTTTTGAGCTCCGGTGACAATCTGGGCCGGCGAGTACCTCCTGACCGGGAATGTCCCTTTTCTCATAACGGGGGAATTGGGAAATTTCAAAATTTTGACAATGTTCGCACTGAAAATTGCAGCCCACGGTAGCGATGGAATATGACCGGCTGCCGGGGAGAAAATGAAAGAGTGGTTTTTTTTCAATGGGATCCACGTTCTGGGAAATGACTTTTCCATAGACTAAGGAATATAAAGTGCCGTCCCGATTTTCACGCACCATGCAGATGCCGCGTTTCAGTGGATCAATGACACAGCCATGGGCGCAGAGATAACATTTGACTTTCCGGTCTTCTATCTTGTCATAAAATCTGGCCTCCTGCATGGCTTTCACCTCCGGTAGCTGAATAAAATGCTTTTTACGTTAAGAGCCTTCAACAGGGCTTATATGAAATTATCTTCCTGAGCTTACTGTTGAAAGCTTACCGCTGAACGCTTATCTTTAAACTTACCACAAGTAGCCGGTTCCGCAAACTCTCCTGCCTTTTTTTACAAAAAATCTGGACATACCATCGACATGAGCCTTATTATTTGTTAAAAACCCATTATCCTGAAGAAAGCAGGAGGTTGGCTTATGCTACCATTGAATACATTTATTGAGGGTCGAAACCTGGAAATCCTGCCGGAATGGAAGGCCAAGGTTGAAGAAGAACTGGTCCGGTTACAGAATCGCTACAATGATCCCATTGTTAATGCCAGAGTGGAAATCATCGGCACCGGCCACCACAAACAGGGACAGTTTGAGATCCGCATCGTCGCCACAATCCCCGGCAACGTTCTCACCGTCACCCGCCAGGGCGAACTGGTGCACCCCCTTATCATCGAGTCCTTTGACGTCCTGGACCGACGCCTTCAGGAGACGTCGGATACCAAACAGCAAAAAGTTAAAAGTCACCCTGAAACTTCGGTAAACGGCAAAATCTTACGAATTTTTTCGGAAGAAGATTTTGGCTTTATAGAAATCGGCGAAGGCGCGGAAGTTTATTTCCATGCGAACGCGGTCAAAAAGGGAAAATTTGAAAACCTCCAGGTGGGCCAAAAGGTGAAGTTAGCGTGGGAAGAAGGACTTAAGGGTCCCCAGGCGACCTGGGTGCGCCTCCAGGATTAAAATTTTTCACAGGTAATCCTTGCCTGGTCAATTGTTCAGACTTATTGTCTTTTAATGCTTCATTTTTTTATCAAGGTTCACCAGTCAGCTTGCAGCCACCAGCTTTGGGTTCGGCTCTAGTGCCGGCTGGAGGCTCATATTCAGGAGGAACAGCAGTGGCTGAAGACATTTTGGAAAAAGGGGCCATTCTGCAGCGTGATAAAGCCTCATATGCCATCGCCCCCCACATCCCGGGGGGCATCATCACCGATTTTGACATGTTGCGCCGCCTGGCCGACGTGGCCGAAAAATATAAGGTGAAGGCCATTAAACTCACTTCGGCCCAACGGGTGGTCCTGGTGGGACTGAACGAAACCGATCTGGACCAGGTCTGGCACGAACTGGCCATGACCCCGGGGTCCGCCATCGGCCTGTGCGTCCGGTCCGTCAAAATCTGCCCGGGGACCGATTTTTGCCGCATCGGTTTGCAGGATGCGGTCAAGGTCGGCCTGGCCCTGGACGACAAGTATCACGGCTATGAACTGCCGTACAAATTTAAGATGGGCGTCTCCGGCTGCCCCAATTCCTGCGCCGAAAGCTCTGCCAAGGACATCGGCCTGGTAGGCTTTAAAAACGGCTGGCGAGTCTACGCCGGCGGTTTCCTCTCCGGCATCAAGCCCCGCCTGGCGGACGTCATCGCCGATGAACTGGACGACTATCAGGCCATGCAGCTCATTGACAAGATTATCAATTGGTTTATCCAGGCGAACAAGAAAAGGCGCCTGGGCAAACTCATCGACGAAGTGGGCCTGGATACATTCAAGCAGGATCTGGGCCTGTAGTTTTTTCATCAACCCACTTAAGCAATTAATTATGTTGACTTGACAGCACCGGTTGCGGCTCCGGAAGAATTGTTTTTCACGTTAATCTCTAAGTATGTCGGTAATTTTAACGCTTGAGCTTGTCAAGCCTACCGGCATGTGATAGATTATAACATTGTGTGGTGGGCGTAGCTCAGGGGCAGAGCACCGGGTTGTGGCCCCGGTGGCCGCGGGTTCAAATCCCGTCGCTCACCCCAATCTTTCAATGGGTTAGCTGATTTTGGCCGGCCCTTTTTTTTTATTCAAAAGCTTCTTTCCAAAACTAACTCTAAAAAATGATTACAAAAGCCGGGATGCATAGCTGCCTCCCGGCCTATTTATAGATATTCACTTCTTATTATCGGTTATTCAATGCCTTATCTGGGGATGTCCAGTATTTCCTACAATCTGAACACCTATTTTCAAGGTTTAACTCTAAATCTTCCTCCTCAAGCCAATCAGGCCAATCAGCCCTGAGCCCAAGAGCCAGAGGGCGCTGGGGAGAGGTGCGGCAGTTAAGGTGATGATGGCATGCAGGGGGGTATTGCCACCCCTATAGCCTCCTTCACCGACCATGAAATCGACCGTGGCGCCGGGAGAGACGTTTTCAGAGAGGGAAAAAGGACCATCGGCATAGGTTCCATGAATTTCGAAAATGCTGGAGTCATCCTTATAGATAAAATATATTACCTCACTGCTGTCCGGTAGAGGATACGTAAAAAAGGTCAATAATACTTAAGAAAATAGTCCCCGTAACCGCCATTAATGTTATAATGTTTTAGCTAAAAACCAAATAACATAAGGGAGTTATGGAGACTATGGCACATCTTAACACAATCTTGGGGCAAATGCTACAACTAGTACCCGAGACATGTTTTCGACCATATCGTCGATACCCATTCCTGGGCAGGCCCGAAGCCCAGAACATTTTCGTATTGGTCACAGTTTGTCGCCATGCTGTACGCCCAGTTCAGTAATCGCAAGAGCCTCAGAGATTTGGTGTTTAGTCTCAATCAACACGTCAAAAAACTTTATCACTTGGGCCAGTCCGAGGTAAAACGCTCTACGTTAGCAGAGGCTAATGAACAACGTCCGGCTATTATTTTTGAAAAAATTTATCACCAGTTATTGCACCGCTTCTATGGCGAGATGACCCGAAAAAATAAACGGCAGTCCAACATAAAAATCCTTGATTCAACCACCATCGATCTCTGTGCCAGCGTTTTCCCTTGGGCTTCCTTTCGAGCCCGCAAGGCTGGCATTAAGTTGCACACGGTGATGACAGATATGCTGCCGAAATGCGTGATCCTGACCGAAGCTAAGGTACATGACCTCCAAGTTGGCAAAACACTGCAATTCGATCCGGGTGATCTATTAATCTTTGACCGTGGTTACATCGATTATACCTGGCTGCATACCCTCCATCAGAAAGGTGTCTGGTTTGTTACCCGACTGAAAGCCAATGCCTGCTTCGAGGTCATTGAAACGTTGGAAAATCCCGTTCCTGACAGGGTTCTCGCTGACCAGATCATCCGCTTGAACTCAAGCATGGTCTTACCAGCTATCCTGACACCCTGCGCCGGGTGCACTACCGAGACCCCGAAACCGGCAAAGAATATGTCTTTTTAACCAATCGCTTTGACCTGTCTGCCCTCACCATCGCTGATCTTTATCGGCAACGTTGGCAGATCGAACTTTTTTTCAAATGGGTCAAACAAAACCTGAAAATCAAAACTTTTTATGGCACTTCCCGAAATGCCGTCTTAATCCAAATCTGGACTGCTTTGATAGCCTATTTGCTGCTTATCTGGTTGAAAATCAAAAGCACCATAAATTTTGGCATCTTGGAATTGACCCGACTTATTCAAACCATGTTAATGGAGCATCGGAACCTTTGGGAAATCATCTGTCCGAAAAAACGTCCTCCATCATCAGTCGATAACCAAATACCTTTATTCAATTTTTGTGCCGGACACTAATGATACTTAATGTATTGTTACCTGGAGTCGGTCGTATTCATCTAAGAGTTGGTCATAGGCACAGTCTTTACAGTCATAGTTGTGGGAACACAATTTGAATGGCACCCGGCCGGTCAGCATGTGCGTGCATTCCTTTGTGGCATTCATCCAGACACACTGGATTTCGCCCTTGAAAGAAACCCGCACTCTTTGGTCTTTCCGCTCGATATTTGTCTTCATAGCCAGCCTCCTATATTCGAACACCTGATAAAGCAGGCGTTCTCTAATTGAGTAGCACTTAACTTGTCTTGCAATCAGTAACTACAATATCCATGCCAACTGCAATTGCATAAACCCTTAATAGCCAGAATCCTTTTAAAATGAGGACATAACAAGTCGAATGAATCACCCGGGTTTTTGAATACTCTCAAATCTCGGGCCTTCTAACTGTTAAGTATCTTTCTCTGTTTTTTTTTATCCGCCAACCGGTGTTCAATTCTGTCCTTATTCTGAGCTGTATAGATTTTATGCAGAGGTGTTAAAAAATTAATCACCAGTTTTTTTTAAAAAAAACGCGTCCCCTCTTCTCACTCCAAATCACATCCTCCTTTCTATTGTTTTTCTTCCAAGGCCCCTGTGAAGCTGTTGGAATTTCCAATATTATTTCTTTAATATAATCAATAAGTTATCAATTTTAGTCTTTTAACGTGTAGGATTTTCCAACGATTAGCTGACGGAATGACAAGCCTTTAATTTGTTTATCTTTTGAAATATCAATCAGTTAACTAAGTGGCACATATCTTGCTTTATATAATAAACCATCAGACATGTGTTGATTGTTTAAAGGGGAAAACTGTGAAGAAGAACAATATCAGCCCTGATTTATACAGCGAGGTTCAGAAGCTGGGGGCCAGGGACATGGAAGCGTGTTATCAATGCGGCAATTGTGCCTCCGCCTGTCCTTTGTCCACCGGAGAAAACACCTTTCCTCGAAAAATTTACCGCTATCTTCAGCTTGGCCTGCGGGACAAGCTGATGGAGGCTCCGGAACCCTGGCTCTGCTATTATTGCGGCACCTGTAATACCGATTGTCCCCGGGGTGCGGAACCGGCCGAGACCATGATGGCCACCCGGCGCTGGCTGATGACCCAGTACGACTGGACGGGACTTGCCTGGAAATTTTATACCCAGCCGAAATGGGAAGTCGGTGCTTTTCTTGGCGTGGCACTCTTTGTGGTGGCGCTTTTCCTGATCTTTCATGGCCCCGTGGTTACCGACCGGGTGGAGCTCACCACCTTCGCGCCGGTCCATCTGGTCCACCTCGGCGACCAGATCATGATCGGTTTTGTCTTTGCGGCGCTGTTTTCGAATGCCTTCAACATGTATCGCGGGGTCATGAAAGGCGCCAAGATACCGCTGCATCTTTATGTCACCGAGGCCCCGGTGTTTTTCCTCAACTACTTCACCCAGAAGCGGTGGCGGCAATGCGGCACCGGCCCGGGCAGCGCCTGGTGGAGGCACATTTTCCTGTTCTCCGGCTGGGTGTCGATGGAAATTCTGGTTATGGCGTATCTGTCGGAATTCCAGACAGATATTGTGCACCCATTTTGGCACTGGACCAGGTTGCTGGGATACTATGCCACAATTGCCCTGATGGCAGGCGCTACCATGATGCTGTACAGCCGCTGGTTCAAAAAAGAGGAAAACCTTCACCGATATTCGGATTTTACCGACCTTTTCTTCCTGGTGCTGATCATCACCATGGCCACCACCGGCATCATGGTCCATTTTTCGCGTCTCGCCGGACTGCCGATCATGACCTACGTCATCTATGTGATCCATGTCGCCATCTGTGTCGGCATGCTTTGCATTATGATACCGTTCGGAAAACTCTCGCACCTATTTTACCGGCCGCTGGCAATCTTTCTGACTACCCTGAAACAAAAGGCCCTGCGGGAATCCCCGGCCAACCTGGAAGCGGTCCGCAAGGACGTGGGCGACACCTTCCAGAGCTGTATGCAGTGTGGGGCCTGCACCGGCGCCTGTCCCTGGAACGAGGTTAATAGTTACAACCCCCGGAAGGTCCTGCGCGATATCGCCCTGGACCGAGCCACAAACGTCTCCGTCGATCAAGCCTCCTGGACCTGCTCCTCCTGCAACAATTGCGTCGACGCAATGCCCTCGCGGGATCAATATTATTGATCTGATAAAATCCGTCCGCAGTCATGTTGCAGATGACGTAGGTTTCCCGAAATCCTTTAAGGCACCATTGGAAAGTCTGGAGGAAGAAGGCAATCCGTGGGGAGGAAAAAGGGAAAATCGCCTGGATTGGGCGGGTAGCACAGAATTGCCGACTTTTACCCGAGAGCATGAATTTTGCCTGTTTACCTGCTGCACCACGGCCTATGACACCAGCGCCCGCAAAGGCAGCAAAAAGCTGGCATCGCTCTTTTGCGCCTGCTCGATTACGCTGCGGTTTCTTATGGAACACTTGGAACACAAGAAAGCTGCTGCGGCGATCTGGCCGACAAGATCGGGGCTGCCGATCTCGCCGCCGAACTGGCCAAAAAGAATACCGAAATGTTTTTAACGGCTGGCGTTGCCAAAATCCTGACCATCTCGCCCCACTGCCTGAATTCATTCAAGCAAAATTATGACGGTCTCAAGAACATAACTACGGTTCACTACACTGAACTGCTGGACGAACTCATTCAGAAGGGCGCTATCAACCCCAGCAACAGGGTTGATCTTAAAGTGACTTACCATGATCCATGTTATCTTGGCAGGCATTCCGGCATATACGAGGCACCCCGCAGAATATTGGCAGCCATACCCGGCATTCAATTAATCGAAATGCAAAACAACCGGGAGCGGAGCTTCTGTTGCGGCGGCGGCGGCGGCGGGCTGTGGAAAGACCGGGTTGGCAAAGAAAGCCTTGGAGAAATTCGGATTAAAGAGGCCATCGGGACTGGCGCCGGCGTGATCGCCACGGCATGTCCGTACTGCATCCGGGTGCTTAATGAATCCATTGCCAGGCTGGGCGCCGGCAATAAGATAAAAGTGATAGATATGGCGGAACTTCTTCTGCAGTCGGTCGATCTGTCAAACAGATTGGCTGGAGCCGGAAAAAACAACATAAAGGTATTTCAGGAGGGCGCTCATGTCTGAGCGAATCGGGTTTTTCATCTGCCACTGCGGGATCAATATTGCCTATCGGGTCAGGGTGGAGGAGGTGGCCAAATATGCCGCCACCTTCCCGGGGGTCGTGGTTTCCCATGATTATCTGTTCATGTGCTCTGATCCCGGACAAGACCTCATCGAAAAGGAAATCAAAAAACTTAATCTCACCCATGTGGTGGTGGCCTCCTGCTCGCCCCGCATGCACGAAAAAACCTTCCGGTCTGCCTGTCAACGGGCGGGGTTGAACCCCTACCGGGCTTTCCACATGGTCTGTGTCCGGGAACACGGGTCCTGGGTGACGGAGAGCGAGGACGAGGCGACGGCAAAGGCGATCGTCCTGGTCAGGGCCGGATTGATGCGGGTCACCAATCAGAGTGAGCTTTTCCCGAGCACATTTTCGGTCAATCCCAACACTCTGGTGGTCGGCGCCGGCATCGCCGGTATGCAGGCGTCCCTGGATATTGCCAGCTCAGGCAATCAGGTCTACCTGGTGGAACGGCAGCCGACTGTCGGGGGGCACATGCTCCAGTATGACAAGACTTTTCCGACCCTGGACTGTGCGGCCTGTATCGGTACCCCGAAAATGGTGGCGGTCGGCCAGGACAAGAATATCCACTTGATGACCAATAGCGAAGTGGAAAGCATCAGCGGCTTTGTCGGCAATTTTAAAGTCAATGTCAACCAGCGCTCCCGCTATGTGAAGACCAATTGCACCGGCTGCGGAGACTGTGCCAAGGTCTGTCCGGTCGAGTCACCGAATGAATGGGATGTGGGGACGAAGATGCGCAAGGCCATCTATATCTCCTTTCCCCAGGCGGTGCCGGTCCGCTATGCCATTGAGAAATACGATCGGGGGCCCTGCGTGCAGACCTGTCCGGCCGGTATCAACATCCAGGGGTTTGTTGCCCTGATCAAGGCCGGCAGATATGAAGAATCACTTAAAGTAATCATGGAAACCATGCCGTTTCCCGGGTCGCTTGGCCGCGTCTGCCCGGCTCCCTGCGAGATGGTCTGCCGCCGGCAGGATGTCGATTCGCCGCTGGCCATCTGCCAGTTGAAACGGTTCGCCGCGGATCAGGTTGACTGGGAGACGCTGCCGGTGCCGGAGATCGAGAAAAAGCCCGAAACTGAGAAGGTGGCCATAATCGGCGCTGGTCCGGCAGGTCTTTCCGCCGCTTACTTTCTCGCCCAACAAGGCTATCACATCACGGTTTTCGAGCAGGCGCCCTTTGCCGGCGGCATGCTGCGCGCCGGCATACCGGACTACCGGTTGCCGCCTGAGATTCTGGAACGGGAGATCAATTACATCAAGAAGCTGGGGGTGGATATTCAACTGAACGCCATCATCGGCCAGGATCGTCCCATTGCCGGTTTGTTCCAGGAAGGATTTAAGGCGGTCTTTCTGGCGGTCGGAGCCCAGGGCAGTATGAAGTTGAAAATCGAGAACGAAGAGTGCGAAGGTGTCTGCTGCGGCATTGATTACCTCTGGAGTCTCAACCTGAAGGAAGCGGTTCAGACCGGCAAGAAGGTGGCGATCGTCGGCGGCGGCGATGTGGCCATCGACTCGGCGCGCGAGGCCCTCAGGCAGGGCGCTTCCGAGGTGACGATGCTGTACCGGCGGAGTAGAGAGGAGATACCGGCCTCAAAACACGAGATCAAGGCCGCCGAGGAAGAAGGTATCAAGATCGAACTGCTGGTGGCTCCCACTGAGGTCCTGAGTGAAAATGGTAAGGTGTGCGGTCTGCGCTGCATCAAAATGGAGTTGGGAGAGCCGGATGCCTCGGGCCGAAGAAGACCGGTCCCGGTGGCCGATTCGGAATTTGACGTCGAATGCGACATGATTGTTCCGGCCATCGGGCAAAGAGTCGACACCGGTTTTCTGGAAGGCACGGAAGGAGTCGAATTAACCAGGTGGGGAACGATCGTGGCCGATCCGGTGACCTATGAGACCACCTACCCAGGCATATTTACCGGCGGGGACGTCTTTACCGGTCCATCCATCGCCGTCGAAGCGGTGGCCGCCGGACAACAGGTGGCTATCTCCATCGACAAGTACCTGCAGGGTGAGGACCTTACCGAAAACCGGCCACCAAAACCGGCCGGAAATGCCTGGAAGCCGATTCCGAAAGACGTGAAGGTTCAACCCCGGGCTGAAATGCCCATGCTGCCGGTTGCCAAAAGGATCAATAATTACGATGAAATCGAGCTGGGATTCACCGAGGAGCAGGCCAGGGCCGAAGCGGCCCGCTGCGTGGATTGCGGCGGCTGCTGCGAGTGCAAGCTCTGCGTCGATGCCTGCCAGGCCGGAGCCATCGATCATGAGATGACCGATAAGAAGGAGACCATCGACGTCGGCTCCATTATCATTGCCACCGGCTTTGATCCCATGAACCCGGTCAAGATGACCCAGTACGGCTACGGCAAGTACCGGAACGTCTTCACCAATATCGAATTCGAGCGCCTGTCCAACGCCACCGGGCCGACGTCCGGCAAACTCTTAAAGCGTGATCTGCAAGATCCACTGAAATTTACCGATCCGCCCAAGAGCGTGGCGATCTTGCATTGCATCGGCAGCCGGGACAAAAATTACCACGAATACTGCTCCCGCACCTGCTGCATGTATGCCCTCAAATATGCTCATCTGCTGAAAGACAAATGCGGCCACCATACCGAAATCTATAACTTCTACATCGATATGCGCTGTTTCGGCAAAGGATATGAGGAATTCTACCAGAAGGTCCAGGCCGAAGGAGTCAAGATGATCCGCGGCAAGGCCGGTTCCATTACCGAAGACGAAGACGGCATTCTGACTGTAAAGGGAGAAGATACTCTATCCGGCCGCATGATCGAGATTCAGGTGGAGATGGTTATCCTCTGCACGGCGATGGAACCGAGACCGGATGCCCCGGACGTCATGCGCAAATTCGGGATCGGCATCGGCCAGGATGGTTTCTTTCAAGAGTCGCACCCGAAGCTGGCGCCCGTATCCACTCCCACGAGCGGCGTTTTCCTGGCTGGAACCTGCCAGGGACCGAAGGATATTCCGGACACCGTGGCCCAGGCAAAGGGTGCCGCGGCGGAATGCCTGGCGCTGAGTTCGGCGGGGCAGGTCGAGATTCCTCCCATGATATCAAGTATCGACCCTGATATCTGCGTCGGCTGCCAGCTGTGTATAGGCCTGTGCGCCTATACGGCCATTGAATTCAATAATTTTGCCGGAATCAGCGAAGTCAACAGCGCTATTTGTAAAGGATGCGGGAGCTGCTCCGGCATTTGCCCGAGCGGCGCTGCCAAAGTCAGACATTTTACTGATAAGCAGATTTTTGCTGAAATAGACGGTCTTTTACTTCATTAAGGAGTTTGATGCGATGAGCGAGTTTGAACCCCAAATAGTGGCTTTTTTTTGCAACTGGTGCACTTTTACCGCTGCCGATCTTGCCGGTACTTCACGTCTTTCGTACCCGTCCAATATTAAGATCATCAGAGTTATGTGCAGCGGCATGGTTGATCCAAAATTTGTCATCAAGGCCTTCCTGAACGGCGCTGACGGTGTCTTGATCGGGGGCTGCTGGCCCGGAGATTGTCATTACATCAATGGCAATTTTAAGGCACGGCGCCGGGTGGCGAATCTTACCGAGGTTCTAAAGCTGTTCGGGATTGGCGAAGACCGGTTCTGGCTGCGGTGGATCGCCGCCAGTGAAGGAACCATGCTGCAGGAAGTGGCAGTTGAAATGACGGAAAAATTAAAACAGCTTGGACCAAGCCCGCTTCGGAACTTGGGTCAAATGGCGGTTTAAAGACACGGAGATAACGGAAAATGGCTAAATTCGCAAAAGTGTCTTTTCAGAAAGACGAAATGAATCAAAAGCTGTCCCATTTTTTCAAGGGCTTGCTGGAAAATGGTGCGGTTGATGCCGTCCTGGCTCCGATGGCGCAGGGTAATAAGGGGGTCAGGCTGTCACTCCTCACCTCTGCGGCCCATACCTCTCAAGTGGACCCTTTTGCCCCGGTCGCGGCCGTGAGCGGGGCAAAAATCGCTTCATCGCTCACTGCACGTCCATCGGGCCGCAGCCTGGCAATGGTCCTGCGCCCCTGCGAGATTCGGGCCGTGGTCGAACTCTCCAAGTTAAAGCAGGTGACGCTCGATGACGTCCTGTTAATTGGGGCAGATTGTCTGGGCCGCTATGAGAATACTGATTTCGCCAAATTTCAGGAGCAGGGCGGGACATCGGAAGCTTTCTTGGAAAACGCCCTGGCCGGGAAAACTGCCGCGCAAGATTTTGATATTTGTGGAGCCTGCAAGATCTGTGAATTTCCCACAGCCGCCAATGCTGATCTGAACTTGGTTGTCCATGGGAGCCGGTTCCGGCGAAGTCTACATCGAAGCCTTAACCGAAAAGGGTGAGAAGGCCCTGGAGAAAGCAGGCGTGGGGTCGAGTCAAGCTCCATCCGGCCGGGACGAGGCGGTAAAGAAGCTGGTGGCGGTGCGCACCGAGGCCAAAGATAAAAAAATGGCCGAATTCCAGGCTGAAGTCGGTAATTTCGAAGCCCTGGCAGACAAACTGGCAAACTGTGTCAACTGCTACAATTGCCGGGTGGCCTGTCCGGTCTGTTATTGCAAGGAATGCGTTTTTGTCACCGACACCTTCCGGCACAACGGCGAGCAGTACATGATGTGGGCCGACCAGAACGGGATGCTGAAGCTGCCCAATGACACTTTGTTTTATCATCTGACCCGGATGACCCATATGAGCCTTTATTGTGTCGGCTGCGGTCAATGCACGAGTGCCTGTCCCAATGATATTGATCTGATGCCGATGTTCAGGGCATGTGCCGATAAGACGCAGGCACGATTCGATTATCAGGCGGGTCGATCGGTCGACGAAGAACTGCCGCTGGCAGGATTCAAATCGGATGAACTGGTTGAAGTGACCGGTCAGGTCAAATAGGAGCGGTATTATGGCTGAAAATAAGCCTACAGGCACAGTCCTGGTGGCCGGTGCCGGCATCTCCGGGATTAAGGCGGCCATAGAGCTGGCTGAATCCGGTTATAAAGTCATATTGACTGATGATTCCCCGCAGATAGGCGGCATTCTGGCAAAACTTGATTACCAATTCCCGACGGACCATTGCGGCATGTGCCGAATGTTGCCCATGGTGGGCCGGGAGTACGCATCGCAATACTGCATGCGCAAAAGCCTGTTTCATGACAATATCGAAATTCTGCCGTTTACCGAAATTACTGCGGTGCAGGGCGATGCGGGAAATTACAAAGTAGAGCTGTTGAAAAAGGCTCGTTTCATCGATCCCGCCATCTGCAATGAAATGGGAGACTGCATCAATGTCTGTCCGGTTGAGGTTGATGATGAATTTAACCACGGCCTGACCAAGCGGAAGGCGGTCTATCAGGCAATCCCGCATAACACCCCAAAGATGCTGCTCATTGATAAACAGGCCTGTACCCGCTGCGGTGAATGCGTCAATGTCTGCCAGACTGGGGCAATCAATCTGGACGCCCAGGACGAGTCTGAGACCCGGGAGGTTCAGGCCATTATCCTGGCATCGGGAGTTAAACTTTATAATACCAAGGAATTTGAAGATGCCAAGTCATACGCCGTTTCACCGGATGTGGTGACCTCACTGGCCTTTGAGCGGATGCTGAGCGGTTCCGGCACCTATCAGGGTGACGTCATCAGACGGCCGTCCGATGGCAGGCCGGCGAAAAACATTGCCTGGATCCAGTGCATGGGTTCTCGCAACAGACGTCACGGAAGAGACTACTGTTCCTCCATCTGCTGCATGTTTGCCCTGAAAGAGGCCGTTCTGGCCAAGGAAAAAGGCGGGCCGGAGGTTGAGACGACAATTTTCTATATGGACATGCGGACCTTTGGCAAAGGCTTTCAACAGTACCGGGACAAGGCAGTTGACGAGCATGGGGTAAAGCTTGTCCGCTGCCGGGTGCAGGGAGTCATGCTCAAGCCTGACGGCAATCTGCAGATGCGCTATCTCGATCCCGAAGGCAACGAGTTTTTTGAACTGGATTACGATCTGGTGGTGATGTCCACGGGGCAGGTACCTTTCGAGACCCATAAGAAATGGTCAGATCTGCTGAATATATCTTTGGATGACCGGGGTCTGATTGCCACCGAGACAGCGAGTAAAATCAGGGTTGCCGGCCAGAATGGCCTTTTCCTCTGCGGTTCTCTGATGGGACTCACGGATATCAGCGAGGCCATGAGCAGCGGTATTTCCGCAGCGGGCGAGGCCACCAAATTTTTGACCAGTCTGGGAGTGGACACCACCCGGGAAGAGGAAATTCCCGAGCCGGCCGTTCATAACCGGGACCTGCCTCTGGTGGGAGTAGTCCTCTGCAAGTGCGGGGAAAAACCAGGGGCAGCAGGAATTGATTATGAACATGCTCAGCGACGAGCTGAAACATTACCCTGGAGTGGGTGCTATCCATATCATTGATTCCATCTGCAAGACGGATGGCGACAGCGAACTCGTTGAGCTTTTCGGCAAAACAGACTGCAATCGACTGCTGATCGGTGCCTGCCAGCCTTTCATGTACCGGCGGAAATTGAAAAATGAGGCCAGAAAGGCAGGGTTCAACTCTGCCATGGTGGAGATCTTTGATTTGTTCAGCCTGGCCCGGAGAGGCATGATCGATCCTCGCCAACGGGGACTGGACCTTACGGGCCGCCTGGGACATGAAAGCGGAGATTGAAAAGCTCAAGTTTAAAGCAAGACCTGCAGGTGAGCACGCTGCCGATCAATCAGACGGCGCTGGTGATCGGCGGCGGTATCGGCGGGATGCACGCGGCCCTGTCGCTGGCCGACCGGGGCGTGCCGGTCCACCTGGTGGAAAAGGAAGCCCACCTGGGAGGCTATCTCGGCACGCAGGTGCAGGCAACGGTTGATGGACTGTCTCCCGTAGCGATGGCTACGGATATGAAGGTAAAAATTCTTGAAAATAAGAATATTACTGTCCATCTAAACTGTGAAATCGAGAGAACCATCGGTACACTTGGCTCCTTTGATTCAAAACTGCTCTTTAAGGATAGCGGGGAAAGCACCTATGTGCGTCACGGGGCGGCGATCATGGCCACCGGCGGACATGAAGGCGCCACCACCGAATATGGCTACGGCACTTCCGAAGCAGTACTGACTCAGGGGGAATTGAAGAAAGGTTTGGCCAGCGGCGACATTGATATCAGTGAAGTCGAGAATATCGTGATGATCCAGTGTGTCGGTTCCCGGCAGCCGGAAGGCCGCCGCTACTGCAGCCGCATCTGCTGTATGTGGGCGATCGCCAATGCCCTGAAAATCAAGGAGCTAAATCCTGAAGCCCGGGTCTTCATTCTCTACCGCGACATCATGACGTATGGCTTTTACGAGCAGTATTACGGGAAGGCAAGATCAGCCGGCGATTATTTTCATGAATTACAGCCTGGATGACAAGCCGGAGGTGGAGTTCGTCGAAGGAAAACCGGTCGTCACGGTCATGGATCCGGTCCTGCAGGAAGAGATAGAGCTGCCGGCTGACCTCGTGGTTCTTTCCACCGGTGTGGATCCGGAAGAGTCGAACCAAAAACTTGCCGATGCCTTTGGCGTTTCCTTGACCGAGGATGGTTTTTTGGCCGAAGCGGATTCAAAATGGCGCCCCATCGAGTTCCAGAAGCTGGGTCTTTATCTTGCCGGTACGGCCCATTCGCCCATGCCGCTGCAGAGCGTCATCCTGCAGGCCGAGGCGGCGGCTCAGAAGGCCTATAGTTATCTGTCCGGGCGCGAGGTACATACCGCGGCGGTCACCTCCACGATAAAAGATGCCTTGTGCATTCGCTGCCAGAGATGTGTGAACATCTGTCCGTATGGGGCGAGATCCTATAATGAGGCGGATAAATGCATCGATATTGATGCCGCCGCTTGCCAGGCCTGCGGCATGTGTGCGGTTGAGTGCCAGAACAATGCGGCCGAAGTCAGGGGCTGGAGTGACAAACAGTTGATGGCTGCCATCGATGCCAAGCTCATGGCAGCACTCTCGCCGGCCTTAGAGATGGCAAAAGCGACCTAAGGCAAAACCTTTAAGGAGAAAAATGTCATGAAGCCTCAGCAACAACCTATTGAACGACCCCAAATGAAAGATGTCTTTGGCTTTCAGGTACCCACCGATGCCTATTATTTGCATCAGGGCCATGCCTGGGTAGCGTTAGAAGGAACGGACCAGGTGCGCGTTGGATTGGATGATTTCTCTCAAAAAATCATCGGCACGGCAGACAGACTCAAGTTGCCCGAGATCGGCAGGACCTCTTATCAAGACCATATCTGCCTTTCCCTGTTCAAGGAGGGAAGAAAGGCTTCCTTTGAAGCCCCGGTGGATGGCGTCATCGAGACCGTCAATCCCAAAGTTCGCCAACAGCCCAGTCTGGTTCATGACGATCCTTATGGGGAAGGCTGGCTGTACCTGGTCAAGCCCACCAATCTCCAGGGCAACCTGCGACAACCTCTATTCCGGTGAGGCCAATGTCACCTGGATCGATGAAGAAGCTCACCGCCTGCTGAACCTCGTGGAGAGTAAGGCGGGCGTTGTCCTGCCGGATGGTGGCGCCTTCGTCGACAACCTCTATGGCCATTATCCGGATATTGGCTGGCGGCCGCTCATGAAGGAGTTCTTCTTAAAACACTTGATCACTAAAGATTTAGCAGAAGGATCAATCAAGAATTTGTGGAAAGACGTTTATAACACGGATAATCTCCAGTACTGCTTCAACTGCAGCACCTGCGTATCCGGTTGTCCCGCCTCCCATGGAAATCCGGCGCTCCTGGTCAGAAACCTGGCCCGCAAGGTGATCCTGGGACTGGAAGAGGATCTTCTGATGGATGATACCCCCTGGGCCTGTGTCTCCTGTTCCAGGTGTGAAGAAATGTGCCCCATGAATGTTATGCCGTTCGAGATGATTCTGTCTATCCGGCAATGGCAGTGCCGCAACGATGAGACCCTGGTGCCGCCGTCAATCGTCGAGATTTACAAACGGGGCTATACTCAGGCTGTCGGTGTGAATACTGAGTTGCGGGAATCCTTGGGGCTGGAGGCATTACCAACCATCACCAATAACCCGGAACAGCTGGAACTGTTTCAGGAAATGCTCATGAAGACCCAGATTGTCAGCGACAACGACTACATGTTCAAGGGATAAAAATTCCACAATGATGGTCGCCGTCTTTGCGGCAGCGATCAATCAGATACACGAGGAAAAAAAGATGCAATTATGTTTCTTCCCAGGCTGTAATACACCTGCCATCCGGCCGGATGTGGAACGGGCGATAAGAGCGTCATTGCCTGTTCTGGGCATTGAGGTGGTGGATGCCGATAATTATGTGTGCTGCCCGGCTTTTGGTTCTTTCCCGTCTGCCGACGAAGAGGCCTGGATGGCGACCAGCGGCTGGAATCTTTCCATTGCCGAGGAGAAAGGCTGTGATTTCCTTGTCCAGTGCGGTTCGTGTTACAGTTCTTTGCGCATGGGACGGGAGCATTTGATGCATGATGCTGAAAAGCTGGCGCATGTCAATGAACTGCTGGAGCCGACCGGTCGGCAGGTCACGGGAAAATCCGCAGTACGCCACATGTCGGAAGTCCTGTTTCGGGAAATAGGCCCCGACAAAATTTCCTCGCTGCTTAAAAAAAGTCTGAAGGGACTGAACGGTGTTGTCCAGTATCCCTGCCATACCTTGTTTCCCAGTGAGGTAGTGGGGTTTGAAAAATCAGCCAGAGCGCCCGAAGGCATGCAGCGATTGGTGGAGGCCCTGGGAGCCACGGTGGAAAACTTCAGCCGTGAACTGCAATGCTGCGGCGGCGCCGGCGGGTTCATGAAGAGCACTCCGGAGCAGGCTATTGAATTTGCCCAAACAAAATTTGATGCCATTCTTGATGAGACCAAGGCAGATTTTATCGCAGTCTCCTGTATCACTTGTCTAATGCACATGGACAGGATTCAGAATGTCTTGAATGAACAGCTTGGTGAAGAGCGATATAAGATACCGGTTTTTGATTACAACCAACTGCTGGCCCTCTGCCTTGGATTTGAACCGACAACAGGTGGCGTCGATAAGCTATGTTCCGCGGGAATCGGTCATAAGTCGGATATCGCCGGTGCAATAAACGCATAACAGGCCCTCTACAATGAGTTTTAGTAGAGGAAGGCGAAATCGAACAAAGGCTTTTTTAGGAGGGACAGGTCATGATACCTCAGGAAAAAATATCACGGCCACAGATGGAAGAGGTTTTCGGTTTTCAGGTGCCGATTGAGAATTATTATCTGCATCGGAGCCATGCCTGGGCAACGCTTCAGGACGACGGCCTGGTGCGGGTTGGATTAGACGACTTTTCCCAGAAGCTCCTGGGCCAGGCGGATGAAATCAGGCTGCCGGAGATCGGCAAGGTTTATTATCAGGATCCATGTATGCATGGCTTTGTTCCGGCAGAGGAAAAAGGTCTTCCTTTGAGGCTCCGGTTGACGGCGCCATCGAGGCGATCAATCCCATGGTCAGGCAAAATCCCGGTCTCGTTCATGATGACCCTTACGGAGAGGGCTGGTTATATTTAGCAAAGCCCATAAATCTCCAACAAAACTTGAAAAACCTGTTCTACGGCCAGGAGGCGGTCATCTGGATTAACAAGGAATCGCACCGTCTGTTGAGCCTGATGAAAACTGAGGCTGGAGTCACTCTGCCTGATGGCGGCACCATTATTGACGACGTCTATGGAAATTTCAGGAATTGGGCTGGCAGCCCCTGGTTGAGGAATTCTTCCTGCAAAACCTGACCGGGTGTGGAAGAAAAGGCCGGCATTTTTTGAAAAGAATTCCAGCTCCTAGCTGACCTCACCCTCCGCAGAGGAGGGTGAGGCAGGCAGATTGTAAAAACATTACTAAATAATCACCAAAGATTGTCAGGTCGGGAGCCAACTCCATGGCAGAGAAAATTATCGAAAGCAAAAAACGCTGCATCTGGATGGATGCCGGGGTGGTCCAGTTCAAGCTCTGTGATAAAGATTTTGATTGCCTGTCCTGCCAATTCGACCAAGCAATGACCGAATCCGCCAATCAACATCTTGCCCGTCGGCAGTCAGCGGAGGAGCCTGAGGCCCAGAAAATAAAAAAGCTTTCCTGGCAGGATAAGATGCACCAACGTTTCGGGGAACGCCGCGACATGCCCTTTGATGAAATCAAATCTCTGCCATCAATGTTCGTTTGATGAACTCCTGGATGAGCAATTCGATTTTTTCCTGGCCCCGGAAAAACTCAGGGTACATGAAATCTTCGGCATTCAGGTAGCCTACCTCCAATTTCCTCCACCGCGGCCATACCTGGGTGGCTCTGGAAAATGCCGAGCGGGTGCGAATCGGCTTGGACGATTTTTCACAGAAAGTTCTGGGCCTCGCGACCAAGATACATTTGCCGAAAACTGGCCAACAAATTAAAGTCAACAATCCTTTCCTGTCTCTGAGCCGTCAAAAAAAGAAGGCTAAATTTCTGGCGCCAATCAATGGCGTTATCGAAGCGGTCAATCCAATAGTTGGTAAAAAACTCGAGATCATCCACAACGATCCGTACGGCGAAGGCTGGTTGTTTTTAGTCACTCCCAGCAATCTCAAAGGAGATTTGGGTGAGATGCTTTTCGGCCAGTGTAACATCGCCTGGACAGAGAGCGAAATAATCAAACTGCTGGGGATGCTGGAACTTGGCTCCTGGAATAATTTTGCCTACCGGCGGAACGCTCATTGACGATGTTTATGGGAATTATCCGCAATTGGGGTGGGAGCGTCTGGTGCATGAATTTCTGCATTCCGCCTGAGCGGAGGCAGGGGCAAGCCCTGATCCTTAAAGTAATCCTGCCACAGGATTTGACAATATTCGCAGAAGGCTAACTTTTTCTGGTCCAATTTTTCCAAATTTGAAGAAAATCCCATTAAGCAATCATCTTCGAAGCAATGCTTCAGACCAAAAGTGTGCCCCAGTTCGTGCAGGCTCAACTTAAGCAGGCGTGCCAAGAAGACCTGCCTGGTCGGTGCAGGTCCTCCGGCATCACCCCGTGGTCTAAAGACGGAGATGATGGCGGTTTTACCGCTCAACTGAGCCTCACCAAAGATGAAGGTAAAGATGGGAATATAAAGATCACCGGCCGTCACTCCCAAAATTCGAAAAGCCTTGTTTTCTTTCTGGTCTATTAAAAATTCAAGCAGTTGCACGGCATTATATTGATTTCTTATTACGTGATAGGTCTGCGGGGGAAGGGGCTGAGGAGGCAGCACCCGCACCGGCAGCAGCAGGAATTTAGAGAGCGCGGTGCGCAGTCTCCGGAGGATGTCCGGATCGATGGGACCTAAAGGCACTATGCCTAAAAATGGACGCTTTACCATTTAATCCACAGGTCGAAAACGGGAAGGAGAATTGATATTGTTTAGAGCGCCAGGCCATATTTTTTGATTTTGGCATAGAGGGTGGAGCGGTTAATGCCCAGGATTTTTGCAACGTTGCTTATATTGCCGCCTTCGATGGCCAAAAGGCGCGTGATATGCTGGCGCTCGATCTCTTCCAGAGACCACTTTTCCATTTCAGCTGCACCTCCCAAAGCAATACTGGCAGGCAAATCATTAAGTTGAATTTTTCGTTTTTTCCCTAAGACAACGGCGCGTTCTATAACATTTTCCAATTCCCGAACATTTCCAGGCCAGGGATAGCGCTGCAGGGCTGCCATCGCTTCGGGTTGAATTGAATCAATTTTTTTATTTGTGTCGGTGGCATAGCACCTTAAAAAATGCTGCGCCAGCAACGGTATATCTTCCGGCCGTTCCCTTAAAGGCGGTACCTGGAGATGAACCACATTCAGGCGGTAAAACAGATCCGAGCGAAAAGTCTTCTTTTGGATAGCTTCCTTTAAATCTTGATGGGTGGCGGCGATAACCCTGAAATCGCTGTGCAGAGTTATAGTGCCGCCCACACGTGAAAATTCCCTGGTCTCCAGCACCCTCAGCAGGTCTATCTGCATTTTCATGGAAATATCGCCTACTTCATCAAGAAAGAGCGTTCCGGCATTAACCATTTCCAGGCGGCCTTTTTTGGTGTTCTTGGCGTCGGTGAAAGCGCCCTTCTCATGGCCGAAAAGCTCGCTTTCCAGGAGATGATCAGTGAAGGCGCCGCAGTTTATGGCAATAAAAGGAGCATAGCAGCGCGGGCTTTGGGCATGAATGGCCCTGGCCACCAATTCTTTGCCTGTGCCGGTTTCCCCGGTAATGAGGACGGTGGCGTCAGATTGCGCCACATCGACGATCGTTTCAAACAATTTAATCATAGCCGGAGATTGAGTTACCAGATTTTCGAACCGCGTTATGGTAGCGAGTCGATCCCTCAGGATCAGATTTTCCATGGCCAGGGTTTGCATCTGCACCAGTTTTTCGACAATAAGGCTTAATTCCTCCAGGTCAAAGGGCTTGAGCAAATAATCATAGGCCCCCAATTTCATAGCCTCTACCGCGTCCCGGATATCGCCGTAAGCAGTCATCATAACGACCGCAATATCAGCATCTGTTTCCTTGATCTTGGTCAGCAAAGATAAGCCGTCCATTTCGGGCATTTTTACATCAATGAACATGATGTCGAAATGTTTCTCCACGTTTTTGGCCAAGGCCTCGGAACCGGTGGCAGCGGTTTCCACCTGATAGCCGGCTCGTTTCAGCCAGCCCTTTAAAGATTCGCGGATACTCAATTCGTCATCCACTATGAGGATGCTGATATTATTGTGTGGCACCATGTTTTTCTCCAGCTAGCAAGGCAGGCAAACGGATGGTAAAGGTAGTCCCTTGCCCCAGGACACTGTCAACTTTGATAACGCCCTTATGGTCCCGAACAATGCCGTAAACCACAGAGAGCCCTAATCCCGCACCAGAGCAGGTTTTTTTAGTTGTAAAAAAAGGTTCAAAAATATGGGAAAGATTTTCTGTAGGAATGCCCTTTCCGGTATCGGAGATCCTCAGCAGCACGTCCTTTGGCCTATTTTCAGTTTCAAGGGTGAGGGTGCCTCCTTGCGGCATAGCTTCCTGGGCATTTAAAACCAGATTGACCAGAATTTGTTTGATCTGCCCTTTATCCGCCAAAACCGGATAAAGCTGTTCAGCCAAATCAAGTTTATAAATGATGCTCTGCAGCCGCAATTGGTTCCCGATCAGGGAAATGGTCTCTTTTATTTCATTATTGAGGTTTACCGTCTCGAATTGTTGCTTGGTTTTCCGGGAAAAGGCCAGCAGGTTACAGAGCGTTCTGCTGATGCGGTTGGTTTCATCATAGACTATGGACAGATATTGGCGCATATCTGCCAATTCTTCCCGGCTTGGGTCTCCATCATTCAACATGCTTTGCATCAATTTGACGAAATTGAGTATGCCGGTCAACGGATTGTTAATTTCGTGAACCACACTGGCGGATAATTTCCCCAAAGAGGTCATTTTATCATCGTGCAGGGCTTGATTCCGGGCAAGAATTTCCTGGGTTATATCCCGGGCCATATCAACCACCTGATGAATGCGACCATTTTCATCATAAACCGGATGACAGGCAATCTGATAATAGCGCTCCCGACCTTCCTTATCGAAATGAACGTGGATGGCCGAGGCAGCCTTACCTGTAGCCACTGCATCTTTTAATGGACAGGGGTGATCTGGATCGGAGCAGGGACTTTTGAGGTGGTGAGAGACACTATAGCAATGTTTCCCCACTACTTCATGCCGCCTTCGGCCCACCGTCTCCAGCAAGGCTCGGTTGGCCTCGATAATTCGATAGTCCAAATCTATTACCATGATATGATCCTGAATGCCGTTGATAATAGTCTCAAGAAAAGCCTTATCTTTGCGGACTTTCTCTTCCGAAACCTGCAGCGCTTCCTCCAACTGTTTTCGAGGAGTGATATCCCTGATTACCTCGATCACCCATTTTTTGGTCCCTTCCGGCAAACACAGCGGGGCCATGGAAATTTCATCGTAATGTTTTGTGCCATTGCCGCTGTCAAAACTCTGTAATACCTTGGCGGTCTGATGATTGCTCATAACTTCCGGAAAGGGGCACGTCATGCCATGGCGATCGCACGGTTCCTTAAGACCATGAAACACCTCATAGCAAGGTCGGCCGATTACCTCCTCGGCCTTCTTTTGAAAGCGCTGCAGAAAAGGAAAATTGGCTTCCTCAATTAAATAGTCAGGATTCAACACCAGGACCGGATCCGGGAGATGGTCGAAAATTCTTTGAAACCAGATAGCGTTGGTCGGCTATTTTAATTTCATTTTCAATCTTGTGTACGCAGCCAGTCTTCTTCATAGCGCAACAGGTCCCAAAATAAGCGTGCTTTGACATGGTCGATAATGTGGGTATGAGGATCCTTTTGTCTGGATAACCTGCTCCCGCACTTGAGGATTACCCGTAAGCTCCAGAATCAGATCTGGTTTTTTTCGCCAAAAGGACGTTGCAATCCTGATAAGTAGGAATTTTTAAACTTTGAGCCAGAATAATTCCCTGGGCTTCGTTATCAGGGTCGGCTACTCCCACTAATTTCATCCGCCGTTTATGACTGAGGGTCTCCTGTAATGAGTTGCAGGACTTCATGTGCGGCTCGGCCGCCTCCAATGAGACCAAGACAAATGGGAACCTTCTGGGAAGAGAGCTCCATAGAGATGAGATCCCAGAAATTTTCCCAGGAATACGGCCGGTCAACACTTAAGACGATAATCGACCCGGAACTTAGCTTATCCAATTGGCGCGATATTTCACTGCTGCCGGTTGCGTTGACAATGATATCCAACCCCGGAAGAAGCAGTAGATCTTTAAAATCGACCGTGACGAAAAGATTGTGACGGCAGGCGTACAAGAAGCCGGGAGCTTCCGGATTAGGGTCTGCCACTCCTATGACGTGGCAGAAATTTATCTTTTTTGTGGGGCGGGACGAGTGCCGTAAGAATTGCCATCCCCTGACGGCCCATACCCACAATTGCAAGATTATATTTATTTTTAAAAGTTTTCATAAGATAACTCCGGAAAGGAGCAGGATACCTGTTACATACCCAGCAGCCGAAAATGGGCAGAACTTATATCTCCAAGAAATCGATTCCGCTGCCAGCCTTCCTCATGTTGAATCGAAAAAATCTATTTTTGCATTATGCATTATATTTCACAAAGCAATTTTAACATACCATATTATCACAGCTTTTTTAAAAAAAAATAATTTTAATGGACTTACCGGGATCATTAACTAATTATTGAGAAGAATAAGTTGTCCTCTTTTAATGGAGTTAATTTCTTTGGTATTTTGAGGCGACGGCGGTCTATTAAGAACAAGATATCAACTGGGACTTTATTTCTGTCTCGACCTGGCAAAAGTTACCAAAATATGAGGGAATATCGCCGGACCTGAAAAAACCACAAATACGCCTGAAAACCGGCGAAGCCCTGCAAGGCCTCAAAGGTAGTTCGCGTGGTAGGCTGGTTATACACCCTGAACCGGGCGCCGGTGGCCGCGGCTCACAGCTTCACCACCAGCCTGGGCAATCCGGTGGTCATGCCCGTCCTGGCTAATGATTCGGACCCCGATGGCAATGCCTTCCAGATCACCGCCTACACCCAGTCAGTGCATGGCCAGGTGACCAATAATGGCAATGGCACGCTGACCTACACCGGACACCGGTTTCGCCAGGCCTTGATATGGTTTTTACTTACACGATCACCGACAGCCGGGGCGGCGTCGGGAGGTTACCTCCGCCTCCCGATTTTTTTTGCAATTTTTTCTTTACTCTTTTTCATTTATCGACTAACCTATTAATATAAAAACATAATCTTGAAGGAGAGAGTTATGACCAAAAAAGAAGAAGCCTCTGTGGAAAAAACGGCTGACGTTAACGCCCCAAAGGTAAATTGGGATGCCTCCGGCATGTCAACCTCCTACGCCAATGTGGTGAACGTTTCCAGCACCAGAGAAGAGGTAACCCTCTTGTTCGGGACTAACGTCACTCTTTTTACCGGACAGAATGAGTTTACCGTGAAGCTCAGCGATCGCATTATCCTCAGTCCTTTTGCAGCCAAGCGCCTGATGCTGCTTTTAAATAATGTTGTGGGCGAGTATCGAGAAAAGGTGGGGGCAACTGGGCGTCGAAGCTCGTCCGGAGACTCCTCCGGTATCCTCGGGAACCCATTAAGTTAATTTTGCTAAGTTAGAATATAATTATCTATCATTATGGCGGAACCTCCTTTCTCTCATAAATCTGCCGAAGGACAAAAATCCGGCGAAGGCAGTGTCGCCTATTTAGAACAGGCGCTTTGGCGGAAGCTGACGGATTTCAGCAGTGAGGAGGAGTTTTGCCAAAGCTGGCTGGCTCTCCAGTCCCGAATTATCGGCGGCGTCAGAATGGGCCTGGTGGTTTTGGGTCCCCCGGAAAAAGGGCCTTTCGTGCCGATAACCATCTGGCCGCCGGGGGTTGTAGAGTATGCCAATCTCATTGAAATTTCCGAACGTTCCCTGCAGGAGCGCAAAGGAATTGTTACCCGGCAGGATTCCGGAGAAGGCGACGGCGCGGGCGAATCAGATCTGATTGATCTGGCTTTTCCCGTGCGCTCCCGGGGTAGTTTATACGGCGTCGTGGCTCTCCAAATTGAGGCTCGCTCTCATGATGACCTCCAGCCCGTCATGCGCCAACTGCAATGGGGCGTGTCCTGGCTGGAAAATTGGCTCCTGCGCCAGGAAGTTGATAAAAACAGCCAACACCTGAATCGTTTGACCACGGTTCTGGATCTGACCGCCGCAGTCTTGGAAGAAGAAAAATTTCAGAATGCGGCCTCGGCCTTCGTCACCCTCTTTGCCAACAAGCTCTCCTGTCAGCGTGTGAGCCTTGGCCTTTTAAAGCGTAAGCATATCAAGGTCGAGGCTCTGTCGCATTCTGCTCACTTCAGCAAAGATTTAAATCTCATCCGAACTATTCAAGCTGCCATGGAAGAATGCCTGGATCAGCAGCAAATTCTGGTATTTCCTGAGCCCGATCACACGTTTATCTTAAAAGCCCATGCCGCTCTGGCCGCCCAGACTAAAGAAGGCGCCTTATGTTCCATTCCTTTTCTTGATAATGAAGGCAAAGGCTACGGCGTTCTAACCCTGGAAAGAACTGCCGAAATGCCATTTGATACCGACACCGTCGATCTGTGTGATAGTGCCGCGGCTCTCATTATCCCTATCCTGGAAGAAAAGCGAAAAAATGATCGGATTATCCTTAAAAAAATTTGGGAGGCGGTTCAAAATCAAGTTAATCAACTGGTCGGACCAAAACATGTCGCCTGGAAACTCGCCGCCGCAGCATTTGTCACTGGTAGTGCTGTTTTTTGCTTTGGCCACCGGCGAACACCGGGTAACGGCCAATGTCACCCTCGAAGGGACTGTCCAACGGGCCCTGCCCGCCCCTGAAAAGGGTTTTATTTTTGAGGCCCCGGTGAGAGCCGGTGATATCGTTTCAGAGCGTCAGGTCATGTGTCGTCTTGATGACCGGGATTTGCGCCTGGAAAAGTTGAAATGGCACACCCAGAAGCAACAGGCAGTGCTTCGCTTTCGAGAGGCCATGGCAGACTCAGATGCAGCCAAAATGAATCAGTTTAAGGAGCAGATGAATCAGGCGGAGGCACAGCTTTCCCTGATTGAAGAACAACTAAACCGTATCAATATTGTCGCGCCTTTTGCGGGAGTAGTGGTGAAGGGTGACCTGAGCCAATCCCTGGGAGCACCGGTGGAACGCGGTCAGGTACTGTTTGAAGTGGCGCCCCTTGATTCCTATCGCGTAAAACTCCAGGTTGACGACAGTGACATAAACTACGTTAAAGTAGGCCAAAAAGGGAATATGGTACTGACGGCGCTGCCGGACCTGGATTTCCCCTTCAGCGTGGAAAAAATCACTCCGGTCACCACTGCCAAAGAGGGTCAGAATCTCTTTTTGCTTGAAGCTCATTTAGAACAGACATCAGAGCGCCTGCGCCCGGGAATGGAGGGTTTTGGCAAAATAGACACCGGCCGCCAAAAGCTATTCTGGATTTGGACGCACTCCCTCTTCGACTGGGTCCGCCTCAAATTATGGTCTTTGTGGCCTTGATAGGCTCATTATAATGCTATGGGTGGGATAAAATCTTTTTTCAGTCCATATTGGTACAGGGTAGCCGGTTTAAAACCCCAAATACGCCAACATGCCCACATTCACCGGCATAATTATCGTGGTCAGGTCTGGTATATTTTACAGGATTTAGCCAGCGGGCGTTTTTACCGTTTTAACCCTGTTGCCTACCAGATCATCGGCCTCATGGACGGCCGGCTGACGGTCCAGGATCTCTGGGAAAAGGCCTCCACCCGATTCGGTGACGAGGCTCCAACCCAGGGAGAGATGGTAAACCTCCTAAGCCAGTTGCATGCCGCCGATGTTTTAATCTGTGAAGTCCCACCGGATATAGCTGAGTTGTTCGGCCGCCATAAAAAAATTGACCAATCCTGGTGGAAGACATACCTCCGTTCCCCCTTATCCTTGCGTTTTCCCCTGTTCAAGCCGGATAAATTTCTGGCACGAACGGCCTATCTGGTACGGCCGATATTCTCTCCCTACGGCGCCTTCCTGTGGTTAGCAGTGGCTGTTGCGGCTTTGGTGTTGGCAAGCCTGCATTGGCGGGAACTTTCAGAAAACCTGACTGATCAAGTTCTGTCGGGCAAAAATCTGGTGCTCTTGTGGTTTGTCTTTCCCCTGATTAAAGCCCTGCATGAACTTGGCCACGGATATGCCCTTAAAGTTCTCGGCGGCGAGGTTCCCGATATGGGTATCATGTTTCTGGTGTTCATGCCGATACCTTATGTCGATGCCTCCTCATCCCTTGCCTTTCGGGAACAATGGCGACGCCTCCTGGTGGGTGCGGCAGGCATGCTGGTGGAAATTTTTATCGCCTCTATGGCGCTGTTTTTATGGCTCTTTTTATCGCCAGGGCTTGTGCGTTCAATCTGCTACAATGTTATTTTTGTCGCCGGCGTCTCCACCCTTTTATTTAACGGCAATCCTCTCCTCCGCTATGACGGCTATTACATTCTCTCCGATTTGTTGGGAATCATTAATCTGGCCCAGCGCGGCATTAATTATCTGGGCTATCTCTTTAAGCGGTATGCCTTCGGGCTAAAGGAGGAAGAACCGCCTTACACCGGACCGGGAGAGAAATTCTGGCTTATCAGTTACACCATAACCTCGTTCATCTACCGCATTTTTCTCTATTTCGCTATTATTCTCTTTATTTCAACTAAATTCTTTTTTATCGGCGTTCTCCTCGGCCTTTGGTCTGTCGCCGGTCTCCTGATAATACCGGCTTTTAAAAAAATCCGCTTTCTTTTAACCGACCCCTCTCTGCGTGAAAAGCGCACTCGAGCCATCGCCGTCTCCTCAGGCCTCGTCTTGGGCACCCTGATCCTAATGTTTCTTTTGCCCTATCCGTCCCGGTCCCAGACTGAGGGAATAATTTGGGCTCCGGAAGACTCCCAGGTACGAGCCGGAACCGAATGCTTTATCAGCCGGGTAGCAGCCACGCCTAATACCCACGTGAAAAAGGGCCAGGAACTGGTTGAGTGCCATGATCCTTTATTAGATGCCAATACTAAGGTGCTGGCGGCGCAATTGAAGGAATTAGAGGTCCAGTATCGGGATCTGATCTCGCAACTTGATTTTGTGAAAGCCAACATTATGCTGGAGGAAATCGATCATATTAAGGGCAATTTGGCCAGAGCCCGGGAGCGGCAGGCTGACTTGATCATCCGCAGCCCTGCCCCTGGTCTGTTTATCCTGCCCGGAGCCGAGGACTTGCCGGATCGATTTTTAAAACAGGGTGATCTTATCGGGTATGTCTTAAATAAAGATAGACCAATAGTGAGGTGGTGGCGCCTCAGTCGGTCATCGACCTGGTAAGGGACCCAAAAAAGGCGTGCAGGTCCGGTTGGCCGCGGATGTGAGCCGAATCATCCCGGCGACAATCATCAGGGAAGTTCCGGGAGGCCTGGAGAAATTGCCCAGGACCTATTCTCAGTAGCGCCGGTGGCGGCGAAATCGCTGTTGACCCTCGAGACCAGGAGGGCCTGAAAACTTTGGAAAACCTTTTCCAACTGGACCTGGAACTTAATGAACCGGTTGATCCGCTCTGCATCGGCGGCAGAGCTTATGTCCGTTTTGATCATGGTTATATTCCCATGGGGTTGCAATGGTACCGCACTCTGCGCCAGCTGCTCCTGAGACGTTTCAATGTCTGACCTGACACTTTCTCCAGGGCTTGCCCAGATTTTTTACCCGCAACGCCGGAAGTCAACAGAATCGGAGTTGGACCGATTCGCTATAAACCTGCTGGGCAATACCATCAGACCCTGGCAGACCCGGTTGCACCGCTTTAAAAATATCGTTCCTCACGTTCACGAGATAGAGCGCCCGCTTCGATACCTGAGCCGGCAGGAACTCGAACAGCAAACCTTAGCTTTGCGCCATGAGTTAAGGGCTCAAGGCTTCAGGTTTGATCTCGTGGCCAAAGCCTTTGCCTTGACTCGTGAATATGCTGATCGCACCATCGGCATGCGCCATTTCGATGTTCAACTCATAGGAGGCTGGGTCCTGTTCAACGGTATGGTGGCTGAGATGCAGACCGGAGAAGGCAAGACACTGGTGGCGACCCTGCCGGCCTGTGCTGCGGCGTTGGCCGGCATCCCGGTACATATCATTACCGTCAATGACTATTTGGCTCGCAGAGACGCTGATTGGATGAGACCGATTTATCATTCTCTGGGTCTTACCGTCGGGATCATAACTCACGGCATACCAAAGAAGAACGACGCCTCGCCTATCATTGTGATGTCACCTACTGCACTAACAAAGAGATAACTTTTGATTATTTAAAAGACTGGCTGGTCCTGGGACATTTTCCCGGACAGATTCGGATTAAAATGAAGCAACTGTATGGTTCGGATAATCGTCTTGAACAGCTGTGTCTCAGGGGTCTGGTGTTCGCCATTGTCGATGAAATAGATAGCGTTCTCATCGATGAAGCCCGAACCCCATTAATAATTGCCGGATCAGGTTGTAATGTCTATGAAAATGAAATCTATAGACAAGCTTTGGAACTGGCTCAAAAATTAACGGCAGGTGAAGATTTTATTCTGGACCATAGTAGAAAGAAATTGGAATTAACCAGGAGTGGCCAAATTCGTCTGGCAAATATAACTCAGTCTATGGGCGGTTGCTGGGCTCGTAAAGTTTTACGGGAGGAACTTGTCCGGCAGGCGCTGGTGGCCTTAAATTTGTTCTTTAAGGATAAGGAATACCTGGTACTGGAGGACAAGGTTGAAATAATAGATGAATTTACCGGCAGAGTAATGACGGACCGGCAATGGGAACAGGGATTGCATCAACTTATTGAAACCAAGGAATGCTGCCAGATAACCAGTCAGAATGAAACTTTGGCCCGTATTAGTTATCAGCGGTTTTTTCGCCGTTATATCCATCTATCCGGTATGACGGGAACTGCTAAAGAGGTTGCCAATGAACTCTGGGCTGTGTACCGCCTCCAGGTTGTAGCCATTCCCAATAATAAACCCTTAATAAGGTACGCTTATCCGGCAAAAGTTTTCCGCCGGGCAAAAGAAAAATGGCAAACCGTAGTGGAACATATTGCTCAGCTCCATGCGCAAGAGCGGCCAATATTAGTTGGCACACGTTCCGTTGCCGCCTCGGAAAACTTGAGTCGCCTGTTGAGCGAAGCCGGTCTGCCCCATCGCGTCCTTAATGCCAGACAAGATCAGGAAGAAGCTGAAATAATAGCTCAAGCCGGACAGAGAGGACAAATTACCGTCGCCACCAACATGGCTGGCAGAGGCACCGATATTCTTCTCGGCCCGGGGGTCAAAGAATTGGGCGGACTCCATGTCATTGCCACCGAACGCCATGAGGCCCGGCGCATTGACCGCCAGTTATTCGGTCGCTGTGGCCGCCAGGGTGACCCGGGATCATATGAAATCTTTGCCTCCCTGGAAGACGAGATACTGTTGACCTTGCTTGACAGTTCATTAGGTTGGCTGGCTCGTTTAATCTTGCAGTTTAAATTAACGCCTGAGGGTAAGATGGAAAATTTTCTGGCCACCTTGGCCCAAAAGCTCATGGAACGAAGGCATTTTCAAATCCGTCGAGATCTCCTGAAATTTGATGAGTCTTTTGCAAAGGCCATGGCCTTTTCCGGACAGGCGAATGATCAGACCAAATGATTTAAAGTTTTCCTCTCTTTCCGGTTTTGCCAAAAATTTGTTTTTGCCTGGTTGTCGTTGCTAAATACTTTTTATCCGGGAATAAGTTTATGAGGTTGATCCGAACTTCCTTGCTTTTAGTAGTGATTGCTGCCATTTTTGCATCTGAGCCATTATCATCCTGTGCCGAAGAACTTGAAGCAGTCACCAAGCCCAGTGCCGATATCGAGGTTTCTTTTGTCAAGGTTGGCAGGGTGGCTGATGTATTGGTCAAAGAGGGCGACTCTGTTAAAGCAGGACAATTATTAGCGAAACTGGATGACAAGGTTGAACAGTTGCAGTTGCTCCAATTGCAGGCTAAAGCTCGAGATAACACCAAGATTGAAGCTGCTGAAGCCGATATGCTCCAGAAGAAAGCTGACTTGAAAAAATTTGAAGGCGCCAGTAAGAAAGGGGCGGCAACAGAATGGGAAGTAGAACACGCCAGACTCAATCTCAGAGAGGCTGAACTGTCCATTCAATTAGCCAAGTTTGAAAATGAGCAGGATCGTCGGAAATACGAAGAGGGTAAGGCTGATATTGAGCGCGCCAAACTTTTATCTACTGTAAACGGCCTTATTGAGGAAGTTGCCATAGAGCCGGGAGAATCGCCTCAACCTGGAAAAACTGTCATACGTATAGTAAAAATCGACCCTCTTTGGATTGATGCTATTATTCCCCTGACTTTGGCAAAGAATTTAAAACCGGGAAATTCAGTTCAGGTTCGCTTCCCTGGCCATGGCAATCAGGGCATTGGTGAGAATGTCATGGGCCGCATCACCTTTGTCTCGGCTGTGGCTCGGGCTGCCAGCGATACGTTACGCATTCGGGTGGAAGTAGCCAATTCGCAACTGCGTCCGGCAGGAGAGCGGGTGAAGATTGCTATACCTGGCCCTTGAGCTCAATCCCGGCATTGCTTTGTAAACCGATATCTCAACCTTATTCTCATCGAAATGGTTCTCTGAAATGACGACAACCAAACTCATCAAAGTCTTTCTGATAAATCTTATAGTTATGGGATAGTTGGGTTGTTTTAATGCTTTCGGGGAAACTGCCCCTACCCCTCGACCTGCCATTAATTTTAATTACCTTGGAGACAGAATTGTCAGGGAGCCCTTGAAAAAATCAAATGGCCTGGAAACGCCGTCCGAACCCGGCGCCGCCATTTCCTCAGGCCGTCTTTCCCTGTCTGCAGCCATCGGCCAAACACTTAAAAACAATCAAAAAATACTGGTAAATTCTTATAATCCACTTAAGGCCGAACAAGATGTTAATGCGGCCAACGGGGTTTACGATTACACAGCATTCTCTACGGCAAATCTGGGCAATACCAAACGCCCTGTCCAGAGTGTGTTGGATACGGGTTCCCAATACCTCGATGTTTTACGTGAGAGCAAGTGGTCCAATCGCACGGGAGTAAAAAAATTAACCCCAACTGGCGCCACCATATCGGCTTACCAGGAATTAAATCGTCTGGCCAGCGACAGCACGCTTGTCCTTCCCAATCCTCAAACTGCTTCTAATATGGTGATTGAGGCATCACAACCTCTCCTGCAAGGATTCTGGAATAAAACTAACCGAGCCGTCATCTCAATTGCTAAATTCAATGTGGACATTTCTAACGAAGAATTTCGTCAGACGGTTATGGATGTGGTTGTTGATGTGGTAAAAAACTATTGGCAATTAGTCATGGAGCGTGAATATGAGATAATTGCCAGGCAGGTCCTGGAGATGGCGGAAGAGCTTCTTCAAAGAGAGAAATCCCGGCTGGATCGGGGCCTTTCTTCTAATCTGGAAACGGATCGGGCGATGGCAGCAGTTGAAAATCGGCGAGCTGAGTATTCCAGGGCCCAAACCCGCGTTAAAATGATCTCGGATCAGTTGAAGCTCTTATTGTCGCTGCCCCAGACATCGCCGGAAATTGAACCGGTATCTAAACCATATCTAAAACCTGCTCCAGTTGATCTGAATCAGTCCCTGGAAGCTGCTAAAGAAAACCGCCCGGAACTGGAAATCGCTCTTAAAAATTTGAATGTCTCTGAAACTCGCAAAGACGTGGCCAAGAATAACCGGCTGCCTAAGTTAAACGCCATCCTCCGTCTGACCAGAAATGGCATCGGCGTCACTCCCGGCCCCTCTTTAAATACGCTCTATTCCCAAAATTACAATAATTTATTAGGAGGATTGGAATTCGAATATCCACTCGGAAACAACGCTGCCAAAGCTGAATTCAAAAAACGTACGTTGGAATGTGAACAATCCCTCCAGGAAATAAATCGTCTGGGAGAGCAAATTACCACTGAGGTCAAGATGGCCACTCGGGAAATCAATCTCTCACAAAAAGAGATACCTACGACCTTACAGGCTAAAGAGGCCTCGGAAAGAGTAAAAGATAACGAAAGAACCCGTTTTGAACTCGGTGAAAAATCTATCGAGGACCTTCTTCAAGCCCAGATATTATGGGCCGGAGCAGCTCGTGATTACGTCCGCGCCGTCATGAATTATAATATCAGTCTTGTAACCTTAGGCCGCGCCAAAGGCACTTTGCTCAAAGAGTTAGGGGTGGAGATTCAAAAATAAACCAAATCGTTTCTCCATCCAGGTTATACCTTGCCAAAAATCTATAGATAATTAAACTAGTTGACGGCTTAATTCGAAGGGCGGGAAAACGTAGCGCATCCCGTCTTCTTGCCATTCTCATGCTTCGTTGTGATTCCTCATCATGGACGTTTTTACTTTATCCCCTTGCCTTGCTGCCGTGATAGCGCCAGGAAGAGAATTTAGACTGGTTATTACTTAGCCTGATGATTTTTTAAGGGGCGGCCGTAGATATCTTCCATGCGGACGATGTCGTCTTCACCCAGGTAGCCGCCGTTTTGCACTTCAATGATTACCGTGGTCTCGGTCCAGGGATTTTCCAGGCGGTGCGGCATCTCAACTGGGAATGAAGGTGCTTTCATTGGCGTGCAGGGTAATTATTTCATCCCCCCGGGTCACCTGCGCCCGTCCGGAAATCACTACCCAGTGTTCGCTGCGTTGGTGGTGGTATTGCAGGCTGAGGCGGCCCTGCGGGTAAACTTCAATCCTCTTAATTTTGTATCCCGGCCCTTCTTCGAGTACGGTATAGGTGCCCCAGGGACGGTAGACCGTCCGATGGGTGCGGTAAAGTTCCGAACCACTGGCCGCCAGGGTTTGGGTAATGTCTTTGATCTTCTGGATGTCTTGACGATGGGCGATGAGGATTGCGTCCGGAGTCTCCACCACCACCAGATTGTCCAGTCCCAGGGCCGCCACCAGGCGGTGGGTTGAAAGCAGAAAATTATCCCGGCAGTCCCAGGCCAAAATCTCACCTTCGAGATAGTTGCCGTTCTGATCTTTCTGGGCCACAACATGGACCGCTTCCCAACTGCCCAGGTCTGTCCAGCCTACTTCACAGGGGAGCGGCACAACGGCACAGCGATCATGTTTTTCCATGATTCCGTAATCTATGGAAATATTGTCCAATTGGCTATAATCTGCCAAAAAGGGCCGATTGCCCTCTTCAAACCGTAACTGCGCCAATTTCTCATATAACCGGGGCTGCCATTTCGCTACAGCCTGCAGCAGCACCGAGGCCTGCCATAAAAAAATGCCGCTGTTCCACAGATAACCGCCCTCAGCCAGATACCCTTTGGCAGTAATAAGGTCAGGTTTTTCCACAAATTTTTCTATCTGATAAACTCCCGGGGTGCGGGTATGGGAGGCCAGCGGCGGACCCTGCTTAATATAGCCGTAGCCGGTCTGGGGACTGTCGGGAGTGATGCCGAAAGTAACCAGATAATCTTGTCGGGCCGGCGGCATACCGGCTTCCAGGGCATCCCAGAAAAAATGCGGTTGTCCAATGAGCTGATCCGCCGGCAAGGCTACCATCATGGCCTCAGGATCTTTGTCAATCAGGCTTTTCGCCGCCCAGGCAATGGCCGGAGCGGTATTGCGCCCCACCGGTTCGGCTAATATGGTAATTAAAGCGGCCCGTTCAGGATCCAGTTGTTCCAGGTGACGTTTTATTTCCAATTCCTGTTCATAATTGGTAACCATGACAATCCGTTCCGGCGGTACATAAGCCGTCACCCGGGCAACGGTTTCTTGCAGCAGACTTCGGCCATTCTGGCAACCCGGCAGGTGCAGCAACTGCTTGGGCTGTAACATACGGGAGAGCGGCCAGAGACGGGTACCGGAGCCTCCGGCCAGAATAACGGCATAAAGATGAGATGCTGCTTCGGAAGAAATCAATAGTACGTCCTTGGATAAAAGTTAATCCAGAAATTCCCTTGAAGAATAGTCTATATTAATATTTTAGTAAAAAACGTTTCAATAAGCCTGGGAGTTCGAGAATCCCCGAAAAATGGTGAGCCAGATGATTTTAAGATCGAACCACAGGGACCAGCGGCGTAGATAATCCAGATCAAACTCGAGCCGTTTTTCCATTTTATCCATGGTTTCAGTCTCGCCCCGCCAGCCATTAATCTGGGCCCAACCCGTGATACCTGGCCTAACTTTATGGCGCAACATGTAACCCGGAATGTGCTGCCGGTAATATTCATTCATAGGCCACGGCGATGCGGTCGGGGACCGACAATAGACATTGACCCCAATAGAACATTAAAAAACTGCGGCAATTCGTCCAGGCTGGTCCGCCGCAGAAAATTGCCCAAAGGTAGTTACCCGGCTATCGTTCCGGCAACCTTGCGGGATTGTTGGACCATCTTCACAAACCTGTCATCGTTCGGAACTTGTAAACCATGAATCTCATTCCCATTCAAGCCATAACGACGCTGTTTGAAATATTATCGGCCCCGTGAGGAAATTTTAACTCCCAGAGCAATGAGAAGCATCAGGGGGAAATGAGCATTAATATAATGCTTGCCAAAAAGATGTCTTCCAGTCTCTTGAGCCAACCGTTGACCCCCAGGAATGGAGTTTCCCAGATGGAAATTAGCGGGATACCGTGCAATTCGGTAAAACTGGCCTGCATGAGGGTAAAGACAAAAATATCCGGGACGTAATAGACCGAAGCCGTAGTGTCCTGCAGGTCCTCCACAATTTTTTTTATGCGAGCTTCGGCGCGCAAGGGCAATGCCAGATAAACCATGTCAATCTGATGCTCCTTGATATACGCCGCCATATCATCCAACGTGCCGATAACCGAATAATCATCCTTGCCGGGAGAAAGATCTTCGATCGTCTGCCCGGAAAGACCGTCATCGAAAAATCCATGCAACCTCATGCCTAACCAGGCAGTATTAATGACATTTTTTGCCAGACGACGCCCGAGATCCCCGGCCCCGGCAATCACCACAGTCCGACTGTTCCTGCCGCTTTCCCGCAGCCACCGCAAACCCAGGTAGACCTGCAACCGGATTAACACGAGGGCCAACGGTACCAGAAAAAACCAGGAAAGCATTACCCGGCGGGAGAAATGATCCGAGGTTTTAGTAAGAAAAGCTAACACTATTAGCATTGCCGCCACTATAGTCCAGGACAAAAATACCTGCCGGACCAATTGACCCAGGTGAACCCCTCGCCAGGGCCGGTACAGCCGGGCAGCATGAAAAATAGTGATAGTGATCAGGAAGGTTACTGCGGCCAGAATAAAATAATCTTGCTCCAGCGGCACCGAGTAGAACCAACAGAGTAATACCAGCAAAATTACTACGACAATTCCATCCAATAGCCATTGCAGACGAGAAATAAGCCAGCGATGCTGATTGAACAGACCTGTGCGGTTGGCAAACATGGCAGGTAGCTCCAATAGTTATCGACTAGACAGGAAATACGTCCAACGAATAAACAGGTTGCCGAGACAAATTATTACATAGCAGTTTTAAGGATTTTGCTTTCGCTGAAACTAATATAATGTTTTTTCCCTGATTTTACAAGCGCTTTTTCATCTCTTCTACTTGCCGAAGGAGAATCGTTGATCGGAAAATCCGAAAATAAAGTCTTTTCCTTTTGCAATCTATATGCTACGTAATGAGTAGGAATCAATTCCCAGGGAAATCTATGAAAAATAAACGAGCTTTAATCAGCGGCGTCACCGGGCAGGACGGCGCCTATCTGGCAGAATTTTTATTAGCCAAGGGTTATGAAGTACACGGTATTAAACGTCGTTCTTCTTCCTTTAATACTCAAAGGGTGGATCATCTCTATCAAGAGCCCTGGAAACCGGATACCAGGTTTTTTTTACATTTCGGCGATCTCACCGACGCCACCAATCTCATCCGTATCATTCAGGAAGTCCAGCCGGCGGAAATTTATAACCTGGCGGCCCAGAGCCATGTTCAGGTTTCGTTTGAAACGCCGGAATATACTGGCAATGCCGATGCCTTGGGGGCTTTACGCATCCTGGAAGCCATAAGAATTCTGGACATGAAAGACCGGGTGCGATATTACCAGGCCTCCACCAGTGAACTTTACGGCAAGGTCCAGGAGATTCCCCAGATCGGAAAAAACTCCCTTCTACCCCCGCAGCCCGTACGCGGCGGCGAAATTATATGCCTACTGGATTACCGTCAATTACCGGGAGGCCTATAATTTTTTTGCCTGCAACGGTATTCTGTTTAACCATGAATCACCGATTCGAGGCGAGACCTTTGTGACCCGCAAAATCACTCGAGCGGCAGCCCGCATTAAGTTAGGTCTCCAGGAGACGCTCTTTTTGGGTAATCTGGAGGCCCGGCGGGATTGGGGCCATGCGCGTGATTTCGTGGAGGCTATGTGGCTCATGCTGCAGCAGCCTGAACCTGAAGATTTCGTCATTGCTACCGGCGAAGACCACTCAGTCCGGGAATTTGTGGAATTGGCATTTAAAGAGGTGGGCATTGCCATTAATTGGCGTGGCCGGGGAGTGGAAGAGGAGGGCCTCGAACAGGGCTCGGACCGTATCCTGGTCAAGATAAATCCTCGCTATTTCCGCCCCACGGAAGTTGATACCCTTCTGGGCGATGCCACTAAAGCACGGACAATATTGGGCTGGCAACCAAGATCCAGTTTTAAAGAAATGGTCCGGGAAATGGTGGTGGCTGATCTGAAAGAGGCGGAACGGGAGTTGCTCTGCCGCCGGAACAATTTTTAAACAGGAGTCAGGAATGGAAAAGACTGCCAAAATTTACCTGGCAGGCCACGACGGTCTGGTGGGTTCGGCCATCAAAAGGCGCTTGGAACAGGATGGCTACCAGCAAATAATCAAAAAATCCTTGAATGAACTGGACCTGCGCCGGCAAGAGGAAACAGAGGCTTTTTTTGACCGGGGAAGTCCGGAATATGTTTTTCTGGCCGCCGCCAAAGTGGGAGGCATTGTCGCCAACAACACTTACCCGGCTGAATTTATCTATGATAATCTGATGATCGAGGCCAATATCATCGCCGCGGCCCACCGCACCGGGGTGAAAAAACTTTTGTTCCTGGGAAGTTCCTGCATCTATCCGAAATTTGCTCCCCAGCCCATGTCCGAAGAAAGCCTTTTAACCGGCATCCTGGAACCCACTAACGAACCCTACGCCATTGCCAAAATCGCCGGCATCAAAATGTGCCAGGCCTACCGGCGGCAGTACGGCTGCAATTTCATTTCAGTCATGCCGACGAATTTGTATGGTCCGGGCGACAATTTTGATCTGGAGACTTCTCATGTGGTGCCGGCCATGCTCCGAAAATTTCACGAGGCCAAGACCCGTGGTGACAAAGCCGTTACTCTCTGGGGAACTGGAAAACCGAGGCGGGAGTTTCTCCATGTGGATGATTTGGCGGATGCTTGTGTCTATCTCATGAATCATTACAACGAGCCGGAAATCATTAATATCGGGGTAGGTAAAGACATCAGTATCAGGGAATTAGCAGAACTGATCCAAAAGATAGTCGGCTTTCAGGGCGAGATCATCTGGGATACCGGCAAACCGGACGGGACCCCCCAAAAATTATTAAACGTGGGCCATCTCTCCCGACTGGGCTGGCAGGCTCGTATCGGACTGGAAAAGGGGCTGGCAGAAACCTATCGCTGGTATTGTGGACATTATCCTGTCAGGAATTAATCACCTGGTACAAGAGAGTTTCAAAACGACTTAAAATGGTTTCTTTATCCAACCAATTTTCGGCATAGGTCCGAGCCAGCTGCCCCATTTTGACTCGGGCCTGTTCCTCCGCCGCCAGTTTCATTATCGCTTGGGCAAGTTCAGAGGCGTTTTCCGGTGGAATTAACACACCGGCCTGGGAGGATTCGGTCACATTGGCCAATTCTGTTCCCGGCAGGGCGGTGGCGATAAATGGGCGTCCGGCAGCCAGAATATTCGTCAGTTTTGAGGGCATCACCAAGTCAGCGGCCTGCTGCTTCTGGATTACCAGGTGGATATCGCCCAGGGCCAAGAGCATGGAAAATTCGTCCAGGCGATTGTAAGGGCATAAAAATAATATTATTAAGATTTTTTTCCCTGGCCAAGTTCATCAGCCGGAATTTAGCCGCGCCTTCCCCTGCCATAATAAATTTGATATTTTTTTCCCGCCGAAGCATCCGGGCGCTTTCCAAAATTATCTCCAGACCTTGTTTTTCCCCCATATTACCGGCATAGAGGATAACCATTTCGCCGGTCAAACCCAACTCCCGGCGCTTGGGATTATCTCTGGGCCGCGGCGAAACTTTGGCCAGATCAGCCCAGTTGGGAAAAAGCTGCAGCTTGGTTGGAGGCACCCCCTTGGACTGCAATCTCGCCGACATACCCGCAGAAATGGTGGTTATGACCATGGTGTTGGAAAAAACAAATTGTTCCAATCTTTCTACAAGATTTAGGACCATAGGGTGACGTATCATTTCAAGCTCCCTTGCCGCATCGAGTTGTAAATCTTGTAGGTGCAGCATAAAAGGAGTGTTCCCCAGGCGGGCCAGGATCAGAGGCGTAAGACTACTGATTAAGGGAGGGCAAACGGCTATTACGATATCCCAATTTCGCTGAACTAGGCACGGGAGCCATCTGAGACTGTTAACCGCAAAGGATAACTCAAGAATTATCCGTTTTAAACTGGAAACCTGGGCGGGAACATACATTGGCGCCCGGAAAACTTCTACCCCCTCAAGCCATTCATGCATCCACCCCCTCCCTCGATATTCGGAATGGACTTTCCACTCCGGATAGTAGGGCAAAGCAGTCAAGACAGTGACCTGGTGGCCGCGATCAGCCAGCCATGCCGCCATTTCACCGCTATAACGGCCGATGCCGATTAATTCCGGGGCATAATGGTAACCGTGAATTAAAATATGCATCAGACTTTTTTCTCGGGACTGACGGTAGCAGTTACAATAAGACAATCTCCCTTCATCTCCCGGTCAAGCTGCCGCAGCCAGGGCCAAAGCAAACCGCGCAGGGAGATCATAAGGCCGGCAATAACTGGTGCCGAGCGCAGCAGTCTGTTGGCTCTAGCAGCCTTTGAGGCAATAGAAGAGCAAAGAGACTGCGCTAACCATAGCCCCGGAGTAAAGGTAGAGATCTCTGTAACGGAAAATTTAACTTGTTTTAGTAAATTTGTCAGGGTGATGGGGGTAAAATGCCAGAGATGAAACGGTACGTGCCAATTGATCCAGGAGCGCCCGAAAAATCTTCGCCAATAACTGTCAGCATTGGGACAGGAAATCCAGACCTGTCCGCCAGACCGCAATAATCGTCTCACATCCCGGAGCATTTCCAGGGGATCCGTGGCATGCTCCAGGACATTGGACAGGACGACAACATCATAAACCTTATCCGGGTTAAATTTGTCCAAAGGCTCGGTAAAAACCATAAACCCCCGCTGTCGTGCAACTGCAGCGGCCAATTCGTTTAACTCCAATCCTTCAGCCTGAAACCCGTTGCGGGCATAGACAGAAAGAGTGCGCCCTTCATTGCAGCCGACATCCAATAGCCTTCCCTTTCCCTGCCGGAGATGAAAGGATATGTCGCCGTCCCATTGCAGCCAGAGTTTGTATAAAGACGATAAGAGAAACCATTCCCTGATCTTGGTATAGAAGGTATCTGCTTCTCCTCCAAAATTGTAATACCGCTCATAAAGCTCTTTTAATTGGTCGGGAGAAGGTTGCGGCCCAGTCTGTTCCAACCCGCATCGGGCACATCGTGTAATGTCGTAATTACCCGGAGCCCCAAACCGGTCGTCAAAGAGCCCGTTATAAACGCGCCGATTTTCTTCGGACCCGCATAAACAAGTAACTTTTGTATCTTTCAGGTAATTCACCCCTGATTCTCCAGGATTTGGGAATAAAGCTCTACCCACTGCCGTCCCACTGTCTCCCAGGAATATCTGCCTTCCACTAGTTGCCTTAATTTTCGACCTCGCTCATTTCGCTCTTCTTCGCTCCAGGAAAAAACTCCTGTAAGTGCCTGGCTTAATTTTTCAGTATCTGGCTCTATTAAGATGCCGGCTCCTTCCTCCCAATCGAAGAGACCTGTCTCATATGTGGTGATTACCGGCGTCTTAGCCGACGCCGCCTCCAAATTCACTAAACCTACCACCTCGGTTCGAGAGGGGGCGCAAAAGGCCCAGGCTTTCCGGTATAGGTGCCATTTTTGCGGGCCAAAGACCGGACCTTTGAAAATTACTTGGTTTTTAATGCCCATTTTTTGCACTAATGTTTTTAATTTAACAGTGTATTCCGGAGTACTGTCCGGACCGACTATAACTAACCGCCAATCCTTTTCCGGCACGCTTTGGGCAAAGGCTTGTATTAAAATATCTATGCCTTTCTGGGGATGAAGGCGGCCCAAAAATAATATGTAAGGGGAAAAATTATTCGATGTTTTCTCATCCCTTGAACCTAAAAGAATACTATCTGCTTCCTTCAGATCAATGGCATTTGGTATCACTTTTATGGTCTGGCCGGGAAAATACTTTTTTAAATCTTCTTTCTCCTTTGGAGTGATAGCATGAATCAGAGGCAGTTTCCGAAAAGCCGGATATGCCAGGCAATGCCAATAAATTTTTTTCTTGATGCTTTTAAGATATCCGTCCTGCCAGTGCCAGGGGCTTAGCATATCATGAGCGGAGAGTAGTGCTGGCATATTTCGTTTATTGGCAATTCGGGCTGCCATCCATTGAGGCGCCATCCAAACACCATGGAGATGCAAAATACTTCCCGATATTGGTCTGATTTCTCTAAGATAATCTGCCAAGTGTCGAGGGTAGCGCCATATTTGGCCCCCGGGAGGGATAGGAAATTCCCTTAGTTCAACTCCCTCCGACACCGGATAATCTCCGGAACCGGCGGTTAAAACTGTAGTAGCCCAACCATGGTTTACTAGATAACGTGACAATTGAGTAACGACAGTCGTCACTCCGGGATGTTGGGGGGAATGATTATCCGTTACGTGAAAAACACGTCCATGCGTATTTTTTAAGAGCATAAACTTACTGATCGAAACCCCTGCGAATTATACATTGTCCATGATTACTTAATTGGTCGATAAGCCTTGAACTCTTTGGGTCTTTCTCGAAAAGTGTACATTAACTTGTGGAGAAGCTCAGTTAATTTGGATTCATAAACGATATAACTCCAACGCTTGGAATGCCAGGTAGTTTTTGCAATATAATTCCAAAAATTCTTTTTCAGGTAAAATTTTGGCGTCCGAGCCAAAAATGGAGATAGATCTTGATTGGTTTCAATTTCTTCCAGGCGGGGCAGATGCTCCTGCTCCTGAATTTTTTGATAATGCTCATAATCCTCAAGGCTCAACCCCATTAAATGAGAACTTATTCGGTCTGCGGCGGCAGGATAGCTGCTCATAACCACCCAACCAGGCTCTACTACCTCGCCTTCGACTATTGGACCATTTTTCGTCAGCCCATATGTGCCGTCAACGATGGCCAGTCCCACTTTTAAAAGTCTATTCAGAGGACCGATAATTTCATCAAAATAATAATGATATCGTAATCGCATCATATCCGGTATACAGCCCCACTGATTTTTATAAGATAAGCTGATTCCGGTCATGCAATGAACCTTTGGCACTGGGAGAGTGACTGTAATAAAATTTCCTTCAATTAAGAATTTGGGTAGTTCCAGTGCGACTGAACCTTTTGATGTGTCGAACCTGCAGGATACGGTGGGCATGCGGCTTAAATTAACTACCTGCACGCCATATTTTTTCTCCAGGGCATATAAATCAAAAGCGGTAAAAGCCTTTTCAATATCAAAAGAGCCATAGCCGCCATCGGCTTCCCCGACTAGTACACGAGGATTTATTTCAGTAAAAAGTTGGATAATGGCATGGAGCATTTCTTTTGTTGTGGTAACCCCAGGTTTAAAAGCAGGGAAAGTGAGATTTGGCTTAATAAAAATTCCACTGGAATTCCGAAGTATTTTGTCGATTCCCAACCAGGCTAGACCTTGTTTCAGGATAGAATAGTAACTTTGGCTGGAATTTATATAAACTTTAATTTTTCTCACATTACCTCCTTTTCTATTAATCTTTTAATACCAATGATACCACTTAATGCGGCAGACTTGAGGAAGCAATTTCCAGGAGAGAACCGCTTGCATGGGGCAGGTATATTTCTAAATTAAGATTGCCGCGTTGATCAATACCTTTTTCAAAATGATTTATAAACGGTGATGGCGGAAAATTTCTTGCCAGACTGGCATAAAAGGGGTTCCATATTGTTCAGAGATCATAGTATGCTTAATACTGGAGAAAATTCATAACCCTGTCCCACCTAAAAAATCTCCACGATTCGCTGTGGTCTCAATCGATGCCTGAGCATTGATATTTAAATTCATCCATGCCTCGGAATATTGTTGAGCATGAGAGGTAGTTTGAAAAAATATAACTTTGTTAAAATCAAGAGAAGAATATAAGTAACTGAGTTCATTGCTAATTGTATTGGAACTTTTTGCAGGTAATGTTGATAGCTTTCCTTTAGAAATAAAGATATTAATTTCTCCGTAGCCATTTAATTTTGGAGGCATATGGATCCAATACCTTATGCGCCATTACACCCAAAAAAGCCCGAATTAATTGCCCATAATAATTAAACATTGCCATACACGGTGATAAGGTATTATTTTTTAAATGAGCCCGCCTATTCTCCCAAAAAGATTTGCTTAAATTTTGCTGGCTTAGTCCTCCCCGACGCATACAACTGATGGCAATTGGGACATACACCGCTTTTAGTCCCATCCCTCCTCTAAGATAGTGTTCATAATCTATAGCAATTTTAAAAGTCTCATCAAATGCACCAACACGAGAAAAATACGTGCGGTTGGTAAATGCTGCCTGATGTGGCAAAGTATCTTTCCAACGAAATCGTTTCCACTCCCAGAGACTGCCGAATATTTTACTGAACGGCGCGATTTTAAAGCCTTGCTGCCGCGTAATTAATTTAACGTACCCAAAAACTACATCGGCATCTTCATGTTGGATAAGCCAGGGCAACATTCTTTCGATTACAGTATGTTCAGCAAAAAAATCATCCGAATGGAGGTAAAGTATCCAATCTCCATGGGCCTGATTTAAGCCCAAATTAAAGGCATGCGCTAATCCTCGGTCAGATTTGCTATGCCAATAGGCAAAATGATCTTTATAACGAGCTATAATTTCGGCTGTTCCATCTTGAGACCCCCCGTCAATAACAATATATTCAATATTAGAGTAGGTCTGAAATATAACACTTTTAAAAGTCTGCTCGATAAAATTGGCATTATTAAGACAAACGGTAATAACCGAAATCAAGGGAAATTTTTTATTTTCTTTGTTCATCAAGCAACTGCTAATTCTGCAACTAAAGCGTCACCTTGATTCAATTGGTGGATACGAGAAAGTCGCAAATCGAGAAGGCGTTGTTGGAGACGGATAATCGGCTTCCCATGCCATAGATCACTATAAGGATTTCCCTTGGCTACCTGAACTTGGGCATAATACCAGGTTATTGGAGATATGGTAAAAAATTTATTAATTCGAAAACCCGTTATTTGGGCTATCAGATTTAAAGTATGATAATTATAATGAGCCACATGAAAGGGTATATGCCAATGCAGCCAGGAAATACCGAACTGTTTTTTTAGAAAAGAGTCGTAATTGGGGCAGGATAAAATAATTTTACCGTTATTACATATCAAGGCATGTAATATTTTAAAAAATTGTTTGGGTTCGTATATATGTTCCAAAACTTGACTTAAAATGATGTAGTCAAAAGGTTCCGGTTTGTTTGATGGAATTCCTCAAAGTGCCACAAAAATGAGAAAATCCCTCTGATCTTAGTATGTCGCAAATATTTGCATCTATCTCCACTGCAAACCAATCCGATCCCTGCCTCTGGATCTGGCGGGCGCCATCTGTGGCAATCCCACTCCCGATATCCAAGACTCGTTTATTCGGTCCGATATCTAAGCCATGGTAGAGATTTTCCCGGGGGTTAACACAGAATCGGTATAAAGGTTTTAAAGGAAATTTTTTTAATTTTATTTTCCAATCCTTCTTATTACCATTACTTATTCCTTCTTTTATATTCGTAATATAATATTTCTGATATATTTTTGACAGTTCATCTGAATGAGGTCGGACTGCCAAATAAGCCAAGCCGCATTTCATACACTCCACCACTGGAAAGTTATACGGATAGCCATAACGATCGTCTTGCCCTATAAATAGAAGTTTCTGTGATTCAGCACCGCATATTAAGCATTTGGTTACCTGTTCGACTTTGCCTTCAAGCTCTATTTCTTGGTTTTTTCTAAACATATTAGCAATTTCTTGTATATTCCCTTAACCTGGATTATTCATCATTAATGCTGTAAAAAGCAAAGGGCATCTGCTAACATATTGTTATCGCCAAATAATCACTATTTCAACGATGATGCCCTTTGGAAACAGTATGTCATAAACAACTTCATTTTAAAAGCCTCTTCTCCAAGGAAATTATCGCCGATTTTGAGGACGGCCGGATTACCTCGGACGGCGGCGGTTTGCTGCTGCGCGAGGTTACCCAGCGTTATCATCTGAGCGAGCGCCTTGCTGCCTGTCTGCATGATTCCCGAACTCCAGATCACCCATGAGTTATCAACCCGCCTGAAACAGCGCCTGTTTGCCATTGCCCTGGGATATGAGGATGCCAACGATGCCGCTTTTCTGGCCCAAGACCATACCCTGAAATCCATGTTAAATTAGTTTTGATAAAAATGCCATCTGTCTGTTTTAAGAAAGTCTAATTAATAACAGGATTTTTCTTGTCACTAGTCGTAGGAGATATCTCTAAAAGAGTAACGCTGGAAGGGGGCACAAAAATATCAAGGTCTAACATTCCCTTTTGTTTAACTGGTTTCTCTTCCTGGCTGATTAAGGGATGGGGAGATCCCTCTTTTTCTCCCAACGTTAAGTGATATGGATTACCGTACATTTCCGAAATTAAGCGTTTGGTAATCCGGTATTGGCTCTGATCAAAAGGGAGTCCTGTAATTGTAATAGATATTTGCTCCTGTTGGGCATTTTCACGCCCTTTATCTTTATCGCCTCGCAACCAGTTATAGTTCCAGATCATCACAACTAATTGGTTAGAGTTCTTGGCGGCCATAGCCCCAATGGCAGGGGAGCCCCCTTTTACCTCCAGCATCTCACCCTGAAATTTATTGAACATGTCAAAAACATAATAGATGGGTTTAGGTGATTTTCCATGAAACAAAGCTGGCCAAGCCCAATTTTCCTGTAAATCTGAGGTTACTAAAAAAATGGCTCTATCAACCTGGGTCTGCAACATGTCATAAACAAAGGCAGCACTCCACGCAGCTCCTATGTGATTGCCATTAATAATGCCGGCAGGATCCATTTCAGTAATATATGAAGGCCCCCACTCGGTAATCCATATAGGCAATCCCGGTTTATATGTATTGATCCAATCCCTCAGACTTTTCATAGCATACTTAAAAGTCGGGTAGACAGTTAAATTGGGGCGGTCTCCGATCGAACTTTGATTACCGTAAAAATGAAAAGAAAAAAAGTCGAGTTTCAAATCATTTTCGACCACGTCTTTTAAAAAGCGGTGCCAGTTAAAATCATAGGGTTTGTCAATGATCGGTCCACAGCTTGCCGGCCCCCCCAAAAGAATTTTCACATCAGAGTATTCTTTCTCCAATTGCGCCGCCACCACTGCAACATTGCGATAAAGCTGAAAATATGCCTGATACTCCTCTTCAGAAGCCCACTTAGATGTACGCGGATATTTGGGTACTGGAGCTCCTTTTGCATCCGGCTCATTGGCAACTTCCCAGGTCGCTATGCGAAATCCCTTTTCAAATATGACGTGCTTAAAAAATAATTTCAGATAATCCTGATATAATATCCAATCCAGGGGCCCAAATTTCGGATCATTTTTGTAAGTCGATAACCAAAGTGGAATTCCTTGGCCTATGATGATATGAGGTTGAGCACCCAATTTCTGACACCAATCCAATTGTTTTTCAAGATCGGGCGCGTGTAACTTATTTCCTTGTATACTTGTATTACCATTGTCAACATTAATTAGTCTGACCCTTTTTATTCCCAATTTTTGTAAAGGTCCGAGTAACTCCGGATCAGGAGAGCAGTCATATCCTACACCGTTTAGCAGGTCTTTCAGCCGTTCGGTGCTACCTAGTGATCCTTTTAGATTAATGTGAATTCCAATCGATGATTGTCTTTGTTGGCCATAAATAATATTACAACTTAAATATAATATCAGCAAACCTACTACAACAATAATATTTATTTTCTTATATTTCATACAATATTGCTTATTTCCTCTCTTTATTATTTCATTTTTATATTATTTTCTTTACGATAGACTTCTACCAATAATAAAGAAATTACGAGCCATATCAACCAGAAAGAAGCGTCTATTTTGGCTCGCTGCGCTGACATAATATAACTACTAATATAGCTTGAACAAACAATTAGTATTATTTTTTCATTTTCCTTTAAAAAAATAATCATAGCCACCACAAATAACCATGAAAAAGCGATGAAATAAGCAATACCTCCCAAAAATCCGCTTTCGATAAGAACTACCAACCATCCAACTGCTAAATTTTTTTGAGCAGCTTTGTTTCCCTGGTCAGCACCATATCCCCAAGGATTATTAAGCAGTAATTGCCAGGTTATTTTAGTGTCATCCAATCTTTCTCCACCTGAGGTGATGTCCGTACCTGTGACATCATATTTAGTTTTTAAATATAAATCAACACCCTGAATTAATTCTTCCGGGACAATAAAGATAACTATCGTCGTAATTAAAAATATAAGAACTATTATTTTTATAAAAGAACCTAACCCTTTTTTATACACCAATAAACAGCCTACTACAACCGTAGCCAAAATAGCACCAACGGAAAAGGTTAATAGCAGTCCCAAAAAAAGAATTATAACCATGAGCTTTTTTTGATTAAAAAATGCCCAATACAGAGCAGGCAGAAGACCATGAGCAAAACTACCTGGTTCATCAGCGTAAGATTGAAGCCGTGATATTCGGTATCCCCCGATCTCAAATGAATGCCAAGAGAAACCCAGACCATAATTTTCAAGTACAGTATCCCCTACACCCCGAGGAATTGTTATACTGCCTAATGGGGCCATACTGCCACTAGTAATAAGAAAAAATAGAAAAATCGCTATAATTGTAAGAATTAAAATAAAATAAGAATAAAGCTTAAAGGCAGCAATATTGAGATGCCACGACAAAATTAACAATAAAAGAATGGCAAAAGTTACTTTAGTATAGGAACTTATAAGTACGGTAACTGAGTTTTCATCGAACTGTAAAAATGTCGCAATTGTGTAGCAGCTAAGATATATGAAATAAAATATAATAAAAGGTAGCAAGTTAGGTTGAATTAAAAATTGTAAATTTCTAACAGAATCACTTGATAGAACATTCAATAATAAAGAAATTCCTAATAGACTTATTATTAAAACCTTAAAAAGCATCGGATGAGAAACCCCGAATACTAATGGATACGTAAACCATGAGCAAAATAAAGTAAATAGCAAAAAACCTTGCATTGATTTTTTGAAAAAATAATTTGGAAATATTATATTGCTAATTTTGGATGTTTTCCTAACCATAGGCGGTGATCTTTTCGTTCTTATCAATTAATCATTAGTGTCCGGCAAAAAAAATGAGTAAAGGTATTTGGTTATCGGCAGAGGACGGAGGACGTTTTTTAGGTGCGCATGAACTTTAGTATGTGAGCAATCATTTCCTTATCTCGACAAGCATATAGGGGTTTAAAAAACTAGAGCGCAAAAGTCTCGGCAAATTATTAATATAAATGGCGGATAGAATCTTAAAAGGCCTCAAGAATCCAGACTGGAAGCTAGTTAAGCCAAAGTAGCCCTTAAGCGATACAGGATTAAAGGAACGTCCGCTACTGTTACCACAGAATAGTCTTCTACATTCTGAATACGACAGCAAATGATATTTACCCCAAGTTGGGTGTATGTTAATCCCAGTCTTTTTAAAAATATAATTTCGAAGCCTGTTTCCTAGTGTGATAAGGGTTAAGGCATCGCGTACTCCATGTTGTATATCAACCGGAAAGCTTTTGTTAGGACATGCAATAAGTATCCGCCCACTAGGTTTAGTAACACGCAGTATCTCATTGGCATATTGTTGTCTGACTTCCCAGTAATTGCTGGCAAGTGAACAATGGCCTAATATAGTCCCTATATGTTCAATTACACCCAGCGAGTAAGTCACATCAAAGTAGTTATCTATAAATGGTATTTGTGTAGCATCGCAACTAATGAAATGTTGTGGACTATTCCCCGCCTTGGCCCAATATTTTGACAAATTAGGAAGATCTATGCCATATGCATCGTAACCATCTTCAATCAGGTAGTTTACTGTTTGCCCTATCCCACAGCCAACATCCAAAACCCGTTCAACAGGTTCCTGTAGCAAATATGGCTTCAAATAATCATCATAAACCCTCTTGCCGCTTAACTCTTGGGTATGAGCATAGTCATCGGTCGTTGAGTCAACATTTGAATCTGTTAATACAATAAAGCCATACTTGTTAGTGCTAAAGAAAGAGTCACACTTTTCACATCTCAATTTTTTTTCTTCCTCGATGAGGGGTGCATGGCACTTCACACATGCTAACTTATTTTTATACATGAGTGCTAATCCTTTCACATCTTCAGTTGAGATAGTCCACATTAAGTGTCACATGTGACTAACAATAATTGAATTGTCCCACATAATATGCGGAGATTCGTTTTTCTGCCCGTATAAGACGCCATGTATCGCATCTTTATATGACTATAATTTATATATATCAATGCGTTGCGCCGAAGCTTCCCCCTTATCACGGCATCTTATGCGGATCGGCATAATAAACTACTAGATTGCCTCAAAGCCCGTCAGATCAGAAGGACTTCAATTGCTCACCGATCCCCGGTTGATAAAATTCTACCATAGATTTTACTGAAAAAGAAATTTGTCTCTGAATTTTGGGCATCCCAAACCCTAAGAACTTAGATACATCGTAAATCTTCAGTCATCTGAGAGAATGAGAAAAATTAATTATTTTCCACAAGAGAACTTGTACTTTTTTGATAACTATGTATAATTGGTCCTGTGAGAAAAACACCGGACAAGAAATTCACTTTCGATCTCGCCGACCCCTGACACAGGAACAGGCGGAGTGCATATATTCTTTGGGGCGGGAAGCAGTAATATATGCCCTTATGGTCCTTTTCTGCCCGAGAGGCCTGAGCTAACGCCCAAACCATAATAATGTCGGTTTATCGAACCCTCAAATTGCGAGGCCTCGATCCTTTGGATACTATAGGTACGTGCCTTGAAAACTTATGTGGTTACTGGTTTGTTTTCATCTTTACCTAAGATTAATCTCTTAGTTAACTGATGTGTTACTACTCAATATTAAAATAAGTTTAAGATACGACACTCTTAATATCTGTCAATAAATTTCACTTCATTTAAAAAAATTGTTATAATTGAAATGAGAGGATCTTCTTTGCAAAATTCACCCACGCCGTAATGACCAATTTTTCCACTGTTTTTATTATATATTTCCATTAAAATTATCTTCAAAAATATATTATTGAATTTCTTAATCATTTCAATAATGAATAATATGTCATTATTGTCTTTTTCATTATTTTATTAAATCCGCTTATAAATGTTTTCTTTATCGCTTTCTTTCTGGGATGATAGTCTTTTTTCATCATTAAGATATAATGGCATAGAAGTAAAGCTTCATAAATATTGGTTATGCCAAATGGTTCACAATCAATATCTAATACTTTATTAATAATATTATAACCTTTAATAAAGTTTGCTTAGCAAACGGCGCATTTTTATATTGCTTGACGATTTTTTCCCCATATTCATCATCTTTTTATGATCGGCAATTTCCAAGACGGCTGAGGTGATTTCCCGATATTTTTCGGGAGAAGCTGTTACTGCCTCTTGCATCATTTCTAATAACAGCATTTCATAATCTATTTCCGGCAGATTGTCTTTTACCAAGTTATCCTTTACCTGTAAAATACACTCGGTTAACAAAATTGCCACAGACGGCGCCATGACCAGTTCTTTATGGAATGGAATATTATCTTCCGAAAGATAAAGGGAGACCGGTGCGGATTTTTTGTCGTCCTCGTTCAAATACATTGTACCAGTGCTATGCTTGGATATCCCGGCAACAGAATAGGGTCTTTCAGAAAAGCAATATTCTTCTATTTGAGACCCGATTGCCAGTGACGAATAAATATCCGGTATCATAAAGTGAAAGAATCTGTCGGATTTCTTTTTTATCTTATCAATAACTGCATAAGATGCTATGCCCCAGTATATCCCCGGCAGTTTCTTGTAGTCAATTTTAAATTCCGCAACTTGAGATAATATATCTTTAGCTTGATATCTAACTAAATCATTTTTCATTGAAATATTGAGGATATTACTTTCACCAACCGAGGTCTGACTGGGCCAGAGATAAAAAGCCTGCCCCCAATATGGCTTCACTTTGCGTCACCTCGATTAAGTTGGCCAGATCCCGGATGGCCCCCGGCAGCAAGCCATCGTCGTCCCCTAAAAATAAGACATAGCCGCCATTAACCTGGGACAGACCGAATTCCCAATTGTCTGACATACTTAGACGTTTGCCCGTATTGATATAGAGCAGGCGCGGGTCAGGAAAGGCAGACACGACATCCTTGGTTTGGTCATGACTATAGTTATCACTGACCAATATGGTTAAATTGTCGTAATTTTGTGAAGTACAAGTCTTTAACGCATATTGCAGGGTCTCATAACGATCCCTGGTAGGCACCACAACGGTTATTTTGGGTTCCATTATTTCGTTGCCTTTTGATGCGGTATTTTTCGTCGATATTTCAATCTTTTACTCTAAAATATTTTAATTTGATTTATTTTCTATTAGACTCTCTTCTAATTGTTAAATAATTGTGTTTATAATACTCTTTCGGAACCAAGATATTGTCAATATCACCGCAACCATTGATAATATTGCCGTAATAAATATTATTAATATTACACCCACGCCGAAGTATTATTCCAGCAAAGTAATGCCCAAAACATTGAACTCAATAATGAGGCACCCAATAGGCATCCTAAATCATAAATATACCATCGCCATTTTTCTTGCGGCAGCAAGCGTTTATGCATAAAATGGATGCTAATTAATATATAGCCGCAATTAAGGATAATCCAGGCCGAGGCTGCTCCTTCAGGCCCATAGGACATCGTCATAAATATTAAAGAGGGGACTAAAATGATTACTGCGATTAAATTTGTATAGAAAGCAAGTTTGGTCCAGCCATAGGCGAGTTGCAAGGCATAAGGCAGGTTCATTAAACCGTTAAGAGCTGTCCCGATAACAAGAAGACTAAGAACAGTGTGGGTATATTCGACCGTTAGAGGATTGCGAGTCCATAACAGGAGAATTTCTGGTGCAAAAAATGCAATAATTAGAGCAGGGGGTATTATAATAACAGACATTATTTGGCACATACGGTGATAGAGCTTTGGTAATTCAAGCTGATCTCCAATGGACACCAGTTGGGTGAATTTAGGATAGGCTGCATTAAATATCGGACTAGTGAGACGGTAAAGACTCATGGCCACGACACTGGCTAAGGTATAGTAGCCGAAATTCTCTAGTGTGAGCATTTTACTCAAGATAATCTTATCCAATTGTGTGAGAATTAGCGCCAGGAAAGTGATACCACTCATGCCGGCAGCAAATTGCCGGATTTTTCGTAGGAGATTGATTTGGAATCTGGCGGGTTGGTTGAAGGGGGGGAGGTTCTGCCATAAAAAATATGCCGACAGAATAGCAGCCAAGACTCCAATCAAGGTCTGCCAGATAAAAAATGCCTGGATGGTTGGAGAAACCAACCATAACACGAGAATAACACCAGCAAATTTTAAAGTGGTGATTACTATGATGATAATATTGAGTAAAACCTGCCTTTGTAGACCTAATAGTCCCCCGGAATAAAAGGTAAATATCAACTGAAATGAAATGGTCAGCCCCATAACCATAACTGCCTGCTCGATAATTGCAGTTGATAAATCCCCCGGTTGTACCCAGTGGTTGGCGATCAGGGGCGCTAATAGAATTACCACAATAGCAATAACAATACCTATAATCCAATAAATACTTTCCAAGGTGCGGACGAGATCGCGCATTTCGCCGACTTTATCGGTTTGCCCGCTCAACCTGGCCAATTCCCGGTTCAGGGTGGTGCTCAAACCAATATCTAACAGCCCAAATAAAGCCTGGAGGGAAGCATAAATCCCAATTAAGCCATAAGAATCAATGCCTAAAAAATTTATATAAACGGGAATAAAAGCAATTCCCATTAAGGCAATCCAACCGCTGCCGACGAAATTCGCGGCGATATTTTTAACTAAGCTAGACATTTCAGTTTGACTGGTGGAAGTCTATGGAGACTTGAAGAACGCCTGCCTGATGTGTATTAATTTGTGCGTTTTAACCAGGCTCCGGGCCAGTGAGTAATATTTTCAGTCAGATCACTTTCTTTAAACGGCCAACAGGGCTGTTCAACTGAAAATTCAGGACGAAATTTGATGAATTCAAGAGCTGCGGCATAAGGGTTGTCCCATTGCCATTCTTCTTTGCCCCGATTTACATCATATAAATCTTTCATTATGCCGTCAGTAGCGACGATATATGAACCTGCAGTAACCAGATCACAATAATTGTTGAGCTCAGCCAAAACATGCTCTTTGGAATGATTGGAATCGAGAATAACCAGCACGACTTCCCCGGGAATTACTAATGATTTTACTTGCTTAACAACATCAGGATCAATGGAACTCCCTTCAATAAGGGTAATAAAATTAAATAACTCATGCTTTTCCAGAGCTTGCCGATTGTGGGGGCGGATTTCTATATCAATTCCAATTACTCTTCCCTTTTTTATCAATTGACAAAGACTGGCATAGTAGATAAGAGATCCGCCGTGAGCCACTCCTGTTTCAATAATAACATCTGGTTTAAGATTGTATATTACTTCCTGGATACGAATCATATCTTCCGGCATTTGAATAATAGGCCTACCTAACCAACTGAAGGTATGAGAATATTTTTGGTTCCATCCAACTTTTATCCATTGGAGGGAAATTATCTCAAAAGCTTCTTTACAATAAAGATCAATAACCCTCCTCTTACCATCAGTTTCATGTGTAAGGGTTTTCCCATCGGTATCGATAATAATTTTCATTATAAACTCCGGTTTTAAAAAGCAAGCAAATTGATATTTATTTCCGCATTTTTTAATAACGCCAAAATTTCTTTCTGGTAATTAGGATTCATTAAAATGGCGTCAGTGACGCCCCTTGGGGGTAATTCCTGATAACCTATAATAGGATGGCCTGTCCCTGGTAAAAATTGACCTTGTTTATTCGGATTAAGATCAACAATACAATCTAATAAATATCGGTTTGCATCGATAATATTAGCAAAAGTTGTGCCTTTGGCGCCAGCCCCCCATAAGGCAACTTTACCATGAGCTGCCAAAGATTTAATTCTTGACATCCAAGTCCTAATAATAGCTCTCTCTGATCGAGCATATTCCTTGGCCAGTGATAGAATCTTAGTGGAATCTATCTGTTGAGGTTTTTTTGGGGAGTCCAACGATGCTTCGATCCATAAATATTGTCCATTAAATACATGGTGGATCGCATCTATCTTGAATCCTGCTGATTCAAAGGCCACCCTTACGGAATCTTTAGTAAATAATGAACAATGCTCATAAAAAAAATCCCAAATAACTTTGTTATGCAATATCCACTCAACGCAAGGGGTCTCAAAAAAAACACTTGGATTCCTGGATTTTTCTAAAGCTTGTCTTATGGACTGCAGCAATATCAGTGGATCTGGCACATGTTCGATAACATGGCGGCAAATCACCACATCGGCAGAAATATTTGCAGATTCAAGCTCCATAGTAACTCTGAATAAAATTCAAACGCCCTTGAAGTTCCTGAGGAGGGCCCTTATAACTTGGATCGAAACCGTATCCGATGCTTCGGCCTGCTTCACGTTCCAGTAATTTTTTTATAAAATGCCCTTTGCCACATCCAACCTCGACAATACTAAGGTTGTGGAAATTTTTTTTAACGATAAGATAATTAATGAGATCATCTAGATACTCAGAAAAGTATGGAGAACTCTCTTGAGTATTATCATAGTTCTCTCCGTAGGAAAGCTTTGAAAGGTCAAAAGCTTGATTAAAGATGAAGCCGCAATGCTGACAAACCGTCATAATGAGATCATTGCGAGCAATTTTACAGGCGGATTCCTGGTCTTTCACAACCAAGTTTTGATGAACAGGGACATTTCGACGCTGCAAAAAATTATGGAGGAAATCAGATCTACAGATTGGGCAATGATCAACCAGAATTTTCACAATGCTTTCCAATTGCCTTTCTTTTTCCACCATTCCATGGTGCTGTCAAGACCTTGCTCCAAAGAATAGAGAGGGGTCCAACAAACTTCGTTGAAAAGGCGGCTTGTATCGGCAAACAAAACACGGGGTTCATTGGGTTGGGGGGCAATGGCCCCTAATTGAATCAGATCAGGTCTAGACAATTTTTCGGCAATATCAAGAATAATTTTTTTCAAAGAAATCGGGGAGCCAGAAGCAATATTTACCGGGCCGGTTATATCACTATCCAGCAGCGTCACAAAAGCTTCAGCCACATCTTCGACATAGAGAAAGTCTCTGAGCTGTTGACCATGAGAACAAAGCGCGCTTTCGCCTTTTAATAGAGCATTGATCACGGAAGGGATGAGACGGCCGGGATGTTCGTGGGGGCCGTAAAGAAAAAAAACCCGCCCCCAGGCAAAGCTTAATCCTGTTTGTTGGGAAAATACCTCTATTATTCTGTGAAGAGAATCTTTGCAGGTTCCATATAATGTTTTGGGAGCCAAGGGAGTGGTTTGCTCACTGCAATATCCATATTGCCAATCGTACTCGGCACATGTTCCAGCTATGACTGCCCGTTTCCCCCGTATTTCCAAAACTGTTGAACTAATTCTATACTGGCTTGGACCCACTGCAAATTGTATAGGGAACTCCAATATTCTCCATATTTAGTAAACCAGGCGAAATGTAAAAGGTGAGTCGGCTTTACCTTGTCGATGACCAATTTTACTTGGTTTGCGTTTAATAAGTCTCCTGAATGCCAACTGATTTCTGGTGAAGTTTTTTCTACGGCATGGATATCAACCGCATGGATTTCATAATTCCTTTTTAAAAGGGGTCCCAGGCAATGCCTGCCGATAAATCCTGATGCGCCAGTAAGCAAAACTCTTTTCATAATGGAAAATCTGGGTAGCTGTTGTCTTTGGAAGAGATAGTGGAAAGAGGGAAGGGCCATTTGACGTTAAAAATCGGATCATTCCACCGGACACCGCAAGAATATCCCGGTCCTGGCTGATAAAATTCTGACATCTGGTAAAATACTTCAGTGTTGTCTTCTATAGTCTGGAAGCCATGGGCAAAGCCTTCTGGTATATAAATCATCCGGTGATTGTTGTCGGTAAGCTCAAATGCCAGCCATTGCTTAAAAGTAGGAGAATCCGGCCGCAGATCGATAATGACATCGTAGATAGAACCCCGTGTACATCGAACCAACTTGGCTTCTTCATAAGGCTTGGCTTGGTAATGCATACCTCGGAGGGTTCCCCTTTTTTTATTAAACGAAGTGTTACATTGCACTAAGCGGGGATTGAGGCCGTGAGTCTCAAATTCCCGCTGGCACCACGTGCGGGCAAAGAATCCCCTGTCATCTTGTATGAGTTCCAAAGTAATCACAAAGGAACCTTTGAGTTTGGTTTCCTGAAAAATCATGGCTGCCCGGTCTAAAAAAGCCTAATTTCAGGAATCGGCACGACAAACCTGCCGCCCCACTCCCGGATGCAATTCATCTGGGCCATAATTTCTTCTTTGAGGTTCCAGGGCAGAATAAAGACAAAGTCCGGTTTAGTCTGTCTGATCTTTGCCGGCGATTCAATGGGGATATGGGTTCCAGGCAAAAATAGCCCCTGTTTATGCGGGCTCAGGTCTACCGTATAATCCAGAAAATCGGTCCGGATGCCGCAATAATTCAACAAAGTATTGCCCTTGGCGGGGGCACCGTAGCCGGCAATCCTTTTGCCATCAGCTTTCTGGCTGATCAAAAAGGATAATATCTGCCGTTTGGTTTTTTTTACTTTCTCATGAAAATCCTGATAGACTCCTAACTTCGCCAGTCCAAACTGAATCTCTCGATTCTTTAATTCTGTAACACGTTCGCTAACCGATTTTGTCATAGCTCCTTGATGACACCCATATATGCGTAAAGATCCACCGTGGGTTGGCAATTCTTCCACATCAAAAAGGGTTAAGCCGTGAGCCGCGAAGATTCTTTCTACGGTTAAAAAGGAAAAATAAGAAAAATGTTCCTGATAAATAGTGTCGAATTGATTTTCGGCCATCAACCGCATTAAATGGGGAAATTCCAAAGTAATCACCCCATCGGGTTTTAATAATATCTTGAGGCCGGCCACAAAATCATTCAAAGACGGGACATGAGCTAACACATTATTCCCAATAATCAGATCTGCCCTTTTGCCTTGCTCCGCCATTTCTGACGCTAAATCCCGGGTAAAAAAGTTTATTAGCGTTGAAATTCCTTTTTCCAAGGCCACTTGGGCAACATTGGTGGCGGGCTCAATCCCTAATACATGGATATCTCGAGCTACGAAATTTTGCAGCAAGTATCCGTCGTTACTAGCAATTTCAACAACGAAACTCTGATTGTTAAGATTTAATCGTCTTATGATATAATCAGTATATTGTTTGGCATGCTGCAGCCAGGTTTCAGAATATGATGAAAAATAAGCATAATCATCAAATATCTGCGATGGACTTTCAAATTCTTCTAGTTGCACTAAAAAACAAGAACTACAAACAAAGCAATGGAGCGGATAAAAAGGTTCCATTTGATGTAGTTGCTGAGAAGTTAAATATGAATTTGATAAAGGGGACATTCCTAAATCAACAAAGCTGTGGAGATTTTCATTATGACAAAATCGACAAGTCGGTTTTTTCATGATAATTTCAATTTTTGGTAAGCCATTATTTGATTTTCTGTAAATGATCTTATCAATGAGATATTTTTATAGTACTGCATATACCAATCCGTAGTCCACCTTAGCGCATCTAAATCCCGTATGGCCGGTAACGAGAACTCTTTTACCATTCCAGAAATCTGCCGTTACCATATTTTCCATGGGGCCTGCTTCTTTTCCCATAAGGCATTGAGATAGTCCATGTCCCTTAAAGTATCCATACAGGCCCAAAATCCATCATGCCGGTAAACCATGAGTTGTCCGGCCTGGGCGATTTTTTCCAGAGGCCCATATTCAAGATCACAGTTTATCTCTTCCGTAAGAAAATCGAATATCTTCCGATTAAAAACAAAAAAGCCACCGTTGATTAAGCCTTCGCTATCTTTAGGTTTTTCTTGGAATGACATAACCTGGTCACCGGCGATACTCAGTTCGCCGAATCGAGAGGCCGGATTAATTCCCGTTAACGTGGCAAGCTTACCATGCCGGCGATGAAAATCCAGCAAATCATTAATATCAATATTCGCCACACCGTCACCGTATGTGGCGAGAAATAGATCTTCCGTAATAAATTTTTGAATTTTTTTAAGACGCGCCCCCTTTAATGACTTCTCACCTGTATCAGCCAGAGTGATTCGCCAGCCGATTTCGTCATGACGCTGATGGATACAAACGTGCTCGGGGAGGCCAAGTTCTATGGTTACATCGTTGTTCATTAGTTCATAATGGCAGAAATAATTTTTAATCATCTCGCCTTTATATCCTAATGCCAGAACAAAATCCTTGAAACCATAATGGGAGTAGATTTTCATGATATGCCAAAGAATGGGGCGATTCCCAATGTTTACCATAGGTTTAGGACGGAATTCCGTCTCCTCACGCAACCGGGTTCCTAAACCACCACACAGAATAACAACTTTCATATCGACTCACCTAACTAGCATGAATAAAAGGTATTAATACGAGGAAAGATTATTTTATGCTCCCGGTATTAACATAAGGGAATTATGGAGACTATGACAAATTTTAACACTATCTTGCTGTTCATCTGGTTGAAAATCAAAAAACGTCCTCCAACCTCGATCAAAAATCAAATGCGGTTATTCAATTTTTGTGCCGGACACTAATGATATTTTATATCGTCATATTTCAAATTTTCTGTTTCCACCTGGTGATTGAACGCGGGATGATATTTCTCCAAGCTATTAGATATTCCTGCAATAGAGTAAAGCGCTCGGTATTCTTTTCTTGATTCTTGAAGTTTTTCCAAAATTCTATAATAAAGGCAAAAAATACCATGATAAATAAAATAGCCATCCCGGCCAGCAATGCCGGCAGCATTCGTTTATTCGATTTTTTGTCTGGAGGCAGAGCCTGATCCACCACCTGGACCACTGCCACATCCTTGACCAGATCCAGACGGGCGATCTCCACCATTTTGGTGTAAAGTTGATAAAGGGTCTCCTGAAATTTAACCTCCCGATAGAAGCGGATGTATTCCAATCCCAGCTTGGGCATCTTTGATGTGGCGAGACAGACATCACCCATACAGGTCTGGTCCCACTGTTTTTCGGCAGCCTGTAATTTGTCTTTTAACCCCTTAACCTGGGTTTCCAGTCGGACGACATCGTAATTATATGGCGTTGCCTGCTGGCGCATCACCTGCACCTGTACCTCTTTAGCGTCGATCTCGGCCCTAAGCTGGGCAATATATTGCAACATGCCCCTGGCCTGGGTGTCTATCTGAATAACGCTGTTCTTTTCACTGAAGCTGCGCAAATCCTCTTCGGCACTGGTTAGTTTAGCATTTGTTGCTGTTAGCTCTTTTTCCATAAAGGCCAGCCGACCCTTCGCATCCTGCACAGCTAGACGCTGCAATAATTGATCTAATCCGGCGACAAAGGCATTGGCCATATCTGCAGCCCGCTGGGCGCTCTTATCGGTTACCTCAACATAGATGAGGGAATCTTTTTTGCTCAAATTTATATTCACTTTTTTGCTTAAGGCCTTGCGGGTATCCACCAAGGTTTTCTTTTTATAGATCTTTTTTAATTTAAATTGTTCAATAATCCGATCGGCAACAGTATCACCGGTCATTATGCCGACGTAGAGATCAGCCGGTGACTTCAGGCCAATTAACCCAGCCAGCCCGCTGCCGGGAATACTCCCGGGCTTTACACCCCCTCCGATAAGTTCCATCAATTGACTGCTCATGGTCAAGTTCTGCTGGGGCGGTAGCAGCCTGGCGGTGGCAATATATTTATCGGGTAAAATGAACATCACCAGATAAGTCAATACCGTCATAGCCAACGTCGTATAGATAATTAGACGGCTGTATTTGGCCAGCACAATGAAGTAATCCAGGAGATAAATTTCTTCGTTTAAGTTTCCGCTGGTGGGTGGGGTATTATTCATAGTTTAATACTTTTTTTTATCTTCCAAATAAAATACTAGATGCATTTAATTAACTTTCTGAATATAAAATGATCCTGGCTCTCGGTCTCGAGTTAGAAACGGACTTTTTGCCTTCAGCTTTTCGTAATACTTGTGGTGCAAATAGTTTAATGCTCCTATTATTTTCCAATCTCGATTGTGTGATAAAAAAGCCTCGAGTAGATATTGTTCGTTCCAAAATTTGACTTCACTTTTAATCCAACTATCCAAGTAATCTTTTGGAGAAAAAATATCATGAATATGTACAATCACACCTGTTTTTAGTGTTGGTAATATTTCTAAATATTCAAATAATACATCACCTTGTGGTCTAATAACATGCGATGAATCTATAAATAAAATATCATTCTCAGCCAATTCGGCAAAAATTCCTTTATCAAGATTCTCGACTCTCTGCTTTATGACAGTCACGCCTATCTTTTCCAGCCAGGAGTTTTCGTACGGTTCAATACATAAATGCTTACAATGATAATTTGAGATTTCTTCTTCATTCTTTTTGATAGCCTTTCGAGCCATCAGGGTCGAATAGCCGCTCCCTATTTCGAATATTTTTGCAGGTTTTTTATTCCTGATCAAATTATACCAAAATTCAGCATCTCCACTTACAAAGGTATTATTATCGAGATAGAAGGTCAATTCGTCGGATTTTGCTAGCGGCACATTTTTGAGTTCTTCATTATAATTAAAATTCTCCAAAAGATTGAGTTGTTCTGAAAGATTCCAATCAATACCAGGCAAATCGCGATCTCTGTCCAACGGATATAAGAGCTGGCTACTATCAAACAAAGGCTCATAATAATGATTTCGAATTGGAAATATTCCTACTTTAATAAGGATATTTTTACAAAGTGGCATTCTCTGGACGCCTGCTATTCTAATTAATTTTAAAATAACAGCGGCCGGATAAACGATCGGGGCCACCAAAACATCAATCAACGGAAGTATTCTTTTTATAATTTGCTTCATAATATTTTTTTAATACTTTTGATAAGTTTTCAAAATGAACATAACCATAGTAAACACACGCCCTTAATTTTTTAAGATCTTCTCATTTTTCGGATACCTGTTTACCGTATTCCAAAAAGCTGGCGCAGACGTCCCGGACAAATTTTTGGGTCTCCCGGATCTGGGGAACCCCCTGGCAGCGTTCCACCCGCCCCGGGCCGGCGTTGTAGGCGGCCAGAGCCATGGGCAGATTGAAGCCGAATTTTTTTAACAGCATGCCAAGATAGCGGCTGCCGCCGGAGATATTTTCCTGGACGTCGTAAGGATTGGCCACCTGTAAATCTTCCGCCGTCCCCGGCATCAACTGCATCAGCCCCTGGGCCCCTTTGGGCGAGGTGGCCCCGGGGTTAAAATTCGATTCCACCCGGATCACTGCCTTGATCAGGGCCGGGGGCAGCTTATGCTTCCGGCCCGCCGAATTGATATGAGGCTCTAAAGCGGCTGGAGCGACTTTAATATGGCCGAGAGGGCGGCGAGGCGGCATCTGATTCATTTATATCATTACCCAAAGGCCGAAAAGTGCTTAAATTCGGTTTGTCGGCAAAATAATAATAAATTACCCCCTGCTTGCAAACCCGAACTTGAACGGTTCGGCCTGAACATAAGCATAATTGCCCGTTACCAGAAGCAAGGTTAAAACCATTCCCGCTATCCCGGTAATCCCATCGGCTGGATATTTTCGGCCGCGAAGGGGCACGTTACCCTCCGTAAAGATTCTTAAAATGAAAGGCCACTCCCATGACCACCATGTGGTGGGGCTGATCATAGGTAAAGGTATAATTGGCCGGCAGGGCATTAATGGGATAATTGGGCAGCGTGTTGAAGACCGGCACGTCCTGATATTCCAGGGCGAATTGATAAGTAAACTTATACTCCACAAAGACTCCCACCGTTTTATTCATCATATATTTCAGACCGGCCTGGGTTTCCAGAGCGAAATTTTTGGTGGAGTCATATCTGCCGTAGTTGATATTGAAGCCGGTGCCAAGGCCGATATAAGGCTGCAGGCGTCCGAAGGTGACTTCTTTATCCTTAAAAAAACCATAACGGGCTAAAAGGTTTACCTGAATCGCCCAAATCATGCACCAGTCCGGTTCCCTGAGGACGGGTGACGGCTGGAACGGCTGCGGCGGCGTAATCGTGCCCTGCCTCTCGGGGATATTGTTCCGGGAAAAGCGGGTCTCCAATTCCATGCCGAACCAGGGGGCCCAGTCAAAATAGCGGCCGAATTTCAATCCCCCCATTACTCCCGGTTTGTAACGCATATCTTTGGCGACCACCCCGGTCAAATTCTGCGTGCCGTTAAGAGTAAATTTCCAATCCAAGGTGGGGATGTCGGAATAGCCGCAATACAAGGCGAAAAACCATTCGCCAGGACCTAATTCCTTGGGATAACCCTCGGACCTGGCGGCCGGACTGTTATTATGCATATACCGCACCGTCCAGGCCAGAGCCGCAGCGCCCAGGGACCAGCCGGCCAGGTTGATAAAACCTTCTTTACCTTTTAGAGTCGGGGCAAACCCGGCCTGAGCCGGTCCCGGAGCCCCAAACGGCAGCAGGCAGATGCAGCTGATTAAAACCACGGCTGGCAGCCGGGCCAATGTTCCCTATTATCCGTCTCATTTTAGACCGACTAAGACCACACCTGCCGTCATCGCAATATTGCCCAGGATAGAGGTGACGTCCTTAACCGTTTTCAGCCAGGGGACTCTTTCAAAGTTCTCGGGCACCACGATGGTATCTCCCGGGTCCAGACGGGCGGAGGCCACCCGGCTGCCAAAGATAATCGTTGTCTTGCCGCCCAGGGCGGAGCCGTTGACTTTGATAACATAGGTCCGCTCCACATCCGCATTTTTGGTGGGCCCGCCTACCCTGGCGATATATTTACCCACGCTGAGATATGGTTCATAAACCACTGCCGTGGGATTGACCACGGAACCCAGGACATTAACCGTCTGCTGGATCTGGGGGATCAACAGGTTATCCCCCTCCTGCAGTTCCAGATCATCGGGCGTGCCCCGCAGCCGCTCCGGGTCTTCGATCCGGACCACCACCCGGCCCACAGGTTCAATTTTTCGCAGCTTGGCCAGAAATTGCTGTTGCTGGAGAGCTACGACTTTAAATCGCTCGGCTTCACCTTCCAAGGCACCCCTGGTGGCCTGGGCAGTAGATGAAATCATTTCGGCTTCCATTTTGTCCAATGCCTGCTTTAAATGTTCCGTCTGCATCTTTTTCACCGATCTGCGGGTAAAATAAGCGCCTTTGGGATAGGCGTTATCGGTAAAGCCGCCGGCCCGGGTCAGCAGAGAACTTAACGTTTCACCCTTTTTGATGGCATAGTTGCCGGGATATTGGACTTCCCCTTCAATCTTAACCAGCTTGTACAGTGACCAGTCGGGTATGGTGCGGATAAAAACATAGTCATTCGGCTGCAGCAGGATATTGTCCTTAGGCGAGCCGTTCAAAGCCCCCCGCGGGCTGATGTAAAGCCGGGAAGTACTCGGACCATTTGGGGTAATGGTAACCCTGGTGATTTCGGCTTCCTGCTGGTTGGCTTCCATGAGCAGACCGCCGGCATAGTCGATAAGGTCCTTAACTCGCATCTGTCCGTGAATGCCGAATTCCCCCGGTTTTTTGACGGCCCCGGCCAACTTGACCTTTTTTTCGACTAAATCCGGCACCCGAAAAATTTTGACAAAGTCCCCATCCACCAGCGGTATATCGGGGACCAGACACTGCAGGACTTTGTCCAGATCGTCTTCAAAAAGAACCATTTCCTTATGGCGTTGGATCCTGAGCACCTGGACCCGACCTTTAAAAGCAGTATCCGCCAATCCCCCGCCCAGGCGCAGGAGATCGCTTAAGGTTTTCTCGTTTTTTAACTCAAAAATCCCCGGAATCTTAACCGGCCCGCCTATAATCGATTCTTCTTTCCTGTCCAGTCCGTCTCCCTTGACCATCATCCTCTCGGCTTTACCTCGTTGGGCCGAACGCCCCATGACTTCTCTGCTTGGCGCCCCTATGGCAGCCAGGGGGCCGATGGGCGGGATAAAAATAACATCCTGCGACTGTAACCGGATATCCTTGCTCTTATCCCCCCGGAGCAGGAAATCATACATGTCGAAATGGGCCACAACACAATTCTTGCGGCGGACCTGAATGTCACGCATAGTGCCCGATTTGCTCGGACCGCCGGCCGCAAACAGGGCGCTGATCAGGGTGGAAAGGGAAGATACGGCATAGCTGCCGGGAAACCGGGCCTGGCCAACGACAAAAACTTGAATGGTCCTCAGGTTGTCCAGCGTGACGTTCATCTGGAAATTAGTAAACTGCCGGGAAAATTCCCGGTCCATTACCTGCCGTAATTGTGCAAAAGTAAGGCCGCTGACATGAACCACCCCAACCTTGGGAATGGCTACCTGGCCATTGTTGTCCACTGTCAGGCTGTATTCGCCCTGGATGCTCCCCCAGGTCAGAATTCTTACCGTGTCTCCGGGACCGATGACATAATCAGGTCCGACGGGAACCTGTTGCACCGGCAGAAAAGTCTCCGGCGGTTTATAAAAAAAGCTGTAGCCATATTGCCTGACGGCCAGCCCGTATTCCGCCGCCCGTTTTTCGGCAGCCGACATTTCCTCAGGTTGCCGCGGAGCAACGGTGAGGATCTTCGCCGACTCCGGCGGGGTTGTTGTCGTTACCTGAGGCATCCTTGGCTGTTGCAAAGGTACCTGCCCCGGCACTTGCCCGGTCGTGATACCTTGAGGCCCAAACCTCTGGAGATACATTTGGGCCTGGTCCTCCAGCCTCTGCTGCCCTTGCTGGGAGAGATCCTGGTCGGATTCGGGTGATTGGCCTGTATCGGCAGTTGTCTGGCCCCAACCCGGCGTGGTTGGCTGGTATCTATCATAAGATAATTGTCCCCAGGCCGAAGCCGGGAACAATATGAGAACAATCAAAAACCAGGAGAGGTCAGTTACGAATACGACATAAAGCTATTATTACCTTAAGTTACTTGGCAAGATTTTTTTGGTTTATTTTACCACATCTTAGGCCAAATATTAAACATCTAAATCAATCTCTTACTCCGGCGCCGTAAAAGCAAACGGAATCTGATTCCGCAGGCGGCATGCCAAATTGTCGATCATCAGGTTCCGGATAACTTTCACACTGGCCGGATAATTTTTGTCGATAGAAGCCGGCGGGCACCGGGGAATCCAGGGATGAACCGGGCCGCCGAGCCGGGAATCCGCCTGCATCATAATCGGTTTGCCGGTAGCGGCCTTAAATATGGTCATGGCCCAATAGATAAAGGCATGGCTGATGGAGTTAGAGGGCGAATTCTGATCCCGCTGCCCCACCCAGATGACGGCATCAGTCCCCGGTGATAAGGTTGCGACCATCTCTTCAAGACTGTAAGATTGTTGGGAATGGCCGGACGGCGCCTCCCGGGCATGGGAAACGAAGAGCGTGGGGGCAAAATAACAGAATAAGAAGGCATCAACGGCAGGATGATTTTCCTGGTATTGCGCCATGATCCTTTCTACTGTTTCTTGGTTATCTTCCATCGGCAGGTCGGCCAAAGAAACCGCGTAGCCCTTTGCTTCCAAAATACGAATGACAATATTTCCTATTTCAACGGAGTCAATATCTTGAATATCCACGGCCCTTGATGGTATTTGCGAAGCCCGCTGCCAGGGTCCCCGAAAAACCGTCTGGGATTTAATGAAATCTTCACCCAGGAAGTGGCGGCCGGGTTTTTCCAAATACATCGGCCAGTGTTGGATAAAAACTGCCATGCTCTGAACACCGACAAGCGGCGCGTATTTCTTTAAATCCTCACGATTGCTGAGACCGACACACGCGGGCAGGAGCAGAATTGCCTGCATAAGCAAGCAGCAGCGCCAAAAGGGGTTTGATAAGGAAGCTGATAACACCTGATATAGAAAAATTTCACCCGAAAACTTCCAACTGCATGGCACCTAAGCCCAATTTTCTTGGAGCGTGCCCGGCGGCGGGAAAATACTCTGTTGTCAATCAAATCCAGGAACGAACAAACCAATGATCCTCATGACCAGATAACCGGAAATTCCGGTCACAATAATAAATTTTGAGACATTGATCAGTGTCTCTTCAAAATTGCCGGTTTTCTTATTTTTCCGGTTAGTTTCCCATTGATATAAAATAGACGCCGCCACCGCTATCAAAAGAAATGAAACCGGCTCTTGAAAATACTTACTGACAATCAGACGTGCCTACCACAATTACACCCAGGACCGCAGGCAATAACGGGATGGAATTAAACACCTTCCCCTCGTCTAAAAAATCTTTCCCTGTTTTCTCCCCCGGCTCCACCACGGCCTCTAGTTTTGAAAAAAGAATGCTTTAGCAACTGCATTATTCGACCTTGAGGAATTTGGCATTTTTAGCCTTAAATAACAGTCTCTTTTTAAAATATCAGGACAGTCTCTAATCAGTCACGGGAAGATACTATATATGATTATATTTACAATTTAATTGATTGGCTTGTCAAGACATCATGAATATTAGAGGCGCATTTAAAGCACCTAATTTTCAGTTCCACCTCCCTTGATCAAATTCACCATCTGAAGTTAGCCCCGTCGGCAAGATAAAACAACCATTGCGTTTTTTTTAATGTGAGATAAAATTTTTATGTTAAAAAATAAACTTGCCGCCGCCTGCGGCGGCTCCTGGCAATATGCCGATGAGGTTTTTCCCATGGCCTTAACCCCGGAAATAGTGAAACAGGTGGCGCTCCTGGCCCGCTTGACCCTCTCAGATGAAGAAGTGGGACTGTTTACCAGGCAATTAAATGATATCTTGAATTATGTGCAGAAATTAAATGAGCTGGATACTGGGGATGTCCCGGCTATGGCCCATGTTCTGGAGCTGGAAAATGCCTTTCGGGAAGATGAGATACAGGACAGTCTGCCGCTGGAGGATGTCTTGGCCAATGCTCCGGACCGGCAGAAAAATTCTTTTGCCGTGCCTAAAATTATTTAGCTTTCAGCCTAAGAAAACCAAGGCCATGCTGCCATCTGATAATTCATCCGGGCAGCAGCAACGCTGTGTCAGCGACAATTTAGTCTCTTATTTTTAGATGGCTGCTGACCGCCTTTCTCGCTGCAACTATCAGTTTACGTCCAAGAGGTTTCGAGTGCCTCAGAAATATTATTGGAGTCCCAACCCATGACTGCAGCCTGGCAGCATCTGACAATTCATGAACTTCATCCCCTCCTGCTCAAAAAGGAGATCTCCCCGGTGGCACTCACCCGGGAAATCTTGCAGAGAATCTCCTCAACTGACTCAAAATTGCATTGTTATCTGACAGTGGATGAACCAGGGGCCCTGGCGCAGGCCCAGGCGGCGGAGCAGCGCCTGGCCGCAGGTCATGCCACCCCGCTCACCGGCGTCCCCCTGGCCCTTAAAGATGTCATTATCACCCGGGGGTTGCGCACCACCTGCGCCTCAAAATACCTGGAAAATTTCCTGCCGCCGTACGATGCCACGGTCACCGAAAAATTGCGTCAGGCCGGCGCCGTGATCCTGGGAAAAGTAAATATGGATGAATTCGCCATGGGATCTTCCACCGAAAATTCCGCCTATGGCGTTACTCATAATCCCTGGAACCTTGATTATATCCCCGGCGGCTCCAGCGGCGGTTCGGCCGCAGCCGTAGCCGCTGACTTATGCCTGGCGTCATTGGGCAGCGATACCGGCGGCTCCATCCGTCAACCCGCCTCCCACTGCGGTGTCGTCGGCCTAAAACCTACCTACGGCCGGGTTTCCCGTTTCGGTCTGGTAGCCTATGCCAGTTCCCTTGATCAAATCGGGCCCTTGACCAAAGATGTCGCCGATTGCGCCTTGCTCCTCCAGACTATCGCCGGCTATGATCCCAAAGATTCGACCTCGGCGCCTGTCCCCGTGCCCGACTATTCCCTGGCTTTGCAGCAAGATATCCAGGGTTTGAAGATAGCTGTTCCTCGGGAATATTTTCTTCCAGGCATGGAACCGGACGTGGAACAGGCGGTCCGGGCTGCCCTCGAGAAGTTATCGGCTTTGGGAGCCGAACTGGTGGAAGTCAGCCTGCCTCACACCGAATATGCCGTCGCCGTCTATTATCTCATCGCCACTGCCGAAGCCAGTTCCAACCTGGCCCGTTATGATGGCGTCAAATACGGCTACCGCAATCCCGAGGCCAGGGAGCTGATGGAAATGTACGCCACCACCCGGGCCCAGGGTCTGGGCGCCGAAGTCAGGCGCCGCATTATGCTCGGAACCTACGCCCTGTCCGCCGGCTATTATGACGCCTACTATCGCAAGGCCTCTCAGGTCAGAACCCTCATACGCCGGGATTTTGACCAGATCTTCCAAACCTGCCAGGTTGTGGCCACTCCGGTAGCGCCAACCACGGCCTTTCGTTTAGGGGAAAAGACGGCCGACCCGTTGACCATGTATTTGTCTGATATTTTTACTATTTCAGCCAATCTGGCCGGTATTCCGGGGCTGTCCCTGCCTTGCGGTCTGAATTCTCAGGGCTTGCCCATCGGACTGCAACTCCTGGCCCGGCCGTTCGATGAAGCAACTCTCTTGCGGACGGCCCATGCCTTTGAACAGGCCACGGATTTTCACCGTCTCAAACCGCCGGAACTATAGTTTTATTTCTCACTTTTCACTTTGAACTTTCTATGTGCACTGAATAAAAATTCACTCTGTATTATGTTGCACTTTGGACCTTTCACTTTCCACTTTACATGAGATGAGGCCATGAATAGCTTCCAAGCCATATTTCTCGGCATTGTTCAAGGTTTGACGGAATTCCTGCCGATTTCCAGTTCCGGTCATCTGGCCCTGTTTGAACACTATTTCAACATCACGGAAGCCGGACTGGCCTTTGACATACTCCTCCACGTCGGCACCCTGGTTGCCCTGATTACCTATTTTTTCCATGATTGGCTGGATATGTTTAAGGCTGTGTTGCGACCGGAACGGCACAATCGATTTGAGCGCCGGCTCTTCTGGTATCTCGTGGTTGCCACCATCCCCGGCGCTGTGGCAGGTTTTCTGTTAGAAAAAAAGGCGGAAACGGTATTCCGGGCGCCGATGCGCATCGCCATTCTTCTGGGGATTATGGGTATCATCCTTTATCTGGCAGATAGAATTGCCCGGCACCAACGGCGATTGCCGGGAATTACCCTCACCGATGCCATACTTATCGGCCTGTCCCAGGCCCTGGCCATCATGCCCGGAGTCTCTCGAAGCGGCAGTACCATGACCATGGGTCTGATTTTAGGGTTTACCCGGGAAACCGCAGCCAGATTTTCTTTTCTCATGTCCACCCCGATTATTTTCGGGGCTGGACTTTATCATGGCCTGAAGCTTTTGAAAAGTGGCGAAATAATTACGTTTTTTACTCTCCCCCACATCCTCGGATTTTTCGCCGCCGTGATTTCCAGCTATCTCACCATTAAATTTCTGCTCCAATTCCTGCAACGTCACACGTTCGTTATTTTTGCCCTTTACCGGGTATTATTGGCGGCAGTGGTGCTGGGATTGGAATTTTTCAAATTTCACCCTTGAGTCTTCAGCAATTCTCCAAGGAAGTCAAGCTTCCGGGTAAGGATACGGAGATCTCCGGGCAGAGCCTCTTAGTAAGTGCACCAGCCCCGTTTAGACCGGAATGTGAAAAATTTTTTCGAGAATAACTTTTGTTATCATGTAGGTTGGCCGGATTCCCTCGATACCCATAGGCCCGGCAGCCAGTGTCTGACCGCTTCTTATGGGGTTGTCCGAAGCATAGTAAGCATATCTTACCCGGACATCCTTTGGGATGTGCCCCCTGATTATTGCCGCGCCAATCGCCCGCTGATAATGACCGCCTTCCATTTCCAGGCCAATTGCCTTCCAAGTCGTCGTCTGAAACATTTCCAATAGATCCCGGTTTTGCAACGACGTACCGAGCACTGTTATCATCGGCCCTTCATAAATAGTTACACTGTCATCAAAATCTTCTTTTCGAAGGTCGTTGTCTAGTATGTAGTTGTCAGCCCGCCCCTCAAGAACATGTGCTGTTGGAAGCATTATGTCCCCTTTTTCTCCCGGCAGGATACCGGCTTTGCCCATGACGGAAACAGATTGCACCTTAAGCGTTCTGGTTACTCCATCCCTTTCCCAGGGCTTCAATAGTTCGTCCATCAGTTCAAAAGCCTGGAGGCCAAAGGCATAATCCATAATGAAGAGGACAGGTTTTTGATTGAGGAACAACGAGTTGCTGATTTTTAGGCCGGGATAAAAATCGATGGCGCCCAGTTCAGAAGTATCGATGATCTGAATATTTGTCTGCGCCCCACTTCTATCTTCTATTTCGCAAAAGCCATGTGTGCCGGCAAGGGTCCTTATCTGTTCACCTTTATCAAGTATATCCAGAATGAAATCATAGAGATTCCGGTCGCCTGGTTTTTTTTCATCTGAGATATCTGCATGATACCCGTAAATAAGGTTAACCACGCTGTGCAGGTTCGCACTGATTATATGGAATGGCCGGTCCTCCAACCCCAGTTCGCAGAGTTTGTCTTTGGCAGTCGCAGCCCATTTCTTCCCGTATGTCTGATGCACGATCTGGTCAATGAGAGAGGGCCTGAAATGGATAATGAGACAATCATTTCCCTTTATCTCCCTCTCGATGAGGCACCCGAGGCCGTAAACGATACGGAAAAGTCCATTGTTGCTTTTCAGTTTATCCTTTGCTTCTTCAAAGTAATCATAGGTCTCCCTGGTTTCATGATACGTTCGGCCGAGAATAATGCTCAGGTTCCATATTGCCTTCTCCAGTTCAGTGCCGCTCAACTCTGTCTCTCGGTGAAGGTCTTCTTCGAACTGCCGCCATTCCCTGACTCGGAACCCCGGCCTCGTCTCTTGTCTTGCCGTATATATGCTTTGCCTCAATATATAAAAAAGTTAGGTGAGTTAAAATGTCATATATTTCACTCAGCCCTGTTGTGACCACAAAACTCATCTCGTTTTCACTGATGCGATACGAAGCCCTTCTCCTTTTGGGCGGCACCAGCTTTTCAAACGAAGTGCCCTCCAAGTCATCTTCCACGGTCATAACGAACCGGTTGCAGTTCTCGATCCCTTTTGGCAACCTGTCGATAATGTACTGTAGCCCTTTCAGCTCTATTCTCGTGGGCTCATTCATGCTGCCATAGATTTCAGGACTGAGCATCCGCAGCGAGGATTCCAGGGCCTGGCCGGATTGCCCCCCCATTCTGTAACGACCTCTAATAAGCAGCGCATGAGCCATGACCTGAAAGGATCTGATTGCCACTCTCCCCTGATGCGCCCTGTTCATTTCATACATCGTTTCATCTTCTTTTATCTGAGATTAGGCGGCCGCCTTGGCTGTTGCGGTCCCAAAATGGTTTTTTTTTGGCCTCTTTTACCGAGTAGAAACTCCAAACTGGTCGTCATCTCAAAGCCAATCATTCCCGTAGAGGGCAAATTAGCACAACTCGGGGCTTAGAATCAATTATTTTCAGATTTCCGGCCTACCAATCCCTCAATGACCAGATGCTTTCCGGCTGGCGTCAGTTCTCCGGACCCATGTGCTCCAGCACCCGGGCAATGGCGCTGATGTCCTCATCCCCCCAGCCCCTGGCCACTCCCACCTCAAAGAGCTGCAGCAGCGTCAGGGCCGTCGGCACCGGCGCCTTTAGATCGTAAGCTGTATCCACAATAAATTTTAAATCCTTGGCCAGATGTTTTAAGGGAAAGGCCGCCGGATATTCCTTTTTTTCCAGATTGGCAGCCTTTAGCTGAAACATCGGGCTGTTCATGGCTCCGGAAAAAACCGTTTCCAGCATAGCCTCAAGTGTTAATCCGCCCAGGCGGCCGAAATTGATAATCTCGGCCAAACCCTCCATCATCACCCCGACCAGGAGATTGATGAACATCTTCATCATGGAGCCCTGTCCCACCTCCCCGCAATAAATCACCTTTTTGCCCATTGCCAGAAAGATCGGCTCCAGTTCCTTGATCGTTTCCTGGCGGCCGCCGGCTAAGATAACCAGCGTGCCCTGCTCCGCCGGCTGTTTGGTCCCCGACACCGGGGCATCGATAAACCTGATGCCGGTAGGCTCCACCTCCTGGGCCAGCTCTCTAATGTAACGCGGCGACACCGTACTCATATTTATGAACACTTTCTCGGTCGTAAAGGCCTCCGCCGCCCCGTCTGCCCCCCATATAAGTTCTTCCAGCGCCTCCGGTCCGGTGACCATGGCAATTATCACCTCTGAATTCTCCGTCAGCTCCCTCGGATGCGCCGCCGCCTTGGCCCCCTGCCCTGCCAGAATTTCAGATTTATCCCGACTGCGATTGTAGACTGTGACCGGAAATCCGGCCTTTAATAGATTTCCGGCCATGGCCGACCCCATAATTCCTAATCCCATAAAACCAATTTTCTGCGCCATCTTGATCCTCTGCTCTGACGGCCTCTCATGTCTAGGCTCGTCCTCTCCTGCGAATTTCCCGCTCCATTAAAAAAGGGATACGGCAGGTGCTCTGACCCTTCTTTCTTTTTTCTCGTCCTGGTTACTTACCCACCAGTTCTTCTACTTCTTCCTTGCCATGCTCCAGCTCCTGCGTTAAAAAGCCCTTTTTACCGGCTTAAGCGGTCATGAATCAGCATTATTAATAATCTTTATCACGGTTTGCTTCCAGATCAAATCTTTTCAACCACTCTGCAGCTTTATCTTTTTCTCCCATTATCCTCTAAACCTCTTATCTCTCTTACCTGACTGCCTTCGGTCAGGCTCCCCAGTGCCCCCCCGCCCAGAAAGCATTATCACTGGTGGGGTGGGCCTCCGCGCCCGCCCCAGCCCCCTTCGAGAACCGCTCTCTTCCATAACTTCCAAGATCATCCCGGCCTTCTGCCTATTCCCGCTTCCTCCTTCATTTCTCTTCCTCCCCCATTGACAGCCCCCTCCCGCGATACTATGTTTAGAAAAAATTCTCTCTCGGGGGAAAGCTCCATGAAAATCCTGATAGTCTATTACTCAATGTACGGTCATGTCCTGCAACTGGCCCAGGCCGTGGCCGAAGGCGTCAGGTCGGTGCCCGAAGCCGAAGTCGTCCTGCGGCGGGTGGCGGATCTGCCTTTTAATCAACCCAAGCTCCAGGAGAGCCAACACGCCCAGGCCACCCTGGAACTGCAAAAAGACATCCCCATCGTTACCCTGGAGGACCTTAAAAGCGCCGATGGCATCCTCTTCGGCACTCCCACCCGGTTCGGCAACATGGCCTCTCAAATGAAGGCCCTCTTCGACCAGCTCGTAGAGCTTTGGCTCCAGGGCACTTTGGAAGGCAAACCTGCCGGTATCTTCACTTCCACCGCCACCACTCATGGCGGCCAGGAAACCACCGCTTTAACCATGATGGTTCCCCTCCTGCACCTGGGGATGCTCATCGTCGGGGTGCCCTATTCCACCCCGGGCATGTTGCACACCGAAGGCCGGGGCGGCACCCCCTATGCCGCCACTACTGTGGCCGGAGGCCGCAACGAGCTGACTCCAGCCCCGGAAGATTTGGAGATCGCCAAGGCCCTTGGAGCCCGGGTTGCCGGCATTGCTGCAAAACTGCGCCGCTAATTGACCTGTTGCGGGGCGTGATGTATCGTACCGCTTTAATTATTTGAAATTTAACAATTAAATTGAGGGGTTATTATGCCAAAACTTGAGCCCGGTCTCGTCGGTGAGTCCACTATGACGGTGCAGGCCAAATATACCGCCAGCCATCTGGGTAGCGGCAGCGGCGGTGTCGACGTCCTGGCCACGCCCATTATGATCGGTCTGATGGAGGACGCAGCTCGAAAAATCGTCGACTCCAGACTGGAACCGGGCCTGATGAGTGTCGGCGTCAATCTCAACATTACCCATCTGGCCCCTACGCCGGTGGGCATGCAGGTCACGGCCCGGGCAGAACTTGTCGAGGTAGAAGGTCGCCGGCTGACTTTCAAAGTGGAAGCGCACGACGACAAGGGAAAAATCGGTGAAGGCACCCATACCCGCGCCGTCATTAAATTGGACAGTTTCATGTCCAAAGCCAAGGAAAGGAATACCGTCGGCGGTTCTTCATAGCTGCGGGTAAAGAAAATAATCTCTGAATTACTCACTTCCCGCATTAATTTTATTACTTTTAAATCTTAACTCCAAAATCCAAAACTCAGAACCTGTAAGAGCTTCTTACCAGGGGCCCACTTTGGATATACTTAAATCCCATCTCCACTGCTTTTTGACCCCACCGGTCAAATTCTTCCGGAGCAACGTAGCGGGCTATAGGGAAGTGATGCCGGGATGGAGCCAGATATTGGCCCAAAGTCAGGTGATCGACCCCGACCCGGCGCAGGTCATGCAGAACTGCTTCAACTTCCTCCGAGGTTTCCCCCAAACCCAGCATTAGACCTGATTTAGTGCGACTGCCGGCGGCAAAATTTTTAATCTGGGCCAGAAGCGTGAGAGAACGGTCATAATTAGCGCCGGCGCGAATTATCGGGTAAAGGCGCGGCACCGTTTCAAGATTATGTCCCCAGATATCAGGAGCTGCCTCGGCCAGAATTCCTATGGCTGAGAGCTGCCCTTGAAAATCCGGCGTCAATACTTCAACACTGATTCCGCTTATTCCCCGTCGCAACACTCGAATAGTTTCACTAAAATGAAAGGCGCCGCCGTCAGCCAGGTCATCCCTGGTTACCGAAGTAATGACCATATCCCGGAGCCTGAGTTCCCGTGCCGCCAGGAGCAGCCGCCAGGGTTCGTCATCATCCACCGGCTGCGGGGAGCCCGACCGGATATTGCAGAAGCGGCAGCCTCGAGTGCAGATGTCACCTAAAATTAAAAAAGTCGCCGTGCCTTGAGCCCAACAGCGGCTTAAATTAGGGCAGCGGGCGGATTGGCAGACAGTGCTGAGCTTCAGTCGTTTTAAAATATGAACTAACTGACGTTTTGCGGGGTCCAAGCCCGGGTCGGACTGGGATTGTAAACGTTGACGCAACCATTCAGGGTATGTCATTTCTTTTATTTTGCCCTCTCGCCTTAGGGCCAGGCATTAACCATAACTTATCTTATTGATTTCATTTCTTTAGTCACCTCTCCCCCTGGGGACTAACCATTACCCACAAGTCTATAAAACTAATGATTCCTTCATGTTATCCCCTCTCCCCCCTCTAAGCATTACCCATAACTCAATATCTTATTGATATAACTCTTTTAATCCCCTCTCCCCCTTGGGGGACCAGGGTTAATGTGAGAGCGCTAATAATTGGCTCTGCCATGGTCCCTCATGATTGTTTCAGATTACGGGTATCGGGGACCGGTCGTAGATGGTGCGGTGAGGCGGCACCACCGGAACTGGAACCGGGGGGGTATAGACCGGCGGCAGGGGGGGCCTCGGGCCGGCTTCCGGTGCTAAAATCCTCGGCTGTTGCAGTGGGATATCCTGCTCAATTTCTACCCCCAGCGGCCGAATTTCAAAAGCCATATTCAATTCTCTCAGGAGCAGTCGACGCAGATCATCTGTAAGTTGAAATATCCGGATGGGGCGGTCGGCCTGAGAAACAGCAAAATAGCCCGGCTGCAGGTTCACTTGCTCGCCGGTGGATTTGCTGCGCAAAATCACCGGTGCGCCTGCCTTGAAAAGATACACATAATCGGCAGATCCTTTTATCTCAGCTATGCCGTCAGTCCCTCGCACCCCCACACCTAAGGTAGGCGTGTCTACTGAAAATTCGGCATCCCCGGTGCCGAAAAATTTATTAACCATAAACCGCATCTTACCACTCACTAATTTTAAATCACGAACGGGGCGAACCTCTCGCTCTCCTAAACGATAATTGCTGATTTCCATAGTGGTCTGCGCTCCCAGAACCACAATGCTCTGGTCTATAAAACTGAGTTCGGCTTTGGAATTTACCAGCGTCCGGACAGCATCCTGGACGGAAAGTTTCTGTAGTACTGCGGCCGGAGAAAACGCCCCTCCTCGCACCCTTGATTCCACCTGTCCATTGATGCCGATTATTTCCGCAACAGAAGATGAAGCGGCCTGGCAGATTTCCGTTAACCAAATGAGACTTATAAAAATGCACAATGGAGTCAGCCAGAGGCCGGCAAATCTTTGCGCTGCCATCAATCTCTCCTTGTCTTCCGCAACTTGGGCCGCTGCTGGAATTTTATTTTTCTCAATATTACAATACATCAGTCCAAGATGGCAAAACCTTTTATTGCTAAAAAACTTCATGATTTAAATTTTAAAATTTATATGTTCATGTTAGGAAGAACATTGGCCTTTCCTCCATCATCTCAACACAGTTTTTTTTAAAAGGCTTGACGCTGATAATTGGGTGAATTACTGTATTTCAACGGCAAGCAGTGCGTGCCTGAAATTCTTTCCAACCACCGAACACCTGCAAACTTGAATTTAAGAGGTTTTTTTCGAGACCAGATTAATATCTGGAAAAAAGGAGTCGTTATGAGTGAGATAACTTGGCAGACGGACTATGAAAATGCGGTAAAGGAAGCGGCTGCGGCTGAGAAGCCTATTCTGTTGGAACTTTATATGGAAGGGTGCGGCCATTGCGCCAGACTGCATAAGGAAACCCTGGTTGATGACCAGGTGACCGCGGCGATAAACGCTAAATTTGTGCCGGTAAGAATCGACGGCCGGGGCCGTATGGATCTGGTAAAAAAATTCGATGTCAAAGGAGCCCCAACGACGCTGATTCTTTCTCCCCAGGAACAGGAAAAACATAGATTTGTGGGTTTTCAATCCCCGGCGGAATATCTTCAGGAATTGGGAAAGATTCAGTAACCTATGACCGCGGTGACCCCGCCGGTTCCAACGATGGCCGAAAAGCGCGCTTTGACGCTGATGGCAATCTGCGTTGGCGCTTTTATGGCCACGTTGGACACGTCCATTGTTAACATCGCCATGCCCCAGATTGCCCGGGACTTGGGAGCCTCCCTAAGTGCCATCTCCTGGGTTATGATTGCTTATCTCATTGCCAATGCCTCATTGCTCCTGAGCAGCAGTCGCTTAGCAGATATGTTTGCGCCGGGCTACCTGTTTCTCGGGGGCATGTTGCTCTTCAGTCTGGCTTCCACCGCCTGCGGTTTCAGTCAGCAAACCTGGCAATTGATTTTAGGTCGGGCCATCCAGGGCGCCGGCGCCTCTTTAATGCTGGGTGTGGCGCCCAAGATTATCACCATTTTGTATCCGGAAGGCAAACGGGGGCTGGCGTTCGGTTTGTTTTCCACCGCCTTCGCCACCGGTATCAGTGTTGGAGCTCCTCTGGGGGCCTTTATGACCTCGGCCTGGGGTTGGCCGTCAGTTTTTTTTATTAAACTGCCCATGGGCGCCATAGCTGTTCTGGTTTCAGGTCGGCTTCTTATCCGGCTGGGCCCTGCCCCTGGTAACGATCGTCATGAGTTCGACTGGCAGGGAGGAGTGCTTTTCACGATCAGTATTTCGTTGTTTATGTGGGCCTTGACCCAGGTCGGATCTCAAGGCTGGCTGGACATAAAAGTATTGGGTCCCTTGTCAGGAGCTGCTTTTACTTTCTTACTTCTCCTCTTTGTGGAGCGCCGCCAGAAAATGCCGCTCTTGTCCCGGGACCTGTGGCATAGCCGGGCTTTTTTTCTGGGAGCCCTGGCAGTAGTTCTGACCTTTGCTGCCGTAATGGGTACTTTCTTTCTGCTTCCTTTCTATCTTGATGAAATAATTCACCTTTCTCCGTCAACCCTCGGCTGGATGCTGGCGATCTTAAGTTTTTCCAACGCCCTGATATCGCCTATGGGTGGGTTTGCCGGTGATCGATTAAACAATCTCCTGATTCTGCGTGTGGGATCACTACTCATATCAGTCGGTCTGATCGCACTTTTTTGGCTGGGTCCGACAATTTCCACCGGACTCCTGGCACTCATCTTCGTAATTATCGGCCTCGGTTTCGGTCTTTTTCAGGCTCCCAATCTGAATGAAATGCTCCAGGGTGTTGAACCGCACCTGCTGGGATTGGCAGCCGGCACCAATGCCGTCCTGAAAAATGTCGGGGCCTTGCTTGGTATCGCACTCATGGTGACTATGGCATCCCTGGGAGATCGACACCAACTCAGTCTGAAAGGCAGTGCCCTGGGTTGGATGAGTTTTCAAAGGGCCTTTGCCCTTTCTGCTGCTCTATGCCTGTTTAATCTGCTTTTCAACCTGATGCCCCGCAAGCGGCGGGTTTCTGATAGTCAGATCTCAACCTGACTCAGGTGAGCAGAAATCGATAAAGAAAATGTTGTCTGGTAATGAATATCCTGTATCTTGTTCATTCCCGCCTTTACAGAAGCCTGGTTCCATTCTATAATTAAGAGTTATATTGCCATGACAACCAAGTAAGGAGGCGTTAATGGGCCGCAGGAGCCTGGCCATTTTACTGATCTGCTTCACAGTTGCCGCCGCCGGCAGTGCCGCGGCTCAAAACTTGGATGAATTTATCCACGCCAAGGCCTATTGCATTATGGATGCAGAAACCGGGAAAGAATTGTCCTCTCTGAATCCCCAGTTAATGCTGCCGCCGGCCAGTACCTTAAAAGTGGGAACGGCGCTTATCGTCGCCGGCTCACTAAAATTAACTGACCGGGTACCGGTAAGTTGCCATGCCGCCGAAGCGCCCCCCTCAAAAATTAAAATTCAGCCGGGAGAAACCTACAGCGTCGAAGATCTCCTGTATGCCTTGCTTTTAGGTTCGGCCAATGATGCCGCCCGGGCTTTAGCAGAGAAGGTCAGTGGTTCTGAAGAGCGTTTTGCCTGCTATATGACCAATCGACTCCGCCAGATGGGAGCCATCAGGACAAATTTTGAAACAGCCAATGGCCTGCCTGCCCCCGGGCAATATACCACTGCCCATGATCTCGCCCTGATTTTTTACAAAGCTTTGCAAAACCCAACGTTAACCAAAATAATGAGCACCAAGTCCTATACCCTCACGGACGGCAAACAGGTGCGGAATCATAACCGCTTTCTTTTCACCACGGATTATGCCGTCGCCGGCAAGACCGGCTGGACTCGATCTTCACAACATACCTATGTCGGCCTTTTTCAGCATGGCGATAAAAAAATCATTATTTCACTGCTCGGCAGTCCAAACAAATGGCCGGATATTCGGATCTTGATCGCCCAGGGCTTTTCTCAGATCGGCGCCCCCATTGCCGCCCTGCCGCCCCTTGAGGAACGCCTGCGCAAAACCGGGGACGGCTATGCCTTGGGTTCAACCGGTCCCGCCACCAACCGGTCCCGATCTAAATGCCGACCCAGGTCCGGACAGCGTGGCTATCCCAGAGAATCTAGTCTGAAAAGGGGCGTGATCAAGGCAAATATCACCTCTGGAGGGTGCAAATCCTCCCGTTCCGGGCCAAAAAAGAAAGCCCGGGTTAAAGCCAACTCAACTGCCTGCAAAAACACCAAATACGGGGGATAGAACAGATGCCCGGGCTGTTCAATAGAGTGAAAAATAAACCGACCGGTAGACGCTTTCTCATTTCTACCATAAAAAAAGACGATAATACTTATGAGACCGCAGTCTTTCCGGCTAATTTTTTCTTCCTGCCCCGGGGACTGAAGCTTACTAATCCAAGCCTGGTGATACCTTCCTGGAACCCGGAGGAAGCGGACCAGAAACACCAAGCCTTGAGCCAGCGCCTGCAAATCGAATTTCCGGAACGGTTATTTCAGGAATTCATTGCAGCATAATCCTTAGCCTCTTCATATCAAAAGAGCTTCTTGCTGTCCAGCAGCAGAGTTACCGGTCCGTCATTGATTAGGTTAACCTCCATCATGGCCCGGAAACGGCCAGTGGCCACCGGCAGACCTGTACTGGCCAAAGCCGATACGAATTCTTCATAGAGCTTCTCTGCCAATTCCGGGGGCGCTGATTGATCAAAAGAAGGCCGGCGACCTTTTCGGCAGTCGCCCAGAATCGTAAACTGCGACACCACCAAAACTCCACCGCCGACTTCGGCCGTGGTAAAATGCAATAATCTGTCATGCTCCGGAAAAACCCTAAGATTGGCTATCTTGTTGGCCAGATAGACCACATCGGCAGCACTGTCATCCCGGGCCACCCCAACTAAAATTACTAGACCCTTGCCTATCTGACCGATAATTTCGCCGTCAACTGTTACCGAAGCTTCTTTTACCCGCTGTATTACCGCCCGCATCGCTTTCCGTCCATGTCTTAAATCAAGATTGACACTATCTATTTGGTTACTTATCATAAACTAAAGGTAACTGCCACTGATCCTGAAATTTATAGAATTGTGACAAAATGTTATAATAATCTAATAAGTTGAAGCTTAAGGAGAAAACTTCATGGCGATCATTGCCCCCTCTATTCTGTCTGCCGATTTTTCCCGTTTGGGGGAAGAAATTAAAACTGTGATTGCGGCCGGGGCAGATTGGATTCATCTGGATGTTATGGACGGTATGTTTGTTCCCAACATTACTATAGGTCCGCCGGTAATTCGTTCTCTGCGCCGGCTTACCAACCTGCATTTCGATGTTCACCTGATGATCGTCCAACCGGAACGCTATCTGGAAGATTTTGCCGAAGCCGGGGCCGATACAATTTCAGTCCATGCCGAAGTTTCTCCCCATCTGCATCGAACCCTCAATGAAATCCGCCGCCTTGGGTGTCAAGCCGGAGTGGTGTTAAATCCGTCCACGCCGCCGGAACATCTTGAATATGTTTTGGAAGAAGCGGATATGGTGCTCATCATGACGGTGAACCCTGGTTTTGGCGGCCAAAAGTTCATCAGTGCCATGATCCCGAAATTGCTCAGGCTGCGGGAGGCTATTGATAGACTGAATAAGAAGATCACCATTGAAGTTGATGGCGGCGTTAACCTTGATACCATTGCCTCCCTGGCTCAGGCCGGGGCTGATATTTTTGTCGCCGGCAGCGCCATTTTCGAAAGCAAGAACTATCAAACCACCATCACCGCCATGCGGGACCTGATCGAGCGGGGGCGTCAGGCCCGGGAGACTGTGTCCTGCTGAAGTCTGCTTCGGCTCATTAGTTTTCAACTGAATTATTGTATATTTATTCCCTCTCCCTCGGCAGAGAAGAAAGTTATGGTGAGGGGAAAAACTTTTTATACTGATTCACATAAGTTTATGTGAGAATACCCCTGGTTGACAGCTTGAATTGCAGGGCGGGAAAGCGAAGCGCATCCCGCCTTCTGGGCAGTATTCTCATGCATCGTTGTGATTTCTTATAATCCATGTTTTGCCCCTTATTTTCCCCTCTCCCCTCGAGGGGAGAAGGTCAGAATGAGGGGTGAATAAGTCGGAATTATCGGCAACGGCTATACCCACAAAATGGTAAAAGGACGACATGGTGAAAACGATACTGCTACTTAATGCGGCATGTTTAGGAATGGCATTAATCGGCCTGGTAAACGTTACAAGTGCAAGCGGCGCCGAAGATCAATATGCCCAGACCCGGCGGTTTATGGTCCAGCAAGATCTTATGGGGCGGGATATTACTGACCCACAGGTATTGGCTGCCATGAGTCGGGTGCCCCGGCATTTGTTTGTCCCTCCGGCCCTGGAACACCAGGCTTATGACGACAACCCTCTTCCCATCGGCTATGGCGTCACCATTTCCCAGCCTTATATTGTCGCCCTCATGACCCAGGCCGCGGGTATCAAACCCGGCCAGCGGCTGCTGGAAATAGGCACCGGCTCCGGATACCAGGCCGCCATCCTCGCCACCCTCACACATGAAGTCTACAGTATCGAACTGATCCCGGAACTGGCCCAAAGCGCCTCTGAAAGGCTGGCCCGACTCGGGTATGGGCAAGTTCGGGTCAAAAGTGGCGACGGCTATCTGGGCTGGCCGGAATTCGCCCCTTTCGATGCCATTATTGTCACCGCCGCCGCCCCGGAAATTCCCCCGGACCTTAAAGACCAACTCAAAGATGGCGGCCGACTTGTTATCCCTGTCGGGCCCACCTTTGGCCCCCAATATCTCCTGCGCCTCACCAGACACGGCAATACCTTCCAGCAAGAAAGACTTACCTCAGTAGCTTTCGTGCCCCTGGTGAAACCAAAATCATCTCAATGACAATTTTCCCCTGCAGCGACCAAGAACTCTGCCCAAAAATTTTCTCTGCTCCCTCTGCTGCTGCGTGGTGAAAAAATTACTTCGGTAGCCCTAATTCACCGTAATCTTGTCTTTGATTTTGCCGAATGTTCCCTCTTTAATACCCTTTACTTTCATAATATCTTCAATTTTTTTATACGGCCGGTTATCAATAATGGCCTGGGCTTTAACCGGCCCGATTTCCGGCAGGGCCTCCAGCATCTCCTTACTGGCCGTATTTATATTGACCGTTTGACCGGGGGCCAGCTTGGCCTCAGGGACGGCGGCCTTAGCCGGTGACTCCGGTTTTTTGACAACCGGAGCCGGGGAGGCTAGCCGGTGCCGTCGCAGGCGGTGTTCCTGGTGCTGCGGCCTTGGATTGGACTGCCGATACAGTTACCAGCGGCTTGAGGTTTGCAATGATCTTTTCGTTGAGACCTGCTTTGGCAAGGTCGTCAACCGAGGCGTAAGGACGGGCGACGATGATTTTTTTGGCCGTAGACTTGCCGATTCCTGGAAGACTTTCAAGTTCCGGTTGCGAAGCCGTGTTAAGATCGATTATTTTCGCCGGCCCCGCTGCCTTCCCCTGTTTTTGTAGAACTTCGGCGGCGGCAGTCTTTGTGGGCGGGTTTATGGTGACCAACGGTTTTATGGCGGCAAGGTTCTTCTCCGGAATACCTGCCTTGGTCAGATCATCTATGGATGCATAGGGGCGTCTGGCAATAATTTTGCCGGCTGATATTTTCCCGATCCCGGGAAGGGTTTCCAATTCTTGCTGCGAAGCATTGTTGAGATCAATTAATTTACCGGATTCCGCTGGCTTAACCGGCTTCTCCGGGGCGGTTCCAGGAGCAGTTGTTTTGACAGCACTCAGCGTCACCAACGGTTTCAGAGTTTCGATCTCTTTGGCGCTTAACCCTGCCCTGGCCAGATCGTTTACCGATGTGTATGGTCGATTTGCTATAATCTTCTTGGCAGTTGCCGGCCCTATGCCTTTCAAGGTGTCAAGTTCCTGGGGCGAAGCCGTGTTAAGGTCAACCATTGCCTTTGCCAACCCCGGTCCGACAAGAAAAAAGAAGCAGGCAAAGAAAGCCGTTCCAAACATCCACCGCAGAGTCAATTGTCTTTTCAACAACATGGCCAGAACCTCCCGCGCACGAAGCTTCCACTTCGCCAACTTTAGCAATTTGTTATCATCATCAGAAATCTATATATGTAATTAATCCTTTAAAATAATGAATATTTATAGCTGCTGCCATGGCTTTACTCTACCATCTCCGGCATAAACTCCCGTCCCTGATTCCTGCCTGCTATCCAGATAGCGGCGAACATGTCGGCTATCTGGGCTTTACCGGACTCATATGTTATGACAAAAATTCCCTGTTCCGGCAGATATTCCACTGCGGTAATTCCTTTTAGGACCATTAATTCGGCGCTCACCGCGTCGGGGCAGCCGCTTCAGGTAAAGCCCCCTTTTTGCAGCATGCCCTTGACTCTGATGCTGACCTGGGACAGTTCATCGATCATGGGTCTCTTCCTCCAGCCGACGGCATATTTCCCGGTAATCCTCCGGCGTGTCCATATCCAGGACGACCCCTTCATCTTCCACGGGTAGCAATGTTACCTTTTCGGGATGCCGTCCAATGATCTCCCGCAGGTTGATTCCTTGATAAATTTCCGCCAACAATGCCTTCGGGAACAGGGTGGGATGCCCGCGCCGTTCCTGAAAGGTGGGAATTATAATTCGGTCCGGTGCCTCCAGGGCCTTGGCCACTAACTGCCTCAAAGTCTCCGGCTGCACCAGGGGGTGGTCCACTAACAAGACTAAAGCGCCGGCAGATTGCGGATTCATGGCCTGGAATCCGAGCCGCACTGATTTGGCCATGTCACTCTGAGGTAGGGTATTGTTGATGATTTTTATCGACATGCCTTCCAGAAGAGTCGCCGCAGCTTCACTCTCACGACCCAGAATAACAATAATTTCCCAGACCGAGCCGTGCAGCAAAGTACTCAGGCAGCGCAGCAGGGCCGGCTGATCTTTTAAAGGTAATAAGGCCTTAGGCTGCCCCATCCGGGTCGATGAGCCGGCGGCCAGCAGCAGGGCCGAAATCCTTGGGGGCATGGTTTCTCCTCTGGGTGATAAGTTGGGCTACAATACTTACGGCGATTTCTTCGGGAGTGAGCGCGCCCAGGGCCAGTCCCACCGGGGTATGAACCCGGATTAAAGCATCGTTGGAAAAGCCCATGTCGCTGAGGGCCTTCGCTATGGCCGCTTTCTTTTTGGCGCTCCCCAGCAAACCCACATAGGATGCCGGAGTGCGCAAAGCTGCGGCCAGCGCTTCCAGATCGTGGTGGTGCCCCTGGGTGGCGATCACCATTGACGTATCGTTGCCGATGTCCAGGCCTTCAAAAGGGCGCGCATAATCATCAATTATTTTCAAATCGGCCTGAGTCACTCCGGGTAGCAAAGGCATTTCCCGGTCATCGATCAGGGTGACTCGATATCCCACAAAAGCTGCCAGGGCCGCCAGGGCCAGGCCCACGTGCCCGGCCCCCACAATAACGAGGGGCGGCGGCGACACCACGGGCTCTAGATAAACCTGCAGCCGGCCGCCACAGAGATAACCCGAGGCTTCGGACAATTCCAGGTCCAAAAGGCGGGGCTTACCCGATTTGATTATTTCCAGGGCAGTTCGAATCACTTCAGCTTCCACTGCCCCGCCGCCCACCGTGCCCACCGTCGTGCCGTCGGCTTTAACCAGCATCTTGGCCCCGGTCTTCTGCGGCGTCGATCCCCAGGCCGCCACAATAATCGCCAGAGCCGCCGGCCTGCCCTCAGCCTGACAGCCGACCAGGGCATCATAAATATTTTCCGGTGGTCTAGGTAACGTCATGGGAAAAATTTCCCCCCCTGCAATGATGGCAAGACCGTCTAACATATCTTTAACCGTGGCAATTTACCTGTCATACCGGACTGATTCCAAATCTAGGCTGGGCACCGCCCACCATATTTCCGGCTAAAAACCACTGTTTCGCACCGCTCCGGTTAAAAAAATTTTTATTCTCAATCCTTAACTTTAATATTGTAACTCGGAAAAAACTGGTATGCAATTTGAGAGTTTGGACTATAGTAGCAGGACCCGCCAGAAATTGATTCAAAATCATTTCATTTTTCTTTACCTCCTTTTTGTTTCATCATATAATTGGAACTTTATAAATTGACGGGCGCATTTCCCAGCCATTTTAGTCTCTTTACCATCTCTGCCAGGGACCGGCTCCGAAATGCTGTTCCGTGCCGGTAATTCGCGGTTGCCATAATTATACTTAAATTATTTGCTGCCTAAAAAAATAAAACCGCTTATGAGGAGGAGGAACTGTATTATGAAATCCAGACGAGGATGTAAGACTGCCTGTACCATCGCCGTGATGGTGTTTTTAGCCACGTCCGCCTGGGGTGCGGCCGGCGATAAATTATGGGAAACGGAATTTACTATTCCTAATTACTCTAGACCTGAATATAACTGCCCTGTCGGTTACGCCGACCTCAATAATCGTCTGTGGCTATGCTTCCGGTACCCTCCAACCTATGCAGATCGGCTTCGTCAGGGCCTTCGACCTGGCGGGGAAATTAAAGTGGGAAGATGATCTTATGCTCGGCTCATCGACTAACAGCTTCACCGCCATTTCCTACTTCTGGCGGCATTGCCCTCTTAATGGGGAATTCTTATGGATGCTTCCCGATCCTCCCTTTTCGCTGTCAAAAGCTGTTGTTCGAGCCTGCAATGCCGACACCGGCCAGTTCTTGTGGGAAACCCAAAAAGATTTTCTAATCCGATGATGCCAGTAAGTTTGTCGCCATCTCCCTCGCTTATGGCGGCGGCTAATAATCGCACCTATTTGGCAGTCATAGCCCCTGCAGGCGTAGCGCCGACCACGACTAGCAAGTGTGTTTTGTATGCCTTCCAGATAAATAATGTTGCTGCTGCAAATCTATCATTATTATTGGATAATTAGTTATAACCTTTCATGATTGGAACCAGTCGGCTTCATTGCCCGGCGTGGCGGGATAGAGCCATTGCCAAAAGTCATCGTGTTTAAAAATCACCACGAAGCATGAAAGCAGGCAGATGCCCCCGAGTTACCTATAGCCTATAGCCCCTTGCCTAAAGCCTATTTTCATATAAGCTTCTCCCAAATCACCAGGAGCCGCCGTTCTCCGGTCAACGGCAGGGTATATCCATGTTTTTCCGGTGGGCGGCAATGGTATCGGGCCGCCCGGCCCATCGCTTCCTGCCACTCGGCTTCCTCCAGCCCCGGGCCTTTCATGGCCAGCAGACGTCCCCCTGGTTTGACCAGTGGAGCGCCAATTTCCAAATACTGCGCCAGGGGAAAGGTGGCCCGGGTAATAACCCCTTGCCATGACGGCCCCCATTCCCGCGCCTGTGACGCCGTCAGGTGAACCTGGCGGACCTCCACGTCTGACAGGCCCAAGTGAGCCGTCACAAAATGCAGAAAGGCAGTTTTCTTGGCGGTAGGTTCGATGAGCGTCAGGTGCAGGTGCGGCAGGACCAGCTTCAGCGGCAAGCCCGGAAAACCCGCGCCGCAGCCGATGTCGGCCAGGCTGTCCAGGTCCTTGACCCGGGACCAGACCGCCAGGGAGTCCAGGAAATGTTTCACCACCACCTCCTGGGCCGTCTTCAGCCCCGTCAGATTGATCCGGGCATTCCACTTCAGCAGCTCCCCGGCATAGTACAGAAACTGCTCCAGGGTTCCAGGCTCCAGGAAAAGGCCGAGACTTTCAGTCCCGGCTTTGAGAAGTTGTTCTGGTGAGGCAGTGGTATAGGTGAGCTTGGAATTCACTGCTTCTAATTCCCCATTTTCTGCAGAGGGATTCAGGGGGATTTTTCCGTAAAACCGAAAACTGCAAACCGAAAACCCTTCTCTCATTTCCCCAAACAGAAGCGGGAGAAAATCCGGTCCAGCACATCCTCGCCGATCTCCAGCCCGAGGATTGCTCCCAGTTCCTGAGCCCCGGCTTGCAGTTCCAGGGCCAGAAGTTCCGGCGGCTGGCCGGCCTTGATAAGTTCCAGGGCCTGGCTGAGGTATTCCCGGCACCGTTCCAGATGTTGCCGGTGACGCTCCTGGGTCACCACCTGGGGAGGCATTAGACCGGTATTTCCCGTACCTGCCTGAAATATCGCCTCTTTCAGAGCCGGCAGGCCTTCGCCGGTGAGCGCCGAAACGTGGATCACGGCATGTGGCCAGAGAGCGGGAACGGCTGCCCCGGTAATTTGGGGCGGCAGGTCAACTTTGTTCAACACCAGTAAGGCCGGCTGCTCTGCCAGGCCTGCCAGTTGCTCAGTGTCCTCGGCCTGCCAGGGCTGGCTGGCGTCCACCAGGTACAGCACCAGATCGGCCTGGGACAGATGCTGCCGCGTCCGTTCGATCCCCAACTCTTCCACCTTGTTGTGGGCCTGCCGCAATCCGGCCGTGTCCAGGAGGCAGACCGGCAAACCCTGAATCACCAGGTTTTCGGCAATAACATCCCGGGTCGTGCCGGGTATATCCGTCACCAGGGCCCGGTCGGTTTGCAGCAACTGGTTTAATAAACTGGATTTCCCCACGTTGGGCCGGCCGGCCAGGACTACCTGCAGCCCCTCCCGGAGCAATCGGCCCTGAACCGAGGATTCAATGAGAACGGCAATTTCGGCGTGCACCGCCTGCAAAGCCGGAATTAATGACGCATAAGGTAAAAATGGTAATTCTTCCCCGAAATCCAGGTCAGCTTCTATTTGCGCCAATAAATCTAATAATGCTTCCCGCAGTTCGCCGATCTTGCCGCCTAAACCGCCCCGTAAATGCGCCGCCGCCACCTTGAGGCCGGCGCCGCTGCGTGCTTCGATAATTTCCAGGACGGCTTCTGCCTGGGTAAGATCCAGACGGCCGGAGAGAAAAGCCCGCAAAGTAAATTCCCCCGGGTTTGCCAACCGGGCGCCCTGCTGCAAAGCGAGGTGCAGGATTTCTTTGAGAACCGCATAGCCGGAATGGCAGTTTATTTCCACCACGTCCTCCCGGGTGTAACTGTGAGGACCGTGCATGGCTGAAACTAAAACTTCATCCACTACCTGGCCATGGTCAGGGGAAATGATCTCCCCCAGGATCAGATGATGTGACGGCAAAGGAAGGTTATGAGGGTGGCGCGGCCGGAAAATTCGCCCGACAATAGCCTGCGCCTCCGGCCCGCTCAGACGGACCACTCCAATACCGGCCTGTCCCGGTGGAGTGGAAATGGCGGCAATGGTGTCCTGCTTCACCCGAGCTCGTTCACTGCCTCCATGGGGCGTTTCTTTTTGACGGGATAAATAATGATTTTTTTATAGAGTCCTTCGCCCCGGCTCTTGGTTTTGATCTCTTTGTCCTGCTGCAGGGCCAAATGCACTATGCGTCGGTCGTGCGCATTCATGGGGTTGAGAGTCACCGGTTTGCCGATACGTTTGGCTTTGGCGCCGTGCTTCAGGGCCAATTCTACTAAAGATTGTTTGTGCCGTTCCCGGTATGATTCGATATCAATAACTACCCGAGGTTTTTTCTTGGTTTGTTTTGATAAAATCTTGGTCACCAGATATTGCAGGGCCTCCAAGGTCTGACCCTGCTTCCCGATGAGCAGGCCGGCATCTTCGCCTTCAATAATCAAATTAATCTGATTGGGTTCCTGAACGCCCTGAATAGTGCAATTTTCACCCATCTTTTGGAGCAATTGATCCAGGATTTCCTTGGCCTGAGGAGCTAACTCGATATCTTCTTCCGGTTCACCTTCAAATTTATCTTTAGTTTCTTCATACTCTTCAGTTTCTTCATACTCTTCTTGGGTTATCGCTGCAGTGATTTCCGACTTAACGGCGGCGCGAATTTTGGCTTTTTTCCCACCTAATAAACCAAACAGACCTGACGAGCCTAAAGAGACGATCTCAATTTCCAATTCCTCCTGGGGGACGTTGAAATATGATGCCGCTTGCGAAATGGCATCTTCAGGGTCTTTCCCTTCAAAATCCAAAAAATTCATTCAGACCTCCACCATGGTTAGGACAGATACTTATTGGTGTAATATTGCTGGCCAATGGAAAGGATATTATTAAATAGCCAATATAACACCAGGCCGGATGCAAAATTCAGGAACATAAAAGTAAAGATAATCGGCATAAACAACATCATTTTGGCCTGAGCCGGGTCTCCGGGAGAAGGCGTCATCTTTTGCTGCAGGAACATGGTGGCCCCCATGATAAGCGGCGTTATCAGCAAAGGATCCTTGGCGGACAGGTCCGCCAGCCAAACGATGTCTGTGAAAGGCAGGGTTGAGATGAAAGGTGCGTTGCGCAGCTCAATGGAATATCCCAGGATATTGTAAAGGGCGATAAATACCGGTAATTGCAGCAACATTGGCAGACATCCGCCCATGGGGTTGACCTTGTAGGTCCGGTACAGTCCCATAAGTTCTTTATTTAAAGCCTCGCGGTCGTCTTTATATTTTTCCCGTAATTTCGCTATCTTCGGCTGCAGCTTCTGCATATCCTGCATTGATTTGAAACTTTTGTGGTTCGGATAAATAAAAAGCACTCGAATAATAATGGTAATGACAATAATGGCCCAACCATAGTTATGCAAATATGCATAAAAGAAATTCAAGACATAAAGGAGCGGCAGGGCCAGAACATGAAACCAGCCAAAATCCACTGTTTGTTCTAATCCAAAGCCCACCGATGCCAAAATGGCCCGATCTTTTGGGCCAAAATATAAGACATACGGCACCGCCACCTCCTGCCCCGGAGGCACCGAGGCAATTTCAGTCTCAAAAGTGGCCGACATCATGTGGGGAGGTACATCGCGGATAACCGCATTTGTTCTTAATTCTGCCGGCGGCGGGACCAGCGCCATCATAAAATAACCGGTTTCCAATGAGGCCCAGTCAAAATCGCTAATGATTTTTGGTTCTTTGAGTTTCTGGCTGGCAATTTCATCCCGGCTCTTTTTTGCCGACCAGACGAAGCCGGTGAAACCGGTGCCTTCAACTTTGCTGAAATCATCTTTAAGCACCAGGTCCAATTTCCCCTGCAAAGGTTGGGTGCCCTGGTTTTGCACGGTCGCCGTCATATCCAGGCGATAACTGTCCCCTTTAAACGTCATGGTTCTCACCAGCCTGACGCCATCCGGTCGAACCGCGGTAAAGGTAATCTGGGCTTTGTCATTATCTCCCAGAGTTATCTCTTTTTTATCAGCGCTATAGATTTCATCCGGGCCGATGGAACCGGCACCGGCCTGCCAGGTCATTCCCAAAGGCCGCATTTCAGGATTGGTATTCGTGATCAGTTCCTTCGGATCGGTGATCTTGCCCACCGGCATATACTTTTGAATGTCAATGCTAAACATCCACAGGCTGAATTCGGCAATTTTCTGGAAAGGCAATGTATCCCAGAACCTTTTCAGCCTGAAACTCTTTACCCGAGCACCTTGTTCCGTGAAGACGGCTCGATACAGGGGAGTATCAACGATAACATCCTGTGGCTGATGACCGGCGGTTGGGGGCGCCGCCGGAGATGAAACCGGGGGTTTTACAGGTTCCGGACTCGGCAATTTTCTTGGCTGCAGTCTGTTGCTCTTCATTCGGCTTGGTTACCGGCGGCGGCTGGGGAAAGAATTTCTGCTGCACATAACCGAAGCCTATAAAAATGATGAAACTTATCACCAGAGCTAAAAGCGCTCGTTTTTCCATAAATTCCTTCTCCGCTGCCATTAATCTACAGAGGCATTAATTTTGAAGATCAGCAAAAAGATCAACCCGGTTAAGATATGCCTGATCAAGACATAGCTCTCCCTGCGGACTTTATTAACTCAGATGCTGTCCATTCACATGATTAATAATCAGGGCAGAGGGTCTAGACCACCTGGATGAAAAGGGTGGCATTTTAAAATCCGTCGGCAACTTAAGAATATGCCTCTCCCAAAGCCGTATTTTTTTAGGGCCTGGCAGGCATATTCGGAACAACTGGGATAAAACCGGCAGGAATGAGGTAAAAGGGGAGAAATTAAAATCTGATAGCCCCTGAGGAGCAACAGGGTTAGTTTAACCGGAAACCCCATTTCTCTCTCCAGATAATGAAAAAATACCCGCCAATTCAGCCGCAACTTCGTCATAAGCTAAATTGGTGGCGCCTTTTTTAGCAATAATGACAATATCTTTAGGGGGCAGAATTCCTTTATGATGTCTAAAAAATTCCCGCAATAACCTTTTGATCCGATTCCGATGTACGGCCTTACCCAGTCGTTTGGTCGTTATCACTCCCAGGCGGGGACGATTAAGATTATTTTCGGCCATGGAGACAATAAAATGAGCCGTATGTCGATTTTTGCCTGATAATTTGACCCGCTGAAATTCTGTCCGTTTCAGCAGTCTGTCGGCTCTGCAAAATCTGGCCTGGCCCCGAACTATTACTTTGCCTGTTTTATTCTGTATGATAGTGGGAAAGATTGACGACCAAAAATGTTTTTAAATGCCCAGCCTTTTTCTGCCTTTAGCCCGGCGACGTTTGATAACCAGGCGACCTCCCCGGGTGCTCATACGAGTCAAAAATCCGTAGGCCCGAGCCCGCTTCAAATTATGAGGTTGATAGGTTCGCTTCATAATAACTACACCGTTACCCTTATCTCAAATAATTTCTCAAAATTAAATTTTAAAACATTATTCAGCCTGTTTGTCAAGTTTCCGGCTGCATACCAGCGGTGAAAAATTTTCCTCACCTTTATTTGATTTTTATTATTGAATTTTCAGGGGATCATGGCAAAATAAATGCTGCTGCTCCGCCCCAGTAATACCCTTCTTAACTGGGCAAACTTTTTAATACTAAGTCTCGAGAAGATTTATTATATCAGGTATTTTCTAGAAAAAGCACAAAAAATTTTTTTTTCTGGTAAATTAATAGTATTGCGGGCAGAGCGGATACAGCGTCAAAGCATGCAATAAGGAGTCCTTTTATGTTTCTTGACCCAATCTTGGGAATTTTTTCGAATGACCTGGCTATTGATTTGGGCACCGCCAACACCTTAGTATATGTTAAAGGCAAAGGCATTGTCCTGAGTGAACCATCAGTTGTGGCGGTGCGTAAAAACGCTCGCGATCGGAACAAAGTTTTGGCCGTCGGCAAAGAGGCCAAAATGATGTTGGGACGTACTCCGGGAAATATCGTGGCTATTCGTCCAATGAAGGATGGTGTTATTGCCGATTTTGAAATTACCGAGGCAATGTTGCGCCATTTTATCCAGAAAGTTCATAACCGCCGCACTTTAATCCGGCCTCGCATTATTATCTGTGTGCCTTCCGGAATCACCCCGGTTGAAAAAAGGGCAGTACGGGAATCCGCCGAGTCCGCCGGGGCCAGGGAAGTTTATCTTATCGAAGAGCCCATGGCTGCCGCTATCGGGGCCGGCTTGCCAATTACCGAACCTACGTGCAACATGGTAGTTGATATCGGTGGCGGGACCACCGAGGTCGCCGTTATTTCTTTGGCCGGCATCGTCTACTCCAAATCGGTTCGTACCGGCGGCGATAAGATGGATGAATCCATCTTGCAGTACATCAAAAGAAAATATAACCTCTTAATCGGGGAAAGAACCGCAGAAATTATCAAAACCTCCATTGGCAATGCGTATCCTATGGGTGAACCCGAGGAAATCGAGGTTAAAGGCCGAGACCTTGTCACCGGCATTCCCAAAATCTTGACCATTAATTCTGAAGAAGTACGAGAAGCAATCCAGGAGCAGATTGATACTATCGTTAATACGGTAAAAACCGCTCTCGAACAGACCCCCCCGGAATTGGCGGCAGATATTGTCGATCGAGGAATTTATCTTACTGGCGGCGGAGCTCTCTTGAAACATTTGGATATCCTGCTCCACGAGGAAACCGGCGTACCAATTAAAATTGCTGATGATCCCCTTTCCGCCGTGGTCTTGGGCTCCGGGAAGGCATTGGACAACATTGATATCTTGAGTGAAGTGACGGTTGAATAAAAAAAGTAATTTTGATATCTGGCGGCGATTCCAAATCCCCATCGTTCTGGCAATTTCCATTCTCCTCATATTCACTTTAATCTCCGCCAGCCTCAGGGATCCCCATCCTTTGCAACCTTTGGAAAATTTGGTTATCAATCTTACGGCCCCAGTCTTTAATTTCGTCCGCCAGACTGGTGACGTTGTGAGCCGAATCTGGCGGGGATATTTTTATCTGGTGGGCGTTCAGGCCGAAAATGAAATTCTCAAACAAAAGACTGTGGAAAATCAAAGCAAGGAGGCCCTCTATCAGGAAACCTTGTTAGAAAAAGAGCGGCTGCGCAAATTACTGGAGTTCAGAGATCAGGCGGCACTGCCGGTCACCGGCGCCCGGATCATCGGATTTGATTTTTCCATCTGGTTCAAATGCGCTTTTTTGGATAAAGGCACCAATGATGGGATTAAGCTTGGCATGCCGGTTATTAATGCCGCCGGCATTGTGGGTCGCCTGGTGGAATGCTACCCCAATTATTCTAAAGTATTACTCCTCATTGACCGCAGCAGTGCCGTGGATGCCATTGACCAACGGAATCGGTTGCGGGGAATTTTGGAAGGGATTGGCTCTAATCGCTGTTTTTTGCGGTTTGTTCACAAAAATCAAGATGTCCAGGTAGGGGATATCATCTTGGCCTCCGGTCTTGGGGGAGTGTATCCCCAAGGCATGATTCTCGGGTCTGTAGTTGCTGTCGATAAAAAAGTCCCGGGTATCTTTCAAGAAATTGAGGTCGAACCTGCCGTTGATTTTACGCGTCTGGAAGAAGTCTTGATTGTGAAAACCGTCCAGTCCGCTCTTCATAAGTAACGCTTTTTCCCATGTTGATATTTTATCTGATAGTTGCCTTTCCGGTTTTTCTTCTCCAGATCCTGCTGCCCCTTTCCACGCTGCTGCATCTGGATCTGTTGACCATCTACATCGTTTTTGTCAGTCTGCGGGAGAAATTCATTTTTTCAGTCAGCCTGGCCCTTATTCTTGGGATCTCTTTGGATTGCTACGGTATGGCGCCATTGGGCCTGCAAGCCGGCATATTGCTTTTGGCAGTCATAGGTGTGGAATTTCTGCGGCATCACCTGAATTTCATCTACGTTATTCCGCAGATCTTAGGCATGGCCATCATAACCTCAATGCAGGCTCTGATCATGGCACTCCTGTTGCACCTGTTGATGCCGGTAGAAGTGGTTTATCCGGCCATTGTCAAACAAGGATTACTTCAAATAGTCGTTACCTCCCTGAGTGCCCCCATTGTTTTGGGCTTGTTCAGCCTCTTGGAAAAATTGTGGCGGCGCTGGTTACTTATCAAAAGTTGAAAATTGCCTAATACTGACATCTTGTCATTACACCACCTGAGGTCATGAAAGACTCATTATTGTCAGCCCGGCCAATTGCCGTGAAAGCAAACCGGGGCTTGGGATCTCCCGGTCCCATGCCGCCTGAAACGTATGAGAATGTCCGCCGCATGATCGTCTATGTCGTTCTGGCGGTGAGTCTGCTTTTCGGCTTTCTGATTCTGCGACTATGGTATTTGCAACTGGTAAAAGGAAATGAATTCAGCCAGAAATCGGAAAGCAATCGAGTCCGGTATCGGGACCTGCCGCCTTGGCGAGGCATGATATATGATGCCAATAACATGGTTTTAGTAAATAACAGCGAATCCTATGATGTCATGGTAATTCTGGAAGACGTCCCCGATGCTAAGGAATTAGCCAGAAATCTTGGTCAACTGTTAAAAATGAATTATCTGGATATCCTCACAAAAATTATGACCGCCCAGGAGGACAACTTCGCCCGCACCATCAGAATCAAAGAAAACCTTACCATGGATGAAGTGGCCCTTCTGGAAACCTTTAAATACGAACTGCCGGGTGTAGTTATTCAAATTCAGCCTAAACGTGAATATCGCACCGATTCCCTGGGCTCTCACATCATCGGCTATTTAGGCGAGATAACCGAAGCCCAGATAAAGAGCGGCAAATTCCCGAATAATAAAATTGGCGATGATGTCGGCAAATGTGGGGTAGAATTTGGTTATAACAGCGTCCTCACCGGGCAGCGGGGAGCCCGCCAGGTTGAAGTCGATGCCCATGGCCGGGAATTGCGGGTCATGCAATATACTCCCTCCAGTCCCGGGGCTAATATTCATTTAACCATTGACTGGCGCTTACAAGCTAAGGCTGAAGCAGTTCTAAAAGGCAAGGTGGGAGCGCTGGTCGCCATGGACCCCCAGACGGGTAAAATATTGGCCATGGCTTCGTCGCCATCGTATGATCAGAAAATGTTTTCCAGAACGGTTTCGCCGCAGTATTGGAAAGAGCTGATAAACAATAAGGACCACCCTTTAGAAAACCGCGTCTTAAAAGGTCAGTACCCCCCTGGTTCAACGTTTAAAATCGTCATGTCAGTGGCCGGCCTGGAGGAGGGGGTAATCAATCCCGCTACTACCTTTACCTGTCGAGGCGCGATGCGGCTGGGTGATCATGATTTCCGTTGCCATGCTTCCCGGGGGCATGGCACTGTGGCTTTATATCGATCTCTGGTACATTCTTGCGATGTTTATTACTATAATGTCGGTTTAAAATTAGGAATTGAGCGCATCGCCAAATGGAGCAAAAAATTCGGGCTCGGATCCCCCACCGGCCTCATCCTGGATTCCGAAAAACCCGGGTTAGTCCCTACCCCTGATTGGAAAAAGCAGCGTTTCCATCAACCCTGGCATGAGGGCGAGACCCCATCGGTCTCCATCGGCCAGGGATATGATCTCGCCACTCCTTTACAAATGGTTAGAGTCGCAGCCGCCTTAAGCAACGGCGGCATTATTTACGTGCCCACGGTGGTGGAAAAAATCGTCAATCCGGATGGCGAAGTCGCCCATCAGTTCCAACCCACGATTGCTTCCCGGTTAAATGCCTCGCCCAAGACTCTGGAAGCGGTGCGCCGGGCCTGCGGCGGCGTTGTCCGTGAGGGAACCGGCAAGGCCGCCCGCCTCTGGTTTGTCGATGTCGGCGGCAAGACCGGCACCTCTCAGGTAGTTTCTTTGGGAAAAGAGGCCAAAGGAAAAAACCGGCGCAAAACCCAGGATCACGCCTGGTTCGTCAGTTTTGCCCCGGTGGAGAACGCTCAGATTGCCATTGCCGTTATTATCGAGCACGGCGGCCATGGGGGCACCGTGGCGGCACCGGTAGCCCGAGAGCTGATGAAGGAATTTTTCCAACTAAAGAAAGAGAAGGACTCTGCGAGGATGTGAGCCGCGGAGGTCACTTTTCCCAGCCATAACTGCCTATAAGTTTGACAAAGCGGCAGCCGCCCCGGTAATCGTGTTCCAGTCCTTCAGGTGTTTTATGCACGACATCCAAGGTTTGACTGCTGCGGTCGCCAACCGGGATAATGAGCCGCCCACCCATGGCTAACTGGTCCAACAGCGGTTTGGGAATGCCCGGGGCGGCGGCGGTCACGATTATGGCATCAAAGGGAGCTTCTTCAGGCCATCCCAGGGTACCGTCGCCAACCTTGATCTTGACGTTAAAGTACCTCAGGGATCCTAAAATTTGCCGGGCCCGGGAAGCCAACGTATATAATCTTTCAATGCTGTAAACCTCCGGCGCCAACTCGGCCAGTATGGCAGCCTGATAACCGCAGCCTGTGCCAATCTCCAGAACCTTTTCCTCACCCGTCAGTCCCAGGGCCTCGGTCATAAAGGCAACAATGTAAGGCTGCGAAATAGTCTGCTGTTCACCGATGGGCAGGGGGAAATCTCCATACGCTTGACTCTGAAGAGCTTCTTCCACAAAAAGATGACGCGGCACCTTGCCCATGGCATATAGCACTTTTGGATCGCTTATCCCCCGGGCGACCAACTGAGTTTGTACCATGCGCTCCCGCGCCGCCGTCAGAGAGTCACCCGAAAATTTTTGTGCCATTACGCCCCGCTCCCACTAGCAATCAACACTATGGTTTTTAAATGGCTCTCTTCCGGGTTCCGCAAAAAATTTTTTTGGCGTGTTATGTAGGTTATTTTAAATTTAAACTTTCTTCTCCCACCGTAACAATTCCGTCACCGTCGCCAGAGTCCGGCCACCTTTGATTTCTTCCCGAATTCTATTTTCCCTTTCCAAAACATCCATCGCCCGATTGGCATATTCCAGGGCCATTTTCTGGGGCAGAATGACGACGCCGTCATCGTCTCCCAGAACCCAGTCTCCGGTCTCGATGGTCATCTGCGCGATGCGAATGGGAACGCCGATTTCACCGAAACCCTTGGGCTCCCCGGCGTTGGGCATGACCAGACTGGAAAAGGCAGGAAACCGCAAATTGGCAATATCCACGGCATCCCGTAAGGCGCCGTGAATTACCACACCCGCGACCTGGCGCTGTATGGCTGATTGGGTCGCCAGTTCTCCCCAGATAGCCGGTCCGACGCCGCCGGCATCCACCACTATAACCTCTCCGGGCTCGGCCTGGTCAATGGCTTGTACCGGTTTGGCCCAATCTCCCGGATATGTCCTTACCGTCAAGGCCCGCCCCATAACCTTAAGACCGGGGATAAGGGGCCGGATTCCAGGTAAAACGCCGCTGCGGTGCAGGGCGTCGGAAAGATTGGCCGCAGATACCAGACTAAGAGCTTTAGCAATGTCTGGAGCCCCAACCCGCTGAAATAAGGTGGTGGGAATGACAACTTGCTCGTCCACGGCCTGGCGAAGATCACGGGTCGCCTGAGACGGATCTGCTGCCTTGGTAATAGCCCCCCCGACCACCACAAAGCCGGCTCCGGCTTCCACGGCCTGCCAGGCAGAGCCTGAATGGATGCCTCCCGCTACTCCCACCGGTATGTGAACTGCCTGACTGACCCGGCGCAGCAGCTCGAAAGGGTCTTTGCCGATCATTTGGTCGTCGATGGCCACGTGCACGGTAATATAGTCAGCCCCCAGTGCTTCGACCTGTTGCGCCCTGGCCACCGGATCGGCAACGCTGATCAGATCCACGACAATTTTAGCGCCGTAGTTTTTGCCCGCCTGAACACATTCGGCAATCGTGGCATCGCTGGCCGCTCCCAAAACATCAATAAGATTGGCGCCGGCTTTGGCCGCGGCATTCCACTTCTATACGGCCGGCATCCATAATCTTCATGTCTGCCACAATGGTGTGCTGGGGAAAATGGCGCCGCAGTTCTCTAACCGCATTAAGACCTTCACTTTTAATGAGGGGGGTTCCGGCTTCGATCCAGTCGACTCCGGCCGGAACGGCTAATGCCGCTACTGTCAGCGCCCTGGAGATATCCACAAAATCCAGGGCCAATTGCAAGGCTACACGCATAATAGTTCTTAACCTATTCTAGATCTTTCTAAAACTGGCAATATTATTAAAATCAGATGTTCAGGCGCAACCGCTGCAGCTCTCCCGGAGACCTGCTCATTCCAGATCAGCATGTCTGGCCAGGATCTGTTCCTGATCGAATCCCAGCCGCAGATGAAAAAGTTGCATCACTACAGCTTCCAGGAACAGATATGCCGCCTGTTCGAAAAGACTGCCGGGGCACTGGTGTGAATCCTCTTCTTTGGCTAAACTTAGTTTGGTGGTCCCCGGGATGGTCAGAATCAAATCGGCAAGTTGGCCGATTGCCGAATTTCGATGGGCCGTGAGGGCGACGGTGCGAGCCTGCCGGTTGTGGGCCTGTTTCACCAGACCGCAGGTATGGCCGGTCTCTCCGGAACCTGAGATGGCTATCAGCAAATCGCCCGGTTGAATGCGCGGCGTGATGGTTTCGCCCACATAATAGACGGTGAATCCTAATTGCATGAGGCGCATGCAAAAGGTCCGAAGGACAAAACCTGAACGGCCGGCTCCAAAGCAGAAGATCCGGTTCGCTTTTTCTAGCTCCTGGATAAAACTCCCGGCCTCTGATGGGGCGATGCGACTCAGGACGCCGCTGACTTCCCCGATAATTTGGTCCAGGGCCCAGGTAAAATCTCGATCGTTCACTCGCTCAGAAATTCCAGGTTCTTTTTGCAGGTGCAGCCGGAACATAGAGTGTTCTCCTTTCGGTCCCAGTCCGAATTCTTCGGATCCAGGCTTAATGAGCTGCTGAAACATTCGTAATTAATGTATTTTTAACATAATGATACCAAAGAAAGCAACAACTACCATGGATATTTATTCCCTGTCCGACTATCTCGATTTATTAAGAATATATTTGAATTTTTAATGAACTTTAGGAAAAATGATCAAAAGTTTAGGCGTTACTTTCCCCAGGCCCTTTAAAGGTCTATAATCTGAATTATATCGACTGCCAAAATTGTCTTTAGCCCACGAGATGAGGTGATAATCGATTTTGCAACGACTATAAATGTTTCCCAGACTGTGCTGAAAGCTGAACGCCTGCAATTCTTTTAACCGGAAACCTTATCAGGAGGCATCCCATGGAAAAGTATAAAGAGCATAAGTGGAGCGGCGAAAAGGGAAAGAAATTCGGCAAAGAGGATGATCCCTATCTGCCCGCCGGCGGCCGCCATGAAATGGCCATCTGCACCACCTGCAAGGCCGTCTATAAAAACAAACGCTGGCTCTATGACGAAGACCTCTATCGGGAGCACTTTCCCAGGAGACCACCAACCGGGTCACCTGCCCGGGCTGTCAGAAGGTGCAGGACCACTATTACGAAGGGGTGCTGACCCTGGAAGGGGAGTTTCTGGCCCGGCATAAAGATGAGATTGTCACCTTAATCAACCGGGAGGCGGAAAAAGTGTCCCAGAAAAACCCCCTGGACCGGGTGATTCAGATGGTCCCGGAAGGCAACGACCGCCTCATCGTCGAGACCACCACCGAAAAACTGGCCCAGAGACTGGGAAAGGCCGTCTACCGGGCCTATAAAGGCAGCCTGGACTTCCGCTGGTCCCACATGAACAAATTCGTCCGGGTCTACTGGTCCAGATAAAAGCCTGAAAACCAAAATACCAACCCATAAAATGGAGCCCAGCCGCCCCCTTATACTTAACCTGTAATATCCCCCCTTCTTCCACCTGAAATATTCCCCCTTTTTTAAAGGGGGGCCAGGGGGGATTTTAAGGTCTGGCTTGAAATTGACCCGGTTTACCATCCACCCTTACTGCAAGAGCAGATCGATGCCAACCTGGAAAAGGCCAACATTATCCTCCTCCTGGTAATCGCCGATTTTATCGCCTCGGATTACTGGATATTGAAATGAAACGGGCTTTGCAGAGACATGAAGCCAAAGAGGCCAGGGTAATCCCGATTATTGCCCGGGATGTCAAATGGCACAAAGCCCCCTTCGGCAAGTTACAAGCTCTCCCCAAAGACGGCAAGGCCATTACCCTTTGGCCCGACCGGGACAACGCCTGGCGCCAGGCGGCGGATGGCCTTGAGAAGGTCATACATGAATTAAGAAGTCGTTAATTAGATAACTATAATTTTTTCGAATAGTTAATTACCAGAGAATTTCTACGCCAGAAAAATGTAATATACGTGTATCCGAGGTAATCAGGGGCAGTCCCAAAATCCTGGCGGTGGCCACAATAATTTGATCCGCCGGGTCGGCATGAAAATTACTCAACCTCGTGCTTTCCACCGCGATTTCCGGCGTCAATTCTGCCAGCCGGATACTCCCTTCCTGGAGTGATCGTTTATCCAGGCAAGCGGATGGATAGCCAGACCCAGGCGTTTTTTCTCCACCAGCTTGGCCAGTTCCCAACAGGATATAGCAGAAATCCATTTTTTAGATGCCGCCGCCAATACCTCCCGGGCTTTGGGAGACAAAGCTTGATCGGCTCCAATGCTCCACCAGATCCAGACATGGGTATCAAGCAGCACCTGGCTCACTTCAAGGCCTCCCAATCATCCCCGGCGACCGGGGAGATGAGATCTCCCATAAAGGTAATGGTATCTTTCAAGGGCATCTGCTCTGCTTCAGGTTCATAGGGAATCACCTCAGCAATGGGTTTGCCCCGCTTCGTGATAATAATCCTGGTTTTCTGCCGGGCCACCTCTTCCAGGACCGCCAGGCAGGTGGCCTTGAATTTTGACGACGCTCATTGTTTCCATAAAATATCCTCATAGTGGTCATTTTATATGGTCACATTTTACTCCCGTTTCTCGATCCCGTCAACCGCTGAAAACCCGTCGTCCTTTGGCCCCGACCGGGACTGCGCCCGGCCCCGTGTCCCCGACAGCCTCGAACCTCCCGGCAGGTAACCTGATCCCCTCAAAAATCCTGCCTCTCGAAACTCGAAACTCCGAACTCGAAACTCGAAACTTCCCCTGGCAATCCGCCCCAAATCTCAACCTGCCACGAAACTCTCCCCCCAATATTACATTTTTGTATTGCCATGTCTGACGTTTTACAATCTCGTAATCAGCTCATTTTTAATTACTTGATATTATTATATAATATAAGTTGGCATCATAATTGCTAACTTAATAGAGAAAATAACGAAATTATTTTTTTCTATTTAAGGGAGGTTTTTTCTATGAATTCTGGTGATACGGCCTTTGTGTTAATTTCCGCCGCCCTGGTCTTGTTTATGACCCCCGGGTTGGCACTTTTCTATGGCGGTATGGTGCGCAACAAGAACATCTTGAACACCCTGTTGCAGAATTACATTATGATTGCCTTGATCGGTGTGCAGTGGGCCATTTTCGGCTACAGTCTGGCTTTCGGCCCGGACACCGGCTCCGGCCTCATCGGTGACCTCAGTTACTTCGGACTTGCGGGCGTCAGCGCCGAACCTTTCAAGACCTATTCCGAAACCATTCCCCATCAGGTCTTTATGGTCTATCAGGCCATGTTTGCCATTATTACCCCGGCCTTGATCATCGGTTCCTGGGTGGAACGGTTCAAGTTCAGCACCTTTCTGGTCTTTAGTTTCCTCTGGGCCACACTGGTTTATGATCCGGTAGCGCACTGGGTCTGGGGTGATGGCGGTTGGCTCAAAGGCCTGGGAGCCCTGGATTTTGCCGGAGGCACCGTCGTCCATATCAATGCCGGTATCGCCGCCCTGGCCGCAGCCCTGGTCATCGGCAAGCGCCGGGGCTATGGCACGGAAGCCATGATCCCCCACAACCTGCCCATGACGGTGCTGGGCGCCGGCATCCTGTGGTTCGGCTGGTTCGGCTTCAATGCCGGCAGCGCCCTGGCCGCCAATGGCCTGGCCGGCGTTGCCTTTGTCAATACCCACTTTGCTACCTGCGGCGCCGCCTTGGGCTGGATGATCGTGGAATGGTTGGTCCGGGGCAAGCCCACCATGTTGGGTGTGGCCTCAGGAGCCGTGGCCGGCCTGGTCGCTATTACGCCGGCAGCGGGCTTCGTCGGTCCCATGTCCGCCATCATCATCGGCGCCCTGGCCGGGGTCTTCTGTTACCTGGCGGTTCTGGTCAAGCCGAAGCTGGGCTACGACGACTCCTTGGACGTGGTGGGCGTACACATGGTCGGCGGCCTCTGGGGCGCCCTGGCCACCGGCTTGTTTGCCTCCAAAGCAGTTAACGACGCCGGCGCTGACGGGTTGTTCTTCGGCAACCCGGCCCAGTTCGGCATCCAGGTGGTGGCAGTCTTGGTTACCTTAGTCTACTCGTTCGTTATCAGTCTCATTCTCTTCAAGATTCTGGACGCCACCATGGGGCTGAGAGTAGGGGCTGACGAAGAAGAAACCGGGTTGGATCTTGCCGAACACCAGGAAACCGGTTACAGCTTATAACCTTAAAAGGAGGAACATACTATGAAAAAGATAGAAGCCATAATCCAGCCTTTTAAGCTGGAGCCGGTCAAGGAAGCCTTGCATAAGATGAGCGTCCAGGGCATGACCGTGACGGAAGTGAAAGGGTTCGGCCGCCAGAAAGGCATCCGGGAAGTCTACCGGGGCATGGAATATCAAGTGGATTTCTTACCCAAAGTCAAGATTGAGATTGTTGCCCCCGATGAAAAGGTGGACAGCATCACGAAAACCATCATAGAACAGGCCCGCACCGGGCGCATCGGCGACGGCAAGATCTTTGTCTATCCGGTCGCCGAGGTCATCCGCATCCGGACCGGTGAAACCGGGGATGCCGCCGTTTAATTCACCCTGACCCTGAGATAATGTTCCCTGGGACACCTAAACTAAACACCACCGTGCCCAAGCTCCCGCTTGGGCACGTCATGTCATTTAACTCTTCAACTCGTCAGCAAATGCTACAAACCACAAAATATTAATTACTCGGAGCGGTCATCTGCCCGGCAAATTTCTTCTTCACCACACTCCCTATTTCCGCCGCCACCATGCCGTCGCCGGCGGGATTGAGGTGAATGCCGTCGGATTCGTAAACCTCCTGCTGCCGCGGCGTCAGAATATTACGAAAATCGACAAAATAAACTTTATCGCCCAAACTCTCCCACAGCGCCTGATAAATCGTCACAAAATTATGTTTCAAGGCCCAGCGGTCGCCGATGATTATAGTTTCTTTCTCTTTGGTCCTGACGGCCGGGTCCACCGGCGCCGTTTCCACCCACCAGCAAGGCTGCCAGAAAAGGAGGAAATCAGCTCCGAAACTTTTGGCCAGGTTTTCGACAAAAGCATATCTTTTTACCGTCGCTTGCTGGAATTCCAGGAGCGCCGGATCATCGGCGGCCAGGGGAAAAATCCCCTGGCGCATCTTGTCATAAAGTTCCCGCCCATATGAAGCATACCAGGCGGCATTAAAAGATTTGAACAGGCCGAAGAAGCTGGAATGATAACTCTCGATTAAAGCCCGGACTTGTCTGTAGCCGTGGTGCGCCTCGGGAGTGCGGTACTGGGCAAAATACGTGGCGTCATTGGCGCCGTCGTAAAAGACGATCAGTTTCGGCCGGGTTGGGCTCTCAATGAGCATTTTCTCAAGATATTTTGTTTCCATCAAGCAATTGTAGCCGTCATTGCCAAAGTTAACCACCCTGGCAGTCAACTTCGGTGTCTCCTGATTCAAAACCTTGGCCAAAAAACTGGGCATGGTCTGGCTGTCGTCATCTGAGATTCCCCGGGTCGTAGAACCGCCAAACATCCAGATGAGCGGCGCCGGTCCGGCATCGGCCCCCGGGTTGTTAGCCGTCGGTCGGACGCCGCCCTTGAGGAGATAAAGGGCATACGGATCATATTGCACCGGCTCGCCTTCCCGGAGTTGGCCATAAATGAAATAGATGCTTGCCGTGATGATACCGAAACACATAAGCTCAATCAGGACCAGGGAAGCGACTATCAGACTTATCGTCCAGACCAGGCGGCGCCAAAAGGAACGCATCGTCTGTATCCTTAAAAAAAATTAAGGGCAGGATTGCCCCGCCCCTTGTTAAATTTATTTTTTAAAAATATTTCTGTCAAGCTCTAAGTCAGGGACAGTCTGCAACTCTTCCAGGAAGGCCTTCTCGCCGGCGCTGACCCGTTCGCCCCCGAAGCCGAAAAAACTGCCTTCTTTGGCGGCATTAGCCACATGCTCGGCTACGCTTGACATCATTTTTTCATACGCCGCAACTTCTTCCGGTGAACCCTTGCTTTTTATCAGAGCCAGGACCTGCTTGACATACCCCAGGACGGCATTTTTGAAATTCGCCGATTGCTGGTCCATATTCCCTTCGCCCAGCATCTGCTTCTTGTCCGGCATGGTCGGCATGCCGGTTTCAGCCATGAGAGCACCCATCAACTCCAATGAACTGTTCTCTTTATAAGCTCCCATCATACTTTTTACGCCTGAGAAAGATTCCTTGAAGGCGCCGATCAAACCACCGGGATCAGAAGCGGCGACGCCGGTCATGACCAATATTGGCGCCACTCGAATCAGGTTCCATTCCTCTGCGCTAAACGATTCCTTTTTTGCCATATTAATGCCCCTCCTGTTCAAGTTTGTCTGTTATTTCAATCTTTTCTTTTTGAGTAATATTTCACCAACACCACCCAACAGTAATCACTCAAAGACAAGTTGTCCAGATGGGTATAAATAAGTATTATTACGCATTGATAAAATCAAGACTTTTTTGACCAGAATTTGAACGCTGCCCTGCTTTCCCCGGCTCCGAATATATTTTAGTGATGCCTGAAGGATTTTTGCTGGAATTTTATCAAGATATTCTTTTATCTCTTTGCACGAGGCCGATCCTGCTTAACAAAAAGATCAGAGAAATTCCGGCCACAAACCCGCCGACATGCGCCCAGAAGGCGACCCCGCCTCCCTGGGCGGCCCGGGGGCCCAGGACGGAAAAGGCGCCGCTGAAGAATTGCAGCAGGAACCAGACCCCCAAAAAGATGTAGGCCGGAACCTCAACGATGGGCGCCACTAAAAAGAAGGGGATAAAAACCAGGACCATAGAATTGCGGAATAACAGAAAATAAGCCCCCATAACTCCGGCAATGGCGCCGCTCGCCCCAACCACCGGCACCCAGGAGTTGGGCGTCAGGTAGGCATGCAAAAGAGATCCGGCCACGCCGCCGGCAAGATAAAACAGCAGATAGCGGAAATGCCCCAATCTGTCTTCGACGTTGTCGCCAAAGATAAAGAGCGTCCACATGTTGGCAATTAAATGCAGCCAGCCGCCGTGTAAAAACATGGTGGTCAGAAACGGCAGGTACAAAGCCAGGAACTTTTCGGGGTGCGCCTCCTGGATGGCGAAATAACGGGCCGGAATAAAGCCGAAGGTCGTCAGGAATTGCTGCAGTTGGCTGCCTGTGCTAAGTTCCAGTAAAAAGAAAAGAACATTTAAACCGATAATGGTGTAATTCATGATCGGCCGCTTGCCGGAAGGGATATTATCTCGTAAAGGTATCATCTATTGGCCTGGCGCCTGAATTTTTTTCTAAGGTTAATGGTGTCTTGGGAAGTTCCAAGGTCTGGGAGGCCAATAAATTCTGATTCGAAATTAAACGCTTACCCCCCCTGGTCTCAATTGTGACGGTGTCTGTCAGATAATCTTCCGGGGCGCATTCATCCACCAGCACAAAAACTCGCTGGCGGCTTTGCCAAAGCTCCTTAAGGGTTTTAGGTTCAATCAGATAATTTTCCTGGACCGTCAGATCGAAACCAAATTTTGGCAACCCGTCGCGCTGGACCATAAATACTCGCTTTTTGGCATAATACCGCAAGCTCATACCATACTCGAACTCTTCAATGTTGCCCATCACCACCAGGTCATTCGGCTGGGCCTGCGCCTGCAGAATTTTTCCGGCCCAGGCATCGCTCAAGTGGGGCGACAAGATCCAGAGACTTTGAAAGGTGAAATACAACAGGGTTAAAGCTATGCCCCCGAGACAGGCGATACTGAGCCTGGGCCGACGGCGCCAGCACACCAGGATCAGGATAACCGAAAGCACCGCCAGCAAAGGGGCCGCTTGATAAATCACGGGCTGTAATTGCCCGAACATCCCGATAAATTCCCGCCGATTATCGACACAGGTCTTTTCCATATAGGGCACTAAAGAGAGCAGGCCCAGCATGAAAACGGCATACAGTCCTAAACTCCATCGAATTACCCGGGAATCCGGTCGGTCCAGGTACATCTCCAGGCGCCGGCCGATGAGCAGGGCCAGCGGCGGCAGGGCCGGGAGACTGTAATATTCTATCCGTGAAGAAGAAATGCTGAAAAAAACCAGGATTATTCCGGCCCAAAGCAAGAGCAGGACTATCGGGGCATCCTCCGGCTCGGGTAGCAGCCAATGTTTCGGCCGCAGTGAGATCAGCGCCGCCGGCAGGAAAGTTGTCCAGGGCATCAGCCAGACCATAGTAAAGAGCCAGAATTCCGGCAATGAAAATGGATTTATATCGGGCGGATAACGATGGCCCAGGAAACGGTTTATCTGTTCGTTGACCAGATTAAACTTCAAGAAGCCCGGGTTATGGTATTCCATAACTCCAAACCAGGGAAGGAGCACGGCCAGCAAACCTATCCAGGCCAAGGGATTGAGAAAAAATCGCCGGAAACGGGCGTCCCTGGTCCACAGGAAAAACAGCCCACCGATGACCAGGGGAAAGAAAATGCCAATCATTCCCTTACTCATGAAACCTAAAGCCAGACAGAGATAAAATCCCGCCAGAGCTATTTTGGTCGGCTCCCGGCGCCACTGCCATAAAAAATACATTGACCAGCTCAGACGTCAGCGTTATGAGATGATCCGCCAGCATCTGCACATGCAAGGCAAAAAAACCTATGCTGGTGAGAAGAATCAAGCCGGCCAGCCAGCCGGCGAGGCGGGAAAAGAGCACGGTTCCCAGGGCCAGGGTCGCCAGAACTTCTCCCAGGCCGATGCCGAAAGTTGCTAACCTGACCGAATTATCCGAGATGCCGCCGATCTTATAGGCCATCAGATTAATCCAGTAATAGAGCGGCGGCTTGTCAAGATATCGGGCCCCATTTAATCGAGGTGTCAGCCAGTCGCCGGATTCCAGCATCTCCAGAGGAATTTGGGCATACATGGCCTCGGAACGGATAAGAGGCATCTTTCCCAGAACCGGGATAAAAATGAGGAGCCACAAAAAAATCAGGCTCGCCACAGCCGCGGTAGTTTGCCAGAATGATCTGCTCAAAACGGATACCCAAGGCCCATAAAGACGGCACTGTTGCCGCCCCGGCCAATACCGATCTCCACGTGGCCCACAACCTGAGGCCGGACAACGGCTCGAAAGGCAATCCCCCCAGCCGGGTGGAGATTGTGAAAATCAAATTTACCGAATGTGGAAAAGACTTTTCCCACATCAAAAAAAGGGGCTACCTCAAAATGGGTGATCACCCCAAAACGGCTGAACTGATAGACGTCAAAACGCTGCTCAATGCTAAAGGATATCATATTCCGATCTATCCAGCGCCACTCACCCCACCCGCGGTCGGTACTATAGCCTCCTAAAGTCGGCCAGCGGTAAAAAGGGGTATTTTTCTCCCGGGTCATAAAATCACCCGTCAGGCGCACCGCCGTGACGATGCGTCGCGTTTCCAGGTCCCAGGGCTGAAAACCTCTCAGATCAAACCCCAGCCGGTCAAATGAACTGTCAGCGCCTAAAAAAGTTAATGACGTCTCGGCCGTTATCTTGGCCAGGATGCCGCACGTCGGTGATTCTTTATAATCCCGGGTGTCGTAGCTGCAACTTAAGCCATGAATGAAGGCGCTGTTGCGAATATCCTGCATGACCGCCGGAAATATTGATCCGGTGGAAGGGAGGTTCGGCAGATGATTTTCGCTCACGGAGGTCAGATTGTACCGTTCATACCAGGCAATTTCAATGTAATCGGTGATCCGGTAACCCAAAGAGCCCTGGACGTGGCGTTCCCGGGAGGTATAGCTGGTCTGATTGCTGGCACTGCTCTCGTTGCCAAACCCGTAAAAACGGGGAAAAATGTCGCAATCATAATAAAACAGCCCGGTATAAAACCAATCCCCGGCCTGGGTTGCCGATTTTTCATAGGCACCTTCAAAGTAGCTGCGGGTTTTGGTGGATGGATCGGCGATAAATCGATATGTCACATCTTTGGAAGGGTATGCCAGCAACCGCATCGTCAAGGATGTGCCGGCCTCGCTGTTGTCAATAACCGAAGGAGCTAAAATCATACCGATGGCTTTGTCATCCCTCGGAAAAATCCATACCGGCAAAATACCGAAATCAGTCCCGGTATTTGGATCGGTGGCAACTACAGGCAGGGGGAAAAGCGTCGATTTAACTTGATTGTCTTCACGCACCACGGGCAGGGGGGGCGGCAGCAGATAGGAGGGGAAATTAAAACTGCAGCCGTAGAGAGTAAGACTTGTTAGTGCTATTGCCCAAGATAATGCCTTTTTCACCTCTTACCCCGGCCCTCTCATTCTGAGGCTGAGCGTTATCCACCAGCGAAGGGGCATGTGCCCACTTTTGATAATTCCTGGCAGTTCTCGAAAGTTTACCTGACCTGTCTTGAATTATCGTCTGGAAAAGATTAATCCTTTTCAGGACAGGTTCCACCGCACCATTTCCCAGAGATCACGGACGTCCTTCCCCAGAGTGCGCACTATCGTGGGTTCAAAACCTGAGTGCATCATGCATTGGCGGCAGCGGGGGTCACGGTCCACACCATACTTCTCCCAATCGGTTTTCTCCATCAACTCCGCAAAACTTGGAAAATGTCCATCGGCAATCTGATAGCATGGGGACCGCCAACCCTGTGGGTTCCGGGTCGGGTTGGCCCAGGGCGTACAATCGTAACTGCGTTCGCCTCGCAGAAATTTCAAGTACAAGGGAGAACTGTAAAATTTATAGCCGCAGCCGTTGCTGGTCAGTTGCCGGAACTTTTCCTGGATTTCCTCCCGTTCCAGGAAAAAATCCGACTCCAGTATTTCAAAACTGAAAGCAGGTGCAACCAGCAGGCCGTTGATGTCTAATTGCGTTAAATAGGTAAAGAGTGCTTCAATCTCGGCAATATCGGTCTCCCGATAGATACTGGTGTTGGTGATCACCTGAAAGCCCATCTCTTTGGCCTTTTGTATAGCGCCGATAACTTGCTGAAAACCGCCTTGCCGGCCGATGATACGATCGTGGGTGGGCGCCAGACCGTCGAGATGGACGCTCAACGTCAACCTCGAAGACGGGTTGAGGCGAGGCAGGGCTTTTTCCAGCAACAACCCGTTGGTACACAGATAGATGTGTTTTCGCCGGCGAATAAGTTCTTGAATCAATTCATAAATAGGAGGATAAACCAATGGCTCGCCGCCGGTGACGGTTACCACCGGGGCCCCGCATTCCGCCACCGAATTGAGGCATTCCGCCAGAGTCAGCATCTGCCCCAAAGTCTCCCCATATTCCTTAATGCGGCCGCAACCGGCGCAGCTAAGGTTGCACATATGGGTAGGCTCGAGCATCAGCACCAGAGGGAATTTCTCCTGACGCTGCCAACGCTTTTTCCCGAGATAGGCCATTAAGGACAGATTCAGGCTGGGAGGGAAACGCAATCCACTTCTCCTCAAAAACAGGCCCCGGGCTCTGGGCCCTGGGCTCTGGGATGATACTTATTTGACATAACCATTCTGGCGGAACCACTCCACCGCTTCCAGCAAGGCCTGTTCGATGGGGGTCTGAGGGAGCCCCAATTCCCGAATTGCCTTCTGAGAATCGAAAAACATTATTTTTTTTGCCATCTTCACCGCGGTTAACGGAATCACCGGAGGCCGCCGGGTAATCCAGGTGGACCAGAATTCATTCACATAGGCCAGCCCTAAAATCGGATAATAGGGCAGCCGCCATCGAGGCGCCTTCATACCGCTGCCGGCGGCGAGTTGCCTGAAAATTTCTGCCAGAGTTAAATTCTGATGCCCCAGAATATATTTTTCCCCAACCCGGCCATGGGCCTCGGCCAAAAGATGCCCCCGGGCCACATCCCGGACATGAACCAGATTCAACCCTGAATCAAGAAAAGCCGGCATCTTGCCCTTCAGGAAATCAACAATCATCTGGCCGGTGGGCGTCGGCCGCACATCCCAGGCGCCCACGGGAGTGCTGGGATTGACTATTACCAGCGGCAGCCCCTGGCCGGCGTACTCCAGAGCCACTTGTTCGGCCAGAAATTTGGACTTCTTGTAATGTCCAACCATGTCCGCCAGGCTTACGGGAGTGTCTTCGGTGCCGGGCGTGCCATCCCCCGGGTTTCCCAAAGTTCCCACCGTGCTGGTGTACACCACGCTCTTCAGGCCTGCCTCCAGGGCCGCCTGCAATAATGATCTGGTGCCTGCCACATTGGTGGCATACATCCCGGCCGGGTCCGGCACCCACAGCCGGTAGTCCGCCGCCACATGGAAGAGCCTGGAACAATTTTGTAAGGCCCTGGCCAGCGAAGCCGGATCAGTCAGGTCCCCTTGAACTACCTCCACCGCCAACCCTTGCAAAGCCCGATGCTGGGGGCGCCGGGCCAAAACCCGAACTTCCCGTCCCTGGGCCAGCAGGGCCTCCGCCACGGCCCGACCCACAAAGCCGGTCGCCCCGGTGACCAGAGTTTTAGGCATCCGAACTGCGACCTCTGATTTTCAGGTAATTGCCCAGAGCCATGAGAGGAAAATAATCCCGGTACAGATGATAGCGGATCATAAAATGCTGGGGGAATCCCGTTCCCGTGAAATACGGCTCATCCCAGCGGCCGGATGGCTTCTGGGTCCGGATCAGGTAACTGATGCCTTTGGCCACCGCCGTGCTGGCCGCTTCTCCGGCTGCCATGAGCCCCAAAAGGGCCCAGGCGGTTTGTGAAGCGGTGCTTGGTCCCTGGCCCCGCAACTCCGGGTATTTATACGAGGCGCAGGTCTCACCCCAGCCGCCGTCTTCATTCTGGTGCTCCTGCAGCCAGGCTGCCGCCCGCCTGATATAGGGGCTTGACATGTCTTCCCCAATACTTTGCAGGCCGCATAATACTGACCAGGTGCCGTATATATAGTTGACGCCCCAACGGCCGTACCAGGCGCCGTCAGGCTCCTGGACCTCCTGTAAATACGCCATGGCCCGGGCGGCAATTTCATGTTCCTTGTTATATCCGAACAGCCCCATCATTTCCAGGACCCTGCCGGTCACATCTTCGGTGGGCGGATCGATGAGAGCTTTTAAATCGGCAAACGGTATGGCGTTCAGCCAGGCTTTGGTATTATCAGTATCAAAGGCGGCAAAGCCGCCATTAGACGACTGCATGCCCACGCACCAGGCTATGCCCCGATCTATGGCAGTGCGATGGCGGCGATGGTCCTGCAGACCCTCGGCCAGGGCCATCAGGACCACAGCGCTGTCGTCGATGTCCGGATACCAGTTGTTATGAAACTCAAAAGCCCAGCCGCCGGAAGCTAAATAGGGGTTTTTTATGGACCAGTCGCCCCGCTGAAAAATCTGTTTGCCCAGCAGCCATTGGCAGGACTTTTTCACCGCCGGATGGTTCCCTTTCAGGCCCGAGGCCGCCAGGGCCCGGACTGAGAGGGCGGTATCCCAAACCGGGGAGATACAGGATTGCAGCCACAGGTGCTTACCGTCGGACAAGGTAAAATACTCCAGGGCTTCCAAACCGCGTTCCACAGCTTTATGATTATTCCCATATCCCAGGCAGTGCAGGGCCAGGATGGAATTGAGCATCGCCGGCTGAATGCCTCCCCAGTCTCCCGACTCCTCCTGGTGCGCCAGAATCCATTTCTCGGCCTGCTGCAAGGCCCGCCGGCGCAATGGGGTATAAGAATGAGATTGGTAGATCTTAAGCATTCTGTCCAGAAAAACAAAGAGGTTTTCCAGGCTCAGGCCGTTCTTCCGGAGGTGGACCCGATGGTCCACCAGAGGGTCCTCCCCGGGAAGAAAAAGTTCCCGGACCCCCAGATTCTCCGGCAGCGGGCAGACCGGCTGCTTGGCCATCACCACCGACAGGGGCACTACCGTGGCCCGGGACCAACTGGATAACTCGTAGATGCTGAACCCGGTCCACAACGGCAGCAGGACAAATTCCACCGGCATGGTGGGAATTCCCTGCCAGCCGATCTGCTGAAACAAGGCCAGAAAAATTCGCGTAAAGACCCGGCTTTGAAAAGGACCGCCCCGGCTTTGAATAAATTCCCTGGCCTTCTGCAGGGCCGGTTCCCGGGCCTCGAGGCCCGCCAGTTTCAGGGCCAGGTAAGCTTCCACCGCAGTGCTCAGATCTCCGCCGTCACCCTCATAAATCGACCAGCCGCCGTTTTCCAGTTGCTGGGAAAGAATATACTCCGCCAGACGGCTGAATTTTGATCTTTCCGCCAGCCCCAGGAACTGCAAAAGCATGATATATTCCGAGGTGATGGTGACGTTAGACTGCAATTCGGCCCACCAATAGCCATCTTGATGCTGCATCTCCAACAACGCCTTCTGAGCCAGCTTTTCGGCCTGCTCCACCTCATTACTGACATAGGCGTCAGCCCAGGATAACGTTGGGGTTTTTGGCTTTAAAGCTCTTTGCAATCTCCCGGCTCCTTTAAAGCATTATGTGCTTCAGGGATAGAAATTAAAAAAATCGTAATATAACACGTGATATTATCATTATTGAAGCTAAAATCAAGAGCTTTCCAAAGATATTATCTGGCTGTGGTTTGGTCTACAATTCTTTTCTACGCCGTATTAGGGTAATATAAAGATATCCTCTGGGGTGCCTCAATTGATCGAAATAAAGATGACCTAATCCTGGTCGGCAAAGAATATGTCAGCTGATTACTCGATTCTCGGTTGAAATTATTCAAATTAATCTTAATAATTACCTTCAATATTAAATTTACTTTAATTATCTTTAGAATTATGATTAACTATATATAGATTTTAACAATATAATTACAATCGGAGGATAGCTCATTGGTTTAATTCTCGAGATATTCTCAATATCTTCCTTTTACTTTTAAAAATCTTTTTTCAGCAAGACATGAAAAAGGATTCCTTATGCCTTTCATCCAGCTTTTAAAGGCAGACATCGATTTATACCATTCCATTGTCAGGCTTTCATACCCTAACGACTACAATTTCAGCCGTCATTTCAATAAAATAAGTTATCCTTACCCCTTAAGCTTAATTATTTCTGCTCCATTTCAAGAAAATTACGGGAATTTCATTAAAGTAGCCATAGAGATTGATTTTAAAAAATTGTGCACTCGTTTTGATTGGCAACCAAGGTCAGGAATTCCATTATAAAGACGCTAAAATTGGTTTTTAACGACCATTTTTAATTATCCGGTGCCAATTACATCAGGGTTCGGGAAGAAAAATGCCGTCACTAAAAAAATTTTTTTAAGGATATTTTCCATGTCAAATTCATTAAATTCGGGATATGGAAGCCTGCTTAATCAAATCGATAAGTTGGGCAGGCAAGCCAAACTGAAACTGCTGCGAGACCTGAGTCTTCAAGGAAAATTTAGTGAAGCAGACTGGCAGAATCTGGCTCCGTTTTGGCTACCGGAGGAACTGCGTCGCAAAGGTATACAATTTCCCTGGTCGCTGGAGAATCAGCGCAACCTCGGTCTTCGCATAAATGTGCCCATATGTCTTCAAGACCCCCAATTTGTTCGAGATAAATCCAAACTTGACATTGAGGAGATCGAAGTCTCCTGGGAGCCGGAGTTGACTGACGGCCCAACGAGTGCCCGGATTGCCGTGGAAGATTTTTATGGGGAAGTTGAACGACCTCCGGCTAAATGGGATGAAGTACAGCATTGTTTCGTGGACCCGCAGGGACAGCGGATAATTCCCCAGCTCAACAACGACCAGTTCCACCAGATCAATGTCTGGGCAATTGCCCAGCGAATCCTGAATTTTTACGAGGATTTCACCGTGTTGGGCCGCCCGGTGCCGTGGGGCTTCAACGGCAACCGCCTGATTATTAAACCGCACGCTTCAACTGAAGAATCCGCCGAAAAAGGTACCGGTTACGATCCCATCACCAAAACTCTTAACTTCTCCATTACCAATGACACTATTTATACCTGTCTTTCCCATGATATTGTGGCCCACGAGACCGGTCACGCGGTGCTGGACGGCATCCGGCCTCATTTTTATGACAGCTGGCTGCTGGAAACCAAAGCCTTTCACGAGTTCATCGCTGACCTGACCGCCATTATGAGTGCCCTGCGCAATAATTATGTCCGGAAAATTTTTATTGATTATCTTGAAAAAGGCCTGACGGATAATTTTCTCTCCAGGATTGCCGAGGAGTTCGGTAAAGCTACCTCAACGCATAATTTCGTCCGCAACGCCCAAAACAAAATTACGATGGATCATGTGCGGCAATGGGAAAAGGATTGTCCTGAAGATGCCGTTCACAATTCCTCCCAGGTCCTTTCGGGCTTAATGTATGATTTACTGATCAATCTTTATGATGGCTACAAGAAACGCGGATCTACCCCTGGTGCAGCCGCCTGGCATGCAACCAGACGACTCACCCAAATGGCCCTGCAGCCGTTGGATTTCCTCCCGCCAATTGATGTTACTTTCAGCGATTACGTTGAGGCTTTTCTGATCCGCGATGAATTACTTGATCCGGTGGACGAACATGATTATCGCTCTCTTTTCCGGGATCTTTGCGAAGAACGTGGTATCCCGGCGCCCCAGAAAGGTAAGCAGCTTAAAAAACCTCATAATTTGGAAAACCCTTATGTGGACGGTCTCCTGGCTTCCAGCACTTCAGCCTACACCTATATCCACTCCAATCGGAAGGCTCTGCACATTCCGGCCAAACCGGATGTCGTGGTTGACGTTTATGCAGCCCAAAAGGTTGACCGCGCTTTTGTGCGAACCCGGGAAATAATTGTCCAGTACATTTGGATAGAGTGGATTAAGAATTTACTGCCGGAAGGCAAGGGGTTAGGGAATCTGGAAGGTAAGGAGATCCCCCTGTTATGCAGCGGCACCCTGGTCTTTGATGAGAGCTCCAACTTTCGTTATTGGGTGACTAAGCCGGGCATTGCCTTCCAACCTGAGAAAAAAGCGCCGCCTAAGAAAAAAGGTTTTGCGGCCAGGGAAGATGCAGACCCTCTTGAGAATGAGCACACTAAAGGCAAACGCCGGGTGCAGGAGCTAAAAGATTATATCGCCGCTTGTCTGGCTAAAAAAGATACTGGTGCCGTTTTGGATATAATCCAGGGACGTTTCGTGACTCGCCTTTAAATAAATAGTCCCTTGAATCTAGTTTGCCGGGCTCAATGAGGAGTTAAGCTCTGAAAACATTTCCCAGGAATTATAGAGAATTGGTCTCCCGCCGTTTGTTGGAAATATATGACGACAAGATCAGTATCCGGAGCACTATCATTCGTCCACCGACTCAAGAAATAAACGTCAACGGAGGTGAAGAAATTATTTCATTCAGAGGGTCGGTGAGCTTTAATGTCGTCGACCGGAAAGACAAGGATTTCGGCAGGCAGGAAATGAATTATGTAATTAATCAAGACAATGAAATAACTTTTGAGAAGATTAAATCATGACCTATGACTAAACCAGGACAGGAGGATGACACCATGGAGGAATGGAAGGTTATCAGAAACACGGCCGTTTTTAGCCAGGAGACGCGTTCAAGCCGGAAATTTCGCATAATTGGTGGAAAACCGGTAGAGGACAAGAACAAATATCCCTGGATGGCGGCACTTATTTATAGTGATTATGAACCGATTGACGGCCAATTTTGCGGCGGCTCCCTTATTGCCCCCAATTGGATCCTCACCGCGGCTCATTGCCCGTCCGGGCAAAAACCGGAGGATATAGAAGTCCTCCTGGGATTGGTGCTTCTTGATGAATCACCGAAAGAGAGAATTAAAGTCAAGCAGATCATTATTCATCCAAAATATGACAAGGAAACTTCAGATTTTGACATTGCCCTGTTAAAGCTTGCCAAGGCCTCTCAACAAAAACCCATCCAGATAATTCCTGCGGGAGATCCGGATAAGATTGCCGTTCCCGGCCAAATGGCCACCGTTATCGGCTGGGGAGCTCTCAAAGAGGGCGGGGGAGGATCCCGAAAATTAATGGCTGTAGATCTCCCTATTATTTCTAATGCCGAAGCAAATAAGAGCTATGAAGGCGCAGTTACTAAAAATATGATCGCTGCGGGCTATATCAAAGTTGGCGGCAAAGACGCCTGCCAGGGCGATTCGGGTGGCCCTTTCATTGTGAAAGATCAAAATCTCAATCTCGTTTTGGCTGGAGCCACCAGTTGGGGGATTGGCTGTGCTCAACCTAATTTCCCGGGGCTTTATGCTAATCTGGCCGTCTTGGGTGACTGGGTGAGAAAAACTATCAAAAAATAAAGCAATTCGGACGGTTGGCACTAGAGTAGGACTGATATTGTAATCCAATGCCTCGACGGATTAATTGCGCAGACGTCTGCCTCTCAATCTAAAACGGCAGGGGGCGGGGGCGCCCTTCCCTCTGCCGGTAGCGGCGGGAATGACTTCTATAGCAATTCAGAGGAGGACAGGCCTTGATTTCTCTCCACATGTTGCCGGCAAGCACGGTGATGCTCTTGGATTGAGTACGGATCGGCGCACCAGGTATACAATATTCTTATCGATGGCGGCCCAGCCCCCACTTACGATAAAGAGTGGGCAAGAACCACGCTCGCTCAGGCTGGAAGATGCGATTGCCCTGGCACGGTACGCGTGGTTGAGAGCACATTGAAGTCCGGAGCTGCCTCTCTGCAAACCCTCAGTGCGATAACCGGGATTGAGCAGCAGTTTTTGTCGACGCATTAAAATCTTTGATCAGCCGGAATCGAGTGGTTAAACTTTCAACCGGTCGCTTCGCAAGGTTTCAATGGACAGGTGCACCCCAGTAAGATTGCTACCGCGGCGGAGCTGTTTCATGGGGCGAAAATTTCAAAAAATGCCGGCCGGCCTATTTTTAAATTGGTGCGTCCTTCATTGGCCCATTTTAAGGCCGGGATAATTTCACTCAGTCCTCAGTCCGCATCACTGTTTTTTAAGCTCCACATCCCACCGAAAATAGTTTTACTACTTTGCCCCCCTCAATCCGGTACACCGTGACCCAGTCTCCTTCATAATACCGGCCGAAAAGGACAATCTCCATGACGCCGTCCCCGTTAAGATCCAGGATCGCTCCTACCCGGTGTTCCCCCGGTGCCCCGAACTTGAGGCCCATGGGGAAGAAATCACCTTCAATGATGCGGGTTACCACCCTGCCCTGGGACATCCGCCTTAAAAAAATTAAAGAATAATCTCCAGGGTTAGCCCGTGATCTCAATCCCTCCCCGTAATGGGTTGCGCTTACCAGTACCTCTTCTTTCCCGTCACCCTCCAAATCAACTCGAATCACCTGGGTGAGGTTTACCTCCGGGCGTCTGATCCCCTTCTGTCGTAAAATGGCTGCTGCGGCCTTTTTATACACCTCCTGATCCGTTCCCAGCAACTTGATCTGCCGGGGCATTGCCTTAACCTGGCCGCCGACCCCCACTATTCCGCCTGCACATGCCGGTGCGGTGTCAAAGGTAACCCCAAAGCTTTGGCTACAGGTTTCCCCCAAAGAAGCCGGCGGCTTTCCCGGCGCCTCACCCAATTCGCCGGTAAGGTTATAAAACCGATAGGTTTCCCCGCCTTTAAGCAGTCGGGCCGCTTCCTGGTCATGTAACCAGCCGTCCTTGGACCACCCCCCCAGCAAATAACCTGTAATGCTTCCGCCCCCGGCCTCCTGGGCGGCCACCACCGGCGCAAATTCCGCTACTTCCTGCCCGTTAGCATATTCGGATACGGCAAAAATCAGGAGCATCACGATTAGCAGGTAAGATAAGCCTGTCATTTTCAATGCCGGTTCTCCTTCGGATTTAAAGATCTTTCGCATCCTTTCTGCTTTCCCCTGCACTCTTACTGACCCCGCCATGTCAAGACGTTTTTAAGAAAAGAAGTTGTTAAATCGATTCGTCAAACCAAATATTTCTCACTGGCGATATCGGCGATATCTTGAGCATGGTCTAACCCATTGATGCATTTCCGGGCATTATAAAAATCTGGCTCTTCTTCTTCATTAATAAAATCAGTAATTTTTTTACCGGTGAAAGCCCCGGTTTTAAAGCCATGCACCAGGATAAAGAGGGCGGTTTTGGGATCCAGAGCCAGGTCAGGTTGATCCACCAAATCAATGCCAAGAATATCCTCATACTTTTTGTAATTGTCCTCCCAGGTGAGTTGTACATAACCCCGACCGTAATACGGATAGTACCCTGAAGTTATTCCGGCGCCAATCCTCACTACGATTAAACGCCTCCCGGACAGGTTGGAAGGTATGCGCCGTCTCCCACTCTGTCGTCGCCAATACGTAAGCGACCTGCTCGGGCATTCCGATGCCTTGTCTCTGGCATTCGGCTTCGATTGCGGCGATAGTGCCTTCCTTGGTAGAAAAATCGAATTCACCGGAAGAGATGGCCGGCTTTTCCGGCGCTATCTTTTCCCTAAAAACCTCAGGCTTTGGTGATTCCGAGGAATTCCGCCAATCTTGGGTCCAGGGCACCTGGAAGTGCATAGCGTCGTGGACCGATTTCCAGAGGCCACCCCATTCAAAACCGGCTTCTAAAAAGCACTTGACAAATTCGTCTGAAAAATCGGTAATTAGATCCGGCCAGGATCCTGAGGCTTGGTTTGTAAATGGATTTGTGGCCTGATTAAAATCTATGGCCAATCCCCAGGAATGGACCGAATAAGAGCTTCCGGCTTTCATGGCGCGAATGTTAAAACAGCCGTCATAGGTTTTCAATTCCTCCGCCAGACCTCGTTCACAAACCAGACGCAGGGCCTTCTTAAGTGGTGCTTCCAGAAGGATATGGCCGTAGACCGAGGTGAAGGACTTGCCGTCAAAGGTTCGTACATGGGCCAGAGAGTCGGTGAACTCACTTAAGTTAATCTTTTTAAGATTATCTCTGGGAAACTGGTTATAATCGGGAGTCCCGAATGTATCAAGTAACTCCTTTTGAAAAAGAGGATATTCCCCTTGCACGTCTGTTTCTGATATTTCTGGTTCTACTTTTTCCTTGGCAGGAACCTGGGGCCTTAGTGGCTCCGATGAATCCCGCCAATCTTGGGTCCAGGGCATCTGGAAATGCATAGCATCGTGGACCGATTTCCAGAGGCCACCCCATTCAAAACCGGCTTCTGAAAAGCACTTGACAAATTCGTCTGAAAAATCGGTAATTAGATCCGGCCAGGATCCTGAGGCCTGGTTTGTAAATGGATTTGTGGCCTGATTAAAATCTATGGCCAGTCCAGGAAGGACGAAAAGATCTTCCAGCTTTTATGGCGCGGAGTTAAAGCAGCCGTCATAGGTTTTCAATTCCTCCGCCAGGCCTCGTTCACAAACCAGACGCAGGGCCTTCTTAAGCGGTGCTTCCAGAAGGTAATGACCATAGACCGAGGTGAAGGGCTTGCCATCAAAGGTCCGTACATGGGCCAGGGAGTCGGTGAACTCCTTCAAGTCAATATTAATCAGATTCTTTCGGGTAAATAGATCATAATTGGGGACTCCGAACAGATCCGTTAGGTCTTCTTGAAAGAGGGGAAAATCGACTTTCGAGCCTGCGGGTGCAGGTTTTTCCTGTAGTTCAGGCTTTCCTTTTGAAACTTTCTTGAGATAGTTCTCAGCCATCCAACCTATGGTGTCATCGTCTAATACAATAGGTACCCAATTTTTGGTGTTGGGAGATATGATTTTCTCATCTTTTTCGGCAGAACCCAGGATTTCATAATCGATTCCCGGACCAGAGCGGATATTGAGCGAACTGGCGGTGACAATATAATATTTTTCTCTAGCCATGGTCAAAGTCCCTCCCTAATTAAATGATTTCATTAAAATATTAATTTATTATAGGTATTATTTATTAAAAAATCTTATTATGCAATACATTAATTTTAAATATATTTTCACAAAAAACTATGAATTAAAATTATTACCATATCAGTAATAAATTTCTTCCGATTATTATTGATAATTTTTTTATCTTAAGGAGGTAGCGGCCAAACCGCTAAATCGGACAGTCGCCTTTGTTAGTGTACCGCATTCAAAAATCTTCGTTCCATTTCTCACGTTGCAATCCCCCTCGTGACCGGTTACAATGGGGGCAACAAAATTATCAACATTTTCCCATGCCTACCCCTAAAAGAGCGAAAAATAAGAAGATTCTTAAACCAAAGCGCCCGGTGCCGCCGCCGGCCCAGCCCCCGGGGCGCCGTCTCAGCCAGGAACTGCTGGCCCTGGTCCTGCTGGTCCTGGATATCTTTCTCATCTTCAGCCTGGTGTCCTACAGCCCGGCAGACCCCCAGACCCTGACGGCTATGGGAAAAGTCCCGGCCGTCTCCAATTGGGTCGGCAAGGTAGGCGCCCAGATTGCTGCCTGGCTCATGGGAGGCTTTGGGCTGGCCGCCTTCTGGCTGCCCATCATGCTGAGCTGGCTGGCCCTGCAAAGCTATCAGGGATCTCTCACGATTATCTCGCCCTGGACGGCGATGGCCTATCTGACCCTGCCTTTGGCCACCTCCGGTCTGCTGGCCCTGGGCTGGCCCACCCTGGCCTGGGGCGGCAGCCATATTCCCGGGGGCGGCGGGATCGGCCGCTGGCTCACCGGTAATTTTCAGCCGATCTTTAATTCGGCCGGCAGTCTGCTGATCTTCACTGCCGTGGCTTTGGCCAGTTTCATGGGCATAACCCGCCTTTCCTATGTCGCCTTACTTACCCGGGCGGGTGACTGGGTAAACGGTCTGGGCCGGTCCCGGTCGAAGTCCCCGAGGCCGGACCGTGAACCGGATTTCGTCATTGACCGGAAACCGTCGGCCGCCAAATTGCCGATCCCCGAGATCGCCCATTCCAGCAGTTCGGAAGTTCCGCCCGCCATTACCGCACCGCCGGTAAGCCCGGCCGCGGCGTCGAATCAAGTTCAGACGGAGACGCTGACAGCCGCTGGGATTAATGACGGATCTGAGTCAAAAACTAAGCGGCCGAAAAAGACGAAAATGCCGCCTATCAGCAACTTTCAGTTGCCGCCCCTGGATTTCTTGTCGATGCCGCCGCCTTACGACCAGCAGGTCCAGGAAGAGGTTCTGCTGGCCCAGGCCCGGAAACTGGAAAATACTCTGATGCATTTTGGGGTGGAAGGCAAGGTGGTGGCCATCCGTCCCGGACCGGTCATCACCATGATAGAATTCGAGCCGGCCCTGGGCGTCAAAATCAGTAAAGTCACCGGTCTGGCCGATGATCTGGCCCTGGCCCTCAAAGCCATGTCCATCCGCATCGTCGCCCCGGTGCCGGGCAAGGCCGTTATCGGCATCGAGGTTCCCAACCCGAAACGGCAGCTCGTCACCCTCCGGGAAGTCCTGAGCCACGAAGTTTATCACAAAGCCGCCTCCAGGCTGACCATTGCCCTGGGAAAAGATATTACCGGGCAATCGGTGATTACCGATCTGGCTAAAATGCCGCATCTGCTTATCGCCGGGGCCACCGGCACCGGCAAGAGCGTCGGGCTTAATGCCATGATCGTCAGCATCCTCTATAAAGCCACCCCGGAAGAGGTGCGCTTTCTCATGGTGGACCCCAAGCGCATTGAACTGTCCACGTATGAAGGCATCCCCCACCTGCTGCATCCGGTGGTGACCAATCCCAAGGTGGCCACCACGTCCCTGCGCTGGGCCGTGGAAGAGATGGAACGGCGCTACAGCCTGCTCTCGGACCTGGAAGTGCGCAACATCGAGACCTACAATCAGAAATTGATCAAGGAACAGAAGGTCTATACGGACGACGAGGACGAGCCGCGGCTGCGCCTGCTGCCCTACATCGTCATCATCATCGATGAGTTGGCCGACCTGATGCTGGTCTCCTCCCGGGACACGGAAGAATATCTCATCCGTCTGGCCCAGAAATCCCGGGCCGCGGGCATCCACCTGATTCTGGCCACTCAGAGGCCTTCCGTTGACGTCATCACCGGCCTCATCAAGGCCAACTTCCCCACCCGGATCTCTTTTCAGGTTTCTTCCAAAGTTGATTCCCGCACCATTTTGGACACCGGCGGCGCCGAGCGCCTCCTGGGCAACGGCGATATGCTCTTCATTCCCCCCGGAACCTCCCGGCTGAACCGGATTCACGGGGCCTACGTCTCCGAAGAAGAGGTAAAACAGGTGGTGGAATACCTCAAGACCCAGCAGGCGCCGGTATTCGAGGTGGGCATCATGGAGATGCAGGACGAAGAGACCAAAGAAGAAGAGATGGGGGATAGGGATGAAAAATACGCCGATGCCATCGAAATCGTCGCCGAGACCAGGCAGGCGTCCATCTCCATGCTCCAGCGCCGCCTGCGCATCGGCTACAACCGGGCCGCCCGCATCATTGAAATGATGGAAAAAGAGGGAATGGTGGGCCCCTCGGACGGCATCAAACCCCGGGAAGTCTATGTCCCGAGGCGGTGAAATGAATGCAATGTGTCATTTGTAAGCACGGTCAAACTCAGCCGGGCAAGGTCACGGTAACCTTACAACGGGGTGAAAGCCTTATCATTTTCAAACAAGTTGCTGCCGATGTTTGTGAAAACTGCGGAGAGTATTACCTGTCGGAAGAAGTCACCGCAAAATTATTGCAACGTGCCGAAGAGGCTGTGAAAAACGGCGCTGAAGTGGAAATTTTGCGGTTCGCCGCTTAGGTTCTAATCCAATAGTTTTTACTTTGCTTAGGCAGATTTTTCATGTTAGCCGGTCAACTTGAATTATTCACTGATGAAACGACGGCAAAGAATTTATCCGACAAAGAATTCTTTACTGCCATTGAACAATTCCACGACTTCGGCAAGCCAACCCAGGTAATCCCCTTCCCCGATCCGGCCGTCCCCATTCCAGTCTACATCAATGAATTCTGGACCGCCAAACAGCGCGCCGCCCACCCTCTGCACGAAATTTCCTATCGCGCCTGTTTTAAGCCCCAACTGCCCCGGTTTTTCATCGAGCGCCTGACCCGGCCGGGCGACGTGGTCTATGACCCCTTTATGGGCCGGGGCACCACGCTCATCGAAGCGGCCCTGCTCAACCGGATCCCTTATGGCTGCGACATCAACCCCTTAAGCGAAATTTTGACCCGGCCGCGCCTGCTCCCGCCAACCCTGCCGGAGCTGAAAGATCGATTAGCTGCCGTCGCCTTTGACCAGCCGGCGGATATTCCGGCCGACCTGCTGGTCTTCTATCACCCCGACACGCTCCAAGCCCTGATCAACCTGCGGGACTACCTGCTCAAAAAAGCCCGGGCCGGGGAGATGGACCACATCGACGCCTGGATACGCCTGGTGGCCACCAATCGGCTCACCGGGCATTCACCGGGCTTTTTCTCGGTCTATACCCTGCCGCCCAACCAGGCCGTTTCAGTCGCCTCTCAGATCCGGATTAATGACAGGCGCCGGCAAACCCCGCCTTTTCGGAACGTCCCGGAGATTATTTTGAAGAAAAGCCGGAGCTTATTAAAAAAACTTGAGGCGGCGGCAAGACAATCCCTCAGTCAAATTTCCCCCCGGGCCCTGCTCCTCACCGGCTCCAGCGACAACACTCCCGCCATCCCGGATCAGTCTGTTTCCCTGGTCGTCACGTCGCCGCCTTTCCTTGACATCGTCAATTATCAGACGGATAATTGGCTCAGGTGCTGGTTTAACGGCCTGGACGCCTCCCAGGTCCGGATCTGGCAGGTAAAAAAACCGGCCGAGTGGCAGGACCGGATGCAGCAGGTCTTTGCCGAGCTTAAAAGAGTCTTGGTTCCCGGCGGCCATGTGGCCTTTGAGGTGGGCGAGGTCCGGGGCGGCAAGCTGCTCCTGGAAACCCTGGTCGTCCCCGCCGCCCGGGCCGCCGGACTGACGCCGCTGCTGGTCATTGTCAACGACCAGGCCTTTACCAAGACCTCCAACTGCTGGGGCGTCAAGAACCTCCAAAAAGGCACGAATACCAACAGAATAGTACTTCTAAAAAAGGCATCATGACTCAGACACTGGTAGGTTTCAACCAAAACGGCATCATCATGGCCTCGGACAGCCGGGCCACCCGCTTTAATGCCCAGGGCCAAAAAGAATATTTTTCGGTGGAGAAGCTCTTTCCCCTGGGGCGTTATGCCGGCGTCGTCAGCGGCGGCTCCGGGGTCAGCATCCCCTTAACTCATTTACTGCGCCGGGAGGTGCTGCGCCGGGGACTGCTGGCCGTGGAAGACATTCTGCGGTTCGCCGTCCCTTTTCTCTCGGACCATTACGGCGATTACCTCAGGGAACATGGCCCGGAAAAAGAAGATGAACTCCGGCGGCTCAACTTCATCCTGGCCGGCTATTCCCTGGAAGACCCGGACCACCAGTACCAGATCTATCTGGTGGAGAGCGAAAACAACGCCCTGCCGTTCAAGGTGACGCCTGTTCAGCCCTTACTGGTGATGCCCCGGAATTTAAGTATGGAAATGCGCCTCTTCAAAGCCCTCACGGCCGGCGCCCCCCTGGAAGAATTAACCCGGATGTGCCGGGAATTTCTGGAAAAAGTTTCCGGCCTGCAGGAAGAAATCGGCCCGCCCTTCTACTTTGCCACCATTACCCGGGCCGGGTATCGGAGCATTACCCCTCAGGCCATATCTACCTGATAATACGATTTATTTTTGTATCTGTAGGCGGGAAAGCGTAGCGCCTCCCGCCTTTGGTCAGCTGATTTAAAAATGGAAACCCCGGCAGCACTTGCGTCTCGTGTTGACACATCCTGCCGGGGTTTGGGGAAGGAGTTTGAGAGAGTGGCAGGTGACCTGCCCCCTGGTCTCTCCCTCAAAAATAGAAATGGCGGAGAGGGAGGGATTCGAACCCTCGGAACACCTATTAAGCGTTCACGCGATTTCCAGTCGCGCCCCTTCAGCCGCTCGGGCACCTCTCCGCATAAAAGCGAATTAAGAAAAATCAATTATCCGGTTATTTTGACCTGATTAAAGCAGATTGTCAACCTTAGAGATAATAAAAATCGCCGAGGCAGTGGGATTATAGAAAAAATTGTCGTCGGTAGTGTTGAGGTCTTTACGGTGCCTGACCTTTTTTCGGTAGCCGGCGAATTGGAGAAGAGCAGCTAGTGATAGGAATGCTGAGGAATGAATAGTGGGGCAATCCAAAAAATTGGCGCTCCCTGAAGCGTTCCAGGAAGCGCCTGATGGATCCCCGCCACGCCGCGTCGGGTTAGACTGAGCCGGGCAGGTGCATGGGTCAGGGTTTAACTTTTAAGATCTCCAGATGAGATTGAAAGGCGGCGAGGTGATTTTCGGAACCCTGGTACAGGTTGCTATAGACATTAATGATATCCTTGTATTTGGTCGAAATGGATATCGCCTCGTCCAGGTCCTTCATATCCAATTCCTCGATTTTTACTCCTACTTTGAGTGCTGCCGGCACAGAGGAGGTTCCCTCGGCCTTTAGCTCATTATAGAGAAGCTGAATTGCTGGATTGGTAAACTCGCCGATCTCTTTGCCGTCCGCCGGATCCCCCACTCGATACTTAACGAGCAGATTCTTGATGGCATCCATGTGTTTCTGCTCGCTGGCTGCGATATTTTTGAAGATAGTCAGTCGCCATTGTTCATAAAGAACGAGATAGACATCTCTGGCTAGCTTTTCCTCTTCACGAATATACTGCAGCGCTTCTTGCCAGGTAGAAAATTCGGTGGCGGCTTGCACGAAACCCATGGAAGTGAGGCTCATTACCAGCAGCAGTCCTCCCACCACGAGCCATCTCATTGCCTTGCTTTTACAGCTGTCTTGCATCACGTCACACTCCTTCCTTTTTTTACCGAGTTATTCGGGCGCTACCTCTTGTACACTGGCGGCCTACCCTGATTTGGATAATGATCTTCTCAAATCAAGCCGCCAATAATTTTCTCTGATTCAGGGAATTGGCCGGAGAACCCGGTGCCAATGAGAACAAGAACTTTGTTAATAACATCATAGCTTGAACAAAATTTCCTGTAAATCAGATAAAACCCGATTTTTCTGTAGGACTGGCGGTCTACACAGTGTCAGTGTTTGTCCTACGAGAACTAGATAACCATGACCAGGGTTAACTTTGGAGTGGAGATTGTTCTCAGGCCCAAAAATAAGGGCCAGAATTTCTCCTGGCCCTTGGACAGAACTTAATTACTTATGGGAAAACCTTCAAGTTTATTAGTTCTTAGGTTATTTTTTGGGACCTGGACCTTTGGGACCAGTGCCGTCACAAATCACAATCAGGGCAATCAGGATTAGGGCAACCAGGTCGCAATACCGGCGGCCGCCAGAGAGACCCCGGCCAGGCGAAAGACAACACCAACAGTGTTACGATTAATTTTTTCATTTTTCCCTCCAATTTCCACGAAAGTTAACAAAATATACAAGATCTTGCATGGATTAATGATAGTTCGATGGAAGCACTTTGTAAATCAGATAAAAGCCAATTTTACTGTAGGACTTGCGGTCCCCTCAGTGTCAGTGTTTGTCCTACGCTGACCATGGGGGACTGATGGCAGTGGCTCCTGAAAAAAACCGGACAGGATTCTGGCAGACTGGTAAGAGGCTTCGGGAAGGGATTCTGGGATTTTCAGTCCACCAGTCCATGTTTTAAAGCGTAATATGTAAACTCAGAATTGTTTTTGAGGCCCATTTTGTTTAAGGCGCGGACCCGATAGGTACTGATGGTCTTGATACTGAGGCACATCTCATCGGCAATCTCGGTGACGGTCTTCCCTGAGGCAATCAGCAGCATCACTTTATGCTCGCGATCAGAGAGCATTTCATGAATCGGTTTTTCCACATCCGCTTCCAGATAGAAAGCCAGTTTTTCCGCCAGAGAGGCACTGATATATTTCCCTTTTTGTGAGACCTTGCGGATGGCGGCGATCAGTTCCTCCGGAGCACTCTCCTTGGTCAAATAGCCGGCGGCCCCCGCCTTCAAAAGGCGCACGGCATATTGTTCTTCCGGGTAGATACTCAGCACCAGGACTGGAAGCTTAGGTTTTTCCAGCTTCAACTCTTTGAGCGTTTCCAGTCCGTCTTTGCCCGGCATGGCAATGTCTAATAAAACCAGATCAAAATCTTCCTTTCTGACCCGTTCCAGGACCTCTCGCCCATTCGTCGCTTCACCGGCCACGAGCATATCGGCAGTCTCCGCCAGAATCTGTTTCAGACCTTCCCGCACAATCGCGTGATCATCGGCAATGAGTATTTTGATCACTGGGGCACTCCTTTCTCTTCCAGGGGAATGCTGACTTTAACCGTGGTGCCCCGGTGCGGGACCCCGGCAATCTGAAAATTGCCTCCCAGGGAATGGGCCCGCTCCCGCATTCCCGTAATTCCCAGGGATTTGGGATCTAAAATTGCCTGGTCGGTGATCCCGGTACCATTATCCCGCACGATCATCTCCGCGTTATCGGGATTTTTTTTGAGGATAACTTCTACCTCGGTAGCCTGGGCGTGGCGGGCGATGTTCGTTAAGGTTTCTTGAAAAATGCGGAAAAAGGCAGTGGAGCGGGCTTTATCCAAGATAATATCATCCGGCTCGGACCTGAAGTCACACGGAATGCCCGCCCGATTGCTAAATTCGCTGGCTTGCCACTCGATGGCAGCCGATAGGCCGAGGTCATCCAGCAATTTGGGCCGCAATTCGGAGGAAAGGCGACGCACTGTCTGGACAGTCAAATCAACGAGCTTTGACATGGCCTTAAGCTTGTCAAAGAGAAGCTGTTGATCCTCGGGCAACTTATGGCCCAACCAGTGTATGTCCATCTTAATGGCTGTCAGCGCCTGTCCCAATTCATCATGGATTTCCCGGGCGATTTGGATTCTTTCCTCTTCCCGGATGAATTGGAGGTGAGAGGCCAGGTCCCGCAACTGTTCCTGTGATTGCCGGAGGTCTGCTTCGGCTTTGCGGCGTTCTCTGATTTCCTGGGATAATTGTTGATTGGCCTCAGTCAACGCCGCGGTGCGAGCTTCCACCAGGACTTCAAGATGCTTGCGATGCTTTCCCAAGTCGGCGGCCATCCGATTGAAGGAATTTACCAGGCTGCCGATTTCATCGCTGCGGTTAATGTCAACTATGGCCGCCAAGTCCCCACCGGCGACTTTCTCCATCCTGACGGTTATTTTTTTGATGGGCAAGGAAATGAAAGTGGCCAACAGATAAGCAATAATGCCGCCGATGATTATGGTTCCCAAACCGATATACAATATCCGGCGCCGGGCGGCAGCAATTTCATCGGTAACCGCCTTATAGGAATATCCCAACAGGACTGTTCCCAGCCGGGCTTCGGAAACTTTGATGGGTGCATAAATGTTGCATTGAACCTTGTTTCTCCTTGGAATCGAGGCGAGTACAGCCGGATTCCTGGGAACTGCCAGCGATTAAAGCAAGTTTATCACGATACACTTTGCCGACCTCGTTCAAATCGGTGTGCATGACCACCCGACCGCGAGGGTCTAAGATGAGGGCATACAGCACGTAATCCTGCGTCAGCGTATGATTAACGAAACGCCGCAGGGTGGCCAGATCGTTACTGAGTAAAGGACTGATGGAAAATCTGGCTAAATCCTGGGCTAAGGCCAGTCCTCGTTTGTAAAGTTCGCCTTCCAAAGTCTCCTTTTCGTGCACCGTGGTGATGATCCCGGTTACCACGACAAGGATTATGACCAAGGCTTCAATCAACAAAGTCAGCTTGGTCCGAAGGCTAACGTGCAGCCAATGAGGGGAGGCTCGCATATCCTGGCAATTTCCTGGCGAAGTGCTAGAAACTGAAGGTTCTCAATCTTCCAGACTTCTCGTCATTAATTTCCGCACCTCGGAATAATCTTGAGGTTGAGCCCTCTCAAATCCGCCGGACTCCGCCTCGAATAATATTTTGGCATGGTCGGGATTTTTTCGATCCAATGCGAGCAAGGCATTATTAATTTTTCTGACGATATCCGGATTCACATCTTTTCGGGGAACAAAAACCCTGGTTGGTACGGGTTTGGTCCTGCTAATGACCATAATCTTAATGGCCTCCACCCCCAGCTCTTTCTGTTTTTCTTCGTGTTCCCCCAGGAAATGATCGCAGATTACTCCGGCATCAACTGATTTGAGATAGACACTGAAGGCAATGTCCTCGCAGGAGCCGCCATGAGAATAAGCCTTTAAATCTTTATCGATGTTTATCCCGTTTTCGGCAAATAACAATCTTGCTGCCACCCATTTGGTGATAGATGATTTGTCTCCGAACATAACCGTCCTGGCTTTGAGATCGCTCAAGGTCTTTATCTGGCTATCGCGTCGCACTACGACCACTGCCGAGTGCGTGGTTTTGCCTTCTGTTGATAGAACTCTGAGAAGGGCATCATTATTGTAAGAGTTGATAGTCATGAGGTAAGTATGCGGATCCTGCAGGACAAAATCTATCTCACCTTTTCGCAACCAGGTTTCAAAGGTTGAAAAATCGGGTGGAACCATAAGATTCACTTCCAGATCTGTCTGTTGGCCTACATATCTAAGGAAGGGGTAAAATTTCTTGAAGGTGGTTTCAATGTTCTCACAAGGCAAAATGGCAATTTGAATGGGTCTCGGGGGCTCAGCCGCATTGCCAAAACTCACAAGCGATGACACGATGATTGCAATTACCAGTATTATCTTAGGAAAGTGGATAGTCATCGATCCCAACTCCTTTTTATGGGATAAGTTTTTAGAAGTCCGGGCCTGACTGTTGATTACAGGGGCGTCACGATCAAGCAATGGAATACATTTTTTAATAATTTTACCTGATTATTGAGCAAGATTCGACAATTTCCGGCAGAAATAGCTAAACTAGTTTCCATCCGGAAACGCTATCTTATTGAAATAGTTTAACTAAGCAAGTCTTGAGCATTGTTTTTCCGATCAATATTGATATTCTTTCTGTATAACTTATTGAATTTATAATAAAGCAGTAATACGGGAAGAGAAAAATCCGACTCGATCTGGCTAAACAGTGAGTTTAACCGTAATCAACCATACCTGGTTTTCAGGAGTTGTAACAGCAGAGAAATTTTTTTGAGGAGATGCCTGAAAGTTAGCCGAACCAGTGGGTTGTGTTTTATCAGGCCCAGGACCTCGAGCAGGGCGCCCGGGCGTAGAAAAAACTTTTTTAAATAATACCCGTAAATTTCCTGAGCCTGTTTTGCCAAAGAGATTTGATCGGCCTGACCGGGAAAGTCTGAGATTTCGCGGCTGTCGGCCTCCTTCAAGGTGGCTGGTTCGGCGGGTCCCACCAATTCATTCCATAATTGCGAGCCCGGATGAACCCTCAGATTGCCAATATTGATAAGGTGGGGCTGGGCTTCTCTCAGAAAGTTTTTGGTATTATTCAGATCGGCCCGAGTTTCTCCCGGCCCTCCGATCATAAGCCAGGCGTAAACCAGGAAATAATGCTTTTTAGCCCGCTGTATCCCTTGGGCCACGGCATGAGCCGAACCGGTCTTTTTGTAGCGCCGCCGCTGGGGATCGGAGCCGCTTTCCACTCCCAGGAAGAAAAGGTCGAATCCTGCCTGCCGCATGAGCCCCAGGGTCGAATCGGGCAGATGTTCAACGAACCCCTCGAAGCCAAAGCGCATCTGGAGGTTTTCCTGGATAATCAGGCGGCTCAGGTGGTTCATGTGGGAGGCGCTGACGGTCAGGTTCTCATCCGTAAACACGACCACCTTGTAGCCGTCTCGAGACAACTGACGCAGTTCCTGGACCACATTTTCGGGGCTCCGGGGCCTCCATCTGGACAGTTCTGCGGGGATGCGGGTACAAAAGGTGCAATGGCCCGGGCAGCCCCGGGAGGCAACAATGCTGGTCATCGGCACCCCGATGTCTGTTTGCCAATAGCCCCAATGTGTGTAATACCCCTGGTAATCTGGTATAGTGCGGTCCGGAAAAGGCAGGGCATCCAAATCCTTAATTACCTGAGGCTGTCCCTGGATAATTTTTCCCCGGTCTCGATAAGATAGTCCCGGCAGTCCGGTCAGGGTCTGATTCTTTTCCAGAGTTTGACAGAGCTTGGGAAAAGATTCTTCCCCCTCACCACGGAGCACCATATCAACTTCAGGAACCTCCCGGAGCAAAAGCCGGTCAAAGAGGGTGGCATGCTGACCGCCCAGTACGGTTGTCACGGAGGGCCTGGCTGCCTTTACCCCTTTCAAGAGCTTGAGGCCTCGATTGATATTGGTGCTCATTACGGACAACCCAAAGATATCCGGCTGGTGCGCCAGTACCCGAGCTGCAGCTTCCTCAGCGTAAAAGCCTTGGGAATAAGCGTCAACAATTATGACTTTATTCCCGAGCTTTTTTTGCGTGGCCGTAGCGACATAAATCAGCCCGAGAGGTGGAGGCATTCCAGGACCACATTTAGAACCATCCGCCGGAGGAGTTGCCAGAACAATTTTCATGACCCTGTTTCCTTACAATTTTTTTCACTTCGCTGATGCAGTTAATTGAGAGCATAAAGGCGATTACCTTTGCAGGAAAAAAGAGAAGGGATTCCGGTAAGGAAAAGGCCGTGGAAAAGGGACTACCATAGCAGTATTTTTATTTTTTGACTGGTTCTTAAGAAGAATTTCAAACTATAACGACGAGCCCAAGCCTTTTTGGGGCATCTTATTTTACTCATCTATCTTATTGAATATACTATATTTAAATGGCGGAGGGGGTGGGATTCGAACCCACGTGGAGGTTATGAGCCCCCAAGTCGATTTCGAGTCGACCCCGTTACGGCCTCTTCGGTACCCCTCCGCAAAGGTTTCTTATAAATATCCATGCATATAAGTCATTATGATAGAATCATATAGAGTAGGAAAACGAAATTTGCCTGTTGATGGATCGTTTTCGGCTTACTCTCACCGCTCACGGTTGTCCAGAAGGCGGGAGGCTTTCCACCCTGCAATCAGGTCAATCCGGCTCGGCGGCTTTTCGGCGCTCGCGGAAAAAATCCTGGAGCAGGGTGCGGCATTCGGTTTCGGCAACGCCGCCGACTACTTCGATATGGTGATTTAAACGCTCGTCTTCCGGCAAGCGGTAAAGCGACACGCAGGCCCCGCCCTTGGGGTCGGCGGCGCCAAACACCAGGCGCCGAATCCGGGCCTGAAGCAAGGCCCCCAGGCACATAATGCAAGGTTCTATGGTAACATACATGACGCAGCCGGGCAATCGGTAATTGCCCAGGCTTTGGGCGGCCTGCCTTAAGGCCACGATTTCGGCGTGGGCGGTCGGGTCCCGGCTGGCGATGGATTGATTGCAGCCCCGGCCGATGATCTCGCCGCCTGGATCAACCACGATGGCTCCCACCGGTACTTCACCCATCTCCCGGGCCCTTTCGGCCTCCGCCAGGGCCATCTGCATGAAAAAATGGTCTTGAGGTTCGACGCCGGACAACGCTGAATCAGGCAGAGTTAGCCGCATGATGGGCGGCAGGGGTTGAATCTTCCGGTTTTTTTACCAGGTCCTGGGCTTCCCGGATATACCGTTCCAGGAGCCGGACGGCTTTCTGCTCTTCCACCACTAATTCCCGATAACGGCTGAGCTTAGCCGTTGCCGTCTCCAACCGCAGCCGGTCCGCCAGAATTCGCAGCCGGCGCTTCATGATCCTGCAAGAGCATCCGGCAGCGAAGTATCAGCAATTGCGCCACCATCCGGGCCTGAGACTTGCGGTGCGTCTCCGCCATTGTGAGGTAACGCAGGCATTCCGGAAAATCATTTTCCTGGAGCGCCTCCAGGGCTTGGGAGCGATAATATTTGCCGGGCAGCAGGCCGGTATCTTCCAGCGGTTCCGCCAGAAGTTTCCGGCCCACCCGGAAGAGCATGTTAACTCCTAACGCCATTTACTGTTTTCCCTCTGCCCATTAATCAAAATCACGCACCAGGCGGGTTCCCAAAAGTCATCATGTTTAAAAATCACAACGAAGCATGAAAACCACACTGGGCCTGTTGATCGATCCATTCTTTTTTCGGCTCACTGCTCACCGCTCACGGCTCACGGTTTTCTTATAAGATGCCTTGTCTTTTACTGGCCACTGAGCACTGGCCCCTGACCACTTTTTCTACGCTTTCTGCGCCGACATGCCCGCTTCCACCAGGTTCAGGATGGTCTCCCGCAACTCCGGCAGATCCATGGTCATCTCGTCGATGCGTTCCGCCACCTGACGGTAATCTTCATCGTCCCTGACTTTGGCCCGGGTCAAGGTGTCCTGGATGGCTTCATAAATGCGCCGGTCCAACCGAAACATACCGACCCCGACGCCGATAAGTTCCAAAAGGCCGGTGGTGATATGGTGACCGGTCAATTCCGCAATGGCCAAATCTGCCGCCAGACCGGTTAAACCACCGGCCAGGGCGCCGCGCACAGAAATTTCGGTTCTTGTCATGTTCGTCATTCTCCTCTGAATAAATCAAACCAGCCGCTAACCAATAAGATTTTCACTGTAATTGCTGGGGTGGCAAACTTTTGGTTCGGGACAAGCCCTGAACCAGCTTTTCGGTTTCCGAAAGCATACGGGCAACATGGCGGTCCTTTTCATCAAGCCGCCGCTTCAGGTGCCGCACTTCCTCCCGGAGTTGTTTTACTTCCGAATTTTTGAACAGGTTCTTGAACTTGGCCACACCCAGAGTGAGGCCAATCCCCAGAACCAGGCCAGTTCCCAGCCCCAGGATAAATTCCATGATATTTATCTCCCATGTTGACATTACCTAAAAATTAACAATATTTCACCTGGTTGTCAATTGCCCGCCACTTATTCCGGCGCCGCCGACGGCTGTATCTTCTGACGCCAGCGCCGGGCTGCGGCCTTAATGTCACCCCAGTCCAGGGTCATTAACTGCCGGTCTCGCAGCAGCCAGCGCCCCTGCACCATCACCTCCCGGACATCACCGGCGCCGGCGGTATAGGCCAGATGGGAGTAAGGGTCAGACAGCGGCGTCAGGTGGGGCTGATGCAGGTCGATGACAATCAGGTCCGCGGCTTTTCCCGGCCTTAACGATCCGGTCACCGCTTCCAGGCCCAGGACCCGGGCCCCTGCCCGAGTAGCCATGGCCACCGCCTGCCGGGCCGGCAGCACCGTCGGGTCCAGCGCCGCCACTTTATGAAGTTTTGCCGCCATACCCATTTCGCCCAGGAGATCAAGGTTATTATTGGATGCCGCCCCGTCGGTGCCCAGGCCGATGGTCAGCCCTCGTTGCAGCAGATCGACCAGCGGTGCAATCCCCGATCCTAATTTCAGATTGCTCTCCGGACAATGGCACAGCTTTACCTGCCGGTCGCCCAACCGCGTACGGTCGGCCTCGTCAAGCCAGACCGCATGCACTGCCACGGTCTTTTCATCCAACAGGCCCAGGCTGTCCAGGTATGCTACCGGGCTTATCCCCTTATCCCGCCGGCTCTGTTCCACCTCGTGCCGCGTCTCGGCCAGATGGATAAAAAAGGGCAGTTCATACTCCCTGGTAATGGCCTTGGCTCCCTGCAAGGTCCCGGCGCCGCAGGTATAGGGCGAGTGGCAGAACAGGCTCGAGGTGATCAGCTCAGAACCGGCGGTGCGGCCGGAGTCGATAAAATCCCTGGCCACCCTGAGATTGTCCGCCGGGTCCGGGACACCGGGGGCGGGAAAATCAATCACCCCCTGGGCCACTACGGCCCGCAACCCTGCTTCTCTAAAGGCCTGCCGGGCTCCGGCCGCCCAGAAATAGGCGTCGGCAACGCAGGTTACCCCCGCCCGAATCATTTCCGCCGCGGCCAAACGCGTCCCGGCCGCGGCAAAGTCAAAATCCACCCACCGAGCCTCGGCCGGGAAAATATGCCGGTGCAGCCATTGCTCCAGGGGCAGATCATCCGCCAGACCTCGGAACAGGGACATGGCCGCGTGGCAATGGCAGTTGACCAGCCCCGGCATGACCAGATTGCCTCCGGCATCCCACCTCTCCACCGCCGCTGGGAGATCTTGGTAATTCTCGGCCTGTCCCAGCGCCGCGATTTTTCCTCCCTGAACGGCCACATACCCCTGATACCCGGGTTGGCTGCCCGGCTCCATGGTCAGCAGCAGGGCATTATAGATCAGCGTATCGTAGGTCATACGATAATAATATAAAAATCTACAATAATTCTCAAGCACACCTGGAACAACTGTCCCACTTTCGGTAAATATTTATCTGATCCAATAATATCCCCGGTTTTTCCAAAAAATTAATCTGCCCCAGCCGGTGGCTGTGATATAGTTTCAGCGAATAACAATTCCTCTGCAATTACCCTTTTATGACTGATAAAAAACAGTTAACGGCCGATTTTTTCTTTCTGCTCCAACCGGTACTGGCGGCAGTGTCCGGCACCAGTCAGTTTGTCCGCCTCCTCACCACCTCCCAGGGGCTCAACATCAGTTGGCTGGCAAGCTGGCTGGCGTTCCTGCTCATCAACCTGGCGTTGACCATCCAGGCCCACCGCATCCGGCCAAGCCGCGTCACCCGGCAAACCGTCTGGAGTTATGGCATCTGGACTCTGGTCATCGCTGCCAACCTGGCCCTCCTGCTCTGGATGGGAACCGCCATCTGGGACGCCAAAGATACAGTCACCGCCACGGTCGTAATTCTGGGATTGTTCTTAACCCTGGTTTGGAGCCGGTGGCGCGGCCTTGCCTGGACCGACCCCATGGTGTCCGGATTCTTTGGCGTCTGCTTCATCGGACTGCCTCAGGTTACCCTGGCCTATAAAATATACCAGGTTGGGGGCGCCGGTCTGGCCGCCGGCATGCTGCTGGCCGGTCATGTGGCCATTATGACTCGTCTGGGCCAGCTCTGGTTTGCCATCCGGGAGGCGGGTTGGGACCGCAACCGCCTGGGGGCGGCCGTCAGCGAAGCGGCCAACGAATTTACCTGGCTGCTGGTTACCCTGGCCTGGCTCCGGAATCATTAAGCTTTTCGATGGCTCAATTTTCTTCTATTTACTCGGGAGGATCTTGCGGTATAATGTCTCGAATCCAACTTATTAACAAGATCCTGAGAAGCCTGAATAGATGTCTAAA
>CAWBKT010000037.1:0-70480 GCA_963789385.1 uncultured delta proteobacterium | reverse complement strand
AACCGGTGCCAAAATCAACTCCGCCGATATCAGTAAGAATATACCGATTATGAAGTTTCTCTCCTCCGGGCTTCTCTTGCCATTGTCTGAAAATTACCTTGAGGCCATGCGGGATAATTAGGTATCTCTGGCATTTATCGCGAAAAAAAAAGATGGTCCAAGCTCATCAGAGGTTTGCACTTCGACACGGCATGTAAATGATCTATTGCTTCGATTCATTAAGGCCTGAAAAAAGTGCTCAAAAGGTAAGCGGAATCTAAGTTTATCAGGGTTGAAATGAGGATCTATAAAAATAGCTGCGCAGCAATTGCTCAGCAGGGCAGCAACAGCCTGACCCATGGTTGGAGCTTGCCGGGGAATAACCTCTTCTTGCGGCAAGTTCCATAGATCACAGTTTTCCCCCAAAATATCATGCTCAGTGAGCACACAGATATTGTTCCCGGACCTGCTGGTGGCCAGGATGGCATGAAAAGGCTGCTCTCGTGTGCACTTTTTCGGCATTGGCAAGCCATGACGGGGGCCCCATCGTAACCTGCTGCCTCCCGCTTAACCACGGTTTCGGCAAGATCGGCTAACCATGGCCGTAATGCGCTGCTTTTCCATGTCGTCTTTTCCTGAGGCGGCCTGCAATACCCGCCGCCGCCAATTTTTCAGTTTGGGAAATTCCGACATGATCCTGTGGGGTTCCTAAACCGAAATTATTGATAAAAAATCTTATAGTTGGGAAGCTTTCCCCAAGTCGCCACCAAATCGGGTTCAATGGCAAATTCATACACCATGTTACATCAACTCCCGGGCTCGCTCGGGAAAAGAAACCATCCGGCCATGGTTGGGCGAAGTCCCCGTCCTCGGTGACAGGCAGGGGAATGATCTGGGAGCCCTCCGGGCCGGGCTGGACATAGACCACCGAGACCTGATCAGGGGTGATGGGCATAGCCCCTTCGGGCAGCGTCCCTTCGGAAGTTTCCCGGACTGAAAAATCGAACTCTTCCCCGATGAATTCGGCCCGAAGATGAGGGTGATGGGCCGGATGGGCAGGGTTTGGGGGCTGCCGAAGGCTTTGAAATTGGCGATTTGATATTCGGTGATCATGGTTTCTTCCTTGCTTTTTAGACCTGCTTATTAATAAAGCAAAGGTTGTGCCAAAAGGCAAGACCTATCGGAGTGCGTGTTTATGGGGAAAAAGCCATGGCAGCCCTGCCGGGGCCACAGAGCACTTTCAACCAGGGTTGATGTATTTCAACTTGGGTTAAATTCATCCTTCTCGCCTTGTAGGAATTTATGCACCGCCTGGGGCGAGATCCCCAGGAGCCGGGCCGCGGCGGTCTGGTTGCCGTGGGACAGTTCCAGGGCCCGGAGCAGCAGCCTCCGCCTGGTCTGGCGGAGATAGTCCTCCAGGGAAAAATCGGCCCGGGGTTCGGGCAGGCTCACCAGGGGATCGGCGGCGCTCAGGGGTTCGGCTATCTGGAGGTCGTCCGCGTCCAGGAGGTCTTTGCTGGTCAGGCGGGCGGAGCGCTCCAGGGTGTTTTCCAGGTCCCGGACGTTCCCCGGCCAGGTATGGACCTGTAATCTGGAAAGGGCCGCCGGGGTCAGGCGCTTGGGGCGTTTCAGCCTGGCGTTGAGGCGGTCCAGAACGTAAAGGGCCAGCTTGGGGATGTCGCTGCGTCTTTCCCGGAGGGGCGGCAACTGGATTTCGCCGACGTTGAGGCGGTAATAGAGGTCTTCCCGGAACTGGCCCTCCCGGACGGCCCGGCGCAAATCTTTGTTAGTGGCGGCGATAATCCGGACATCAACCTTGCGACCGCCCACGGCCCCGAGAGGTTCGACCACACCCTCTTGGAGAACCCGTAAAAGTTTAATCTGAGCGGCCAGAGGCAGTTCCCCTAATTCGTCCAGGAACAGGGTGCCGCCGTCCGCCTGAGTAAACTTCCCGGCCTGGTCACGCTGAGCGCCCCGGTGAAGGCGCCTTTGACATGGCCGAAAAGGAGGCTTTCCACCAGTTCCGCCGGGATGGCGCCGCAATTCACCGGAACAAAGCGGTCCGCGGGGCGGAGGCTGAGACGATGGATGAAGCGGGCAAAGAGTTCCTTGCCGGTGCCGGTCTCTCCCAGGATGAGGACGGGAACCTCCGACGGGGCCAGCAGGGCGCACGTTTCCAACGCCTTGAGAATGCTTGGGTGGTCGCCGACAATGCCGCTCTGCCGGATGGCCGTCTCCAGGTCCGGCGGCGGCAGGTCGGGAATCTCGGGAACCGCACAGAAACTCCGGACCACCGGAAAGCCGGGCCGGGTCAGGTCCACCTCTTCCAGGAGGGGCCGATCAACGGTGACGAATTTTGGCGGCCGGATATGGAGCAGCGTGGCCGGCAGTTCCCCCGCGGCCGCCAGCAGCAGCCAGCAGGCGTGCATCTGCGGGGTGCCGGAGGCCACCGAGATGAAATACCGGGCCATCGTCTGAGCTGTGACGATTTCCTGGGAATGCCGGCGCAAAAAGGTGAGGATCTCCAGGTAATCGGTAGGGTCGTTGAGGGGCAGATCTCTCACTGCCACGCTGAGGTCTGGATATCGCTTTTCCAGAGCCATTTTAGTGAGCTGCGTGTTTTCCCTGGTGTTCGGCGTATCAAAGAGAATCACCTGGTCAAAGGTCCGGACTGACAGCAGGGAGAGAATGGGGCCGGGCACCTCCTCGCCGCCGATGAGGCCCAGGGTGTAGGGATCGTGGAAGCCGGTGAACGTGAGGAGGATATTCATTCTCAATATCCCAAAATTCTAAAGCAAAAAGAAGTGTGAAGCAATCCCTTTCCTTTTGCCAGCTACTTTCCCCCACCGATAAAACAGATACGGCGCCAGGGTCAGCCACAGGAGGACAAGGAGCCATAACCGGCCGGCGAACAGATTATAATCCTGGAATAAACGACTCCAGGCGTGGCCGGCGACATAATGGCCGAAGAGAAATTCAAAGGCCACGGTAAGTCCCAGCCACAGGAGGCCGACCGACACAGCCTGGTTGCCGGTAACCGGTGGAAACAGCCGCATGACAAAAAAGATATAGATGCCGAAAAGAAGCAGACCGGTGAGAGTTGAAAGCTGATGGGCCGGCAATTCACCGAGACAGCGGCCGTAGCAAAACTGCCGGACGGCGCCGTTGGCGATGGCGATGAAGACCATGGGAACCCAAAGCCAGAGATATTTAACCATGCCTGATCCGCTTTAGTCTTGATCCGGCGCCTGTTCCTGGGAAAAATCATCGAAGCGGGTGAACTGGCTGTTGAAGTGCAGATCGAATTTCCCCGTGGGGCCGTTGCGCTGCTTGCCGATAATTATTTCGGCCTTGCCGGCGTCGGGAGAATCTTTGCGGTAGACCTCGTCCCGATAGATAAAAAGAATGACGTCGGCATCCTGTTCAATGGCCCCGGATTCTCGCAGGTCCGAAAGTTGGGGCCGTTTATTAGGACGTTCTTCCACCCGGCGATTGAGCTGAGACAGTGCGACTACCGGGACCTTCAGCTCCTTGGCCAGGGCTTTGAGAGATCGTGAAATCTCCGAGATTTCCTGCTCCCGGCTGGTAATGTCGCTGCGCCCCCGCATCAGTTGCAGGTAGTCGATGATGACCAGGCCCAGTTTTTTATCCCGCTGTAAACGGCGGCATTTGGCCCGGACTTCCAGGGCGGTCACCGCCGGGGTGTCATCAATGAGGATGGGGCAGTTCATAAGCTGCCCGGCAGCCGAGGTGATGCTGTTCCATTGGTCACCGGTCAAAAAGCCGCGCCGGAGCTGGGAAGCGTCGACGCGGCCGATGGCGCTTAACAGGCGCCGGACTAACTGCTCCTTGGACATCTCCAGGGAAAAAACGGCCACCGGCACCTGGGAATAATTCGCGACATTATAGGCAATGTTCAACGCCAGAGCCGTTTTACCCATGCTCGGCCGCGCCGCCAGAATTATCAGGTCGGAACCTTGCAGGCCGGCAGTATATCTATCCAAATCCCGGAAATGAGTCGCGACCCCGGTGGTTAACTCCTGACGGCCATATAACGCCTCGAGCAGAGAAATCTCTTTTTCCACCAGATTGTTTATAGCAAAAAAACCCTGGCGCATCTGGCTTTCGGCAATGGTAAAGACACGATTTTCAGCCACATCTAAAAAACTTTCCACGTCACTGATGGGTTCGTAACATTGGGCGGCAATTTCATTGGTACAGGAGATCAGCCGCCGCAGAATGGATTTTTCATGGACGATGCTTCCCCAATACTCGATATTGGCGGCCGAACCGACATTGTCGGTCAAAGAGGCGAGAAACCCCGGCCCGCCGACGGCATCCAGGATTTTTTTATCAGACATCGAGGCAGTGACAGTCACCAGGTCCACGGGTTCTCTGCGCCGGTAAAGGTCTAGCATGGTAGAATAAATTTGCTCGTGCGCCTCATGGTAAAAGTCTATCGGCGCCAGAATATCGGCGATGCGATCCAGGGCCCCGGGCTCCAGCAGAATACCGCCCAGAACTGATTGCTCCGCCTCCAGATTGGACGGCGGCACCCGCCCCTCCAGGGGAGCAGTTTTAACACGGCGAGGCATTTTACCCCCAAGTCTAGGTAAGAAATTATGAAGAAAACAGCAACGTTAGATCTAAAAAATTTATGTCACGCGGTGACAAGAAGTAGCGGTCAATTCGCACATCGTTGGTATATCATGACCTCGGCCGCAGAAAAGTTCAATCAAAAACCAAGGAATTTTTCAGCGGCTGCTTAAATAGAATTGAATCATAGAGCGCCGAGAAAAATGGGTTGCCCGGCCGGTGTGGTTGGGATACAATGGGCGACAATCGCAACATTTCCTTTTGGCGTGAAGGAGCCCCAGAATGGAGATTTATATTTCCGGCTCATTGGCCTATGACCGGATCATGGATTTTCCCGGCAAATTTGCTGACCATATATTACCCGATAAAATTCACATCCTCAACGTTTGCTTCATGGTAAATGGTCTGACGGAAAAATTCGGCGGCACTGCGGGCAATATCGCCTACAGTCTGGCTTTGCTGGAAGAGCAGCCGCTTATTTTAGCCACCGCCGGCAAGGACTTCACTCGCTATCAGGATTGGCTTGAGCGTTATAATCTGCCGGTGCAAGGTATCCGTATCATTCCTGAGGAATTTACAGCCGGCGCCTATATCACTACCGACCAGTCGGATAACCAGATAACCGGTTTTAATCCCGGCGCCATGAAATACCGGTCGCTGTTTTCGTTTGACGACCTTAAGCCTGAAAAAGCCATCGCCATCGTCGCTCCCGGCAATCTGGAGGACATGCTGATTTTTTGCCAGACCTATAAGGAAAAAAATATTCCTTATATTTTCGATCCCGGTCAATCAATTCCCATGTGGTCCGGTGAACGCCTGGTGGAGATGCTCACCGGCGCCAACATCACCATCTCCAACGACTATGAGCTGGAAATGATAATAAAAAAGACCGGGTTAAGTAAAGCTGAAATTATTGATCGCTCCAACGTCCTCATCACCACTCTGGGAGAAAACGGCTCCCTGATTCAAAATCGGCAGGAGGAGCGGCAGGTGCCGGCGGCGCCGGCCGGCCGGGTGGCCGATCCTACCGGCGCCGGCGATGGCTACCGCGCCGGTCTTATCAAGGGCCTGATTTTGGGTAAAGGGTTGGTGGGAGCCGCTCAGCTAGGCGCGGTCTGCGCCAGCTACGTCGTGGAGTGTTACGGCACCCAGGAACATTCTTTCACCCCGGAACAGTTCTGGGCGAGGTATGAGGAAAATTTCCCGGCAGATTAGAGACGTATATACCCTCGGCGCAAGTATTGTGAAAGGGTGGGCATTGCCCACCAAAGAATTCAATACCTTATTATGGTGGGCGGTGCCCACCCTACAAATGCTAACTTATTCACCCCACCACCATGCTCGAGCCCACTGCTGACATTGCCCTGTTCTCGGAAGACGATCTGCACAAATTGCCCGCCACCGAGGTGCTGGCCTATATCCGGAACATTTTCCAGAAATGGGGAATCTACGGCCGAAAACTAACGCTGGGGCATGAAGGGGAAAAATATGCTTTTTCCTGCGACGAGAAAGCCTTTGTCGTCTACCGATTGGTGTCGGGGGGCGGCGGTCCGCCGGGATGGCCGGTCTGTCTGGTAACCGCCGCCGGGATTATTGATGAATGCAGCCCCCCTTATCACGATGAAGACTATTTTGCCAGCCACCTGGGCCTGGCCGACTGGTTGACCATTATCCAGCAGGATTATGAAGATTCTTAAGCCGGCCGCTTTCCGCCTCACGGGCCGCCGCATCTCATGGGGCCAGACCTCCCTGGCCGATAACCTTAAATAACGTCATCCCTTTGTGGAGCGTTTCCTCATATTCCGCCACTTCTTCGGAATCATAGACAATGCCGCCGCCGACGGCAAAGTGCACCCGGCCCTGGGAGGCAATCGCCGTCCGAATGGCAATATTCAGGTCCAGGTTGCGGTGCAGGCCCAGATAGCCGATGGAGCCGCAGTAGACGTGGCGGATCACCGGCTCCAGCTCGTCGATTATTTCCATGGCCCGAATCTTGGGACAGCCGGTGATGGATCCCCCCGGAAACGCGGCCCGGAGAATTTCCCCGTGGCGGCAATGGGGCCGCAACTGCCCGGTGACAATGGAGACCAGGTGAAAAACATTCTCGTAAGCCTCCAGGCGCTTATGCTCCCTGACCTTGACGCTCCCCCCCAGACAGACCCTGCCGAGATCATTGCGGAGGAGATCCACGATCATGGATAATTCGGCAGCCTCTTTGGGACTGGCCAAAAGTTCCTGCGCCAGGCCCGCATCTTCGTCCGGAGTTTGCCCCCGGGGGCGAGTCCCTTTGATGGGGCGGGTCTCCAGATAATCTCCCTGCCGCAGGAGAAAGCGCTCCATGGAGGTGGAAAGGATCTGAAAATTGCCGCAGTTGAGATAGGCATAAAAAGGCGCCGGGTTGCGCTGAAAAAGCTGGAGGAAGAGCCGGTAAAATTCTCCCTGGAAAGGAAAGCTGAACCGCTGGGAGAGATTGACCTGGTAAATATCCCCCTGACGGATATACTCCCGGGCGCGGCGCACCGCCAGGAGATATTCCTCCCGGCCAAATGTGCTGCTCAACTCACCGACCTGATAGCTGTCGAGAGGAGAAAATCGTTCGAATTGGCAAAGCTCCGGTTTTGATTTTTTTTCTTTAAAGCAGCCGGCCGGCGGTTCGTACTCCACCTCGACCTGCCAGAAACGCTTCTCCCAGCGGTCGTGCACCACGAGCCGGCTGGGGAAGGACCAGACCATATCCGGCAGGTTCAGGTCATCCACGGCGGTGGTTGGCAAGCGCTCCAATTGATTTTTCAGATCATAAGCCAAAAAACCCATGGCCCCGGCGGCAAACGGCAGCAGCGGCGTCGGTCCCGGCAGGGTCAGGGCCTCCAGGACTTCATCCAGGACATCAATGGGGTTGGCCGTAAAAGTGCGCCGGTCTTGCTGGAAAAGCGCTTCAACGTTTTGGCCCCTGGCGCGAATGACGAGAAAGGGGTCCCAGCCCATGAGAGAATAGCGGGAGGAATCCAGACTGCCGCCGCTTAACAGCAAGGTTGCGAACGGCAGTTGCCGCAGACTCAAAAAAAAACTTTCCAGGCCGAGGTTATCCCCTGGCAGGTCAAGGGATGTTACCTTCAGATCAGTAATTCGTCCCCACATGAATGGTTTCCGGTTTTCGGTTTTCGGTTTTCGGTTGGGCGGGAATAAAATGTTTATTTCTCAAACCGGCAACATGGTCAACCAGCGACCATATTTTTCTCTTTTCCCGGCTCAATCTTCCCTTTTCCCTGTAATTGAAATCCCGGCGCCAAAGAGAGAAAATTGGCCGCCAGCTCTCTGCCATAATCCGTCAGAAACGACTCCGGATGAAACTGGACGCCGTGCAGGGGATAACGCCGGTGGCTGAGACCCATGATGACGCCGTCGGCACTGCGGGCCGTGACTGCCAGTTCATCGCCGGACGGGCAGGTCATGAGGGAGTGATACCTGGCGGCGCCGAAGGGGCTGGGGAGACCGGCAAAAAGGCCATCGCCCCGGTGGTAAATGTCATGACGTTTGCCGTGCACCGGCACCGGGGCCAGCACGGTGCGGCCGCCGAACACTTCGTTGATGGCCTGCAGGCCCAGGCACACACCCAGGATGGGAAGATTTTTATAAAAATGGGCGATCACGGCCTTGCTGATGCCGGCGTCCGCCGGCGCCTTGGGGCCGGGTGAAATGCACAACCAATCCGGCCGCAAAGCCGCAATCCCCGGCAGATCCACTTCGTCATGCCGCCGGACCACGACCTCCAGATCAAATTCATAGAATAATTGCACCAGGTTATATGTAAAAGAATCGTAATTGTCGATCATTACCAGCCGCATGACAGCCCCCAAAAGAAAAAGCCACCCAGATTGAGTCTGGGTGGCTCTTGCCTATGACATAACTCAATTTAAAATTATCAAGTAAATTAAACCCCGTCAAGTTATTTGATTATGGTGGCTTTGGCTGAACCTGATTCGTTATACCCTTGACTCCCCTTTACCATTGGCTACAATGATAGTATGCGCTCGCACCTGCCCACCTTCCCCTTCACCGCCATTGTCGGCCAGGAAGATTTAAAACTGGCGCTGCTCCTCAACGCCGTCAACCCGACCATCGGCGGCGTTTTGATCCGGGGGGAAAAAGGCACCGCCAAATCTACGGCAGTCCGGGCTTTGGCCAGTCTGCTGCCCGAAATGGAAGTGGTGGCCGGCTGCCTCTACGGCTGCCATCCCAAGGGGCTGGACGGTCTCTGCGACGACTGCCGGAACCGGAAAATCGCCGACAACGGCCTGCCCGTAGTGCGCCGGCCGGTGCCGGTGGTCACCCTGCCTCTGGGCGCCACCGAAGACCGGGTCCTGGGCACCCTGGACCTGGAAGCGGCGCTGCACGAAGGCCGCAAGCGTTTTGAGCCGGGGCTCCTGGCCCGAGCCCACCGGGGCATCCTTTACATTGACGAGGTCAATCTCCTGGAAGACCACCTGGTGGACATCCTCCTGGACGTGGCCGCCACCGGCGTCAACCTGGTGGAGCGGGAGTCGGTCTCCTTCTCCCACCCGGCCCGTTTTCTCCTGGTGGGCACCATGAACCCCGAGGAAGGCGAACTGCGGCCCCAACTCCTGGACCGCTTCGGGGTCTGCGTGGAAGTCAAGAGCATTGCCGATCCCGCCGCCCGAGCCGCCATTGTCAGACAGCGCCTGGCTTTTGAGGCTGATCCGGTTGGATTTCTGGCCGCGCACCAAATCTCGGCAGCGGCACTAAAGCACCGACTGGAGCTGGCTCGAGATCTGCTGCCCCGGGTGGAAGTGGGTGAGGCGGAAATGGCTCTGGCGGTGCGCCTGGCCCTGGCCCTGGGAACCGAAGGCCATCGAGCCGATCTCACCACCATCCGAGCCGCCTGCACCCTGGCGGCGCTGGACGGGCGCACGGCCATCAGCCGGCAGGACGTGAAACGGGCCGCGGTCCTGGCCCTGCGCCACCGGATGGCCAACCCCCTGGATGACGAGGAGCTGGACACCAGCAAACTCGTGGAACAGGTGGAAGCCGCGGCGCAGGACCGACTCCCGAAGCACCGCCGGTAGTCGTCGGCCCCGGAAAAAAAAAGCCCCTAGACCGGGAGGCCCCCATCTCCCAGGGCGCCCAGATTTTCGCCACGCCGGCGGCCCTGCACCTCAAGCACCTGGAATTTCATTTCCCCCGGATCTTGCAAGGAAAAAGGGGGCGCCGGCTGGCCACCCCCACCCGCAGCCGCCACGGGCGGTATGTCAAACCGCGACTGCCGGATACGGGCGACCCGGACCTGGCCCTGGATGCCACCCTCCGGGCGGCGGCAGGGCGGGACCCGGCAATTTTCCGGGAGCACAAACCTCTGACCTCGGCTGATGTGCGCTATAAACGCCGGGTGGGCAAATCCCAGGCCCTGCTGCTGCTGGTGGTGGACGCCAGCGGCTCCATGAGCGCCCAGCGCCGGATGGCCGCGGCCAAGCAGCTCGCCTTGTCTTTTCTGGTGCAGGCGTACCAGCGCCGGGACCGGGTGGGCCTGATTGCGTTTCACGGCGCCAGCGCTAAGGTCCTGCTGCCTCCCACTAACAGCGTCTCCCTGGCCCAGAAGAAACTCCAGGTGCTGCCCACCGGGGGCAAGACGCCCCTGGCCCACGGCCTGTATCTGGCCTTAAAAGTGGCCCGGCGGGAACTGCGGCGGCAAAAAAGCCTGGTACCCATCATCGTGGTCATCTCCGACGGCAACCCCAATGTTCCCTGCTTTTCCCAGGACGCCAAGGCCGACGCTTTTAAAGCCGCCGCGGCCATTGCCCGCCTGGGCCTGCCGGCCCTGTTCGTGGACACCAACACCAACTTCATGGAACACGGTCTGGGCCTGGCCCTGGCCAGGGCGATGCGCTGCCCGTACGAGCGTTTTGAAACCATCGCCGCGGGACTGGGGCTGGGGCATCTGTTACCGAAGAAAAAGGCGGAATTGTTCTACTGGTCGCCGGAGTAAGATGGGGATAGATTGATATTATACTAGATCTGCTTAAGACCAGAAGCTCGGCTCTTGGGCCGAGGCGCCAAGTTGTGGGGGCAGGCCCCATGCAGGCTTCTTGCCTTGCTGTTATATGGGGGACCGCATGGGTCGTTTTTGTGGTCTTGTGAAATACCTAAAAACTAGACATTTGCAACTTTTGTCTAATCAAAGGAAAAATCGAAACTCCTGCCAATTCTTTTCTTGTGGTTTTTGCTCTCCATACCCAGGAAAACTAGACATTATGACTATTTTTGTCTAACTTTGATAATTATAACAAACATCAAACCGAGATCAGATTAGGCCGGAAACGTAAGGTTGTTTTTTAGTCTCAATCTGATTAGGTGATGCTGAGTTACTATAGACTAACATGAAGGGTTAGGCTAGCAAAGAGGTAAAATTATAAACTTCAATCTAAAAGTAAAGGCAAAAAAGATATTGGGGCTTTTATCCAAACCGTTCTGAACGCTGAACGTTGATAGGCCTCACCGCCAAGGCTACCTGAGACGTTGGCGCTGAGTAGATAGTAGCCGCTTATCTTAGTCTGGGTAAAAAAATTGGTGTATATCCCATCGCCGCTCTGCCTGTCCCCATGGGTGGCGTCATCAAATAAATCAAGTCTTTCCACCTCACCATCAGGACGCTTGACATCTACACAAACCGTGGCTCCTGGGAGGAGGGTGGCTCCATTCATGAGGGTTGCGGATATGGTGACGGCCTTGCCCAGTGCGTAATATTCTTGATCCGTTGTCACCAAGAGTTTCAAATCGCCGTCTATTAGGGCATTCAACTGATAGTTTTCTCCTGCGGCAGGCACCTCAAGGCCACTCACATAAGCCGTCCAATTTCCCGGGGCAGGGTTGAGGAGGAGGAAAGCTTTATAAGCTGGCCCCTCCATATAAGCAATTTGAGGGTCACCAGCAATGGTCTCAGCAGTCACCCAGCCACCGCCCGGCTTGCGGAGAACAAGATTCATGGAGCTACCTTTCCAAGAGAGGCCAAGGGTGCTATTTTTTACTGAGGAGTCAATAGGCACGGAATGGGTTTTGGTTTCAGATTGGCTTACTGAGCCTTCGCCAAAACGCGCTCTGGCATAGTTTAACTTGGCATTCATATAGCCTTGAATTACCTGGGCAAACCCGGTTGGATTGGTCATCTGGAAAGTTACAGGGTCAAAAGCGTCATAACTGCCGACAATTTTCCACCCTGGCCACGGATTATTAATCCATGTCTGGGCTGGGATCTGTTCGATAGACTTTGACTTGTCATTTGGGTTGGCGACATAATAGGTCTTATCCTTAGGTGGATAACTGGTGTATTCAGCGGGGTGCACCCAAGGGAGAAATAGGCCCGTTTCTGGGTCCTTGTAGAGGATGGTGACTGTGGGCCAACCCCCTCCCATATTGATAGGGATCAGGATCACCTTATCCCATAACTCTATCCTTTCCCAGGTGATGTTATCGCCATCCGCCCCCTCTGTGATATAGGAACCAGGTAGCAGAATTTTGATTTCTTTTATTATGGTACTTTCGTTCCCGTCTATATCTTTCACAGTGAGCGTTACTTGATAGACGTCGTCTATAGGAAAAATACAATGAATCTTACGTGAATTGCTTTCATCTGGCCCCCAGGTGATAACCTGATGAGACGATTTTCCTAATATGCCCCAGGCATAGCTCGCAATCCCTCGATTCGGAGATTCCGGTCTATCAGGATCAAAAGAGGATGACGCGTCAAATGTATAATATACGCCGTCATTCGAGTAGCGTACGGACCAACCTTCGGCATTTCTTTGGACCCAGATATTAGGCGAAGGGCCGGCAAGCTGATAACCTTCTGAGTAACTAAATTCGGCCACAGGTTTTTGGGTGCCAACAAACCTTACCTTCACATCTTTTATCCGAACATTAGATTGCGTATGTGCAAGTCCGACTGCATAAATATCTGCCATAACATAAGTATGCGCCTGAACCATGTAACTCTTTCCGGCTTCTAGGCAAAATCTTGCGGGTAACAGTTTTTATTTCACTTTTTAAATCATGATTACTATAATGAGCAAAAGGAATTTCTTCTCTATCAACCAATGCCCCGTCTATAAACGCTTCACATCTTGCGTGAGTAGATCCACCACCCCCATATTGAGGAAGTGCAACATTAAAATCGGCGGCGACACAATAATCAATAGTTATAGATACTTCAGCTTCCTGGGATTGTTTTCCTTCAGTATTGGTTTCAACGGAAAAAAACACCCCAACCCAGGCCTTAGCAGTACCCTCTTGATTAGTTGTTGCTTTAACTTCACAAAAAGCTTGTTGTTCCTTTGCATATGCGTTAAGGATATTTGGCGGCAATTTGCCAGGGTGAAACGGTGCTACAGCAGTCTCATAATTATGGAAATTACAAGTTGTAAAAATAGTATCCTGCCCAATTGTTACCTTAAGTGTTTCCTCAGCAGAAACTATAGTTACATCAAGAGTAATTATTAATAATATTATTAGATATGATATTATAACTAAGCAGTATCTAAGGTTTTCAATACCTAATCCAAGATATTTTTTATGGTATATGCTCATACAATTACCCAGGTAATCAATAAAAACCTTTTATTCATTTATTTTCCTCCAGAATCGAAAAAAATAAAAAGCCGAGTTGCCCCATACCAGGCAACCCGGCTATCTTGTTGTTCTATCCTCAAGACCCGTGGCTTTCCGTCCTACGTCCCTGCAGGTTGGCTATTTCTGGTCGTTTTTACATAGCATATTTTACGCTATAGCTCAATATGGAAATTATTTTTTACAGATGTTTTTTAAGCTAACTGGCTAAAAGAAAAAAGCCCCGTCCCTGAATGTTGGGAGGGGGTTAAGAATGAGACATTATTGCTATTTTTGTCTAATTTAAATTAATAAAAGAGTGGCAACTGAGTCAGTTCAGTTCTTTTTTAACGGGTTAAAAGGAAAGACTTAAGAAATCTTCCTATACCGGGTGCTCCTCCCTAACCCGATCCGCTCTACCTTTTTCAGTTTTATCAACTTGGTAAGAGCTTGATAAACAGTCGGCCCGGCCACCTTGGTCTTTTCAACAATTTCAGCGGGAGCAGCCTCGATAACATCCTGCAAATAATGCCATACGGCAAGCTGTTTGGGAGAAAGAATCTTTTCGATATCTTCCTTCATCAGAAGCTCAATTGCTTTTTGTGACTGCTTGAGCATCACGGCTAAAAAGAAATCGAGCCACGCCGTGATAGTTTCCTTTTTAGTCCCGAAACTCTTCTGGCTCTGCCGGAGCGCCGCATAGTAGGCGTCCTTATTGTCCTCGATCAATTTCTCATGGGAGACATAGGGCATATATAGATAGCCAGATTTCAGCAGGAGCAGGTTGGTAATAATTCTGGACAGCCTGCCGTTGCCGTCCTGGAAGGGATGGATTTTCAAAAATTCAACTATAAAGTTGCCGATTACTAAAAGGGGGTGCAACTGCTCCGCCTCAAGTGCCTTCCGGGTCCACTCCACCAACTCCTGCATTTCTTTGGGAGTTAGATAGGCTTTGGTAGTTTCAAACACCACCCCGATTGATTCACCTTCCGCGTTGAACATCTCTACCGCGTTCTCGATTTTTTTGTATTGCCCCCGGTGGCTTTCGTCTTTGACTGCATATTTCAAGAGCTCTTTATGGAAGTGTTTTATCGTGCTCTCGCTGAAAAGAATTGATTTCCAAGATTCGAAGACATTTTTCAGCAGTTCGTAATATCCGGAAGCCTCCTGGTTGTCTCGGCTCTCCCACTTCTTGACCTTGAGTCCCTGCATGAGTTTTTCCACTTCCTCGTCAGTCAACCGCGCTCCTTCGATGCGGGTCGAGGCTCCAGTGGAAGTTACCAGGATCGATCTCTTGAGACGGTTTAAAAAATAAGGGCTGGCTTGGAGGCCGCCGGTCCACTTCCCTTTTAACTCGTCTATCTTTGTTATTCTTGACCAAAGATCATTAGGAATGTTTTTGAGCCGTTGGTCAAAGCGATTGTTTTTGGGCATAATTTTATCTCATATAATTATCTATATTGGATTATATGAGAATATATGAGATTAGACAAGGGGGTGGGAGCCGCCCCCTCCCCTGTGGCGCCGGGAAGTGGTGTGGACTCAAAGCTCACTCTGCTTCCATAAGCTCGAGAAACCTGGTCGGGTTGACAATCTTGATGCCCTGATAATTTTTGAGGTCAAGCAGGTGATGCTCCCCGGAAATAATGAAGTCGGCGTTTCCCTTCCAGAAATGACCAGACGGCAGAAGTGAAAACCGAATTCAATGGTATCGAACGATGTTTGGCCGAACTGAGCGAACGCTTGAGCAGATTAGAGCCGCTCAGGCAGAAGAAACGTCAGGAATTTAATCAGGATCCCCTTACCCCCCCAGATACTCCCCCAGCACCTGCCGCAGATTCTGCCGGGCCCGTTTGATGAGGCCGTCCACCGCGGAGGCGCTCAGCCCCAGCATGTCCCCGATTTCCTGGTAGGAAAAATCCCCGAAGCGTTTCAGCACCAGGGCCTGGCGCTGATTTTCCGGCAACCCGGCCAGGGCCTGCCGGATGTGGGCTGCACATTCCTTGCCGGTGACCAGGTTCAGGGGATTGCCGGCCTCGGCGGCGGTATCGGCGAAATCCCCGACCTGGCCGCCGGCCGATTCCAAGTCTTCCCAGGGCACTTCCTTTTTCACTTTACGGGAGCGCAGCAGGTTGAGGCAATGGTTGGCCGTGATGCGGTTCAGCCAGGCCGCCACCGTGCCGGTGGGGGTAAAACGACCGGCGTGTTGGTAGACCTTAAGAAATACCTCCTGAGAGGCGTCCTCGGCTTCCTGAGCCTGCCGCAGCAGGCGCCAGGCCAGGCGGTAGACCCTGTCCTGGTGCCGCTGCATCAACTCCGCAAAGGCCCGCTGGTCCCCCTGGCTGGTTTTGCGCAGGAGAGCATAATCTAAATCAACAACGGTCATTCTTTAGCCCAGTTCCGGAGTAGCCTTTGGCACGGTAAGAATGGCATTGAGATTATCATCAGAAGAGGGTAATGACCTTACCGTCGCCTTTCTTGGCCCCACGTAACAGCTCCATATGCCGGAGCACGGTAAAATCCTCCTGGAGTCGCTTATCGGTCACTCCCAACTTATTGGCAGCCTCGGCGAAGTCGATTTCTTTCTCAGCCTTAACTAACTCAAAAAGTCTTTCCTGGTCGGAAGTGAGACGAACACCCTGGGAGGCCACTAAATTTTTGGCGCTGTGCACCGCCCAGGGATCACAGGTTTTGCTTAACTCGACGCTGTCGATATAGCAGTCTTCGCAAAGCTGCTGTCCCGAAAAATCCTGCAATTCGGCCACATCACATTCGGTTTGGCATTTAGGGCATTGAGGCATGACAAGTATTTCCTTTGGGCAAGTCTGTTATGTATAGCCCAGAAGGCGGGATGCGCTTGGGCTTCGCCGCCCTGCGGGTGCTTTCCCGCTACGAATTCAGGTTGTCAATTACTGGCATTTATGGGTAAACTTATATGAAAACAGGCTTTAGGCAAGAGGCTATGGGCTATAGGTAACTCAGGGTCATCTGCCTGTTTTCATGCTTCGTGGTGATTTTTAAATATGATGACTTTTGGAACTAGGCATATGGATAGAGTATAACATAATCCTTTTTGTATCCGAAAACCAGAAACCCGGCACAATTAAAGGCCCGATGGCAACCACCGGGCCTTCTCGCTTCGCCGGGAATCAATTCCGCCGGCTTGAATTATTCATTTAGAGACTCAAGATAGTGTCGGGCCCGACAACTTTGGTCTTAATTAAATCTACATGGCGCAGGGTTATCACTTCATAATGAATTTTTTCTTCGTCCCAGCCCAATTCCTTGGCTGCCAACTTAACCGGAATCTCTTTTTTAGCTTTAATCAGGTCATAGAGCTTTTGTTGGTCGGCGTTAAGCTTGCTGCCTTGTTGCTCCATCGTCCGCTTGGCGGTAAAACTGGCCCAAGGATCGCATTCTTTTGCAAAATCCACCAGTTTAATGTAGCAATCTTCACATACCTTCTCTCCCATCAGCGGACGAAGATCATTTTCAGTCACATCAGCCTGACAACGTGGACATTTGGCCATGATAGACCTCCTTTACGGTGATTTTTCCTCGTTAAAAGCAGTTATTACAAGACACAACTTTTGGCAAGCAATATATCTTAAAATAAATATGAAAACTTCATTGTCAATTAGGTATCTGGTGGAATACACCGATAAGATCAACTATCTGATCTCGAAAAGCAAAGGCCCGGTGCATTGGTTTTCCGGGCCTTTTCGGTAATTATGTTTTCAGTGCTCCGGTTAGAGGTTGTAATCGCCTTCGAGTTCCAGGATATATTCCTCCGGCTTACTGCCTACCGTAACCTTAAACGTCCCCTGGCCGCTGATATTTTTTAATTTGCCGGTGCCTTTATAGGTTTTCCAGGTGCCGCTGGTCACTTTGGAGCCGGCATCCCGTCTGGCCTTCATAGCGGCTGTAGACCTGGCCTTCTTCAAAACTCGTGACCGCATACCCCTGCATGGGGCCGGAGCCTTTGGTGCGGTCATGGAAGCCGACGCTGCGCCGGGAGACGAATTCGCCGGCCACGCCTTTTTCATATTCAATGGGTTCCCCTTCCATGGCAGTCAGCATCAGGGTATGGTCCATCTGGTCCCCAACATACATCATTTCCCGCTGGGTGGTATAAATTTTGTATTTCGCTTTTCTTTTCATCGGAAACCTCCTGAAATTGAATTTAACAATCTGTCCTTAAAGCGCTTAAATGTCTAATTGACTAATGTCCAAGGCGTTGTTCTGGATAAAATCTCTCCGGGGTTCGACTTTATCCCCCATGAGGATGGTAAAAATTTCATCCGCGGCCACGGCATCCTCAATGTTAACCTGAAGCAGAGTGCGGGTTTCCGGGTCCATGGTGGTTTCCCAGAGTTGTTCCGGGTTCATTTCTCCCAGCCCTTTAAACCGTTGCACCGTGAGGCCTTTCTGGCCCTCCTGCAGCACCAGCTGCACCAACTCTTCCAGACTGGCAATTTCCCAGGTTTTGCCGCCATCCTGCAGCCGGTAAGGCGGTTGCCGTAAAGCCGATAAACCTTGCCGCAATTTTACCAAAGTCTGAAAATCGCTGCCACTTAATAATTCCCAATCCAGGCACCAGGGCTGCACCTCATTGACCCCCGGTTGAAAAACATTTATTTTCCAGGCATGATGTTCCTCATCCCTTTCCAGTCGATACAGATATCCGGCCGCGGCCAACTCTTCGGCCCACTTTTCCACCTGTTGCTGATTGCGTAAATTTTCTCTGTCGGTCATACCGATATCAATAATTTTTTTCAAAATCTCCCGGGCCACGCCTCGTTTCTCAAAGCGTTCCACGGCATTCTGGTGCGAGATGACTTTTTTCAGATAATTTACCATATCTGAATTGGTGATGGTGTCGCCATTGCCTAAAGTCAGAGTTTTTTTCTCCAACCCCCGGGTTAAAAGGTAGTCCTGGAAGGGGCCTTCATCTTTCAAATAGATTTTTTCATTTCCCCGGGTGAGCCTGTACAGCGGCGGCTGGGCGATGTAAAGATGTCCCCGGCTGATCAGGTCGACCATCTGCCGATAGAAAAATGTCAGCAGCAGGGTGCGGATATGGGAACCGTCCACATCCGCATCAGTCATGATAATGATGCGATGATACCGTAGTTTGTCCATTTCCTGTTCCTCTTGACCGATGCCGGCGCCCAGGGCGGTAATTAGAGTCCTGATCTCCTGGCTTTGCAGCATCTTATCGAAACGGGCCTTTTCCACATTCAGGATTTTCCCTTTTAAGGGTAAAATTGCCTGAAAGCGGCGATCCCTGGCCTGTTTCGCGGAACCACCGGCCGAATCTCCCTCAACAAGATACAGTTCCCGCCGGGAGGGGTCGCGTTCCTGACAATCTGCCAATTTTCCGGGCAGAGCCAGGTCGCTCAGTCCGCCTTTTTTTCGGACTAATTCTTTGGCGCGGCGGGCTGCTTCCCGGGCCCTGGCGGCATCAACCACTTTGGCCAAAATCTGTTTGGCCACCGCCGGGTTTTCTCCCAAATACGTCGACAGATTTTCATAGACCAGGGCTTCAACCAGGCCTTTGACCTCGCCGTTCCCCAACTTGGTCTTGGTCTGGCCTTCAAATTGCGGATCCGGAATTTTAATACTTATGATGCCGGTCAATCCCTTCCCTGACATCATCCCCGGCCAGGTGCTGATCTTTAAAATTTTTCGGCAAATCCGCTGTGGCCATGTATTGATTGATGCAACGGGTCAATCCGGCCTTAAAGCCGCTGAGGTGGGTGCCGCCTTCCCGGGTATTAATATTGTTGGCATAGGTAAAGATCTGTTCGTTATACGTGTCATTATATTGGAAGGCTATTTCCATGATGATATTCTGGCGGTTGCCTTGCAGGTAAATGGGAGGATCATGCATCGGGTTCTTGTTCCGGTTCAAATAGAGGACGAACTCCTGGATGCCCCCTTCATAGTAAAAGTCATTCTTTTTACCGGAACGCTCATCCTCCAGGACAATCCGGACCCCTCGATTCAGAAAAGAAAGCTCGCGTAAACGATTAGTCAGAATATCGTAACTAAAAACTGTTTCCGAAAAAATTTCGGCATCGGGTTTAAAGGTAATTTTGGTGCCTCGTCTTTTGGTCTCACCGGTCACAGTCAAGGCCGTTTTCGTCACTCCCAGTTCATACCTCTGGTGGTAGACTTTTTCTTCCCGGCGGATTTCAACATCTAAATACTCCGACAAGGCATTCACCACCGAGACGCCGACACCGTGAAGGCCCCCGGATACCTGGTAGGTTTTATGATCAAATTTGCCGCCGGCATGCAGTATTGTCATCACGACTTCCACCGCCGGCAGATTCTCTTCTTTATGAATATCCACCGGAATGCCTCGGCCATTGTCTTCCACGGTAACGCTGTCATCAGTATGGACCGTGACGTTGATCAGGTCGCAGTGACCTACCAGAGCTTCGTCAATACTGTTGTCCACCACTTCATAGACCAGATGGTGCAGTCCTTCCGGACCAGTATTGCCGATGTACATGGAAGGGCGTTGCCGCACGGCCTCCAAGCCGCCTAACACCTTAATATTATCGGCGCCGTAATCCTGTCTTTCTTCTGTCTGATCAATTTCCGGGTTCACCAATTCTGGCAAGCCTCCTTACCCATACAACAGAGCCATACATAGCATCTCAGTTTATAAAAACTCATTGTGGTTTCTGATAATGTTCCTTTTTTCGCTTTTTAGCTTTCCCTGCCTTACAGGTCCATGGGCATCACAATACTTACATATCCCGGGTCAGAAACTTCCCGCAAACACATGGGCTTTTTCTTTTCCGTCAAATCCATAATTACTTCATCACTTTGCATAACATTCAGCGGCTCCGTTAAATAACGGGCGTTATAGCTGATTTCAAAGGGAATTTCTAATTTTTCCTCTCCGGGTTCGACGTCATCTCGCAGTGATTTTATACTAATCGGCAATCTTTCTTCACCGCCGCCAATTTCCGGATTATGATAGCGAATATCCAGCCAACCGTCATTAACCTGCAAAATTACCCCTTTAAATTTTTCACTCGACAGTAAACTGATGCGTTTCAGAATTTCCAAGAAGGCGCGCCTGCCGATGGAAAGTTGCATCTGAGGACTACCGGGGATAATCCGTCGATAATCCGGAAATTTTTTCTCTAATAACCGGACATACAGATAGCTGTCACCCTGTTTCAGCACCAGGCTTTTCTTTTGCAAACCCAGAGCGCAATTCTCCTCTTCTCCGAGCAACCGGAGCATTTCCGCCACGCCCTTGCGGGGTATCAGAATACCCTGTTCCAGATCAATGTGTTGGGACATGGCAATTTCCCGGTCAATCGAGAGACAGGCGATGGCCATCACTGGAAACCAGGCGTAATTTATTATCCGCCAACTTTTCTAAATACACGCCGGCCAGCTGCTGCTGCAGATCATCCGTGGCAATAGAGAAATTTGTCTTTTCCAGCATCTCTTTAATGGCAACGCTCTTCAGCTCTAACATCGGCTGTCCTTCGAGATTAGGCAGCGGTGGGAAATTTTCCGAGCCCAGACCTAAAAACTGATAGCGCGTATCACCGGTTTTAATTATTAAACTGTTGTTTTCAGTGCTTTCCAGGTTAATAATACCTGGAGGCAGCTCTTTGACGATATTGAAAAAATTTACCGCTGGAACAGTCAGGGCGCCGCTTTCCAAAACCTGGGCCGGATAATACCCTTGAAAACTTACTTCATAATCAGTAGCTGAAATTTTTAATTGATTTTCATCTGCTTCCAGCAAACAATGTGACAGGATCGGCATATTACCGCGACGATCGATCACCCCCTGTGTCCGACTCGTCCCCTGTAGAAGGATTTCCTTCTCAATCTGCAGCTTCATCTTTTCCCCAAGTTTTAGCTATTTTTTTATTTTGATAGCTTTTAATTAATAATTGATAATAAGCAGTTAGAAAAAGTTTATAACCAGGTTAATCTATAGAAAACATTAATTTTCTTATGAACATGCAGACGCTTGCTTATCCACCTGTGGGGCAGCTATGAACCTTGTCGGCGGCAAAACCCAAAATTCTGTCGATAATCCTGCCGTCGGGAGCATCCCGGTGCCGCTTCGGTTCAAAAACTGAGGCAAAAATTTAATCTTCAAAAACAGCTCCCTGACTGCCTGAGGTCACCAGGCGGCTGTAACGGTAAGCATATCCATGTGTTACTTTTGGTTCCGGCGGGGTCCACTGCTCCCGGCGCCGGGCCAGTTCTTCATCCGTCACTTTTAGATTCAAAGACTTCTTAGGAATGTCAATGGTAATGGCATCACCCTCATGAACCAGGGCAATAGGTCCCCCCGCGGCGGCTTCCGGAGATATATGGCCAATAGCCGCACCTCTGGTGCCGCCGCTAAACCGGCCGTCCGTCAGCAGGGCCACGTCTTTATCCAGACCCATACCGGCAATGGCGGCTGTGGGTGAGAGCATCTCCCGCATTCCGGGCCCGCCCTTGGGACCTTCGTAGCGGATGACAATGATATCATCGGGTTGGATTTTTCCTCCCATGATTGCCTGGGAAGCCTCTTCTTCGGAATCAAAAACGCGGGCCCGCCCTTCACGCACCATCATCTTGGGGTCGACGGCGGATTGTTTTACTACCGCCCCTTGGGGGGCTAAATTACCTTTCAAGATGGCGATACCGCCCTGAAGATGGTAGGGATTAGTCAAATCACGGATAACCTCGTGATCCAGGACTTTGACGTTGGCTAAATTTTCCTTCATGGTTTTACCGGTGGCGGTAATTGGTTCTCCGGAAATCAGGCCGGCCTCGAGCAGCAGGCTCATAACCGCCGGCACGCCGCCGGCCCGGTTCAGGTCTTCCATATGATGCTTGCCCCCGGGACTGAGACTGCACGATGTGCGGCGTTTTTTCACTGATGGCATTGAACAAGTCCAGGGACAGATTCAAACCGGCCTCGTGGGCCATGGCCGGAATGTGCAGCACCGTGTTGGTGGAGCAGCCTAAAGCCATATCCACTGCCATGGCATTCTGAAAGGCCGTCAACGTGGCAATCTGACGCGGCAACAGATTCCTTTGGACTAAATCTAAAATCTGCATACCGGCCTGTTTTGCCAGCCGGTAACGAGCTGCCGACACTGCTGGAATGGTGCCGTTTCCCGGCAGGGCCAGGCCCAGGGCTTCACTCAAGCAGTTCATGGAATTGGCAGTAAACATGCCGGCGCAGGACCCACAGCCTGGACAGGCGGCATCTTCAATTTCAAGCAATTCCGCTTCACTCATCCGACCGGCCTTGACCGCACCCACGCCTTCAAAAACAGATATTAAATCGATGGGTTGTCCCCGGTATTGGCCGGCCAGCATCGGGCCGCCGCTGATCACCAGGGCAGGAATATTCAGGCGGAGCGCCGCCATGATCATGCCGGGGATAATCTTGTCACAGTTGGGAATCAGCACCAGACCGTCAAACGGGTGGGCCATGGCCATGACTTCAATGGAATCGGCAATGAGTTCCCGGGAGGCCAGGGAATATTTCATGCCTTGGTGATGCATGGCAATGCCGTCACAGACTCCTATGACCCCGAATTCAATGGGTGTGCCCCCGGCCAGGCGGATGCCGGCCTTGACTGCTTCACCGATCTTATCTAAATGAATATGGCCGGGGATGATTTCATTTTTGGCATTGGCGATGCCGATGAGAGGGCGCTGAATTTCGGCATCGGTTAAACCCATGGCTTTTAATAAGGACCGGTGTGGAGATTTCTCCAGCCCTTTTTTCATTAAATCACTCCGCATGAAACAACCCTTTCTGATCTTTCAAACGTTCCTCGATAACCCCCTGAAGAACGGCTTTCGTCTTTTCCGTGTCCAATTGGCGTTTAATAAATTCCACCCGGCTTTCAGCTCCGACAAGTTCTGCATCCGTTTCAATGGTCAGGCTCAGGTTGAATTTTTCTTCCAGGGCAACCAGGTCCCGGCGTTTTTTATTAAGCAGATAATGAGTGACTTCCTGGGATAGCCAGGCCCGGACCTCCTGCACATCATTTTTAGCAGCTTCGTGGCAGATTTTGCGCAGTAAACTTAAGCCGCTGGCTTCCGTCGATTTCAGTACGCCGCGGCCCCGGCAATGGGGGCAACTGATATACAAATTGGCGGCCATGGCCGAGCGCAATCTTTGGCGGGAGAGTTCCAGCAGGCCGAATTTTGAGATTTGACCCACTGTGACCCGGGCCTTTTCTTTTTTCAAGGCCGTTTTTAATTCTTTCTCAACTTCCTTGCGATGCTTGCGTTCTTTCATGTCAATAAAATCAATAACAATGAGACCGCCCAAATCGCGCAAACGCAGTTGCCGGGCAATTTCTTCGGCAGCCTCCAGATTGGTTTTGAATGCAGTCAGTTCTATATCTTTGGGAGAAATACAGCGCCCGGAATTGACATCGATGGCTACCAGGGCCTCGGTGGCATTGATGACAATACCGCCACCGGATTTAAGCGGAACCTGATTGTCGTACAGCCGCTCAAGTTGCTCTTCTATCTGAAATTTTGAAAAAATAGGGCGCTTTTCTTTATAAAGTTTCAGGGCTTTGGTGTGCTTCGGAGAAAAAGCTTTAAAGAATCTCTTAATCTGATTAAAGGTTTCGGTATCATCGATCAAAATTTCATTGATATCGGTGGTGTAATAGTCCCGAATAGTTCTAATTACCAGATCCAATTCTTTGTAAATCAATGATGGCGCCGGTGAACCTCCGGCATTTTTCTTGATTTCTTCCCAAATATTATAAAGATATTGATAATCTTTCTGCAGATCTCTCTTTTTGGCACCGGCGCTGGCGGTCCGCACGATTAAACCGACGCCCTGGGGGATCTTAAAATCTTTTATAATTTCCTTAAGTTCCTGCCGGTGGGCTTCGTCTTCGATTTTCCTGGAGATTCCCACCTGTTCCTGGCCGGGTAAAAGCACTAGAAAGCGCCCCGGCAGTGAAATATACGTCGTGAGATATGCCCCTTTGGAGGCGATTTCCTCTTTTATGACCTGGACCAGGAGTTCTTGTCCCTTTTTCAGGACTTCCTGAATTTTCGGCCGTCCCCGGGTTTGAGCGTCTTGCTGGAAATATTCCGGATGGATCTCTGAAATGGGTAAAAAACCTTGACGCTCCGCCCCATAATGGACAAAAGCCGCCTGCAGGCTTGGCTCTATATTTGAAATAATGCCCTTGTAGATGTTGCCCTTGAGTTGTTCCCGGCTGGCCACTTCCAGGGCAAATTCTTCCAACCGGCCGTCTTCCACGATGGCCACGCGAAATTCTTCCGAGTCCGAAGCATTAATGAGCATTTTATAAATTGGCACCGCGGCCTGTGGTTGCACAACTTCCAAGCCTGGTTGAGGAGGCGATGACGCTTTGGCTTCGCGTTTAGCCGGGCGAGAACTTTTTTTCTTTTCTTGTGGCATGTAATTTTTTTTCAGGTAGGATGATTAGGCTTTTAATTACTATCAAAAAATCAAATAAATTTAAATATATAATAAAATTATTCTACCTTTTTTTTCATTTTCTGTCAATGACTATAAATTTCACCAGTAAAATTTTTTCAATTTAATTTTCCAGGTGATTCTTCCTATCCGAACGCCGTCATCATGATACTCCAAACATCAAAAGCTGGAATATCTGAAACCTGCAAAAGATTTGGACGCGGCGGCAACCTATAATGCTGCGGCAAATTAACCTCAGGGAATACTTTTCAGACTTGAATATTGCTTACCTGGCGATGACATGTTATTTTATATGATATTTTAATAGTATGGAATAATTTCCTGCAAAACCGGTTCTTTTTTGTGAACCCCGCCTGGGGCAAAAAAATTTAACGTGGCCGGTATTTTCTTTTTCGGGTGTAATTATGGAAGGTACGCAAAAAATTATCGTCATGTCGGCGCCGGAGGTTGAACAGAGTCTTAATCGCCTTGCCGAGGAGTTATTGCGCCGCTACAGTGAGTTATCCAAACTGGCACTGGTTGGTATCCGCACCGGTGGAGCTTTTTTAGCCCAACGCCTGGGGACCAAGATCAAAGCCCGCACTTCAATGGCGGTGCCTGTAGGTATTCTCGACATCACCCTGTACCGGGATGATTGGACCCGCATCAGCCACAAACCTCAGGTTGGCAAAACTGAACTTGATTTTTCCCTGGACGATGTCGATGTGGTGCTGGTAGATGATGTCCTGTTCACCGGACGAACGGTACGGGCGGCCATGGACGCCCTCACCGACTTTGGTCGCCCCCGCCGGATAGACCTGGCCGTCTTAATAGACCGAGGCGGCCGGGAACTGCCAATCTGCCCGAATTTTATCGGCCGTAGCGTCGAACTCGTTGGCAGCCAGAGGGTGAACGTTTATTTTCAGGAAATGGGCCGTTCTGACGAAGTGGTCATCGAATCGGTTCCCAAAATTAAAGGATAATCAAGATGGAAGATGCACTGCCGCGGCCGGTGGCAAAGTATCTGGCCGGCCTGCCACCTGAGCGTCAGAAAAAGTTAGCCTCGCTGGTTGCCGGAGTATATCAGGCTTTAAATGAAGGCGCCGGGATAGAGCCCATTCTCGAATTATTGGCAGCCAATCCCGTCGAACCAGCAGAAGAAGCGGCCATAGTTGAAGCCCTGGCGCGATTCAGTCACCCATTGATTCCGGCAATCCTGCAGGCCCGTTTTGGTGGCACAGCCGACAGAACCTGTCAAAAAGCTCTAAAAAAAGCATTTCACCTCCTTAGAACACAAGGAGTTGAAATACCTCCGGATTTAGTCAAAGCGGCTGAGGGTAGTGTAGTTAAGCCACTAACCGTCGCCGTCCAGAGCAAAGGTTATACAAGTCGCATCGACGGCAATGGCAACCGTTTGGTGGTGTTGCAGTTGCCCCGTCAAGGGCAGTCGTTCAACCTCGTACTGGCTCTCTGCAATGACCAGGAAGGTCTGAAAGATACGTATGCCGTACTCTTGAGCAATAAAGATGCCAAAAAATATCTGGCAACTACAAAAGAGGATATACCGGGAGATCTGATAGAAATACCACCGGCTTATATCTTGAAAATTCTCGAAGAATCTTTTCAAGCGCAATCCAGACGAATCATCTGAGAGTGTGGCTACTTATCTACGGGTTCGCACTGTCCTGAAAAATCTGCTGGGACAAGAGTCGCCTGCCGATATACCTAACTTGCTGCCGGTGCTGGACGACCGGGAGGAATATCTGAAGCAATCCCGAAACTTGTCTCTGGAAGAGGAGTTCCTGAACTGGCATTTCAGCCCTGAAGAGCTTAACCCGTGGTTAACAAGAATCCAGGAAATAGAACAAAGCCCGCTGGTATTAACCTCGGAGCAAAAAGTTGCACGGATTGAGGATACCGTTGCCGAGGCCATAAAAGAATTGGTGCCACCTGAAAAAAGGCGCCTAATCAGCCGGCGCCTGCTGGAGATGGCGTATTATTTGGATCATACCGGCAAACCGCATCTGGCTCGACAGGCCCAGGCCGCCGGAGAGGACCTGGAACGGGAACGAAGTCCTCTGGAGCGGGAAAACCCATTTCTCTTAGGGCTGCTCATGTTTCCTTTACGGGGAATGTATGACGAGGAAAAAAAACCGGAACCAGCGGATTCTCAGGGCCAAGGACGAATTTTGACGGATCTGAAAGGCTTCTAATTACTGAGAAGCACATGAGCTCTTAAACAATTTCCGACACAATTAAGAATTAAAAGACCGGGTGTTGATGTGGTGCATAGTCTCGAGATAAAAACTGCCAAGACCACTGAACTGATAGATATTTCGTCTATTATCCAGGAACTGCTGAATAAGCATGGCCCGATGGATGGCGTCTGCTATATTTATGTGCCTCATACCACGGCCGGGGTTACTATAAACGAAAATGCCGATCCGTCGGTGCAACATGACATTCTCATGGTTTTGAATAAAATAATCAGGGCTGACGAACCATATCAACATGCTGAAGGAAACTCTCCGGCCCACGTAAAAGCCACACTGACCGGGTCTTCAGCCACCGTGCTGGTGGAAAACGGGCGCCTGGTTTTGGGAACCTGGCAGGGCATTTATTTCTGTGAATACGACGGCCCCCGGCGGCGACGTGTGAAAGTAAAGTTCATCAAAGGCTGATTAAATGGATAAAGCGCCATATTTTTCCGAAGTTCGATTGACCAATCAACTCAGCCTGGCCGAGATCCAAACCGGCCAAAAAACCATCCAAGATCGAAATATTCTCAAGGAATTTCTGGAATACATTCACATCAAAAAGGGGCTGCTGGAGGCTTACAATGCTGATTATCCCCTTATCGATGTCCGGGAATTGCTGCCATCTTTTGAGATTAATTTTGCGGAATATAATTTTCTTCCCAGTTTCAGTATGGTTGTCTTTAACCGAACCCTGGAGTATCAGAAGGAGGTTTTTCAATTTGATCTGCTGCACAGTTTGAACGAGATCACTACAGAAAAATTAGATTTAAAACCTCGGCGGCTCCACCCCAGGGAAAGATTGCTGAAAGAGAATGCCGATAAATTTCTTCCACATCTTACGAGAGAACTTCGAACCGATTTTAAGAAAAAGTATTCGCAGCAAGATCTGACCGGTCTGTCCTGTTATGAGGACTTATTAACTTACATTTTTCACATGGACAGGGCTCATGTCATCGCCAGGGATGCCAATGATGAATTTCGCCTCTCAGGCTGTTACGCTTCTTTTCCTTCGGACCTGGATACCGAATTAAAAAATTTCGGCCGGCGCCTCGGTAAGTTCAAAGCCGACGATAATTCTTCCTATGAAAAGAACCGGAGTTTTGTCTATCAATTTTTAATGGAACAGTATGGATTTCCCATTTCCTCGGAACGACGGACCTCCAGTGCCTTGTTCGCTCGGAAATTAAGCCGTCTAAAAGAACCATATCTTATAAAAGTGCTGGGCAGTTCGGACCGGGTTATAACCAGCCTTAATGGCTTTGATCAAAAAATGTTTCCGGTGGTGGAGAAAGCCGCCCTGGTTCCAGTGCCGGCGGATCTGGAGGATATGAATAACTATCTGTTGGATAAAGGTTTTTATGTGGATCCGCGGCGCCGGGTGGTGATTGTCAAAGTGACCTATATGAATCATAAATATAATCGGAAAAATATTCAGGAGGATCGGGCGCTATCAGTCGTCAAACAAGAGATCATTCATCCGTACAACGGCGAAAGGGCTTACTTTAATATTCTTAAAGATACCAGGAGTTTTATCGTAACTTTGAATGATATTATCAGGGGAGAATATGTCGGCCGGATTTCCTATCGGGAATATGGCCTGATAACCTCGACGAAAAATCATGATGATCGGCTGAAATTCTTATATTCCTGGTTATCAAAAAACCAGCGTCGTTTCACCAGTTACAGCAAAGAATTTTTTGAGGAAATGAAGAAGATTCTTAATAACTACATCCTCAATCCAGAGTATCGGGTCTATTTTCGAAAATATCCGGAACTTCATCGTGAGGTTTTATCAAAAATTGCCTATCTCCAACAATCACACCATGTGCAGCAATTGGAAAAACTGGTCAAGCGGCGTCCGCCTTTTAATCGTCGATTGACTCAGGAAAAATTTCTGGCTTTGACACTGGAATTTCTCGAGGACAATTATGATGAGATCCTGCACTATTACGATGACTTATTCGAAAAGTGCAATGCACTCATACAGATGATTTTCTCTCTGCCTTATCTTAAAAATATTGCTCAACATGCCCAGGCCCCGGAACTTCATTATCAACGCACCCTGTGGATGATGCTAACTCGTTTAAAAATTCTCCTGGAAAATTTGGCAAAAGATAGGCTGCGCATTAAACATGCAGATGAAGAAGGATCTTTTACCCAAATTATGCTGAGAGAATCTTTGAAAAAGCCGGTTGGCCGATCCTGAGGCGCATGAAATTTCGGCAACGTTATTAATCTTTCAGAATCAATGCGGCCGAATAGGTTTAACTTTCATAATGTGCTGGTATTTTTTTATCGGCACGGTACAATAATTTTTTTGGAGCCCGGGTAATTCCGGAGACGGTTTCTTCTCATGGGCGAAATAAAGATTCAGTGTAAAATTTGGCTGGAAAAAGACGAAGAGGTTCTCTTTGGCCGGGGACGTTTGGAGCTTTTACGGGGAATCCGGGAATATGGTTCCCTGGCCGAAACTGCCCGCCATCTGGGGATGTCTTATCGGGCTGCCTGGGGCAGGTTAAAGTCATCGGAGAACCGGTTGGGGCACAAACTGGCAGAAAAAGTGCCGGCTCTGGGACGAGGGCAAAAGTTGATTCTGACGCCGTTGGCCGAAGCCTTGATTCAGGACTTTCTGGAATTGGAGATATTGGTTACCAAATTTATCCAGGATCATCAGAAAAAAATTACTCAGCATTTGGAAAAATACCCTTAACTATGCTCACCGAAATTGAAAAAAAAGTCATTCATGGACTGCAGCGAGATTTGCCGGTCTCTCCCAGGCCCTTTCTGGAAATCGCCCAGGAGTTGGGTCTTGAGGAGGAGGTTATAGTTACGATAATACAACAGCTAATGGATCAGGGTTACATACGGCGGTTCGGGGCAACGATCAGACACCGGATATCAGGTTTTCAAGCCAACGCCATGGCAGCCTGGGCCGTGCCGGAGGCGGAGGTGGAGCGGGTTGGGACTCAAATGGCCGGGGTGCGGGAAGTGACGCATTGTTATGAGCGGGAGATCTCCGGGGAATGGCCGTATAATATCTTCACGATGATTCATGGTAAAACCCAGGAAGAATGTGAAGCTATCGCCCGTCGGATGGCGGCGGCAACGGGCCTCAAGGATTATGCTCTCTTATTTAGTGACGCAGAACTTAAAAAAACAACTATGCGCTATTTTCAGAAGTAATTTTTTTTACCGATTAAATAAGGATCTGCAATGGATATTTCACAGCGTCTATTTGAGCAGGCCCAAGACCTGATCCCTGGCGGGGTTAACAGCCCGGTGCGGGCCTGGCGGGCCATGGGCATGCCTCCCCGCTTTATCGAAAAGGCTCAGGGTTCGCACGTTGTTGATGTGGACGGAAAAGTCTATCTCGATTTTGTCGGATCTTGGGGCCCCATGATTGTTGGTCACGCCCATCCGCAGGTGGTAGAGGCCATCCGTGAGGCGGTGGCAGCCGGCACCAGTTATGGAGCTCCCACGAAAGCCGAAATTGAGCTGGCCGAGTTGCTGGTTGCGGCTGTTCCAAGCCTAGAAATGATTCGTCTGGTAAATTCCGGGACGGAAGCCACCATGACTGCCATCCGCCTGGCCCGGGCCGCGACCGGCCGTGATTTAATTATTAAATTTGACGGAGGTTATCATGGGCATGCGGATACGTTGCTGGTTCAGGCCGGCAGTGGAGTTCTGACCCAGGGCATTCCAGGCAGTCCCGGAGTCCCCCAGGGCATTGCCGGATTGACGTTATCATTGCCCTACAATAACCTGAACGCAGTCGAACAGGCCGTGGCTCAATATACCGGCCGCATCGCCGCCATCATCGTGGAACCCGTAGCCGGCAATATGGGAGTGGTCCCGCCAGCCGCAGGATTCCTGCCGGGACTGCGGCACGTATGTGATCGCCACGGAATTATATTGATTTTCGATGAAGTAATTACCGGATTCCGGCTGGCCTGGGGTGGAGCTCAGGCCCTTTATGGGGTTAATCCGGACCTTACCTGCCTGGGCAAAATCATCGGCGGAGGTTTGCCGGTGGGGGCGTATGGCGGGCGGCGCGCTTTGATGGAACAAATGGCCCCCATGGGTCCGGTATATCAGGCGGGCACCCTCTCCGGCAACCCTCTGGCGGTGGCAGCCGGACTGGCCACCTTGAAAATTTTGCAAAAACCGGGGGTCTATGAACATCTGGAAGGAAAAGGTCTCCTGGTTGAAAAACAGATCAAGGATCTGGTCGCTCACGCAGAATTGCCCCTCTGCTGCAACCGGGTGGGTTCCATGTTCACAATATTTTTTACCCGCGGTCCGGTAACGGACCTGGCGGGGGCGCAAACCAGTGATACCGGAGATTTTCCAATTATTTTTCCAAAAAATGCTGGCTCAAGGTATGTATTTGCCCCCGTCGCAATTCGAAGCCTGGTTTTTATCTCTGGCACACAGCTCTGAAGATCTGGAAAGACTGACGATAGCTTTAAAAGAAGCTTTTATTCAGATAATATGAGTATAATTTTTGGACATTCCTAGTCTAATTTTGGACCCTTAATTGTGACTATTTATTTTTTCTCAGGATAAAAATTTATCTTAATTTGATTTTAGTCCGAAAGATATAGATGAGTATGTTTTTATAATTACCTGGTCGTAAAATTTTTTCAGGTCTTAACTCTCGTCACATTACCTGGTAGCCGAGGCTTCTTTTATTAAACCGTCAAGCCAAAAAATCCCCTGTTTCAAACCGCCGGGGCGTATTTTGAACAATCTCCGGCCGCACCACTGTTCCTGCAGTTGATAGATCATAAAGCCAATTCCTTACGTAAAGAAATTAATCTATCTTGATTTTATTTTTTATTCTCACTGGTTAAGCTGTTTTCTGAGAGCAAAAATTGAGGAGCTGGTTCACAGAAAATCAATCCAGAATATTTGTTCCCGCCACGAGCATGATGGTGGCAGAATATTTGCAGACTTTAAAACGATGATTGAAATTTTAAAAGAAGGAGGTGAAACAGGGATCGCGCCAGGGTAATACGGTTTAAGCTTTATGATGGCCTTATAGATTTTTTTTCTAAGGAGGATTTATGGCAGACAAAGTTCCGGGTAAGGCATGGGTAGTAACCTTTGCAGGCACTGCAGTTAACCTCTGTTTAGGCATCTTGTATGCCTGGAGTGTTTGGGCCAAGGCGTTAATTGATGAAAAAAAGGCCGGTCAACTTATGACCGGTATTAACGAGGGGTGGGTTTATCTAACCAACGCCGAAGCGGCAACACCGTTTTCATTGTGTGTCCTTATTTTTGCCTTATTTATGATTCCCGGCGGCCGGATTCAGGATAAATTCGGCCCCAAAGTCGGCGCCATTACGGGCGGTCTGTTCCTGGCCCTTGGTTGTATCATCGCCGGCCTGACCAAGAGCTATACCGGCTTGATCATCGGCTTCGGGATTTTTGGCGGCATCGGCATGGGCATCGGCTATGCCGCACCGACCCCGGCTGCTTTAAAATGGTTCGGCCCGCATAAACGGGGCTTGATCGCCGGTCTGGTCGTGGGCGGCTACGGCGGTGCGGCTCTCTACATTTCTCCTCTGGCGGCTTATCTGCTGGGGAGCGGTGGTATCACTTACAGCTTTGTTTGGTTGGGCATTTTCTTCGCCATCGTCGTCATCATCGCCGGCAGTCTGCTGGCCTGGCCGCCCGCGGGTTATGTGCCCCCGGCTGCCGCCCTGGTGGGCGGTGTGGCTCCCAAAGCTGCCGGCACCACTGTTGACTGGGTGGCCGCTGATATGATGAAGACCTGGCAGTTCTTTGCCCTGGTCTTTATGTTCATCGTCACTACCCAATCAGGTCTGATGGTCATCGCCAACGCCGCCAAAATCCTGGCGGAAGCCGCCAAGGCGGTGCCCTTCCTGGTGGCTAACGCCTGGATTTTGTCCTCCTACGGCGGCGCAGTCAACGCCCTGGGCCGGGTGGGAACCGGTATGTATTCCGACAAAATCGGTCGGGCCAATGCCTACTCTTTGAATTGCCTGGTATCGGCCCTCTTTATGTTCCTGATGCCCTGGATTGCCGGTTCGGGTAACGTTTTCCTGCTGTTTGTGGCCATCGGCATCGCTTACTGGCAGTATGGCGGCGGTCTGGCCCTGATGCCGTCGTTTACCGCCGACTTCTTCGGCCCCAAAAACCTGGGCTTCAACTACGGCCTGGTGTTCATCGGCTGGGGTTTGGGCTTCTTTATGGCCAGACTGGCCGGCACCATTAAAGATATGACCGGCAGCTCTGGATTATGCCTACTGGATTTCCGGCATTATCTTAGTGGCGGGCGTTCTCGTCTGCCGGGCCACCAAGCGGCCGGTGCTGGAAAGCGAAAGAAGATAACATTATCTAAAAAATGATATATATAAAGAGAAGGTAGGGGGATAGCCCTCTACCTTCTCTTTGCTTCTGATTCCTTAAAAAGTGGGTTTTATATGGACATTGCCTTCCCTATCCCTTTCGTCCCCGGTTTGAATAATCTTCAAATAGAAGTTGTTATTGGGTTTGTCCTCGGATTATTGTTTGCGGTGCTCGTTAATGCAGAAGGTCAGGCATTTATGGCGACGATTTTGGGCGACCGACGAGAGGGCGCCACAGATCGTTTTCACTTTAATGTATTTTTGCATTTGGATATTCTCGGGAGCCTGGCATTTTTATTGGGAGGATTTGGCTGGCCCCGGCGGATGGAGATTGATCCCACTAAATTCGAACATCCGAAGCTGTATACTATACTAACCCGCTTGGGCGGCCCGGTGGCGAATCTCTTGTTCGCCGGCATTGTGGCCAGTATTATTGACCTGGTTATGATACTAATGGAGCTGGCGCCGAATATTTTTCTGGCGGTCGCCGCGGTTAACGTCACGGTGGCGGTGTACAATCTCATCCCCATCCCGCCTCTGGCATTGGGGACGATTTGGGTGGAACTGCTGCCGGAGTCGCTGGCAGAGGTGAAAAAGTGGCTGTTACGAATCGGCCCCTGGGTTTTGGTTGGAATACTCCTCTACGATCGGATTTTCCAGGTGGGGATCTTCGGCAACTATTTAAATCCACTAGTAGTGAAGGTGTTTAATTATATTAAAGGGTAAAAATATTGCCATTTAGGTGCATTTTATACGCCTTTATGGCTGGATCTAGAATAACGTGGCGGCGAGATTAGCGGTATTCGCTTTACTGTCACTGATCTTTGGAAGTGCGGCGCCGCCACCGATCAACCAGTTCTTTTTCCCGGCCTGCCGTGCCTGGTTCATAAAAGATTTCTTCTGCCAGATCTGAGGGCAGATACGTTTGTTCAACAAAGTGGCCGGGATAGTCATGGGGATATTTATAGCCCTGGCCGTGCCCCAGAGCCTGGCCGTCCCGGCTGGCGTCCTGCAAGTGGGTCGGGACCTGAGTTATGCCCTGTTCCCTGACTTTTTCCAGAGCGCGAAAATATGCCTGAGTGGAATTGCTCTTGGGAGCCAGGGAAAGATAGATAGTAGCCTGGGCCAGATGGTATTGGGCTTCGGGGAGGCCCACCCAGGTCAGGGCCTGGGCCGCGGCGCTCGCCTGCACCAGGGCCTGAGGGTCGGCGAGGCCGATGTCCTCGGAGGCCAGAATCAGCAGGCGCCGGACGATGAATTTCGGATCTTCACCGGCATGGAGCATGCGGGCCAGCCAGTAGAGGGCGGCGTCGACATCGGAGCCCCGTACGCTTTTAATAAAGGCTGAAATGGTATCGTAGTGAGCATCGCCGTCACGATCATAAAGAACGGCCCGAGCCTGAATAGATTCCTGGGCGACCTGCAGATTAAGATACATGCGGCCGTCTGCTGCCGCAGGGCTGCTTAGGACCGCCAGTTCCAAGGCATTAAGGGCATTGCGGAGATCGCCGCCGGCCCGATCGGCCAGATGCTGCAAAGCTTCGGGTTCGGCAACTACCGGAGACGTTCCCAGCCCGCGCTCTTTATCCTGCAAGGCCCGATCTAAAACGACCAGGATCTGCTGCCGGGTCAAGGGCTGAAAGACAAAAACCCGGGCCCGGGAGAGCAGGGGGCCAATGACCTCGAAATAAGGGTTTTCCGTGGTGGCGCCGATGAGGATCAGCGTTCCTTCTTCCACATGGGGCAGTAAAGCATCTTGTTGAGCTTTATTAAAGCGGTGGATTTCGTCCACCAGAATGATGGTGCGGCGCCCTCGCGACCGCTGTTTCTGGGCCTGGGCCACCACCTCCCGGATATCTTTGACCCCGCTGAGTACCGCGCTCAGGCTGGCAAAATGGCTCCGGGTGACTCCGGCGATGATATGGGCCAGAGTTGTTTTCCCACAGCCCGGAGGTCCCCAGAAGATCAGGGAGGAAAAAAGCCGGTCAGCCTCGATGGCCCGGCGCAACAAACGGCCCGGGCCGATAAGATGCTCCTGGCCGACAAATTCCGCCAGGTTACGAGGGCGCATGCGAGCCGCTAAAGGTCTGGCTGCAGCGGATTGATTGATTTCGGTAGGGAACAGAGAGTCTTGCATGCGGTTGCCGGTTATTTTAAGGGGTCAGAGATTAGTGGTCAGGGGTCAGTTTGAACCGGATGGATGACGGCGATCCGGTGCCTAGATTGTAATCATATAATCAATTTGCTATATTATCAACATCAAGACGCAAGATAGGAAACAAACATGTTTGGTTACAATATCACGACGCTGGTTATTATTCTGGTCATTGCCCTCCTCTTGTTCGGCCCCAAGCGGCTGCCGGAATTGGGCGACAGCATCGGCAAGGCTATCAAAGGCTTCAGAAAAGCCACCGAAGGGGAGCCGGAGTCTTTGCCACCTTCAGGAGGAGAAGTTAAACCCCCAGCCCCCGGCAATGATACTGCGGCAGCCGCCAAAACGTGCCCTCAGTGCCACAAAAACCTGGGTGGAGAATTCGCTTTTTGTCCGCACTGCGGTCAAAAAGTCTAAGTCTCGGCAATAATCTGCTGAAGCTTGTGGCTGTCCGGCAGACATTATACTAAGGGCTGGGGAAGCGGAACCTGAGTAACCGTTTTATCGCCTGAAGCCGATGAGGAGTTATATTTGTTTGGCATTGATTTTCCCGAATTGATTGTCATTCTGGTGATCGCCCTGATACTTTTCGGCCCGGAAAAACTACCGGAATACAGTCAGAAACTGGGCCAGATGGTTTATAAGTGGAAGCGGGCCTACACCAATTTGCAACGATCGGTTTATCTGCCTCCCGAGCTCACGCAAAGTCATTATGGCGCCACCTCTTACCACGAGGATATCTGTCCCAAGTGCCGGCACCGCATCAGCGGGGATTTCATCTTTTGCCCGGCCTGCGGACAGCGCTTGCAAGAGGTTGCCGGGGGTGAGACAGTTCCTCCGGCCGAACCGGCAGGCGCAGAAAAAAGTGCCGGGACGGCTGCTCCAGCTACGGCGAGCTCGAAGCCTGAAAAGTAGTTATGTGTTTGCCGCAGGTTTTGCCTGATTCACCCCTCACCCTGACCCTCTCCCCGCCAGCGGGGCGAGGGAATTACAGTATCAATTCGACCCGACGCAGCCCTTCTTCCGGATCTTTGACAGAGAATCCTAATTTGCGGACCAGGCCCAGCATGGGTTCGTTACTGGCCAAAATTTCTCCCCAAAGGAGCTTGACTCCATAATCTTTAGCGATATTAATGACTTCCGCAATGAGTTTTTCTCCCAAACCTTTGCCGTGCCAGGGATCGGCGATGATCCCGGCAAACTCGGCCGAATCACGTTCCGGGGTCATGACCAGCCGGCCCACCCCCATCATCACTTCCGGGCCGGGAGGGGCGCCGATGGCGGCCAGACCTAACTCCCGGTCGTAGTCATTCTGGGTGAAGCGGATAAGGAAGCTGTGGGGAAAGCTCTTCAACACACTGAAATATCTGAAATATAAGGTTTCTTCGGAGCAATTGCGGAGGAGTCCTTCCACCAGCTTTTCGTCCTCGGGGATCATGGGCCGCAGTTTAACCGGCGTCCCGTCTTTCAGCAGCCAGGAGCTCTCGTACTGGTTGGGGTAGGGGGCAATGATGAGATGCCGGGGGGCCGGCACCTTGGCCGGTTCGATGACGATGCGGGCATCCACGGCAATGGGCAGGCCATTTTTATCAATGAGCAGAGGATTGATATCAAGCTCAACAATTTCGGAAAAATCAGACACTAACTGGGACAGGCGCTCCACGATTTCCGCCAGGGCATCCAGGTTGGTCGGCGGGATGTTGCGGTAGCCCTGGAGAATTTTATAGATGCGGGGATAAGTCAGCAATCGCCGGGCCAGTTGCAGATTCAAGGGGGGCATGACCACGGCGGTGTCCCGGTAGATTTCGGTCAAGACTCCTCCCATGCCAAACAGCAGCAACGGGCCGAATTGGGGATCCTGCTCGCAGCCGAGAATGAGTTCCAGGTCGATATGCGGAATTTGGGTTTGCACCGTGACGCCCAGGATTTTGGCCTCAGGTCTTAGTTCCCGGGCCCGGCTGGTTATCTGTTCATAGGCCTCTTTGACCTCCTGGGAGGTTTTTAGATTCAGCCGCACCCCATCAACATCGGATTTATGGGAGATATCATAGGAATGAATTTTCACTACCACCGGGAAGCCGATATCTTCGGCAGCCTCAGCGGCCACCTCAGCCGAAGAGGCTGACACGGTCCGGTTGACCGGAATGCCATAGGCCGAGAGGATAGCCTTGCCCTCAATATCACTCAGGGTATGAAGCCGCCGCTGCAAACAGGCATCGATGAAGCTCCGGGCCTGCTTATAGTTAACCTGAATATCCTGGGGCGACTGGGGCGGGGATTCCTGGAGCAGGGCCAGGTTTTTGGTGTAGGAATACATTTCCATGAAGGTATCGATGGCTTCTTCGGGGGTACGGAAGGTGGGAATGCCGCCTTCATTCAAAATCCCAATACCCTCGGCCACATCCTGGGCCCCCATCCAAACGGCAAAAATCGGTTTGGCCTGGGCTTTGAGTTCTTGAATGATTTCCCGGGCGACGGCGGTGGGATCGGTCATGGCCTGGGGAGAGAGAATCATGACCACCCCGGAGATTTCCGGCGCCTGCAGGCAGACCTGGAGAGCTTTTTCGTAGCGGTCCGGGGGCGCATCTCCCAAAATATCGATGGGATTGCCATGGCTCCAATGAGGCGGCAGAAACTCGCTCAACTTGCCAATGGTTTCGTCAGTCAGCTCCACCGGTTCCGCATCCCATTTGCTGAAGGCATCCACGGCCATGACGCCGGGCCCGCCGGCATTGGTGATAATGGCGACGTTGCCGCCCAGAGGACGGTTCATTTTGCTTAACGCTTCAGCACAACTGAACAACTGAGCGATAGTATCCACCCGGATAATGCCGGCGCGTCGGAAGAGGGCGTTATAGGCATCATCCTGCCCCGCCATGGCGCCGGTGTGAGAAGCGGCGGCCTTGGCCGCGGCCTGAGAGCGGCCGGACTTGGCGACGATAATGGGCTTGACCCGGGAAACGGAACGGGCGGCGCTCATGAATTTCCGGTGATTGGTTAAATTTTCCATGTAGATGACGATGCTCTTGGTCTGCTGGTCATTCCCCAGGTAGTCGATCATATCCCCAAAATCAAGATCGGCCATGGAACCGATGCTGACGAAATGGCTGAAGCCGATATTTTCGACGGCGGCCCAGTCCAGGGTGGCGCTGCAGATGGCGCCGCTCTGGGACAGGAGGGCCAGACTGCCGGGCATGGCCGAATGGGCGGCGAAACTGGCGTTTAACTTGGTGCCGGGGCAGATGATGCCCATGCAATTGGGCCCCAGATAGCGAACGTTGCCTTCCCTGGCCGCGGCCTTGATCTCGGCTTCAAGGGCCTGGCCCTCGTCCCCGACTTCTTTGCCGCCGGCGGAAATGATAATGGCCCCGGGGATGCCGGCCCGGCCGCATTCCCGGATGATCTCGGGCACGCCCTTAATGGGAATGGCAATGACGGCCAGGTCTACCGGCGCCCCGATATCGGTGAGAGATGGATAGGCCGGCAAGCCCATGATTTCCTGATGCTTGGGATTGATGGGATAAATTTTGCCGGGGAAATTATCAGCCTGCAGGTTCCGGATCAAATAATTGCCGATGCTGCCTTCCTTGGGACTGGCCCCGACAACGGCGACGGCCTGCGGCTTAAAAAATTTGTCCAGAATATGCTTGTTCATGTTCTCCCCCGTGGTGGTTGAGCTAGCAGCAATTCAGCGATTAACAGGCAATTTAATTACTTCAGAGTTAAATTTAATCATGCTGGTGACAATTGAGTGTCAAAAATCCGGTTTTATTTCGAGAAAATTTAAGGTCACGATAATGTATAAAAATTTAGCATATCCAGACAAGGGTTAGAAGCGTATTCTTGATACGGAGATAGTTTAAGGTGAAGTCCCTCCGCGCCTAGCCGAGCCAACCGATCGGCCAAAAATTGCCACTAGTCTATCAGGACCAGGGCAAAGTAATGCCACCGGCCGTAGGTTTCTTTTCTCGTGTCGATTTCAAAGCCGTGCCGCCGGGCGGTCTTGAAGACATCGATGCCGCAGGCTTCCATCATGGGTCTGATCCTGAGTTTAGTTAGCTCTCCTCCCTGAGGCCCAGCCTGGGCCTCCGGACCTCCAGCGGGTCAGGTGCCGCCGGGAGAGCCAACAGTTACTTGAATCTCTTCGGTTTTCAGGGGTTCACCCGGAACCTCGGTCTGCCCGGAGGGTCAGCCGGCGCCAGGGTCCGGCTCTGATGGCTTGATCTCCACCACCTTCTCAGGCTCCACCGGAGCCTGGGCCTCTCCGCCGAGTCAGGTGACTTCCGGGTTGGGACTCGACCCGGTGGGGCAACAGGCAGCACCGCCGCCGGCGCCAAGGCCACAAGGGCGAAGGCCTTGTAGTACCCACGATTATACGCTTCTCCCTCAAGTCTGACCGCCGCTTCGCTCAGCACCCTGCCATCGGGCCCGTTAAGCAGGATGGCCGTGCGGTATTCCCGGAGCACCTTTTGCATACTTTCCGCATCCGGGGCGCCGGGGGCATGGTAAAGGTCTTTGGCAAAGAGAGGACAGCCGTACATGCACTTCCACCTCACCCATTCCGCCACCACTACCGTCTCCGGGTCGATGATTTTGGCTTTCTCAGCCCCCAGCTCCAAGGCCCGCTGTAAAAGATGCTCCATCTTATCCTCCCGCGGTGCCGCCGCCGCCGTCGGTCTCATCTTCTCCCGCATGGCTGCCGCCACAGGTTTGACGGCTCGAAACAACACCCCTTGGGTGACCGGAGAGCTGTTGAAGCCGGTTTCCAGTACCAGGTCCGATTCTGCAAAACCCGCCTGTTTTAAAAGCGCCAGGAAAACCTTTCCCGGTATGGCCCCGCCTTCTCACCTGGCCCAATTTTCCACGCGAGCTTTTGTCTCCTTGGGCAACTCCCCGGAAAGCACCTGGTCGGCCAACATGAAACGCCCACCTGGTTTCAGGACTCGGAAGACTTCGCCCAAGGCGGTTACTTTGTCCACCACCAGGTTAAAGACGCCGTTGGAGATCACCACGTCAAATGTGCTATCAGGGAAAGGCAACTGTTCGGCGGACGATTCCCGGAAAAGGAGATTATCGACGCCGGCCAGGCTAGCATGCTCCTTTGCCTTGGCCAGCATCTCGGGAACCAGGTCGATGCCGGTGACTGCTCCTGAAGGCCCGGTCAGCCTGGCGGCAATGATGGCATCGACGCCGGCGCCGCAACCCAGGTCCAGGACCGCCTCACCTTCTCGAATAGGCCCAAGGGTAAAAGGGTTGCCCACCCCGCAATAGGAAGCAGCCACGGGCTCCGGCAGGGTTTTGAGGATCTCGGGATCATAACCCAGGGCTTCCAGCCCCGCCCGGCCGGTGGGATAGCGGAACTGCCCTGTCGGGGTGACGGCCACCCTGCCATATTTGGCCCGGATGTTTGTGGCGATCTGCTGCTTATCCTGGCTGGTTAATTCGGTTGTCATGGCCTCGTCCTTTCAGGTCAGGATATCCCTTCGGATCTGCTCAAATTCCTCTTTGGTGATCTCCCCCCCGGCATATCGTTTCTTAAGTATTTCCAGGGCGGATTCGCCTTCACCACTCTGACTGGAAGGCCTGCCGGTATTGTGCCAGGGCGGCCTGACCCCGCCCCGGCCAAACATAAAGTAGAGGCAGAACACCATGGCGACCAGCATAATAAGGGGGATAATCATGGGGAAAAACCACATGGGCCCCCACCAGACATAATCCGGGTGCATCTTTTTCTCCTCAGTGCGTCAAAATCTTCAACTTCACTTCATCCACCTCTTCATGAACCGCATGGGCGGGAAGCAGAAGTTGAAGGTATTGCCGCTCTCTCCCTGGGGGGAAACCCCGGAAAGAGAAATCAACAGATCGATTAATAATGGTTCTGAAAGACTATAGTAGATAAAAGGCCCCTGCCGCTCAGTCACGACGATGCCGCTTTCCCGTAACGGCCGTAAATGAAAGGACACCAAAGTCTGCGGTAAAGAGGTCTCGTTCATTATCTCCGAGACAGATTTTTTCTCCTTGCCGATGACCAAGAGAATTCGCATCCTGTTAGAATCACTTAGCAGTTTGAAAAGCCTGACGAGCGAATCCAGTATCTTCTCATCCAGTTTCATATATGAGTTATCTCTTATATTAGTATAAACTCATATAATTAATTGTCAATACAGGTAACCACATGAAAATCCCAGGCCGGCAGGTCCAGGTAAAGCCCCCGGCTGAGCACATCCTGACGAATTATGACAAGCTTTCAGCGGTCAGCTTAAAACAGTTATAAGCATCTGTAACCCTCGCCCGGAAGTTTTCTAACTTAGATATTCTAACCTGGAAATTTTATGCGGAAATTTATAATCGATAGGAGCTGCGGGTTTTAATGGATCAGCGGGGTAATCGCAGCCGGGACCATCGGAACAAACCACAGAGTGATGGTGTATGGTCCTGGCTGCCTGATTTACTTTTTATCTGTGTCTGAAAAACTGTGCATCTTTAGAACGCGCTTTGGATGCTTCAGTTTTTTTCTGTTCCCAACGGCGCTGAGGTTGGCGCAACGGCCGGGCGAACTCGGGATCGCGCCGCGCCGCGGCTTTTTTATAATCAAAATCGTTCAACAGGCAACGATTAACCTTGGCACGGAGGACACCCTCGATGCGGCGCACCATATCCTCATCTTCAGGGGTAATAAAAGTGAAGGCATCACCGGTCTTTGTATGTCGGCCAGTACGTCCGATTCTGTGCGTATAGGCATCGAGAGTATCCGGCATATCGTAATTGATAACATGGGAAATCTGAGTCACGTCGATCCCCCGGGCGGCAATGTCAGTAGCCACCAGTATCTGGTAGGTGCCGTTGCGGAACCCGTTCATCACGGCCTGCCTTTTGCCCTGGGAGAGATTGCCCTGCAGTGAGGTGGCCCGAAAGCCGGCCTTCCCCAGTTGTTCCCCTAAACGTTTGGCTCGATGTTTGGTGCGTGTAAAGATCAGTACCGAGTCAGTATCGGTGTGGCGCAAAAGCTCCAGAAGCAGCTCGGTTTTGAGGTGCGTTTCGACCGGATAGAGCTTGTGAGAGACATTACTTGCCGGTCCAGTAGGATTCACTTTCACTGTAACCGGTGCTTTTCAGTACTTCGTGGGCCAGTTGCAGAATATCAGCAGGCATGGTTGCCGAGAACAACAGCGTCTGACGTTCTGCCGGCACGTTCTTGATGATTTTTCTGATGTCGGGCAGAAATCCCATGTCGAACATTCGGTCTGACTCGTCCAGGACGAGCACTTCCAAATTCGACAGGTTGATGGTGCCCTGATTGAGGTGGTCAAGCAGGCGGCCCGGACAGGCAACGACAATCTCGGCGCCGCGTTTGAGCTTATCCACCTGAGGACCGAAGCCAACTCCGCCATAAATAGTAACGCTCCTGAGTCCGGTCCGGCGCCCCAGGGTGCCGATGGCCTCGTGGGTCTGCTCGGCCAGTTCCCGAGTGGGGGCAATAACCAGAGCCCTGACCTGCCGGCGCTTGCCTTGCATCAAGCGCTGCAGAATAGGCAGCACAAAGGCTGCGGTCTTGCCGGTGCCGGTGTGGGCCAGGCCCACGACGTCGTGCCCTTGCATGACAAGTGGGATGGCTTTCACCTGTATCGGGGTAGGGGTTAAATATCCGGCAGCTGAAACGCCGGCTGCGACCTGGGGGTGAAAATCAAATGTGTTAAATTTCATAAATTCCTTTTTTTCTAGGTTTGGGCAAAAATATTCCCAATATATTCAAATGGTTAAAAATGTGATAGTATCATGACAGAATTAGGTTTGAGCCTAAGATCTTCGAGATGGCATTATTGCTGGGGTAAGGAAGTATAAGAAGAATGCCTTAATATTGCACCAGACGGGCCTGGGGGTGCCAATGGTTTTTGACGGCCATCCGCCCGGCTTCTCGCCAATAATCCTTGATTTCCTCGAGGCTGAGCGGCTGGGCGCCGTAGCCGGCTTGCCTCACTTCGTTCAGAATCTCGAATGGGACCTGCAATTCACCGGGGGGCATGGCATTGGGCTCTCGGGCTTCCCCAAGAATCACTACCAAAGGCTGGCCGTTAGCATGACCGATCAAGGTCCGGGTGATTGTGACCGGATAGCTGATACAGCCGTTTCTATCCAAGGATTGGCAATATCCGTCACATTCCGAAAATATTACTCTGAAATCTCTGTGTTTCATAAGAGTTTTCCTCTGCGGCCTTTTCCGGCTGGTCTTCTGGATGTAGATTCAGCCATGCCACTTCCTGAGGGGTATATTAATATCTATCGCTATGGGTAGTTAACTTGCCCATAGGCAGGTTCTTTCTCTGACGTGGCGACTGGCTGTTATTTTCCAGACGATTCCTTTTCCCGAATATGGCCAGCAACGCCATCGCTCACCGGCCTTTGCGAGTACGGATGCCAAAGAAGCATTGTGACTGCCGATTGTCTTCCTTGACAGCAATTTGATGCCCGTCTAGATTCCGGCCGTTGAACATGGACAAGGCCTTCTGGCCTTCCTCTTTAGTTTCCATCTCAACAAAGCCGAAACCACAGGGTTCCCCGTTGTGCGTATAGGGGATGACCTTGGCAAAAGTCACATAGCCGGCCTGAGAAAATAGAACCTTAAGATGTTCCCCGGTTATATGGTTGGGTAGGCTATTTATTGATAATCTCTTACTCATAATCTCCTCCTCTTTACCAACCTTGCCGGGATAGACTTGCTGAAGCATTATTCCGGTCTAGTCGTCTCTCCCGGTTAGAATCCAACATCAACCCATCGGGATTTTCTCAGCCGAAAAGATATGGTTCCGTTCCAGCAACGAGCGAAATTCCCCTTCGAAATTTCTTTTTAGGCCATCTCTTGGGAGATTTTCGCCAACCGTAAAGATTTCTTGTCAAGTGCTATTTTTTTCATGGACTGGACCTCCGAGATTTTAAGACCGCCGAATTTCCAGCCAACAGCAATCAGGCAAAAAAAAATCGGCGGGAGATCGCACCCCCTCCGATTCCTGTCCAGAACCTGAGGCCCTGAATGACGTCTGACATGCTAAGTTAATAATTATTTTACAAGAAAATTGCTTAATGTCAAGTTAATTAAAAAATTTTTTTACTGACCTTCCCCGGTCTCCCATTGCGGCCCTATTAATAATTTCGGTAATATTATAGAAAAGCGCCTGATCCGGATGACTTTGGTGGAAAAAGTAGAGTCCGCTTGCTAGACATGTTAAAGTAGAGTCGGAAATTAGGAGAGATGGCATGGACGAACAAGAAACCAAAAACCCCTCCCTCCTACAGATAAAGATCTCTGCTGTGCGGCTTGGGTGGGTTATTCTTTCTTTTTAGTTGCCTTAGTGGTTTTTCTCTTCTTTTTTGCCGGCGCCTTGGGAGCTTCTGTCTCTAATGTTTCTGCTTGAGGTGGCATTTCCAGGCTGGCGGCGGCAGCCGCCATGATTTTCTGCTGTAGGGTATTATTTATCTGCAGATTATTGAAATAACCTCTCTGAAAAGAATCCAGCCCGAATTCTGTAAGATGTTTTTTCCCTTGGCGCTCAGGCAGATCAATATAGATATATTCCCCATCTATTTTCTTGATAGTGCCCAAACCAAAACTACAGTGGTTGATAGTAAGCCCTACTAGTTCACGCCAGCGATTTTCGCCCCCGGAAGCATACGTGAAGAAACTAAGAGGGTCAATGGCAATAATTGCATGAGAATCCGAACTGCCAGACTCATGGTCTGAAATGGTATCAGGTTGAGACATAATATTTACCTCGTGGAAAATGCATCATCCACAGCCCAAACATGGCCTAGAGTTGGCTTTCTTAAAACAAAGGCGGCCAGAGGCCGCCATTTGATTACCGAAAGCTTAGATAACCGAAAGTTGCTTGAGCCAGATACCGGCCATCTGCCCCCCGGTTCTATCGGTAACCGCCCCCCCGGCGACCACCACCGCCACCGCCGCCAGACCCGCCTTTTTGTTGGGGCTTGGCTTCATTGACTGCCAGGGGGCGTCCATCGACAGTCCGGCCGTTAAGCATGGATATGGCCTTTTGGCCTGCCGATTTGGTTTCCATTTCCACAAAACCGAAGCCCCGGGGCTGGCCCGTCTGTCGGTCGGTGATAATCTTGGCCGAGGTTACATAGCCAGCCTCGGCAAAAAGCGTGCTCAACTGTTCTTCGGTAGTCTCGAAGGACAGATTGCCCACGTACAATTTCATGCTCATACCTTCTCCTTGTTGGTCTTGCCAGGATGACTTGGTGGAATTTCCATCGGCAGGAGTGTTGGGACTCCCGGGAACGAGGAGTTCCGATCATCTATCGTTCAACCTAACGAATGACGACATTTTGGGCCTGAGCCCCTTTGGGACCCTGGACTACTTCGAATTCCACGGCCTGGTTTTCTGACAAAGAGCGAAAGCCATCCGTTTGAATGGCGCTGTGATGCACAAAAACATCGGGACCGCTTTCCCGGGAGATAAACCCAAAACCCTTGGAATCATTAAACCATTTTACCGTACCGGTTTCCTTCATGCGATACTTCCTCCAGATACTACATTGATATCCTACCACATAAGCAGGTCGCCAAGCCGTCAGGCAAAAAAAAATCGGTGGGAGCATGCACCCCCTCCGATTCTTGTCCAGGACTTGCGACCTGAAATGCGTCTGACATGCTAAACTCATTTTAGTATACAAGAATATGTATCAAAGTCAAGCAAAATAAAATAATCTCTTAATGTATTGCGCCTATCAGTTGAGCTTTCAAACAGGCCTCCTCCCTCTGCCAGACATTAAATCTGCTCTAAAAAACCTCAAGCAGGTAAACAGATATTCCCTTCCGGGGTAACGGGGAAAGTTGTCATTGATCAGTCCAGGATTGATCTGGAGATGGTAAACGTCTTGAGTTCTATAGATAAGTTAGAGAAGATTGAGATAAGTGTATATACTGTCCTGCCCCTGCGGGCGGTCCATATCCGGAGAAACCGCCGGCTTCGGCAGCACCGGTCAGAAACTTGAATCTGTTAAGCGGAAAACAAACTCCCCCATGATTCGGAATCGACTATCTCCTCATCATCCCGCCTGGCACAAAAACACGTATTGTAGTTGGTGCATCGTTTCAGGGCCGAATTCCATTCCAGCCAGAGGCAATTCTGACAAACTCCCTGTATTTCCCTATTTATGCACATGACTCCCATGTTGCTGAAAGGTGTCATCTAAAGCTCACAATCAGTTCCCGGACATGCAACCGAATCTTGCTGCAGTTGTTTCCGGAAAGGTTTAAGGTTGATCAGAAATAACTTAGATTTTTCCAGAGATATTATCCGTTAATTTTTATTAAGGGGTCCGGACGGCGCAGGCCTGGCAGGAATTTCCCTTTTTGGTCTGATCGATCTCTTGTCCCGGTGCTGCCGCCAGCCAATGTTCACAGCTCCAAAACTGGCCGACACCACGGTTCTCATAATGGCAAAATCCCTTCTTTTCCATGGACCAGTATCGGCAGGTCTTGCAGATCTTCATCAAGCGCCTTCCTTGGACGTTGGATGTAACAACCTTCTTAACCGCATGATAGTCTTTCATTACTATGAATGGATTGGCACCTTAAGTCAAGTGAAAATAATTACAAAACCATAACCTTTCGCCGCCGCTGCCAATCCGCGGTAATATTTTTTCCGCCACTGGAGAGGTTACGGTAGCTGGAGTTGCCGCCTAACCTCTCATCTCTGATCTTCATTGCTAGGAAAAGTTATTCCCCGGTGGCTAAATTTTTATGCTCCTGCTGCTGTAGTAAATATTGTGATTTTAATGACACAATAGTTTGTTGTTCTGTTTTTTGCCAGTGATTTAAGGTGATTGGAACGATTTAAAAATACATTCCGAAATTCTTAATCAAAAAATATTGTAGAACAAAAATAATTAGATACAATAATTGCTTAGGATCAATACCCGCAGGCAGCTTTTGGAAATGGGATTTAACGTAATCTGGTGCCGTGATGCCTGCCAACCTTTTGGAACGAGGGTCATATCCATGTTAGAAATCCGCTTTCACGGTCGGGGCGGACAAGGTGCCGTAACCTCGGTTGAACTCCTGGCCATTGCCGCCATCCAGGAAGGCAAGTTCGCCCAGGGGTTCCCCAGTTTCGGCCCCGAGCGCCGGGGCGCCCCGGTCATGGCATTTTTGCGCATTGACGACAAGCATATCCGCCTGCGCTGCAAAATCGCCAACCCTGACGTCTTACTCATTCTTGACCCCAGCCTGATTCGTATTCAAAACCCCACCGCCGACCTCAAGCCGGGCGGCATCATCGTCTTGAACACGAACAAATCCATTGCCGAAACCCGCAAGGAGTTCGGCTTTACTCATACCCTGGCGGTGGTTGACGCCAACCAGATCGCCAAACAGGTTCTGGGCGTCCCCATTACCAACACGACCATGCTGGGCGCTCTGCTCCGGGCCACCGGCGCCGTCAAAATGGATTCCATGATCGGACCTCTCAAGGATCGGTTCGGACCCATGGCCACGAAAAATAGTGCCGCCCTGCAGGCAGCCTATGAACAAACTGTGGTGGAGGAAGCCAAATCGTGAGCAAACCCTTAGATCAAATGACCTGGCAGGAAATCGAGCTCGGCGCCCTCCTTCGGACTCCCGGCAGTGCCCGGGAATATCGCGTCGGCGACTGGCGCTCCCAACACCCGGTATGGACCAAGAGCCGTTGTATCCGCTGCGGCGTCTGTTGGACCGTCTGCCCTGAGCCCGCCATCATCGAAGAACCGGGCGGCTACTTCGACATGGATCCCTATTATTGCAAAGGCTGCGGTACCTGCGCCCGGGAATGCGTCACCGGCTGCATCACCATGGTACCGGAGGAGGAATAATGGGCCACCGAGAAGGAATGGAAGTCTCCATCGCCGTCAGCCACGCGGTCGCCATGGCCCGGGCCGAGGCCATTGCCGCCTATCCCATTACACCCCAGACCCACATCGTGGAACATCTTTCGTCCATGGTGGCCAACGGTGAATTGGACGCGGAATTTATCAATGTGGAGTCGGAACACTCGGCCATGAGCGCCTGCATCGGCATGTCCGCCACCGGCGCCCGCACCTATACGGCCACCAGCTCCCAGGGCCTGGCCCTTATGAATGAAATCCTTTTCATTGCCTCCGCCCTGCGCCTGCCCATCGTCATGACCGTGGCCAACCGCGCCCTCTCCGGTCCCTTGAGCATCTGGAACGATCATAGCGACATCATGGCCGCCAAGGATATCGGCTGGATCCAGATCTTTGTGGAAAACGGCCAGGAAGCCTTCGATCACTCCATCATGGCTTTTAAGATCGCCGAAAATTCCAAAGTTCTCATCCCCACCATTGTCAATATGGACGGCTTTATCCTCACCCACGTGGTGGAAGCCATGAATTTCGTCGATCAGGAACTGGTGGACAAATTTTTACCGGACTATATCCCCCGCCACAGTCTGAATCCCAAACATCCCGTCACCATGGGCGCCTTTGCCATGCCGGAAATTTATACCGAAGTCAAGATGAAGCACCAGGTGACGCTCATGGAATCCTATGAACATATCATCAAGGTCTGGGATGAGTGGGGAAATCTCACCGGCCGGCAGTATAAGCCGGTGGAACAGTATAAAGCCGAAGGCGCTAAAACCCTCTTCCTGACCATGGGGTGCCTGAGCGAAGTGGCGGAAGTTGCCGTTGATGAACTCCAGGCCGCCGGCGAATCCGTGGGCCTCATTAAATTGCGACTCTGGCGGCCCTTTCCCTTCGCCGACCTCCGGGCTGCCCTGTCCCAGGCCGACCTGGTTATCGTCTGCGACCGGGCCCTGTCTCTGGGTGGCGCCGCCCCACCGGTTCTATCCGAAGTCCGGAGTTGCCTGTATGCCCAGGCCCAACGCCCCCAAACCCTGGGTTACATCATCGGCTTGGGCGGCCGGGATGTCAATCCCGCAGCCTTTAAAGATATCTTCTCCCAGGCCAAAGTCGAAAGAGACCAGGGACCAAGCCAGGAATTTCACCTGTATGGAGTACGAGGTTAATGGATAAGTTCGGAGTGGCTAACAGCCAGAAATATGATGTTTACGCCTCCCGCCTGATGCCCCGGGAAGAATTCTTCACCTCCGGCCATCGCTCCTGCCAGGGATGCGGCGAGGCCCTGGCCGTCCGCTGGGTCTGCAAGGCCATCGGCAAAGACGCCATTATCGCCCATGCCACCGGCTGCATGGAAATCGTCTCGTCCGGGTTCCCCCAAACCTCCTGGATGCATCCCTGGATTCATGTGGCCTTTGAAAATACCTCGGCCGTGGCCTCCGGCATCGAAACCGCCCTGCGCATTCTGCACCGTAAAGGCAAGCTGGGCGAGCTCCCCAAGGTCGTGGCCATGGGCGGCGACGGCGCCACCTCCGACATCGGCCTGCAATCCCTGTCCGGGGCCATGGAACGGGGCCATAACTTCACCTACGTCTGCTGGGACAACGAAGCCTACATGAATACCGGCATCCAGCGCTCCAGCTCCACCCCCTTCGGGGCCATGACCACTACCTCGCCGCCGGGCAAGGAAAGTTTCGGCCAGCCCACCTGGAAGAAAAATATGATGGCCATCGCCGTGGCTCACGGCATTCCGTACGTCGCCACCGCCAGCCCCAGCTACCCTTTTGACCTGTACTTCAAAGTCAAGAAAGCCCTGGCCACTCCCGGGCCGGCCTATATCCACGTCCTCTCGGTCTGCCCCACCGGCTGGCGCTCCGCCACCGACCTGAGCGTTCGTTTGGGCCGTCTGGCCGTTGAAACCGCCGTCTTTCCCCTGTACGAAGTTGTCGATGGCCGCTATCGCCTCACCGTAGAGGTGCCCAAAATCCGGCCCGTCAAAGATTATCTCAAACCCCAGGGCCGTTTCCGCCATCTGCGGGAGCCCTATGTCAACTTCATCCAGCAGCAAACCAAAGAACGCTACGAACTGTTATTGGAAAAATGCGAAGCCGCCTACCCGGAATTTCCTTCGCTGGCTCACGATGAGGAAGGTGAATTATGGATCTCGAAAGACTAGAGGGCATCCTCAACCGCTATGATGGCCTGCCGGCCGACCTTATTCCGGTGCTGCAGGAAATTCAGGACAGCTATAATTATCTCCCCAAAGATGAAATCAAAGTCGTGGCCGAACGCCTGAATCTCCCGCTCACCCAAATCTACAGCGTCGCCACCTTCTATAAAATGTTCAGCCTGGTACCCAAAGGCAAACATGTCTGCCGGGTCTGCCTGGGCACCACCTGCCACCTGAAAGGCGGACAGCGGCTGGCCGAATCCGTCAGCCACCGTCTGGGGGTCGATATCGGCTACACCACCAAAGATATGAATTTCACCCTGGAAACCGTCGGCTGCCTCGGTTCCTGCGCCCAGGCCCCGGTCATGATGATCGATGATACCTACTTCGCCAGGGTAACCGTCGACAAAGTTCCAAAAATTCTCAAACAGTACCAGAAATAGTTTCCTCAGCCCGTCTTTCCCCTCTCCCCTTGAGGGGAGAGGGTCAGGGTGAGGGGTGAAAAAACCATACTTTTGGCAACAATCATACATACGAGAACAGCATATGCCATTAATTGAATCAGTCGATCATCTGACGGAATATCGGCGCCAGGTTCGAGCCAAACGAGACCCTAACCAGTTGCAGGTCCTCGTCTGCGGCGGCCCCGGTTGTCTGCCCCTGGGAAGTGAAGAGCTTGCCGAGGCTTTCCAGGCCGAAATGGCGGCCAAAGGCATTGACGGCAAAGTCCTCTTAAAGACCACCGGCTGCCACGGCCTCTGCTCCCACGGCGTCCGCGTCCTCATCCGGCCCCAGGAACTGAGCTATCAAAAGGTTACTCCCGCTGATGTGCCGGAGATCGTGGAAACAACCCTGGTAAACGGCAACGTGGTGGAACGGCTGGTCTACCAGGATCCCAAAAGCCAGAAGACCTGCCCCCATAAAACCGACATCCCCTTCTACCAGGCCCAGAATCCCCTGGTACTGCGCAAGCTCGATGTCATCGACCCCGAAAGCCTGGACGATTACCTGGCCTTCGGCGGGTATCGCACCCTGCGGAAAATTCTCTTCCAGATGACTCCCGAGCAGGTCATCGATGCCGTGGAGCGTTCCGGACTGCGCGGCCGGGGCGGCGGCGGCTTCCCCAGCGGCCGCAAATGGCGCTTATGCCGGGAAACTGCCGGCGATGTGAAGTTCATCATCTGCAACGGCGATGAAGGCGACCCCGGAGCTTTCATGGACCGGGCCGTGATGGAAGGAGACCCCCACGCCGTCATCGAAGGCATGATCGTCGGCGCCTACGCCATCGGCGCCATGCGGGGCTACATCTATGTCCGCCATGAATATCCCCTGGCCGTCAAGCGCCTGCACAAAGCCGTGGAACAGGCCCGGGAATTCGGCTTCCTGGGCAACAAAATCCTGCGCTCCAACTTCAATTTCGACATCAAAATCGCTCAGGGCGCCGGCGCCTTTGTCTGCGGTGAAGAAACCGCCCTCATTGCCTCCATTGAAGGCAAGATCGGCGAACCCACGCCCCGTCCCCCTTATCCGGTCCAAGCCGGACTCTTCGGTATGCCCACCGTTATCAACAATGTCGAAACCTGGGCCAATGTCCCCGAAATCATTAATATGGGGGCAGAATGGTTCGCCGCCATGGGCACCGAAAAAAGCAAAGGCTCCAAGGTCTTCTCTCTGGTGGGGGCGGTCAATAACACCGGCCTGGTGGAGGTCCCCATGGGCACCACCCTGCGCCAGATTATCTTCGACATGGGCGGCGGCATCCCCCACGACCGGGAGTTTAAAGCCGTCCAGACCGGCGGCCCCTCGGGCGGTTGTATTCCCAGCCAGTTTCTGGACCTGCCCGTGGATTACGACAGCCTCCAGCAGGTCGGCTCCATCATGGGCTCCGGCGGCATGATCGTCATGGACAGCCATAACTGCATGGTGGACGTGGCCCGTTATTTCATCTCCTTCCTGGTGGAGGAATCCTGCGGCAAATGCACCCCCTGCCGTGAAGGTCTGAAACAGATGCTGGGCATCTTGAACGACATTACCAACGGCAAAGGCGAAGATCACCACTTCGCCCTCATGGAAGACATCTGCCGCACCATGGCCAGCGCTTCACTCTGCGGCCTGGGCCAGAGTGCGGCCAATCCGGTCCTGAGCACCCTGAAATACTTCCGGGAGGAATACGAAAAGCATATCCGGGAGAAAAAATGCCCGGCCCTGGTCTGCCGGCAACTGCTCAAATACACCATTGATCCCGACGATTGCACCAGTTGCCTGGCCTGTACCCGGGAATGCCCGGTGGGCGCCATCAGCGGCCCCAAAAAAGAACCCCAGGTCATCGATCAGGAACTCTGCATCAAATGCGGCCTCTGCCACGACGCCTGCCAGTTTGATGCCGTCAAAGTGGAGTAAGTTAACGGATTGCTAAATGTAATCTTGTTTCAAAAATCACCACAAAGCATGGAATATGGCCAGATTCATTGAGTTGCCGATAGCCTCTCGCCTCTGGCCTGTTTCTAAAAATTGGAGCTCATCATGGGCGAAGTCAGCCTTCTCATTAACGGTCTCTACATCAAAGTCCCGGTTGGCCAAACTCTTCTGCAAGCGGCCCGGCAGCTCGATATAGACATTCCCACGCTCTGCCATCACCCTGATCTGAAACCCGAGGGCAATTGCCGCCTCTGCCTGGTGGAAATCGGTCAGTGGCCCCACACCAGGCTGGTTAATTCCTGCACGTATCCCGCTGAAAAAGGCTTGAATGTCCAGACCCATTCCGAGAAAGTCCTGGAAGCCCGCCGGATGGTCCTGGAACTGTTGCTGGCCCGTACTCCCAAGGCTGAACTTATCCAGAAACTGGCCGCCGAACACGGTGTCACCGAATCCCGCTTCAAATCCGAAGATCCCGAGGAACTCTGCATCCTCTGCGGCCTCTGCGTCCGCACCTGCCGGGACATCGTCGGCGTCAGCGCCATCAGTATGGCCTTCCGCACCCCGGACAAACAAGTGGCCACCCCCTTCAAAGAAAAATCCGAGGCCTGTATCGGCTGCGGCTCCTGCGCCTTCATCTGCCCCACCAACGTCATTCCCTACACCGAAAAAAATGGCGTCCGCACCATCTGGGGCCAGGATTTTGAACTGGTGGCCTGCGAAACCTGCGGCAGCTACATCGCCCCCCGGGCCTCCCTGGAGTTCTGGGCCAAACAGACCGGCGACCCCATCGAGCGCTACCTCATCTGCCGCAACTGCCGGTAACATATCTCCACATACCCTGGTGGGGCGGCCGTCCCTGGCCGCCCAATCCTCACCCACTAAAAAAGCCCTGGCCAGCTCGGAGGCCCTCCCTCTGAACGAAAAACTTATGCCGCCGCCTTGCCCCTCGTTATTCGATTTTGGGCCTCATCACGCACAAGGTAATATGCCCCGCTAACAGGCGATCCGTTGGCTTCCCTTGTAATCCATTGAATCCTAATTCAACCTCTGGATGCGACCCTCTTTGGCCGCCTTGAAAGGCTGGGGCAGTTTCTTCACATAAGAGACCAAAGCTTCCAAATCCTCCGGCCCCGCAACTCGATTCCGGCCCGCGGTGAAGACGCTGAATTTGTCCCCGCCTTCAGCCAGAAAGCTGTTGACCGTTACAGTATAGGTCACGGTCCGGTCAATTGCTGCGCCGCCTTTGCGGATCTCGATAATTCGATCATTGTCAGGCCGCCTGGCCTCCCAGGAATATGACAGGCCGGAAACCTGCAAAATACGATCGTAGGTCTGGTATGGCGCAAATTGTTGATTTAACAAATCATAAATCTGCTGTCCGGTAAGTTCCATTTTTATCAGCGGATTTTTAAAAGGTTGAACCGTAAATAATTCTCCCCAGGTGATTTGTCCGGCTCGCAGATTTGCCCTGATACCACCCGGGTTCACAAAAGCAAAATCGGTTCCCATGGCCTCCCGGTGCGCATCGGCGATCAGATTCCCCAGGGAGGATTCACCGGTTTTGGTTTTTATAATGTCGGCGGCCGCAGTTGCCACCACTTGCGTAACGACCGGTCCAACTTTGCCATCGGCCCGGGCCACCAGTTTTGCCGCGGACGCATCCGGCCTCAGACCGGGACCTCTGTCGGCGTAAGTGGTAACAATGGCAGCGGTTTTGGAGACAATATCTTTGGTTGTCCGGTCAATCTCCACGGTGATGTCTGCGTACGCCATGCCGGCAGAATAAGCCTGGGTCACCAGCATTTCTTTGCCGTTCCGATTTTTAAGCAAGGCGTTGGTGAACTTATGGGTGTGGCCGTTAAGCACTACGTCAACCTCATCATCCAAACGATTCACAATGTCAACTATAGGGCCGGTAACCACTTCACCGGGATTAGTTTGACCCCGGTAATGACTCTGGAACCCTCCCTGGTGCAGGAGCACCACGATTGCCCTGACCTGTTGAGCCTTCAAGGCAGGTATGTAAGAATTGATTGCCTCTGCGGCATCGAGAAATTTCAAACCGGCCACGCCCGAAGGCGGCACCATGGTCGGCGTTTCCTTCAGGACCGCGCCGATAAATGCCATGGGCATACCCATGATGTGCTTAATAATATACGGGGGCAGAATTGGCTTATCGTCTTTTTCAGAAACAACGTTGGCAACGACATAGGGAAATGTAGCACCCTGATAAGGATCATCAAGGAAAGGTCCATCCGGATGGTTGCCGCCATAGATCAGGCGTTTCATTTCCAGGACACCTTCGTCAAATTCATGGTTTCCCACGGTTGCCACCAGATCGCAGTCGGGGTCGATTTTTTCAGGAGTTTTACACAGGCCGGTATGATAACAGGTTAAAGAACATAATGCTCGGTTCGTCCTGCAGCAGCGCCGAATTCGCTGGCGACGCCCCCACCAGGTCGCCCACATGGACCACCAGGGAATTGTCTTCCCAACCTCGCCGGGCTTCTTTCAGATAAGAAGCCAGCACCGGGGCACTGCCAACATTCCGGCCCTTAACTTTCTTCCCGGTCCCCAATTGCCCGTGGAAGTCATTGATCGCCAGAATTTTTACCTTAACGTCACCTGTGGCGCTTTCCCCGGTCGTGACGGCGTCACCTTGCCGGACCGGGCCCGCATCGGCCTGGCCGGCAGACTGACCTGCCCTTTGCCCCTCCAGGCACAGGACAAGGAACGGCAGAATCGACACAATTATTAAAGTTCTTATTTTTTTGAATACTATTTTCACCATCTGACCTTTGGTCAAAATAAAAAGTATCTGATTGCCTTGATAATGTTCGTCAAGCTGACTGCTGCCGGCCGGCAATTTAGCATTTTACTGCAAACTGAAAACCGTCTTATCTTATTTCACCGAATACCGCATCCCCACCTGTTTCAAGAAAGTCAGACATCGCCAGTTTCTGGCAGCTTCGACTCCGGCGGAGCAGATCAAAGTGCCGCCAGGTTTCCACCGCGAAGGCGGCTTTTAATCTCAACTGCCGGACAAAGACATCGGAGGCGCCGTATTCCTGGGGGCAGCAATAATCACAAAATTTTTCATCAACATCTAAATCTTTATTGATTTCCTGCAGCCATCCCCACAGGAGGCGCGGCGGCGTTTGCTCACCATAGACAATGCTCTGACCGAAGGTTTTCGGCCGGCGGGGGCTATACAGGTTCCGGGATTCATGCAGGGTCAGGGCGTACTCCACCCCTTCCTTTTGCAGCATGTGATAGATCTCCCAGGCCAACTGATATTCATACCGATCAGCCGAAGGCAGGCCGGGGAAAATCCTGTTCATGTCCAGGTTGAAATATCGTCTGTTGATCTGGATCGCCGGCGGATTCATCCGGGGCAGGATAATCAATTTTCCGGAATACACTTTTATCCTGGGGAGGATTTCTTCCAGGGCATACACTCCGGCTATTTCATCCCCATGCACCCCGGCCTCCAGCAGGACCACGGGCCCGGGTTCATGGCTGTCAAATACATAGTAGCGCGTCTGGTAAAACTTATTGCGGCCGAGAATAAATGTTTGTCTGTCGGCCTCTTCAGCAAGACCTGGTCTTGCAGGCATTAGTATGGAACAAGCCAGGAGCACAAAAACCGGAATAAATTTTTTCAACAGCTGCAACAATTGCCTCCCCTTTAAAATCGGCGATAAAATCCCCTGCTTAAATAGATTAATGTTTCCATCACCTTAGAAAAAATGGATCTTTTAAATGGAGCACCGGCGCCCTGCCCGTGCCGATTAAAGAATAATCTAAAACCGCAGGCATAATACCAGTTTTCTACTTAATTTGTAATTATTTAAGGCTTTCAAAATGATTTTTTTAACCGAAAACTGAAAACCGAAAACCAACTTAAAGCTTGCAGGCCCCATGAATGGAACTGCAAGTGGTGGCATAGAGCTGATCGATCCAGTCATTCCGGCGCAGGTAGGTGGGTGTGGCGCCGCAGGCAGGGCATTGCTGCCGCAGGGCCAACCGCCGCATTAAAGCCTGCATTGTGGTGAGAAATGTGGCATGACTCCAGGTGAGGGGCGAAACCGACAGGGGCTCTCCGGTGTGTGGATTATACTGTTCCGGTAAAACTCCCGAGGGCAGGGCCCTTTGACCCACGAGCGTCATAATCTCTATTGCCTCTTGCAGTTCCTCGTCCGAGTTTTCTCTTTGGATAAGGTACTGCGCCAGCCATAGCGTGCAAATGATCCAGGGATTACCGGTGATTTTCGGATCCGTGCGGTAGTAATCGTCATTTTGATAGCGGGCCATCCCGCCAAACTCGCCGCTGATCCAGAGTTTTTCCCGAAGGGTCTGCATCGTGGCAACCAGACGCGGGTCATCGGGGGAGTAGAGCCCGAAGGCAAACAGTCCCCAGAGGCTGGCGTCGCAGACGGGATCCACGATAAAATTACCGTCGCTGCTCCGCTGCAACAGGCGGCTGAAACGGTTCAATTCCGGTCGCCAGAGATGAGCGCTGGCCGCGTCCCGAATTTCCGCGGCCACGCGCTGATACCTTTGAGCCCGCTCCTCGTCTCCGAATACCGTGCAAAACAAGGAAGCCGCCGTCAGGCCGCCAAAAACCGCGCCCACGGTAAAGGCTGAGATGCCCCGCCGCTCTTCCCAGAGATCGTAGGAGGGGGCCGGGAGCCCGGATTGCGGGTCGCGATACTGGCTCATGAAATCCGCCGCCCTTTTTATCAGAGGTCGATAAAACGGCTTAATGAATTCAATGTCCCGGTACATGACAAAGTGATGCCACAAGGCCCAGACTACCAGGGCCGTGGAATCTTCCTGAATAGGCAGTTGATTCTGGCCGTCATAATACCAGGGGTGCCATGAGGAGGCCAGGGTGCCGTCGGGGTTATATTTGTGAAACAGGTAGCCGGCCGGATCGATAATTTTGGCGATGAATTCAAAAAATCTTTCGGCATAGACCGGATAGCCGGTTAAATCCAGGGCATGGGCCGCCAAAGCTCCATCCCGGGGCCAGATGTAGGCATACGTGTCGCGGTTGAACTGGATCACGTCGGAATCGGTGGCTGCCAGGATCCCTCCCTGCCAGTCAATCTGGGTAGATAAAATAAGCAGGCTGCGTCGATATAAAGCCGCCAGATTGTCCGGCACCAGTTGCAGCGGCGGGGTTTCCTTGCGCACCCATAACCGCCAGAAATAGGCCGTGCGCTGAATTAAATATTGGGGTAGTTTATATTTCACCAGATTGTCCAGCCGCCGGGCCTCTTGCCAATTGTCGGCCGCGGCCAGCCAGAAAGCTGCCTGGCCGGACCCGAGACCGTCTATGGTAAGGGTAAGGCCGATGACCGAGTCCACCGAGCCCTGGGCAATGGGATTTCCGGAAAGGATGCCGTCTTCCGCGTCCCGGAAAGTGCCCTCCCGGCCCACAATACCTTTTTGCCCCACCGCGTATTGCGATAGCCCGCCGGCGCCCGCCACCTTGCCGTTGGCCAAAAAATATCGGGAGCCTTTGTAGTGCACGACGCCCCCGCTCTCAGGATCTAAGGCCGCGGTGTCACCCACGTCGTTGCCCGAGATACTGAAGTCCAGGTGGAGAAAGAGTTTGACCTCGCGTTCTTCAGGCAGGAGATTTTCGATGGTAATTTCTTTTAAATAAATATTCTCATGAAAATCCACCGCGTCCCGGCAGCGCAGCAAAATCTGAAGATCGGCATTATACAGGTTAACCTGGGTTACCAGCGTATCGTCTTCATATTGGCGCTCAATCTTCCATTCCGGACCTATCCAGGAAAAACGGCCGGCCACACTGATCCCGAAACGGGAAAGGGCGTTGCCCATATGATTCTCCTGGCCCACATGGGGGAAGTACAAGTCCCGCAGATTGTAATGCTGGTCAAAAGCCAGGAGCAGCTTGCCGTTGCCGATGGGTATGTCTCGAGGCATTGGGATTACCTTTAATTCTTTTAGTTATAGAGGTTCTCGAAAGTTTTTTCTCATCGGGAAGCTTTCCCGTTTACGGCGGCCATGGACCGCCCTATGGGATTCTAACCAAACAAATAGAGAAGTTCATTTAATCCCCTCTCCCCCGTGGGCTTAGCATTACCCACAAGTCTATAAAACCAAGGATTACTTCATGTTATCCCCTCTCCCCCTTGGGGGAGAGGGTTAGGGTGAGGGGGCTAATAATTGCCAATTATCAACTGCAATATACCTCCACCCGGGCCCCCACCCCAGCCCCCAGGACATTGGCGGCGCTGCCCTCCCGGCAGGCAATTTCAAGATAGCCGTGGCTGCCGCCCAAAGCCAGCAAAGTCCCGGGCCGAACCTCACTATACGTAGTGGCCAGCCGAGAGATCTCCTGCCCCTGGACCCGGAAACCGGCAGATCGTCCCTGGAGCCAGTTGTCTAGTTTTTCCAGAGGGATGTTACTGATCAGGTTGCCGAAATGATCGGCGGCAACAACCTGCCCGATTACCTCTGCTTCTCCGAATCTCGGGATCGGCCAATCCAGCCTGACCGGATCAGAGAGTGCCGGGCCCAGATTGTTTAAGGGCACTCCCAGAGACAGGTGCGCCGCCACCGGGGCGAAAATATCCCGGCCATGAAAGGTGGCCGAAATCTTTGGCAGAAAATAACGGGGATTCTCCAGGCTGACTAGCAGGTGAGGGCTATGTTCGGCAAAAATCAGAGAAAACAGGCCGTTGTCCGGTCCCACCAGGAACTGGCCGCCGCAGGCCGCGGCTAGCGCCCGTCGCCGGGAACCTACCCCGGGGTCCACCACCGCCAGATGAATGGTGCCGGGAGGGAAATACCCCCAAGCCGATTGCAGCATTAAAGCGCCGGCCAGAATCTCCTGGGGCCCCACCTCATGACTGAGATCAACAAGGCGGGCGGCAGGGTTGAGGTTGAGAATTACCCCTTTCATGATGCCCACGTATGCATCCTGTAAGCCAAAATCTGTCAATAAGGTGATTATCGGCGGATGAGGAATGTTTGGCGCCATGAATTATTATACCATGTTCGGTCTATAACCCAGCTCACACAAAACCAAAGGTATTCAGGTTAGCTACCCGGAAACCGAAAATGGTATTAATGCGTGGTTATGGCTAAATGCTTTGAGACTTCATCCCGGATGCGCTCCACCGGCAGCGAGCCGGCGAAACGTCCCTGACCATTAATATACACCAGGGGCGGTGGATACGTCAGAGAACACAAAAGTGCAGTTTGCGGCAGTTTCGGACCCCGGGGATCTTTCAGGACGTTGATATACTCCACCGTTACCCGTCCCGGAAAGGCCTTTTCCAGCGTCATGGCCAAGGCTTCGGTCTGTAATTTTACACTCACCTTTTCCAGCGGATCGCCGTGATCATGATGATCATGGCCATGTTCATGGCCGTGCCCGCCGCAGCCGCACCCGCAGCTCGAACCGGAGATCGTTGCCAAGGTGGGGGCGTCATACACGATGACTTCAATTTTCGGAACTGGAGACATGTTCGAGGAACCTCTAATCTGCCTGTTCCCCCTCCTTTTTAAGAGTCAAGGCCGGGATGGAGGGGTGTGGCTGGATATGAAATAATTAATAATCCGCTATTTAAAATAGTAAGTCATAAATTTCAGTTCGCCAGGGATATAAGAACAATGTGCCAAGATTCACAAAACTATCTTTATCTCTTGAAATTTTTCTTAATATTTGGTTAAAATGAAAATTCTAACAATTTTTTGTTTTAATTCACGAGTAACAGGGGGACCTGCATGGCTGGGAAACTGGATCATCTCCGTAATGTGGCCTTAATCGGACACAGCGGTGCGGGCAAAACCTCCGTAGCCGAGGCAATGCTCTTTGCCGCGAAAGCTACGACGAGGTTGGGCAAAGTGGATGACGGCAGTTCGGTATTGGATTTTGAAGCGGAAGAGGTGAAGCGCCGCATTTCTATTGCTGCGGCCTGCCATCACTTCGATTGGAAAAAACACGCCGTTCACTTCGTAGACACGCCGGGTGATGACAATTTTTTGGCTGAAACCAGGGCCGCCCTGCACGTTGCCGACAGTGCTTTGGTAGTCGTTGATGCCGTGGACGGCGTCAAGGTCGGGACCGAAAAAGTCTGGGCCTATGCCAATAAATACAACCTGCCGCGCCTGATCTTCATCAATAAAATGGAACGGGAGCGGGCCGATTTTAACAAAGCCGTCCAGGAAGTCGGCAATATCCTCAAAGCTAAAACAGTCTTGCTGCAAATCCCCATAGGTCAGGAAGCGAATTTTAAAGGCGTGGTGGATCTGGTTACTTTCAAAGCCTATACCTTTGACAACACCGGCAAGGCGACCGAGACTCCCATACCGGCTGAGCTGCAGGAAGAAGCCGAGGCGCAACGCAATGACTTATTTAATTTCGCCGCCGAAACCGACGATGTCTTAATTGAAAAATTTTTGGAAGAGGGGCAGTTAACCCAGGAAGAGGTCCTGCAGGGCCTGCGAGCCGGGGTCTTGTCCGGAAGTTTTGTGCCGGTCCTGTGCGGTGCTGCCACCCAAAATCTCGGTATCTCCCTGCTGTTGGATGCCGATCAATACCTATCTGCCTTCCCCCACCGATCGGGGTGCGGTCCAGGGAATTAATCCCAAAAGCAAGGCCGAAGTCAGCCTGGAGGCGGACCCTGACGGACCTTTCTGCGCCTATGTCTTTAAAACCGTGGCCGATCCCTACGCTGGTCGGTTGAGTGTGTTCCGTATCTATTCCGGCACCGTTAAGTCCGATTCTTCCTTCTACAACGCCAATAAAGAAACCTCTGAACGTTTCGGCCAGCTTTTCCTGCCCGAAGGCAAAAACCAGAAGTCGGTGGAAAGTGCCGGGCCGGGAACCTTTGCCGCCGTGGCCAAACTCAAAGATACGGTTACCGGGGATACGTTATGTGGTGAGTCCAAACCCATAATCCTGCCGGCGCCCCAACCGACTAAAACCGTGGTCACCTTTGCGGTGGAGCCCAAAAGCCGGGGAGATGAAGATAAAGTCTACTCTTCCATATCCCGCTTAATCGAAGAAGATCCTTCCCTGGGTTCGGCCAGGAACGCTGAGACCAAGGAAATTTTACTTTCCGGTATGGGCCAGGTCCATATTGAAGCCACCGTCGAGAGGCTAAAACGGAAATTTGGCGTCGAAGTCAATCTGAAGACGCCTAAGGTGCCCTACCGGGAGACCATCAAAGGCCGCACCAAAATCCAGGGCAAATACAAACGCCAATCCGGCGGCCGGGGACAATTCGGCGACACCTGGCTGGAAATTGAGCCTTTGCCCCGGGGTGGCGGCTTTGAATTTGCCGATAAGATTGTTGGTGGCGCCATTCCCAAACAATATATCCCCGCGGTTGAAAAAGGTATCGTTGAGGCCATGCTGGAAGGCGAGTATGCCGGTTGCCCGGTGGTGGATGTCAAAATCACCCTCTATGACGGCTCCTTCCATGATGTTGATTCTTCGGAAATGGCTTTTAAAATTGCCGGCTCCATGGGGTTTAAAAAAGGTTTTATGAATTGTCAGCCGACCTTGCTGGAACCCGTGATGCTGATGCAGGTAGCCGTTCCGGAAGAGTATATGGGCGATATCATCGGTGATCTCAACGGGCGTCGGGGCCGGGTTCTGGGTGTCGATTCCGAGGGCAGCCTGCAGATAATTAAGGCTAATGTGCCTTTCTCGGAAGTGCAGCACTATCAGCCGGACCTGACTTCCAAAACCGGCGGCCGCGGCACCTATGAAATGGAATTCTCTCATTACGAGGAAGTACCGCCGGCCCAGGCTGAAAAAGTCATCGTCCAACTCAAAGCTGAAAAGGAAAAAGAGTAATTGCCTGCTCATGTCGTGGCGGTATCCACCAGCGCCACCAAAGGGGTGAAGAAAACTAATCTCCCCCAGGCCAAAATACTGGCGAACTTTGGCCTGGAAGGAGATGCCCATGCTGGTGACTGGCACCGGCAGGTAAGCCTGCTGGCCATGGAAAGCATTGCGAAAATGCGCCGGCCCGGGTTTGACCTGAAACCCGGAGATTTTGCTGAAAACATCACCACCCGGGGAATCGATATTCCCAACCTGCCGATTGGCACCACATTGCGCCTGGGTAATGAGGTGGTGCTCGAGGTGACGCAGATCGGCAAGGCCTGTCACCATGGCTGTGCTATTAAACAGGCCGTGGGCGATTGCGTCATGCCCCGGGAAGGGATTTTCGCCCGGGTGCTCACGGGTGGCATCGTTCAACCAAATGATATAATTGAGGTTTTAGATGTTCCGCACGGGGCTGCTGACCTGCAGTGATAAAGGCGCCCGGGGCGAACGGCAGGATGCCAGCGCCGAGGAAATTAGGAAATTATTGCCCGGGGAATTTCAGGTTGAGCAGTATGCCGTGGTTCCGGATGAGCAGGCGGCCATCACCGCCAGGCTCGTGGATTGGTGTGACCGGGAAGGGCTTGATATTATTATAACGACCGGAGGTACCGGTCTGACTCCCCGGGATGTCGCGCCCGAGGCCACGCTCGCCGTTCTGGAACGCCAGATCCCCGGCATGGCCGAGGCCATGCGAGCCGCCAGCCTGACCAAAACCCCCCATGCCATGCTCTCCCGGGGCGTCGCCGGAATTCGCGGTCAGACCCTGATCATCAATCTGCCGGGCAGCCCGAAGGCAGTCAGGGAAAATCTGGCGGTGGTGCTGCCGGCCCTGCCTCATGCCCTGGAGAAAATTAAAGGCAGCCCCCGGGAATGCGGCTCCGACTGACCCCATCCTTAAAAACTGATCCCTGATCCCTTCTAACTGACCACTGACCCCTGTCTTTTATGGATTGCAATCCTTGGCAGGGCTGTAGCCCTCCAAATAGGCTTCCAGGGGTGTTTTAATGAGGCGGCGGTTGCCCGGAGCTATAGTCTGGGCCCCGGGGCAATTGGGCCGGTGAAAACGGTAGCTGCGGATATTGCCGACGTAGTGATCTTCCTGGGCGGCCGGCAACTCTTGCCACAGGCCCGTGCGATTCGTGATGGCCTCCCGTTGGGCCTTAACCAGCTCGTCCCGAAAGCGCAGGTTAGGAAATTTCAGTAAAACCCGGGCCAGGCCCCGGCGGATTAATTCCGCGTTCACCATCCGGCCGTCCGGCAGGAAGACGTAGGCCAGCACGCGGTTATATTGGTCGTAACGCTCCACGTCGTATTCCAGGCGCAGCTTGACCCCCTGGACCAGTTCGGCATTGACATTTTTAGCCAGACGGGCAAACTCCAGTTGCCGGGCGTCAGTGCTGCTTAACTCCGGGGTATCAATGCCGAGATACCTCACCTTGCGGCCATCGGTCAAAACAATGGTATCGCCGTCTTTGATCTCAGCCGCCTGGCCATGTGCCGGTGGGTCGGTTTTAGCATTGCAACCCCACAAAAACCCGGTGACCAGGATCGCCAGAAGAAACGGCCATAATCTGACCAGAGATCGACCAGCCCGATTATTGTAGTTTTTTCTTAAAATAGCCAATGGTCTCCTTCAATCCGGCGGCTAAAGGCACTGCGGGTTGCCAGCCCAAAATCCGTTTAGCCCTGGTGATGTCGGGACAGCGCTGCTTCGGGTCATCCTGAGGCAGGGGTTTAAATACCAATTTTGATGTACTGTTGGTAAGTTCCAACGTCTTTTGGGCCAACTCCAGGATGGTATACTCATCCGGATTGCCTAAATTTACCGGCCCCTCGAAAGTTTCTGAATTCATCAGCCGAATCAGCCCCTCCACCAGGTCCGAAATATAGCAAAATGATCGGGTCTGCTGGCCTTGCCCGTAGACGGTAATATCCTCTCCGGTAAGTGCCTGGACGATGAAATTGCTGATCACCCGGCCGTCGTTAATTGCCATATGAGGTCCATAGGTATTAAATATTCGGGCAATTCGGACCTGCACCCCATTCTGCCGGTGATAATCCATCATCAGGGTTTCGGCGGCCCGCTTACCCTCATCATAGCAACTGCGGATGCCGATGCAATTAACATTGCCCCAGTAATCCTCAGTCTGGGGATGCACCGACGGGTCGCCGTAGACTTCGGACGTTGAAGCCTGCAGGATGCGGGCTTTAACCCTTTTCGCCAGCCCCAGCATGTTCAGGGCTCCCATGATATTGGTTTTAATAGTTTTCACGGGATTGTACTGATAATGCACGGGCGAGGCCGGGCAGGCCATGTTATAGATTTGTTCCACCTCCACCATCAGAGGGTTGACCACATCGTGCCGGATGATCTCCAGTTTGGGGTGATCCCGCAGATGCAGGAGGTTTTCTTTGGAACCGGTAAAATAGTTATCCAGGGCGAGAACCTCATGCCCTTGCCCCAGTAAATACTCCACGAGATGAGAACCGATGAATCCGGCGCCCCCCGTCACTAAAATCCGCATGCTGGTTCGCTCCTAAAATCTGATACGTCAATTGTTCCTCAATATTTTTTAAAAGTCCAGCATTTTTCCCATTGACAGCAGTTTATCTTTCCCGGAATATGATATGGTTAATTATTAAACGATATTCTCTCCGGCTGCACCGGTAGAGAATATTTTTCCACCGCCAAACACATCTCAAAGCCCCCGTAGCTCAGGTGGACAGAGCAACGGATTCCTAATCCGTGTGCCGCCCGTTCGAGTCGGGCCGGGGGCACCAATAATATCAAGGGGTTATGGCATTATTTAGGGAACGAGTTTTAGAGAATTGGTCAACGTTTTGGTCAACACTTTCCAAAATCAACTGTGAATCAAGCCATTCAGTATATCGGTTCATTGCCCGGTGAAGGTCCTCTTCTGACAGGGAAATATAGTGAACATCCATTCCCGTCAGGGCATGGCCTAAGATAACATCCCGATGAACCTTATCCACTCCTGCATTGAGCATATTGGTTTTGACGGTCCGCCTGATATCGTGAAAGATGATACCGTCCGGGTCTGCCTGGCCTTTGGCAATACCTGCCTTTGTGCAAGCCGTGTTAAACGATCTTTTTAAGCCCCCTGGCGATTCAATGGGCTTGGTCTTATAGGTAAATACAAAATCATGATGTAAGGCTCTTGGAAGGGCAGAAAGAACCCTTTCCACATGGTAATTTTTGGTACGATTTTGGCTTTTCCCTTTTTCATCCCAGCCGGGAACAGGATTATCTCTTTTCTTTGTCGATATGTGACCATTGTAAGGCCCATTAGTCTCCGGTCCTCATGCCAGTATGAAAGGCCACGGTGATGAATGGGCCAGGTGGGGAAGTCGCAGAACCGATACAAGTTTTTGTATTCATCAATGGTGATGGTCCGCCGCCTAGCGTTAGCTGCCTTCTTGAGTTTCCTTTTGACGTTGCGGAAGCCTTCACGGTCCTGCCATCTACAAGGTCATTATCAAAGGCTTTGCTTATCATGGTCTTGGCAAGACTGATCTCCATGTCGATGGTAGCCGGGGCCAGCCCTTCCTCTTCTCGCTTCTCCTGGTAGTCTTCCAGATCCAAAGGCTTCAGGCTGCTGACGATCCGGTCGCCAAAGACCTTATTGAAGTTCCCCAGGGCGCCTTCCACCCGTTTAAAAGATGCCAATTTTTGCACTGATTTCAGTTTAAGATACCAGAATATGAGTTCAGCAAAGGTCATTTTCTCCGCTGGCACCTTCTCCAAGATCCCCGGGTTCTCATACTTCTGGGCCTTGCGCTGCCCTCAGCAGCCCGAGCTTCCTCAATGAGATATCCCACGACCTCCCGGCGTTGTTTCCCATTAGCGAGTCTGTAATTGACCCAGTAACGGACTTTCTTTGACCGCTTCTCTTTGACCAGGCCGCCCCACAAACGCAATTACGATTCTTGACTGCTTGCTTCTTGTGGCATACGGGGCACTCAGCTAAGATCGCCATCATTTTTCTCCTTGTGTTTGGCTTCCTTCATTATCCGATGTTCCAGGGCCTCCAGGGCCAGGCGAAGAACTGGCGTGGGAACCTGAACCCCTCGCTCCCATCTACTGATGGTCATCACATCAACACCTAAAGCCTGGGCCAACTTGATTTGGGTCAGCCCCCACCGTTTTCGCCATTCGGTTAGATCTTGTCCCTTCATGGTTTTATTATAGGCGTTACGTCTATATTGTCAAGAAAGAAAATATTAGTTGGGTGAAGCTTGGGGTGATCGGCGGCGAGGGTGGTTTATATGGCCGTTGGTGGTGTCTGGGGAAATTACTGATCCACGAAATCTTGAGCCTTCCTTTTAGGGATTGGTTACGGCTTGGTCAAAAGATAAGCTGGGGCGGTGAGAGCCACCCGCGGAGTGATCATTCGACCCCTGACCTTATAACCTACCTCTTATCAACCTGCCTCTGGTGCCCTGCCAAGCTCCTTCCCTTGACCCCCTTGCCTTTACGGGCCTTGCTTGCAGAGTTTCGACGACGTGGAGGCCGTGCCCTAGCCTTGGCGATGCCTCCCTGCTCCCTTCGCCTGAAGCCCGGCTGTGCCCAACACCACCGCCAGTGCCCAGCCCAGCGCCCAAGCACGCCGCCGCCCGGCCCGGCCCCCGGCCTACCATTCGGACACCTGCCCCCCGGCCCCAAACCGGAACCCGGAAACCCGGGACTCCCCCCCTCTACCATCAATGCCCCGCACGGAAATTTTTTTGTTTTTTCAGTTCCGAAAATTCAAAAAATTCGCACCTTTTTGAAGGCGTCTGGCATGTCATCTTCGGGGATTCCCCCCCCCGGATGCAACCAGCCCCAAAAATTTTTATTCGAAAATCTTTTCCAGCCTGGGGGAATATGCTGACTGCACCCCTGTGCCCACCTTTGAGTGTGCCGATTGAATAATATCCAAAGGCCCGGGGGCACACGGAGGCCCAAGAGCAACTCATAGGAAACCTTCTGGGTTCTGGCTCAAAAAGGTGCCTCTGCCTCTTCGAGAAGGACCCTGTACGGTCTCTGGGGCAGGCTTGCAGGGTGACGCGAGGTCATGAAATTGTCGCCCTTTGGTTTTAGGGTGGATCGCTTAACCTTCCGTGAAGAGGTCTTGGGGCGCCTTTTAGAGTTGCCGGGGGCTTTCGGCGGGCAAGGTCGGCCAAAGAAGGGCGACGAAACCATGTTGTGATTTCTTAATTCCTGCTGCTCTCAGTCGACACTGTCCCGGGAAATTTCCGATTTTCCGGGAAGATTACCAATTCAATCGCTATTTGCAAGGGTTTCGATATACGAACGATATAGAAGGATTGGCGAAAGGGCGTATAGTGGCAAGATAATTTTCTATTTTGCTACCGCGGTTATTAAACAAATGCAATTCCCGAAAGCAGCCCAATTCCGGATAAGGGCATTATCATTCCAATAGTAAGCGATTTATTTGTATAACTAGACAATTCGTGGTAAATTGTCGAGTAATCTGGAGAATTTTATGACGGGAATTAATCAACTGTGGCATTCTGGTATCTTACAGGAATGGTTACGGGCGCTTGAGCGTTACTGGGAATTTGTGCGGCCAGCTAACCTTGAACTTGAAAGGTTGTTAGAATCCCTTGATCTCGAAACAATCCGCCAGTTGGACTCAAAAGGCTGGTATGATTCCTCCTCAATAGTATTTCCCTGGAAGTACACGGCCCTCAATCGCCGCGCTACCACAACTAAATGGCTTCGGCAGTATGCCGAAGAAGGCAGGCTGGATGAATTGCACGTGATTATGAAACGTCTACTTCAGCTCAATACCCAGGATATCTTACAAGGCCTGAGGACTGCGATCGAGATTAAGGGACTTGGGACAGCCGGTGCCTCTGGACTTCTCGCCCTCCTCTACCCTAATAATTTCGGAACTGTGGACCAATTCGCGGTCAAGGCGTTGCGTGCTGTAAGAGGCCTATCGGAAGCCCGTGACGTTGCCAGGATGAACCCTGATAGTCTTTCGCTACGAGATGCCGTTTTGCTCATCAGTATCATGCGCCGTAAGGCAGAAGAGAACAATCGCCTGTTTGGCACCAGCGATTGGACGCCACGTAAGATTGACAAAGTGCTTTGGACATATGGAAGAGATAACTGATACCACTCGGAGGATGATCGCTATGGCTTGTCAAATTTAATATAATCAGATGGCTTTATTTGAGGGAGCGTGCTTAATGGCTACCGGTTTCGTCTACGTAGTGAGGACGATCAAAACAAAGAACTATATCCAGAAACATTTCTGCAACGTGCCTACTGAATGGGGAGACCGCCTGTACTTCGGACCATGCAAGAAAATGATGCGCCCCAAGATGAGGAGCGGAGATTATATATTCGGAATCTCCCCAGCGGAGCTGAGCCCACGACGAGTCGTATTTGTAGCTCAAATCGAAGAACGCATCACCTTCAAAGAGGCATATATCCGCTTTCCCGGCCTCCATGGCCCGAGAGGACCTATTCATGTTAGACCTATCCAAGGAACGGGTTCCTTCCCCACTTCGAATTATGAACCCATTCCTGGCTCGATGCACGAAGACAAAAAGAAATGGCAACGTGATTTGGCAACCTGCGAAAGGGATGCGTTCTTCGTATGCAGCAAGCGAGACGATTGGCAGGACGCTGGCTGGGTAGGCATGGCCCAGAGATCGATGAAGAGATTTTAATATTTCTGAAGACATGTTCAGTCCACGGGGCATCACGTTTGCTAATACATAACATAAATGCGACACTGCTGCCCGATCGCTCACGGCGGGCGCTCCATTGGCCTGCATTTAGAAACCAATCAACCTGAAGCTCTAATCAAGCTGTGCCGAGATCGCATTACGGCAAAACCGAGTGATCTTGACCGTCTCCCATTACCACAGCCCAGCACCGGACGTAGTGCGGGTCTTGGGTGTAGCAAATCTTCTCCAACATGTAGTTGAAGTTGGGAGGTCTTACGCGTAATGACCACTCATCAAATACTTATCCTTAGAGTTGGTATGGACTTGGGATTCGGCGCCCTCGGGCCGCTTTTCGCAGATGGCAGTTTCGAGTACATTCCCATTCCGGAAAACCCTGAAAGAGCATCCTCTCGAACTATCATGTTTTCGCAAATCCCAATAAGGTCTAACGGAACTGCCGAACAGTTCTTACCAAAGCGCTACCGGGCAAGCCCAGCACATTATGATCCAGAATTCGAGACATTTACTTACGGAGACCCTACGAAGAATAAAAGGGGACAATTGTTGCGATTGACACAGGGCGATATCCTGATCTTTTACGCTGGATTACGGCCTCCTGAGCAGCAACAGGGTTCTCGACTTTACCTGATAGGCTACTTCACTGTTAAAAATGTTTATAATGTTACCATGCCACATCCTTGGCCACCGCCTGCTTTAAAACACCTTTGGGCAAACGCTCATTTCAGGCGCAAGAACTGCGATCAAGGTTTGGTCGTAGTGGAAGGTTCCCCCATTCAAGCCGTCTCCTAACAAAGGCCGTTCCATTATCTGACGAACGCCAAGAAGTATTGCCTACGATGCACAGAAGGCTTGGCATTATGGGCTCCGTGAAGCCTGCTGGTGCTGGAAGATGGGTGCCCCCCGCATACGTCGCCAGCGTCGCTGAATGGTTGGAAACCTTGTAATAACCATACAAGGTGACATTC
>CAWBKT010000036.1:0-49480 GCA_963789385.1 uncultured delta proteobacterium | reverse complement strand
TTAGTTTGGCAAAATGGTGGAATTAAGATGAGTTATGTTAGGACTCAATCCCAAAACTACATTACCAATCAATCTCAATTAAATTATTTTAATCTTGCATTTCGTCAAGAGGTTACAGAAAAAATAATATTAACCATTAATCCTTATTTCAATACAGTTACATCTCAAGGTGACAGAATTAATTCTAATCAGTATTATTATGGAATTACTCCAAGAATAACGTATAAACTAACTGAAAAAGTATCAATTGGGGCCAATTATAATTTAGGCTATAGGAAAAATACTGGGAACATAAATTATGCTTTTCCAATTAACGATGTTTATGTGTTTTTAAACTGTTCGTACCCGTACACTTTCAACGTTAAAAAAATTAAGTTACTGGTAAAGTTGTGGAAAAAGAGAAAGATATTAAATATTATTTGCACTTAATTAAAATTAAAAAATGGTATTTTATCATTACTGCAGTATTAATTACAATCCTTGGTTTTTTGGTGACGACCTTATTACCATCAATTTATGAATCAAGTGCTACAATATTAATTGAAGAGCAGCAGATACCGCAGGATTTTGTCAAGACGACGGTGACAGGGGTAGCGGATGAACGCATTCAGAGCCTGACGCAGCAGTTTTTATCCAGGGGCAGGCTCTGGGAATTAATTAAAGAATTTAATCTCTATCCAGAGATGAGAGATTATTATTCCCAGGAAGAAATCATCGATAACATGCGGGATGATATCCGGGTAGATACAATCGCTGTTGATCAATTGCCAGGGAAGCAAAAAAAACCAGGAAGCAAGGCACAATCAAGCCCAACCAGTATCACTATTGCCTTTACCATAGCCTATAGCGGCAAAACTCCAAACACGGTAATGAAAGTCGCTGGTATTTTGTCATCCCTTTACCTGGAGCGAAATTTGAAGGATCGCCAGGAGAAAGCGGAAATCACAAAATGTCTGGAATTGTTGCAATCTTTTAATGTATTGGGAGTAATCCTGAATAACGCTGAGAAACAAGAGAAGAAACAATTAATATCACGATTATTATGGGACAGATGTGATGAAAAAACCCAAAAAATCTTTTTTTGGATTTAAATATGTATGAAGAATTTTATGGCTTGAAAGAACGCCCCTTTACGTTGCTCCCCGATCCGGATTACCTATCTGAGCCCACAACATAAACTTGCCAAGGCTTATTTGGAATATGGCATAAGCCAGAGGGTTGGATTCGTGGTGCTGACCGGGGAGATAGGAGCGGGCAAAACCTCTCTATAAAATCTTTGATAAAGACTTACGGCGGCAACCATGATTGGGTGTATTGTATCAGACTTCCATGGCGGCGGAAGATCTGTTGGAGCTATTATTACAAGAGTTTGAGGTGAAGGGCAGATACACCACTCGGGCCGCCAGATTGGCTGCCTTTAATCAATTTCTGCTCACGGCTTATTCCAGAAAAGAGCATGTTGTTCTGATGGTATGAAGCCCAAAATCTTGGACCGGAAGCTTTGGAGGAATTGCGGCTGCTATCGAACCTGCAAGCGGGCAAGGACCCATTATTACAGGTAATTTTAGTGGGTCAGTCCGGTTTGCGGGAGAGGTCGAAACATCCGGCCTTGAGGCAACTGGCACAACGCATTGCGGGGCATTACCATTTGCGCCCTCTGGGTAGGCAGGAGACCAAGGAGTATATTCTCTTCCCGATTTATCGCCCCGGCGGCAGCGGTATTTTCACCGAGACAGCCTTGGAAGAATATACGAATATATCGGGGAGTGCCAAGACGTATCAATGACTGGCGCGATTTAGCGATGGTGGCGGGATTTGCGGAGGGCACCATGAAATTGACTCAGATTTCATTGATACGGTAGTGGCTGCTCAAGGGGTACGCTGGAAGAGAGATAGAAAAGAGTGAACTCTCCGAAGGGAAGGAAGTTTTAGCAGTTACCAGCACGAATCAGAAGAGACGAATAGGCGCTAATGAGATTGCCAATTATCCGGAAGAGTTACGCGGCTGGAAGGGCTGTGTTTGGAAATGGACAATCATTTAATTCCGGTAATGACGCAGCTCTACTGTAAAAAAGAGCCCTGGGAGTTAGGGCAGATACCTTTGCATGAGGAAATGACCGAAAAGCAGATGGAAACCACTATTGGAGATAATGAACATTCTTCTCCCGAAAAATCCTCAAACTGGTGGGATAGTTTTTTCCCGACGGTAACATGTATTGAGCCTGCCAGGTTATTTTTTAACTAAAATATATTTTAATGAGAACTAATAGAGCAAAATTAGAATTAAAACTAAAGGCATGTACGTATTTTTAGGTTCCTGGCTGGGGCTTATGTTGTTGAGTCCATTTATATATTTTATGGGTATATTAATTCGATTGGACAGCCCGGGTCCGGTATTTTTTCGCCAGGAGAGGATCGGGAAAGATGGCAACCCGTTCATGTCCTAAAAGTTCCGGTCAATGGTTGATAAAGCTGTAACCATGGGATTGGGATTGAAGGTTTATAAGAAAGGATATCCCCATACCTAAGCTCTTAAAAATAAAATATTTTTCAGGGGGTTAATCGCAAAAATAATGCATTGCCACCATATACAGGCGACCTTTAAAAATTTACCTCAAGGCGTCTTGAGCATATTTTGAACTCATTAAAATTACCAGCAAATAAGGGAAAATTATTGGAAAATAAGATATTGATTACCGGCATTGCCGGTTTTATCGGTTATCATCTCGGCAAAAAGCTTTTGGCAGAGAATTGGCAGGTAATCGGCATCGATAATATGAATGACTATTATGATGTGCAATTGAAGATTGATCGTTTAAATCAGCTTAAAGATCAACCAAAATTTGAATTTCTATAAAATAGATATCTCTGATAAAGCCGCCATGGCAAAACTTTTTAAAGACTATAATTTTCATAGTGTGGTGAATTTAGCGGCACAGGCCGGGGTGCGTTATTCTCTGACTAATCCTTATGCTTATATTGACAGCAATATATCGGGGTTTATAAATATCTTGGAAGGATGCCGGCATAATCAGGTGAAGCATTTAGTATTTGCCTCTTCCAGTTCCGTATATGGGGCCAATACTCACATGCCCTTTTCGGTACATCAAAATGTGGACCATCCCATGTCTTTGTATGCGGCGACGAAAAAAGCCAATGAACTCATGGCGCATACGTATGCCAGCCTTTATAGGTTACCGGTGACAGGTCTCAGATTTTTTACGGTTTATGGGCCCTGGGGTCGTCCGGATATGGCTTTGTTTCTGTTTACGAAGGCGATTCTGGCCGGAGAGCCGATAAATGTCTTTAATTACGGGAAGATGCGAAGAGATTTTACTTATATTGATGATATTGTGGAAGGGGTGTCCAGAATTATTGAACAAATTCCGGAACCAAATCCTGATTGGACAGGAGATAAACCGGATCCAGGCACCAGTTATGCACCATATAAAATATATAATATAGGCAATAATAATCCGGTTGAGCTTTAACATATATCAATGTCATAGAAGAGGCTTTAGGAAAAAAAGCGATAAAAAATATGATGCCGATGCAAGCCGGGAGATGTGCCGGCAACGTATGCCGATGTTGACGACTTAATGAAAGCGGTGGGTTTTAAGCCGCAGACTTCCGTGGAAGTCGGGATTGCCAACTTTGTTGATTGGTATCGTGGATATTATAAGATTTAATAAAATATATTTAATAATGAGTTAACTTATTCGATTTTAGGAATTGCTGATATTGGCTGAAACAATTTTAGTTACCGGCGGAGCAGGATTTATCGGCTCACATGTGGTTGATCATCTGCTCGCACAAGATTATCGAGTAGTGGTGATAGATGATCTTTCTTCCGGATCGAAAGAAAACTTAAATCCGAAAGCAGAATTTTATCAATTGGATATTCGGGATCCGGGCAATTGAAGAGCTTATTGGACAGATAAACCCAAGGCAATCTGCCATTTGGCAGCCCAGGTCAGTGTGCGCCAATCGGTTGACGCACCCGGAGCAGGATGCCTCTATTAATATCTTGGGGTCTATAAATATTTTTCAGGCTGCGGTTAAAGCCGGGGTGACAAAAATAATTTTTTCTTCCACCGGCGGAGCGATTTATGGAGAGCAGGATTATTTTCCGGCAGACGAGGCCCATCCCCAAAGGCCGGTTTGCCCTTATGGCGTGGCGAAACTGGCAGTGGAAAAATATCTAAATTTTTATAAGCATGAATATGGTCTTGATTTTGTGGCCTTAGGATATGCTAATGTTTATGGGCCCAGGCAAGATCCGCATGGCGAAGCAGGAGTCGTGGCGATTTTTTCTCAAAAGCTTTTAGGGCAGCAGCAGACCGATAATCAATGGCGATGGAACGCAAACGCGGGATTTTGTTTATGTTGAGGATGTGGCCCGGTCTAATGTGCTGGCCCTGGAAAACTCTTTTTGTGGGGACTCTAAATATAGGCACTGGCCATAGAAACAGATATTAATACTCTCTTTCAGCTTTTAACAAAACTTTCGGACACGCCGATGAAAGAACAACATGGACCAGCTAAACCTGGGGAACAAAAACGCAGTGTCATCGATTACACCCTGAGCCAGGAAGATTTTGCATTGGGAGCCGACAATGCCTTTGGAACTAGGGTTAAAACATACCGTGGATTATTTCAAAGACAAATAAGTCATACTTTTTCAAGTCGATCTAACCCGACAAGAATGAGAAACAATGGAAATTGACAAAAAGGATTTTATGGATGAACTTAATCGATAAGATTAATCAGAAACAGGCTTTAATCGGCATTATTGGTTTAGGTTATGTGGGTTTGCCTCTGGTTTTACGGTTCGGGGAGGTGGGATTTAAAATCCTGGGATTTGATTCAGATGCTCAGAAGGTGGAAAGCTTAACTGCGGAGAGTCCTATATCAAACATATTCCAGGAGCAGGTATTGCCAAACTGCGGCAAAGCCGGCAACTGGAAGCCACGGCCGATATGCAGCGGTTGTCGGAACCGGATGTTTTATTGATCTGCGTGCCCACGCCATTGGATGCCAATCGGGAGCCGGATTTAAAATATGTTGTGGATACCACTAAACTCATTGCGGCGGTTATGCGGCCGGGTCAACTGATCTCCCTGGAATCCACGACTTATCCGGGCACTACCGACGGGGTCATGTTGCCGCTGTTGCCAAAAGATCTGGCAGTCGGGAAGGATTATTATCTGGTGTATTCGCCGGAAAGGGAAGACCCGGGCAATCTCCAGTTCGAAGTTCGGACCATTCCCAAGGTGGTGGGAGGCATGACGCCGGCCTGCCTGGAGCATGGGGTAGCGCTCTATTCCCAGATTATTGATAAGGTGGTCCCGGTATCTTCGACCCGGGCAGCCGAATTAAGTAAGATTTTGGAAAATACTTACCGGGCGGTGAATATCGCTTTAGTGAATGAATTGAAGATGCTCTGTTTACGGATGGGAATAGATATTTTTGAAGTTATTGAGGCTTCCAAAACCAAGCCGTTCGGTTTTCAGGCTTTTTATCCCGGCCCGGGTTTGGGCGGGCATTGTATTCCCATTGATCCTTTTTATCTGACCTGGAAGGCCCGGGAGTATGATTTCAGCACCCGCTTCATTGAACTGGCCGGGGATATTAACTCCAATATGCCTTATTTTGTGGTCACCCGGGTGATGGAAATTCTTAATGAGCACGGCAAGGCATTAAAAAATGCAAAGATTTTGGTTTTAGGGCTGGCCTATAAAAAAGATATCGATGACAACAGAGAATCCCCGGCCATGAAAATTATCCAGATCCTGAAAGAAAAAGGGGCCGTGGTGGAATATAACGATCCGCATATTCCTCGCTGCAGCAGGTATGCGACATTATCCCGGAGTTGATCTGAGTTCGGTCGAACTGAATGATGCCGTTTTGCAGTCGGCAGATTGCGTTCTGCTGGTAACAGACCATTCGGCTTATGATTATGGCTGGATTGCCTCAAAGGCAAAACTGATTGTGGATACCCGGAATGCTTTTAAAGGGATTTCGGGTAACCATATTTTCCAGGCCTAAGCGGAGGAAGCTGGATTAAAAAAATTAATTCCATAATAACGCAATGAATGCTGGGTCGGGAAGAATATCTTTCTCTCGGCTGGCTGGCCTTGGTTCCTGAGACGCCGTGATCTCATTGACTTCCACCCCGCACACCCGGGCAATGGATTTACACAAGCGGACAAGGCTATCCCGATCCAGTTCATCGGCCCGGCCGAAATTATGGATGATTTTGGCCACCGCTTGATTGCTCTGCTGGTTCCAAACGTTATGGGCCAACTGGTAATATTCCACGACTGACCCATCTTTATTTTGCCGTTTTGTGGTGCGCCAATACATGCCTATTGTTTAAGCATATACTATCTCATCATGTAGAAATAAAATTATAAGTCGTGTGCCTAGGTATTTTAGCCAAAATCCACCCCCCAGAATCAATAAACCCGCATAAATCCTGGACTTTATAATCTCAATACCCCTCAAATATGACTATTCTTCCGAAATGCCGGTATTGGCATCGGCAGCAAATAAAGAAAACTTAAAAATTGGCAGATATGATCATTAAGGCGCCTTTATTAACAAAATCTCCTGCCATGTCGTATTCCAAAATTATAAAAATACAAAAAAGAAATATAAAATAACAAAAATGAATAAAAAAATAATCTGCAGTAATACCTGCAATCATTCAACATTACTGATAATATTAATAAATAAAATAATAAAATATTTGGCCCGCCTCTTGCATTATAGATAATCAAAGTTTTTTAAAGGAGATCATCATGCGCAAGATAGCGATTTACGGCAAGGGCGGCATCGGCAAGTCCACCACCACCCAGAATACGGTGGCGGGGTTGGCTGAAATGGGCCGCAAGGTTATGGTGGTGGGCTGCGACCCGAAGGCCGACTCGACCCGTCTCTTATTGGGCGGTTTGGCTCAGAAAAGTGTTTTGGACACCCTTCAGGGAAGAGGGCGAAGATGTGGATCTGGAGGATATCCGCCGCACCGGGTTTTCAGGAACCGTCTGTGTTGAATCCGGCGGCCCGGAGCCGGGTGTGGGCTGCGCCGGCCGGGGCATCATTACCTCCATTAACCTGCTGGAGCAGTTGGGGGCTTATGCCGACAGCGAAAAATTGGATTACGCTTTTTACGACGTCTTAGGGGACGTGGTCTGCGGCGGTTTCGCCATGCCCATCCGGGAAGGCAAGGCCAAAGAGATCTACATTGTCGTCTCCGGCGAGATGATGGCCATGTATGCCGCCAACAATATCTGCAAAGGCATCGTCAAGTTCGCCGAGGCCGGCGGCGTCCGCCTGGGCGGCCTGATCTGCAACAGCCGCAACGTGGACTACGAAAAAGAGATGATCGAAGCCCTGGCGGTTAAGTTAGGGACCCAGATGATTCACTTCGTGCCCCGGGACAACATGGTGCAGCGGGCCGAGATTAACCGGAAAACTGTTATTGAATATGATCCCACGCATTCCCAGGCCGATGAATACCGGACTCTGGCGCGCAAAATCGAAGCCAATGAAATGCACGTCATTCCCAAGCCCATCAGTACCCGATGATCTGGAAAAACTTCTCATCGACTACGGGTTGGGAGGCTAAAGGAGTTAATCATGAATAATCTCGCAGCCTTTATGGTGTTTTTGTGGGTAACCGGCTGGACCGTTGCCGCCATTCGGGCGGGGCTGCAGAACAGAACCGCGCCTGGCTCAGATAAGGGGCAGGGCGGCGCCGAGTTGAAAGCAAAGTAACCGGATTGGAAATAATTGGAGGTATTCCCATGTTAATGATCAGATCAGTGGTGCGGCCCGAAAAGGTGGATGCGGTTTTGGCTGCTTTAATGGACGCGGGTTTCCCGGCAGTGACCAAAATGTCGGTGGTGGGCCGGGGCAAGCAGCGGGGCCTCAAAATCGGTGAGGTCACCTATGATGAGATTCCCAAGGAACTCCTGCTGACGGTGGTAAAGGATCAGGACAAGGATTTTGTTATCAAGACCGTGCTCAAGGCCGCCCGTACCGGTGAAAAGGGCGCTTTTGGAGACGGCAAGATATTTGTCTCGCCGGTGGAAGAGGTTTACACCATCAGCTCCGGGATCAAGGAATCCGGTGCCGGAGAACTCGAAGAGGTGAAGCCATGAAAGAGGTCATGGCCATTGTGCGCATCAATATGATGAACAAGACCAAAAAGGCTCTGGCCGAGGCCGGCATCTCCTCCGTCACCGCCCGGGACGCCCTGGGCCGGGGCAAAGGGTTAGTTGACCTAACTCTGCTGGAGGGGGCCGAAAAAGGCTATGAGGAAGCGGTGGCCCAGTTGGGGCAGAGTCAGCGCCTGGTCCCTAAGAGGGTATTTTTTGTGGTGGTGCCGGACCGGCTGGTCCACAAGACGGTGAACACCATAATTAAGGTAAACCGCACCGGCAAATCCGGAGACGGCAAGATTTTCATCATGCCGGTGATGGACTCCGTCCGGGTCCGCACCGGCGAGTCCGGCGATCAGGTTCTGGATGAAGTCTGATTTATCCGGTTGCCGCAAAGAGAGCGAGGGCAGGGCACAGGGATACACCTTGGCCTCTCAAGGAGAATGCAACATGTCGGAAGTAATGGAAAATATAGACCTGGAGATCTTAACGCCCCAGCCGGCCGAGGTTAAAAAAGAGCTGCTGGAAAAATATCCCACCAAGGTGGCGCGTAAACGGGCCAAGCAGATTATCATCAACGAGGTGGGGCCGGACTGTTCGGTGCCGGAAATCCATTCCAATGTCAGAACGATTCCCGGGATCATTACGCAGCGGGGCTGCACTTATGCCGGTTGTAAAGGCGTGGTCCTGGGCCCCACTCGAGATATTGTCAACATAACCCATGGCCCCATCGGCTGCGGTTTCTATTCCTGGCTCACCCGCCGGAATCAGACCAGGGCGGACGGCCCGGAAGATGATAATTTTATGACCTACTGCTTTTCCACGGACATGCAGGATGAGCAGATTATCTTCGGGGGCGAAAAAAAGCTGCGCCAGGCCATTCAGGAGGCCTATGACCTCTTCAAGCCGAAGGCCATTGCGGTTTTCGCCACCTGTCCGGTGGGTCTCATCGGCGACGACGTGCACGCCGTATCCAGGGAAATGAAGGAGAAGCTGGGCATTAACGTCTTCGCCTTCAGTTGCGAAGGCTACAAGGGAGTCAGCCAGTCCGCCGGCCACCACATCGCCAACAACGGCATCTTCACTCATGTGGTGGGCCAGGATGATACGGTTAAGGAGGGCAAATTTAAGATCAACCTGCTGGGAGAGTACAACATCGGTGGGGATGCCTTTGAAATCGAGCGCCTTTTTGACGAGTGCGGCCTGACCCTCGATCTCCACCTTTAGCGGCAATTCCAGTATTGACGGTTTTGCCAATTCCCATACTGCCGATCTCAACCTGATCATGTGCCACCGCTCCATTAACTATGTGGCGGAGATGATGGAGACCAAGTTCGGCATTCCCTGGATCAAGGTCAATTTTATCGGGGCGGCGGCCAGCGCCAAGTCGCTGCGCAAGATAGCCACCTATTTCGAGGATCCGGAATTGGCCGCCCGGGTGGAGGAAGTCATTGCCCGGGAAATGCCGGAAGTGGAAGAAGTCAGAGATGAAGTGCAGGCCAGGTGCGCCGGTAAAAAGGCCATGCTCTTCGTGGGCGGCTCCCGGGCGCACCACTACCAGGAATTATTTGCCGAAATCGGTATGGAGACCATCAGTGCCGGTTATGAGTTCGCCCACCGGGATGATTATGAAGGCCGGCAGGTGCTGCCCTCGATTAAGGTGGATGCGGACAGCCGCAACATTGAAGAGCTGCAGGTGGAGCCGGACCCCAACCGGTATAACCCCCGGGTGAGTCCGGAACAGATGGCCAGATTGGCTGAGGCCGGTTTCAGGTTCAAGGACTATGACGGCATGATGGCCGAGATGAAGGCAGGAACCCTGGTCATCGACGACATCAGCCAGTTTGAAACGGAAAAGCTCATAGAAATTTACCGGCCGGATATCATCTGCGCCGGCATCAAGGAAAAATATGCCATTCAGAAGAGCGGCATTCCCATGAAACAGCTTCACAGCTATGACTACAGCGGCCCCTATGCCGGGTTTAAAGGCGCCATCAACTTCTACCGGGAAATCGACCGGATGGTGAACAGCAAGGTCTGGAAATATTTGAAGTCCCCCTGGCAGGAGCACCCGGAACTGACCGCGACATACGCCTGGGAGTAGAAATCGGTTCCCGGTTTCCGGTTCAGGTTTTCGGTTCTGGGTAAGATGGTTCTGCATCCTGGACAGGAATAGCTGATAGCTGAAAGCCCAATAAGGATAACGCCATGTTACTGAGACATACAACAGCAGAAATTACCGAACGCACGGCTTTGACCATAAATCCGGCCAAAACCTGCCAGCCCATCGGGGCCATGTACGCGGCCCTGGGAATCCATCGCTGCCTGCCCCACAGCCATGGTTCCCAGGGATGCTGCGCCTATCATCGCAGCGCCTTGACCCGGCATTATAAAGAGCCGGTGATGGCAGGGACCAGTTCATTCACCGAGGGTTCTTCGGTGTTCGGGGGGCAGGCCAATCTGCTCCAGGCCATCAACAATATCTTTGCCATTTACGAACCTGAGGTCATTGCCGTCCATACCACCTGCCTGTCGGAGACGATAGGGGACGACATCCCGCAGATTGTCGCCAAGGCCAGGGATGAGGGTAAGATCCCCACGGGAAAATACGTCATCCATGCCAATACGCCCAGCTACGTGGGCTCCCATGTCACCGGCTTCGCTAACATGGTCAAAGGCATGGTGGACTATTTTGCCGCCAGTAACGGCCATAAAGAAAACCGGATAAACATTATACCCGGTTATGTAGAGCCGGCCGACATGGAAGAGATCCGGAGGATAACCGGAGAGTTGGGGATTGACACCATTATGTTTCCGGACACCTCAAATGTGCTGAATGCGGCTCAGACCGGCCGTTATGCCATGTATCCGGCCGGCGGCGTCACGGTAGCGGATTTGATCCGCACGGGCAGCAGTATGGGCACCGTGGCCCTGGGGCGACTGGCGTCGGGACCGGCGGCTCGAGCTTTGGACACCAAATGCAAGGTGCCGTGCGAAATCCTCGATCTGCCCATCGGCCTGATGGCCACCGACAGATTTATCGATACCTTGCGGCAGATTGCCGGGGTTTCGGTGCCCGATTCCATTAACCTGGACCGGGGGCGGCTGTTAGACGTCATCACGGATATGCAACAGTATTTTTTCGGCCGCAAGGTGGCCCTGGCCGGAGACCCCGATCAGCTGATTTCACTGACCGAATTTCTGGTGTCCGTGGACATGTGGCCGATACATATCGTCACCGGCACCCCGGGAAAAAAGTTTGAATCCCGGATCAGGGAGATTACCAAGGAAGTGCCCCATCCGGTAAATGTCAAGGCCTCAGGGGATATGTTCCTGCTGCATCAGTGGATTAAAAACGAACCGGTGGACCTGCTCATCGGCAACACCTACATGAAGTATATCGCTCGAGACGAAGATATCCCGCTGGTCCGATACGGCTTCCCCATTTTGGACCGCGTCGGCCACAGTTATTTCCCTACCGTGGGCTATCGGGGCGGCTTGCGCCTGCTGGAAAAGATCCTGGATGCCCTCATGGACCGCCAGGACCGGGATGCCCCGGAAGAAAGCTTTGAACTGGTGATGTAACTTATGCACCAAGATTTAGGCAGAGGATAAGAATCATGGAAAAACCGGAACATCACATTTTTGTCTGTATGAGTTTTCGTGGTCTGGAGCCCAAGGGCAAGTGCATCCGCAAAAATGCCCCCGAGCTTCTGGGCTACCTGGAATCGGAGTTGGCCGACCGGGGGATGAATAACGTCATGGTCTCCACTACCGGCTGCCTCAAGCTCTGCGATAACGGACCGATTATGGTGGTCTATCCCAACGGCTACTGGTATGCCGGGGTGGAAGGGGAGGACGCCATCGATGCGATTCTCGATGCCCTGGAAGAAGGCGGCGTTGCGGAGGAATTTCGCATTGCCTGATTAAACTTTTTTATTTGCCATAGACCTCCTCCTGTTAACCTTAACCCCTCATCGTGCGAGGGCCGGGTGAGGGTGAAGGAACTTGTGATCACCCTCTCCCATATAACTGCTGTCAGCTATCAGCAATCAGCTGTCAGCTAAAAAGATTTGTTCAGAAAGTTGATTAATAAAAGCTGAGCGCTGAAGTCTAACGATAATTATTTCTGCGACCGTTTCAGCCAGAGACAAAAATGTTACTGGCCGGAATATGAGACAAAATATGGAACCTGTAATCTTTACCGAGCGTGCTGACCAGATCCACCGGAAAGGGGAGCAGCCCTTTCAGATGGCCTGCAATAAGGAAAGTCTGGCCGGGGCTGTCAGCCAGCGAGCCTGCGTGTTCTGCGGTTCCCGGGTGGTGCTTTATCCCATCGCCGACGCCCTGCATCTGGTGCATGGCCCCATAGGCTGCGCCGCTTATACCTGGGATATCCGTGGGGCCTTGTCTTCGGGACCGGAATTGCATCGGCTGAGCTTCTCCACCGATCTTCAGGAAACCGATGTCATTTTCGGGGGCGAAGAAAAGCTCTATCGGGCCCTGGTGGAGCTCATCGACCGGCATCATCCTGAGGCGGCGTTTGTCTACTCCACCTGTATTGTCGGTATTATCGGCGACGATCTGGAGGGGGTCTGCAAGCGGGTCAGCAAGGAAAAGGGCCTGCCGGTCATCCCGGTGCAGTCCGAGGGCTTTAAAGGGAACAAGCGGGCCGGGTACAATGCGGCCTGCGAGGCCATGTTCAAGCTGGTAGGCACCGGCAGCACCGAAGGTATTTCGCCTTTTAGCCTGAATATTCTGGGAGACTTTAATTTAGCCGGCGAGATCTGGATTATTCGGGACTATTTTAAACAAATGGGTCTGGAAGTCGTCGCCAACATTACCGGGGACGGCAGGGTAGGGGATCTGAGGCGGGCCCACGGCGCCGCCCTGAACGTGGTCCAATGTTCCGGCGCCACTCAGGATCTGGCCAGGATGATGCAGGACACGTATGGCATCCCGTTTATCCGGGTCTCATATTTCGGCGTGGAAGATATGGCTGAATCTCTCTATAACGTGGCCCGTTTTTTTAAAGACCCGGAAATCATGAACCGGACGCAAGATTTGGTGCGGGAGGAACTGACCGCCCTCTATCCGCAGCTTCAGAAGTACAGGGAAGCTTTAACCGGCAAGAAGGCGGCCATCTATGTGGGCGGCGCCTTTAAGGCCTTTTCCCTGGTCAAGGCCTTTCGGCTCTTAGGGATGCAGGTGGTGCTGGTGGGCTCGCAGACGGGCACTGAAGAAGATTACCGGGAACTGGAGGAGGTGACCGATGACGGCACCATCATCGTTGATGACTCCAACCCTCTGGAGCTTACCAGTTTTTTAAAAGAAAAAGAGGTGGATATCTTTGTGGGCGGCGTCAAGGAAAGGCCCATTGCCTATAAATTGGGAGTGGGATTTTGCGACCACAACCACGAACGCAAAGAACCCCTGGAAGGGTTTGTGGGGATGCTTAATTTTGCCCGGGAAGTCTACAACACGGTTATGAGCCCGGTTTGGCGCTTTATTCCAAGGCGCGCTCATACTTGAGGTGTCTTACCGACGTTAATATTTTTGGCGGGCTAGGCCTTCCAGCCTGTGTACCATAAAAGGTTTCCTGAAGGTTCAGCTAGGGGTGAAAAACTATGACTAGAGATCGAAAAGCACATCTGAAATTGGCGAAGCCGAAGCCGGCGCCTTATGTTTCCACCACCAACGCCTGCAAGCTGTGCACCCCCCTGGGGGCCTGCCTGGCGTTTCGGGGGATTGCCGGAGCCGTGCCTTTTCTCCACGGTTCCCAGGGCTGCGCCACCTATATGCGGCGTTACATCATCAGCCATTTTCGGGAGCCCATGGACATTGCCTCATCGTCTCTGGGGGAAAAACAGGCTATTTACGGCGGCGGACCTAACCTGAAACAGGGTTTGCACAATGTCATGGGAAAATATGGCCCCCAACTTATCGGCGTGGCTACCACCTGCCTCACGGAAACCATCGGCGACAATGTGCCCATGATTGTCAAAGAATTTATTCAGGAACACCTGAAAAATAGTCATGAAGGGGACTTACCCGGCATCATTACCGTCTCTTCGCCCAGTTACCATGGCACCCACATGGAAGGTTTTCATCAGGCGGTTCGGGCCGTGGTGGATCAGTTAGTCGAACCGGCGGCGAGGCATGCCAAGGTAAACCTGCTGCCCGGCTTTGTCTCGCCGGCGGATATCCGCCACTTGCAGGAAATTTTGGCTGATTTCGGTATTAACGGCATAATTCTGCCGGATATTTCCGAGACCCTGGACGGCCCTATTCAGGTGGATTATGCCAAAATTCCCGAGGGCGGCACGCCTCTGGAAGAGATCAGGACCATGGGCGGTTCCCAGGCTACCCTCGAGTTTGGCGCCACGCTCAGAAATCAGGTTACGGCCGGGAAAATCCTGGAAGACAAATACGGCTGCAAACTCTATCAGATCGGCTTGCCCATCGGTCTGCGGGAGACGGACCTTTTTTTCAGCATCCTGGAAATTTTGTCCGGCCGGCCAACCCCCAGGAAGCATGCCCTGGAACGGGGGCGTCTGTTAGACGCCTTTGTGGACGGCCATAAATATATTTTCGGGAAACGGGCCGTGGTCTATGGGGAAGAAGACCTGGTGGCGGGTTTGACCTCTTTTTTGGCTGAAATCGGCGTGCAGCCGGTATTATGCGCTTCCGGCGGCAATACCGGACGCTTACAGGAAGCCATTACCGCGGTCACGGCCGACCTGCTCCCCGAGCCCCCCATAATTCGGGGGGGAGTTGATTTCCACGATATTTCACAGGAGGCCGAAGACCTGGCCCCGGACCTGCTCGTGGGCCACAGCAAAGGCTATCATCTGGCCAAGCGCTGGAACATACCGCTCATTCGAGTGGGGTTTCCCATTCACGACCGCTTTGGCGGCGCCCGGATCCTGCACCTGGGCTACCGGGGGGCACAACAGCTTCTGGATACGGTCATTAATGCCGTGTTGTCTAAAAAGCAGGAAGATTCAGAAGTAGGCTACGGCTACTTGTAAAAGTTATCAGTTTTCGGTTTTCGATAACATCATCGGCGTGCACGGCATGCCCTATAGGAGATCTCATATAGGGCGGCCTGTGGCCGCCGCTTAAAAGCGGCATTCGAGGAATTCGCCATGTTAGATATAAAGCGTCATCCCTGTTTTAACGTCGAAGTCAAGGGTAGTTGCGGTCGTTTGCATCTGCCGGTGGCGCCTAAGTGCAATATTATGTGCAACTTCTGCAATCGCAAGTATGATTGTGTCAACGAAAGCCGGCCCGGCGTCACCAGCACGGTTTTGACGCCGGCCCAGGCGGAAGATTACGTCACCCGGATATTAGCAGCCGAGCCCCGGATCACGGTGGCGGGCATCGCCGGCCCGGGCGACCCCTTTGCCAATCCCGGGCAGACCATGGAGACCCTGAGGCGCATCCGGAAAAAGTTTCCCGATCTGCTCCTGTGTTTGGCCAGCAACGGTCTGGGATTGCCGCCATACCTGGATGAACTGGCGGCAATAGGCGCCTCCCACGTTTCCATCACCGTCAATGCCGTGGACCCGGAGATCGGCAAGCAGATCTATGGCTGGGTCCGGGACGGCAAGGTGATTTACCGGGGACTGGCGGCGGCGGAACTGCTCCTGTCCCGGCAGATGGCGGCCATCGACGGTTTAAAGGCCCGGGATATCGTGGTCAAAGTAAACACCATCGTCATTCCGGGAATAAATGACGAGCACGTCCCGGCCATAGCCGAGGCCATGGCTGCCAAAGGGGTGGATATCCTGAATTGCATGCCGCTGTATCCCAATGCCGAGACGCCGTTTGCCGCCATACCCGAGCCGACGCCGGCCCGGATGGCCGAACTCCAGGGGGAGGCGGGCAAATTTCTCCCCCAGATGCGCCATTGCACCCGCTGCCGGGCTGATGCCGTGGGCTTGCTGGAACAGGACCGCACCGACGAACTGCGCTCCTGCCTGACTTCCTGCGCCGGGAAAGCGCCGGATAACCCGGAACGTCCCTACGTGGCCGTGGCTACTCTGGAAGGGGTCCTGGTGAACCAGCACCTGGGGGAGGCCAAAAAATTCCAGATTTGGGGGCCCAACGGTCAAGGTTTTCAGCTGATTGAAGAACGTCCGGCCCCGCCGCCGGGGGGCAAACTGCAGCGTTGGCGGGACATGGTGGAGATCATGCGGGACTGCCGGGCGGTGCTGGTCAGCTCCATTGGCGACACGCCGCAGATGATCCTGGAAGAGAGCGGCATTATGCCGGTGGTCATGGAGGGCTTTATTGATCAGGGCCTCCAGGTGGTTTACCGGGGCGGCGATCTGTCTTCCTTGAAAATCCGGCGCCGCGGGCTGGGCGGCTGCTGCGCCGGCGGCGCCAACGGGCCCGGCGGGGGGTGTATGTAGCTGCAACTGTAAGGATAAAGGCGTCGGTGCCGAGTACCGGCGCCTTTTTGGCTGAAAGAAATGGTTAGCAGGTTTTAATGAGTCTGGCTAAAATTTTTGGAAAGTTTTATAATAAGCTGAGACTGAATCCTTCGCCGACAAGGAGGCGCCTATGACACTGATCCTGGGTTTGGCAGCGGTGGATGGCATTGTCCTGGCTTCCGACGGCCAGTTGACGAGCGGCGAAGTGCGCTCGCCGGGCAGGAAGATTTTTCCCCTTAATGACAAAATCCTCTGGGCCGGGGCCGGCGAGTTATCTTTAATCCAGCGCCTGCAGGAACGATTAACCAGGCTGCCCCTGGACACGCCGCTGGCTAATCTCCGGGACCAGATCGGCGAGTATATCAAGGAATGCGTCTCGGAGCTGCTGCAGATGGATTTTCGGGCTCAATTCGTCTCGGCGGAGCAGGATCACCTGGTGCAGCTGCACCTGGCGGATTTTATATTTGCGGAATTCTCCAGTAAACCGGAATTGCTGCATATCAACGTCTTCGGCTCCCCGGAATGGATGACCGACCGGCCTTTTGTGGCCGGCAATGGCGACCTTTTTGCCTATGCCCTGCTCAGCAAATATCAGAAGCAGCGCCTCCTGCTGAAGCAGGCCTCCCTGCTGGCCTACAAAGTCATCGATGAAGCCATCGCGGTAGGGGCCTACGGCCTTGGCGGCCCTATCGATCTTTGGCAGATTTCGGCCGCCGGCCTCAAAAACCTGGGCGGGGCGGAATTTAAAACCTTGGCCGGTCAGGCCAAGCGTCTGCGGAAGTTAGAGATCGAGCTCTTGCTGGAAGAGAAATATGGTGATTCATGAAGCCGGTTACGGGGAATCGCACACTTCCCGGCGACCTTCAGCGCGTCCTTCCCACCAGCCGATGCCTCCCGGCAGGAGCAGCACGATTACTCCCAGGCCCACGACTCCCGGCCAGCCTATGTGGCTGTAGGCATAACCGCTCAAAGTAATTCCCAAAGAACCCCCCAAATAATACAGCAAGACATATAAAGAGTTGGCCTTCCCCTGCCCGGCGTGCACCCGCCGGTTCAAGGCGCCGGCCGCGGCCGCGTGAATGGTGAAGAATCCGGCGCAGATGCCGATAAGTGCCAGTACTATGACCGGCATTGATTTGACCAGGGTGGTGAGCAGGGCCAGGCTGAAGACAACTGCCCCTCCCACCATGGCCCAGCCGTTGCCGATGCGATTGCTCAATTTCCCGGCCAGGGGGCCGATGACTATACCCATCAGATAGGTGAGATAAAACATGGTAATGACTTCGGTAGAGGCCCTGAAGGGAGGCCCGGCCAGATAAAAAGGGAGATAATTAAAGGAAGAAGAGAAGACGAAAAAGGCTCCGAACGGAACTAAAAGGACACGTACCACTTGCATATCTGAAAGAAAATATAAAAAGCTGATTTTTTCTGCCGTGATTTTCCGGGGGCCCTTGCCCTCAGGCAGCCAGAGCACGGCGGCCACTGCCGCAGCCAGCAGGGCCAGGGCGGCCGTGACAAAGGCATAGCGCCAATGCAGGGGCGGGTGGATAAAGCCTCCCAAAAGCCTGCCGCCCAGCCCCCCGGCCACGGTGGCCGAGACATAGGAACCCATGGTCACATTGAGCCGCTCGGGGGGCATGTTTGAGGCAAGATAGGCGGCCAGGCAGGTGGTCATCGCCGGGATAAAGAGGCCCTGGAGCCAACGGGCGGCCACCAGGGGCCAGAAATGCTGGGTTGCGGCACAAAACAAACCGCTGCCGGCTACCACCAGGCTGCCTGAAAAAATGAGCCAACGCACTGAAAAAATATCTGCCAGGGCCCCGAAAGGCAGGTTAGCTAAGGCCATGCCGAAAATAACGGCCGACATGGTTAAGGATGCCTGGGAGGGGGTGACGCCAAATTCCTGCTGTAAGACCGGCAAAACCGGCTGCGTGATATAGACATTGGTAAATGCGGTTGCTACCAGAAAAAATACCATGAGCTGCAATTTGAGGTAATTTTGTGCCATCGAATTTTAACCAAATAAATATTATCAATTTCCAGCTTACATGATTTCGGGTTCCGGGGGTAATTTCTTTTTAGTTTTTTGAATTCAAATGATTTCCAACTACTTCAATTTAAAAAAAAATTTATGAGGCCAGGCAAGATTTATGTTGACCTTTTCCTGAGTTTTCTGCGATTATACAGATATACTGCGATGTAGGGGGGGCATCATGGCCTTACCACATTCAAAAAAAGCCAAAAAACCATCTCCAAAAGTTGAAACTAAAAAATCAAAGTTAGCTTTTTTAAAAAAAGTCCCTGGTGGAAAATTATTTTGGGTCGTATTGTTGTTGTTATGGCTTTTTCCATGGGGAGTTGGTTGCTTTTCGGGGATAAAGGGCTGTTCCGCCTCTACAAGCTCCGGCAGGAAAGAGAACAACTGCTCCAGGTTAATATTAACCTGAAAGATGAGAATGAGCGTCTGGTGAAAATAATTGACCGGCTCCAGAATGACCGGGAATTTATTGAAGATACTATCAGGAAAGAATTGAATTTTATTAAGAAGAATGAAGTGATTTATCAACTGGCGCCGGAGGTTGGATCCGGTCCGAAAGTTACGCAGGCGCCCGCCTTAGGTCCTCTTCCCAGCCCGGCAGCCAAACAAAAGCGGGCAGGGCGGTTATAAGGATTATAAAATTTATACAAAGAAATTATGCATAGGTAAAGAGGTCTCATGTATTCGACGGCAGATTTTCGCAAGGGATTAAAGATAGAATGGGAAGGCACACCTTATATTATTACTGATTTCCAGCATGTCAAACCGGGCAAAGGCGGGGCCTTTGTCCGCACCAAAATAAAAAATCTTATTAATGGTCGAGTGATCGATCAGACCTTCCGCTCCGGGGAAAAAGTGGACCGGCCCGATTTACAGGAAAAAGACATGCAGTACCTGTATGCCGAGGGTGATCAATACTGTTTCATGGACAATGAATCGTTCGAGCAAGTCTATTTAACTGCTGAACAATTGGGAGATGGTAAAGATTTCCTGCAAGACAATCTGAATCTAAAAGTATTTTATTATAAAGACCAGCCAATCACCATTGATTTGCCTACCTTTGTGGAACTAACGGTGGCACATACCGAGCCGGGCTTTAAGGGAGATACCGCCAGTGGCGGCTCCAAACCCGCGACTATGGAGACTGGAGCCGTTATTCAAGTTCCACTTTTTATCGAGGTGGGCGATCGCCTCAAAGTGGATACCCGCACCGGCTCCTACGTTGAACGCCTGAAATGATGGCATGTCCGGCAGCGCCGAACTCACCCGCAGGTTGCTGAAAATTACCGGCTCTAAAAAAGTTATACCACCTTAATCAGCATGATATTATGTTTGACGCCGAAACGCAAGGCCTCGGAGCGGCCGGGCATCCAGATATCTGCTTGCTGGCGCTTATAGCTGGCCATCCGGTCCTGAAAGGAAAAAGTCCCGAAGCCTTCTAATTTGACATTATCGCCAAAGCGCATATCCAGATTGTATTCCAGATCCCGGCTCAGCGCCAGGATGCCGTCTTGCACCCGTATTCCTGAGGCGGTTTTGCCCGGATGGCAATATGCCGTCACTTTTATGACGGCCATGCTCAGAGAAATTGTTGGCTGGGGAGTGCAAAAAACAACTGCGGAAAAAACGGCAATGACTAAAAGAATAGTGATTTTCATAAGATACCTCCGATTAAAGCCACAACCCCATTTAGAGAAAGGTTGTCCGGTCCACTCAAGGGATAGTTTTCCCTTGATTGGAGCAATACGGGTGCTGGTTTAGAAGGAAGTTACCGGGATAAGAAAAATTGAGGATCCCGTGGTGGATCGCCTCAATAGCTTGCTTTAATGCCTGCGTGGTTAGCTGTTGGGTTAGAGCTAAAGCATGCCCCTCCTTCGCCCTGAGGCGAAGGATTCACCCATGTTGTGGTTCCCCCGCTCTCCCTTGCCCGGGAGATTCGGCTAACTATTTTTGGTCTTCCAACCAGCGCTACTTGGTTGTAGATTTGGTAAACAAGTTTGTATCTGAATTCACAATGTTTGTCAAGAGAATTATGAATAAATTCTAACAATGTACAAATAAATTACTAAATAAATTGAAATTATTAATAATTTAAGGATATAATAAATATATCTTATTTCACTAATAATTTAAAAATATAATGAAAATATATCTTGGCGATTGTATTACAGATCGGGCCGTCGTTAATCATGAAAGTTTATTTTTCCGGGAGCAGTGGTTTAGGGGTCACGTTACCGATGCCCGCCGGTTTTAATCTTTTCGTGAGCAGGTACTTTTTATAAATTGCTTGACAAATTTCTCATAAATTTATAAATTTATTTGTTACTGCATAGGAGGAAAATGTGTACGCAATCATTCAAACCGGCGGCAAGCAATATCGGGTTGGTCTTGGAGATGTGCTCCGAGTGGAAAAACTTCTTGGTGAGGTAGGAGAGACAGTCTCCTTGGATAAGGTTCTCATGGTTTCAGGAGCCGAATTTCAGGTGGGGCAGCCTTTAGTTGCCGGAGCGCAGGTTATCGGCCAGATTCTCCGCCAGGGGAAGGCTAAGAAACTCCTCATCTTTAAAAAGAAGCGGCGGAAAAATTTTCGGCGTCTGCGCGGTCATCGGCAACCCTACACTGCTTTGCAGATCAAAGAAATTCAGCTATAATAGATATAAGGCTCAACGGTTCGCAGCCTCATTTGGGCAATTTTCTATTAGAGAGGCTGGCTGATTAAAGCCGGCGGCAATTCTTGCCAATAATTCGGAGGTTACTCTCTTGGCTCATAAAAAAGCTGGTGGTAGTTCACGCAACGGTAGAGACAGTCAAGGCCAACGCCGCGGGGTAAAAAGATTCAGCGGTCAAGTGGTCAAGGCTGGGAATATTTTAGTAAGGCAATTGGGCACTCGCATTCATCCCGGAGAAAATGTCGGTATGGGAAAAGATTATACGCTTTTCTCCAAGGTTGATGGTGTCGTTACTTACGAAAATTTCGGCCGCGATCGTAAGCGGGTAAGTGTTTATCCGCAACTGTAGGAGATTATAAATTGCCCCGTCGGCAATTTGCCGATGAAGCGGAAATAACGGTAAAATCCGGCAATGGTGGCGCCGGCTGCATAAGTTTCGAACGACTCCGGTTTAAGCCTCGAGGGGTTGCCGACGGCGGTGATGGCGGCAAGGGAGGCACTATTAAACTTGTGGCATCCAGTTCTGTGCAGACCCTGGCAAATTTTCGCCACCAGCAAGTATTTCGAGCTCAAAACGGGCAGCCTGGACGGAGCCGGCTAAAAACGGGGGCGCAGGGCGCTGACCTCAGTATTACCGTTCCCCTGGGAACAGTGGTGTCCGATAGTGCTACCGGACAAATATTGGGGGATCTGGTCGAGGCCGGACAAGAATTAGTTGTGGCCGCTGGCGGCCGGGGAGGCAAGGGCAATGCTCATTTCAGATCCTCCCGCTTCAGATCGCCCCGCTTTTCCCAGCCTGGCGAAGCCGGCCAGGAACTACGGTTGCACCTTGAGTTGCAGGTTTTGGCCGATATCGGCCTGATCGGTTTGCCCAATGCCGGGAAAACCACTCTGTTAGCTAAACTGACAGCTTCCAAAGCACAAGCCTCTCCCTATCCTTTCTCGACTTTAGAACCAAATTTAGGCGTTATCCAGGATGATAATCATGACCCATTGGTGGTCGCCGATATTCCCGGATTAATCGAAGGTGCTCACCAGGGCAAAGGTCTGGGGCAACGATTCCTGCGGCATCTGAAACGCACGCGATTGCTGTTGCATTTAGTTGACGCTCACTGGGCTTGATCCATTGCACCCTCTTGAGACGGTAGACCTCGTATTAAATGAATTACGGGCTTTTGAACCTGAATTACTGCAGAAAAAGCACATTGTCGTGCTTAATAAGATCGACTTGTTGCCTCAGGATTTCCCTTTAACTGAGGTAGTTGAAAAATTTTTCCGGGCGCGGCTGGCGTTGTCTTCCCCTCTCTGCCCAGACAGGCGAGTCGGTGCCGCTTCTGAAAGATCTTTTATGGTCTGAGATCTAGATTTTTCTCATGCAGGAACAAAATAGCAGAAATTTTTTACTAAATCAGATTTTGGGCCGAACCCGGCGGGTAGTCATCAAGGTCGGCAGCGCCGTTATGACCACAGCCAACGGTCTCAACCTGAAGGTTATCAAAGAACTCACTGACAATATTGTAAGATTGATTGCAGGCGGCAGGGAAGTCGTTCTGGTCTCCTCCGGCGCCATTGCGGCAGGTTTTAAAAAATTAGGTCTGCCGGCCAAGCCCAGTGGCATACCTCAAAAACAAGCGGTCGCGGCAATTGGCCAAAGCACCCTGATGCAAAATTATGAACAAGCCTTTAACCGTCATGGCGTCAAAGTGGCACAGATACTTTTGACCCGTAATGATCTGGCCAATCGCCGCCGTTATCTTAATGCCCGCAACACCTTGTTTACCCTGCTCAATTGGAAAGTTGTCCCCATCATTAACGAAAATGATACGGTAGTGGTGGAAGAAATCCAGTTCGGCGATAATGACAATCTTTCAGCTCTCATCAGCAGTGTCGTGCAAGCCGATTTACTGATAATTCTGACAGATATCGACGGGTTGTATGATCAGGACCCCCGCCAGCATCCAGATGCCCGTCGCATTCCTTTGGTAGAAAAGATTGACCTTAAACTGGAACGGTCTGCCAGCCGTCAACCTGGTGTAGTCGGCTCGGGAGGCATGTTCAGCAAAATACAAGCTGCCAAAAAAGCAGCCAGCGTCGGGATTCCAACCATTATCGCCCCCGGGTTGAAGCCGAAGGTCATTGACCGCATTTTTTCCGGCGAAGATGAAGGCACTTTATTTTTGTCCGAAACTACTAAACTCCGCAGCCGGCAGTATTGGTTAGCTTACACTACCAACCCCGCCGGAGACATAGTGGTGGATGACGGGGCCCGTCAGGTTTTACGGTATCAAGGCAAAAGTTTATTACCGGCCGGGGTTGTGGGGGTCAACGGCCGATTTAGTGCCGGGGCCGCGGTTCGCCTGATTGACACCACCGGCGAGGTTATCGGCATCGGCTTGAGCAATTATTCGGCCAATGACCTGGCCTGCATTAAAGGCTTAAAAACCTGCAATATTCAGCAATCCCTTGGTTACAAAGGCTATGATGAAGTAGTACATCGCGACAACATGGTAATATTCACCGATTCGGCCCCGGTCTCAGTTGATGAAAGGAGAAAAAAGGTTCCATGAGTCTTGCCGGCTTAGTTCAAAAAATTTCCCTGGACGCCAAAACCGCCGCCCGTCAGGTGGCGATTCTGCCTACTGATATTAAAAATAAGGCCCTGGCTGCTATTGCCGCAGGATTGCAGCGGCAACGTCCCTTGATCGAGCAGGAAAATCAAAAAGATATTGCCGCGGCGCAAAAGCAGGGATACCCGACAGCTTTTATTGACCGTTTGACCTTGTCCGAAAAGGTTATTAATTCCATGGTCCAAGGTCTTGATGAGGTCATTCACCTGCCTGACCCGGTTGGCGCCGTCACCTCCATGTGGAAGCGGCCGAATGGCTTGTTGGTGGGGCGCCAGCGCATACCTTTGGGGGTCATAGGTTTTATTTATGAATCCCGTCCCAATGTCACGGTAGATGCCGCCGCTCTTTGCCTGAAAAGCGGCAATGCCGTCATATTGAAAGGAGGCAAGGAGGCCATTCATTCAAACCTGGTGCTCAGCAGCATCATGGCTGCAAGCCCTGGCCTCCGCCGGCATACCTCCGGCCGCGGTGCAAGTTATCCCCACCACGGAACGGGAGGCGGTGGTGGAATTATTGAAACTGGATGAGCTTATCGATATCGTCATTCCCCGGGGAGGGGAGGGGCTTATCCGATTTGTGGCCGAAAATTCCCGCATTCCCGTACTAAAACATTACAAAGGGGTCTGTCATATACTGGTGGATGCCGAAGCTGATCTGCAGATGGCTGAAACTATATGTTTTAACGCTAAAGTGCAGCGGCCCGGTGTCTGCAATGCCATGGAAACCCTGCTCATTCACGAAGCCGTGGCCGAGCGTTTTATTCCCCCGATGTTCAAGCGGTTCCGGGAGGCCGGGGTCGAGTTGCGCGGCTGCCCTCGGACGGTGGCCCTTGATCCTTTGGTTAACCCGGCCAAGGAAGAAGATTGGGGCTATGAATTTTTGGATTTGATTCTGGCGGTAAAAATCGTGCCTGACCTTGACGCCGGCCTGGCGCATATTGCCCGGTATGGGTCCTATCACACCGAAGCCATCATTACCGAGAATTATAGCAAGGCTCAAAGGTTTTTGCATGAGGTGGACTCATCCGTAGTCCTGGTAAATGCCTCCACCCGTTTTAATGACGGCGGTCAATTGGGGTTGGGCGCCGAGATCGGCATAAACACTTCCAAACTGCATGCTTTCGGGCCCATGGGACTGGAAGAATTAACTACTACCAAATTTATTGTCTACGGGTCTGGCCAGATCCGCCAATAGTGAGTATTCGTGCGCTTAGGATTATTTGGCGGTACCTTCAATCCGATTCATTTTGGCCATTTGCGCGCTGCCGAAGAAGTAACGGATTTTCTGCAATTGCAGCGTTTACTTTTTATTCCCGCAGCTCGCCCGCCGCATAAAAGCACTGAGTCGGTCACGCCCTTTACCGCACGTCTGGAGATGATCCGTTTAGCGGTGACTGATCATCCGCTTTTTGAAGTCTCCGACATTGAAAACCGGAGACTGGAAAAATCCTATTCTGTCGCCACCTTAAGGCTTTTCCGCCATGAATTGGGGCCGGCCGCAGAAATATATTTTATTGTGGGCCTTGATGCCATGCTGGAGATCGAAACCTGGATGGATTTTCAGGAGATCTTTAAACTTTGCCATTTTGTGGTCCTGGACCGTCCCGGTTATGATTTTTTGGATTTGGCGAAGATACTAAAAAATAAAATGAACTGTTCGTACCAAACGGAAGATAAGGTATTCAATCACCCTGACGGCAGTAAAATTTATTTTTGCCCCATCACCCGGCTGGATATCTCATCCACCCAAATACGCCGGCAGACCGCCATGGGTCGATCTCTGCGTTTCCTCTTGCCGGAAGCTGTCAGGCGTTATATATTAGAAAATAAATTGTATATTTGACAAGGAGAGTAATTTACGTCAAGTAAATCATCGATGCTAAGTACTGCTGAGAAAGTGAAGCTGTGTGTCCAAACTCTCGTGGAGAAAAAGGCCCTTGATATTGTGGTCTTGGATGTCAGGGCGATGTCATCTTTTGCAGATTTTTTTATTATCTGCTCCGGAAGTTCACACCGTCAAGTTATCGGTTTGGCAGGACATCTGGAAGATATCTTAAAACAGCACGGGGTAAGGCCTCTGGGGGTTGAAGGGCCGCAGGAGGCTCGATGGGTTTTAGTGGATTGTAACGAGGTGATAATTCACATTTTCTATCAGCCCTGGAGAGAATTTTATGATCTTGAGGGGCTTTGGCTTGAAGCTCCCCGGGAATTTCCAGCTTCCCTGGAAGCCCAACCTTCGTGAAGTCCAGGTCGCGGTTTTAAAATGGAGTCATTTTTATGCTCCGGTCAATCCGGTCTAGCAGGATACATTTACCTTTAGTCCTGGTATTATGTAGTATTTTAGCCTTCCCGCCCACCGCCTTTAGTTTTATGGGGAAACTGACAGTTGAAAAGGAAAAGGAGTTGGGGGAAGAATTCTGCCTGCAGTTGCAGCAATATTATCCGGTGGTGCATGACCCTTACCTGACGAACTATCTAAACCAGATCGGGCAAAAGTTAGTCAAACAGCTCGGCCCCCAGCCTTTTAAATACCGATTCTTTATCCTGGAAGATCCCACCTATAATGCTTTTGCGGTTCCCGGCGGCTTTATTTTTGTCAATACCGGCCTGATTCAGCTTATGAACCGGGAGGATGAACTGGCAGGAGTACTGGCCCATGAAATAACCCATATACACCAGAGGCACATGGCCAAACAGATGGAGAAATCGAAATTTACGACGATGGCCACCGTAATTGCGGCTTTGGCGGCGGTGCTCCTGGGTGGAGGAGCTGCCGCGCCCCTGATAACCGGCGTCATGGCTGGAGGGCAATCAGTCATGTTGGCCTATAGTCGTGACGATGAGTCGGAAGCCGATACGCTGGGGTTTAAATGGATGGCTTCAGCCCAATATGACCCGCACTACATGATGACGGTCTTTCAAAAAATGAATCGGCAGCGGTGGTTCGAAGGTAATGATATCCCGGTGTATCTCAAAACCCATCCTGAATTGGAAACACGCATTATTAATCTGGCCCATCTGGTTGATAGTCATCAGATACCGGATCGAGTAGCCTCACCCCCAACGCCGGCCTTTGTTTTTTTTAAAAAACGCCTGGAGGTATTGTATGGCAATCCCCAGCGCCTGAAAAGAGATCTTCTGATCAAACTATCCCAGGAACCGAACGATGCCCCCAATCGGTATGCCCTGGCCCTGGTCTATAAACGTCTGGGAGATCGCCCCAAGGCACAGGAAGCATATCAGCAGGCCCTGGGTCTGTCCCCGAATAATGATGTAATTAAACGTGATTGGGCAATCTTCAATTATGAAAACAATCAGCCCCAGGCAGCCCAAAGCTTGTTTCAGGAGCTATTGCGGCGAAATCCCCGAGACGGGGTCTCCCTCTATTACTCCGGATTGATTTTACAGGATCGTCATCAGGTGGATGAGGCATTAGCTCTTTTTGAAAAATTGAACATCATGGATCCCAATTTCACGCCGGCGTATTATAATCTGGGGACCTTGTATGGAGAAAAACGCCGACTGGGGGAAGCACATTATTATTTAGGCCGGCACAGCCGTCTGGCTAAAGATCTGCCAACGGCGCTGTTCCACTTTCGCAAGGCCTTGGAAAACCTTGTGCCGACAGACAAATTATACGGCGATTCGCAATTGGAAATAGCCCGCTTACAGCGGCTGAAAGTAAAGGTCAATTAATTTGGGTCTGAATCAGGGGTGCCTTGGCGATGCCGATATTCGAATTTAAATGTAGTGACTGCAAAGCAATTTCAAGTTTTCTGATTTTATCCCGGTCCGAACCCTTTACCCCAACCTGTAAACGCTGTGGCTCATCTGACCTTACCAGGGTGCTTTCCAGAGTACATGTCCGCCTGTCCGAGGAAACACGTATGGAACGCCTGGCTGACCCTGCCCGTTTCGGTGGCCTTGATGAAAATGATCCCAAAGGCATGGCCCGGTTTATGAAAGAGATGGCCGCGGCGACGGGTGAGGATATCGGAGCCGAAGAAATTGATCAGATAATGGAAGATGCCGCGGCGGGGACGGACGAGGCTGGGGGGGGCGAATCCGGCCTGGATGATCTATAAGCAGATTCGACCGCCAGCAAAAAATAGTTTTGCGATACTAACGTTTACGAGAGTTAACCTATTGTTTTTTTTGTCAATTACTTATCTCTCTTTCATAATTTCCTGATAACAAGGTGATTTTCTTATATTATCAAAGGTCTTAAATGTCTTGATGTAGTGCCAATCATGATAGCCTTTTTTTATTGCTTTCTCCAGCCAGTTGCAAGCCTCCTCAGTTTTGCCGGTCACGGCATATAACTCAGCCATACTCACAATTGCTTCTGTTAGGTCAGGATTTATCTCAAGAGATTTCTTGATGTCTTTTTCCGCTGCATCATATTTTCCCATCAGTAAAAATGTAAAACCTCTTTGGTTATACGCAGCAGCAGATTTCGGATTGAGCTCAATGGCTTTACTGTAATCAGCGATGGCGAGGTCGTACTGTTCTTTTTCGTTGTAAAATAAACCCCGAATGAGATATGCCTGCTCATCTTTCGGATTCAGCTCAATCGCTTTACTGAAATCAGCCATGGCAAGGTCGGGCTGCCCTTTGCGGCCGTAAGAAACACCCCGATTGCGATATGCCAGCGCATCTCTTGGATTGAGCTCAATGGCTTTACTGAAATCAGCCATGGCCAGGTCGGTGCTGTTCTTTGCGGCCGTAAGAAAAACCCCGATTGAAATATGCCTGCTCCTTTTTCGGATTGAGCTCAATGGCTTTACTGAAATCAGCCATGGCCAGGTCGAGCTGTCCTTTTTCGTTGTAATGTAAACCCCGATGGAAATATGCCTCTCCTCTTTCGGATTGAGCTCAATGGCTTTACTGAAATCAGCAATGGCCAGGTCAGGCTGTCCTTTTGTGTGTAAGAAAAACCCCGATTGAAATATGCCTTCTGATCTTTCGGATTGAGCTCAATGGCTTTACTGTAATCAGCAATGGCCAGGTCGGGCTGTCCTTTGCGGGCGTAAGAAAAACCCCGCATGAAATATGCCTCCTGCTCTTTCGGATTGAGCTCAATGGCTTTACTGAAATCAGCAATGGCCAGGTCGCGCTGTCCTTTTTGGGCGTAAAATAAACCCCTCGTAACATATGCCTCCGCAGCTTTTGAATTTAGCTCAGGCGCTTTGAGGGGCGAAACCACCGGGTGAGACCAATGCCACCAGATTCCTCCGGCGACGCCTAACACCACGAGACAGCCAACCAGAGGGAGCAGCCAGGTCAAGGGAGATTCCCGGGATGGACCTCTGGCCGTTAGCAGCGGCTGGGGTTCCGGCCGGGGCATCTCCGGGCTTGCTTCCATTCCACCGAGTGCGCCCAGGGCGGCAAAATGATCCTGCAATTGCCTGTAAGTGAAAATATAACCGCCGCCGACCTGGCGCAAAAAGATAAGCTTGGCCGCGTAATCAAGAAAGCGAGCATAGTTAAGAGGGATATGGCCTTTCAGAAAGAGGATCAGGCGCAGGACGTAGTGCTTTACCACTTCGAGGCCACCGTAAAATGATAAGCCAGGCAATAGCCCCAGAAAAACCGAAAAAAACAACACAGATTTTAGTTCTTTTGTGAGCCCGTGTCTAAGCCCGGGAGTTAGTCCCTCCTCAAGCATTTTCGGCGCTCCGGCAAACAGGGCGCCTATCAGGTACATAATCAGCCAGATACCCAGCCCGCCCAAAACTGCATTTTTGATCGTTAAAATTATGCCCTGATTGGGCAAGGTCTTTTTTTCTATAATCTTAGTTTTTAGACCGCCATAAAAGGCACCAGCTACCCCAAAAATTACACCCAAAATTAACCCCGAACGGAGGAAAGTTTCCACCCCAAACATCAACTCTGTCCTCATCAACTCTCCAACGTAATATAACGTAAAAATTGTTCCCAAAAATAATCCAAAAATGATTCCGGCGGCGCTGCCGCGCCAAGCGCCGGCCCATGACCAGCTTAAAGCTTCAACTGTCTGGATATCCTCCCTGACCAGGTTTCTTCTGCCAAAGAAGACGAGACTCAGGCCAATAATCAGGCCAATAATCACCTTCACCACAATACCCGACAAGTCCCTTTCCAGCCCTCGCAGCCCACGTATCTCCCACGCAATCACCCCATAAACCAGGCCAAAAAGCGACCAATAAAACCCGCTCTTAAAAGCCTCGGCCCACCGCGAGCTCGAATCGCCCATTGTCTGGACCTTCCCGGTTATATTCCCCTTCTGACTCGCGATCCAAAAAAATAAGCCAAACACCAGGCAAAAGCTCAGCGTTAAAGTGAGACCGGCAATAAATCCCGAAAGCACTCCCTCTGCCACCCCCTGTTTCACCCCGACAAGCAGTCCCAAGAATAGTCCCACGATCAAGAAATAGCTGAACATGCAGGCCCAGAGTTGCTTGGGAGTGGATAACCAACTTGGCTGCAGTTCCTCGATTAAAAATATTGCCCGGGAGTTTCTGGTCATCTGGTTGGCCAACCAGGATAGCCACGCAATGACCTGATTACTATCATAGGGTTGGGTAACCTTGGCTTGGCGTTTAAGCATGCGGTCAATATAGGTAGTGAACAGGTGTTGACGGCGCTTTTCAGGACTGTCGAACTCGCCTTGGGTTAGAGCTGCAACCGGCAAGTCATGGTAGGCCAGGCTCATGACACTCAACATTAAGGGCGTCTGGGCCAGCTCCTGCAGCACCGGATCAGTCTGTACCACTGCCTGGAGGGCAGCCAGGCTGGAACCTGCACCCGCCAAATAGTTGTTAATCTGGTCCGAGGACAGGGGCTGAAGGCAAATCGCCCCTCTCAGTTTGAGGTATACCGGTAAGGCGGAATATTCCTGCACGCGGCTGCAAACCGCCAACCCGGGAACGCCCAGATCATCGACAAAGGCGTTAATGGCCTTGACACAGGCCGCCCGCTGCTGGGGTGCGACCTCATCCAGACCGTCGAGGAGGAGCAGCAGGCGTTGATTCTCCAGCCAGGGGCCGCTGAAGCGTCGGGGTATTTGATACTTGGCAGTCAATTCGTCCATCAGCCAATCTTTAAAAGGCCGGTTTTCTGTCCAGGTAGAAAGATTAAACACTACCGGGATGGGCTGCATGGGGTCATCCTGGGCGCGGACAAGAAGCTCTTTGGCCAGTTCGAGCAAGGTGATGGTTTTGCCTGATCCGGGTTCGCCAAGAATGAGGATGGTGCGCCCCATCTTCTCAAATATTTCACCTGGCTGCTGTTCTGCGGTTATGGCCATGCAGCCCTGCTCCGGGAGTTCGAGCACCCGGGCCCAGGGGTGTTCCACCATCTCCGGGCGCAACTCTTTCCCCAGTTGCAGCATAGCCTCATGATGGACAGATGGTTCGAGAACCCCCTCTATCCAGTCATGCTTTACCTTGTCGAGCAGAATGAGGAGGTTGCGGCGGGCATCGGCTTCCACCGGCGGCAGATTGTAAACAATATTAATATCTCCCGCCCCGGCAAAGATATTGCGGTCACCCGAAACTGTCTGTTGGATAGAGGTTTCAGACATTCCAACCTCCTTAGGTGGTTTGAGGGAAGTGTTGGACTATTCTTTCTTTTTGACCCATTGTGACGGTTACATTGCCAGTTCCGGAAAAAATATTCTGGTTACCGGTTACCTGCTGATTAACCTTTGTGCCGCCAATCGAGGTTTCTTCTTGACCACTCCTCAATCAACACTATCGCATGCTGGATCAACACCCATACGGGTTAATAATTGTGGTGTGCTGGCTTCAGGTATTCCCTCCAGCATGATAGCGGTTTTCCCTTGGTCAAAGGCGTCCTTGATAGAACGTCCGAAGCCGATGGCCCGGTAGAACGAAGCGGCAAAGACAATAGCCGCCTCATCCCCAATAGACGTGCTCATGCCAACGACACAGTCAATAACTTCCGCAATAGCCTGAGCCTGTCTTTCAGAATAACAGGCATTAAGCACTACTACCCGAATATTATCTTTCAAAGTGGTAAAAAGCATCTTCAGGGCTTCGGCACTGACCGGTTTAGCTTGCCGATTGTTGTCCATCAAGACGATCTCACCCGATTCACTGCCATGCCCGCTAAAATGGACAATCTGCGGTTTATGTTCATTTAATGCTTGGAGGAGATCATCAGGTCTTACGGCCCAGAGGGTTTCCAGTTTAAGAACATCCCGATACTCAGAAGCACGGATTTTTTGGGTAATGAGACGGGCCTCTTCGTCCAGTTTAAGAGGGGTGGTGAATTCAGGGTTGCTTGAGAGAAATAAGATTTTGATCATCTTTAGCTCCTATCATTAAAATGGAGAAGCTTGGTTCGGTGATTAAATTTTTGAATATCTTCAGGAAACCTCTGTGCCTTCTTCTTTCCTCATAGCCGCAAAATGCTCCATAACATCCGATGGATAAAGATATAACCGCCGCCAACTTTGCGGAGAAATATGAGTTTGGTAGCGTAATCGAGAAAGCTGGCATAATTTAGGGGGGCATAGCCTTTCCACCAGAGGATGAGGCGGAGGGTATAGTGTTTGATGACATCAAGGCCGCCGTAAACTATAATCCTGCCAGCCAGCCCAAAAAGCAGCCCAAATACCAGCCCACTATCAGTTACTCAGCCCAGAATTCAGCCATCTATCAGCCCAAAAATCAGCCCATCAATCAGCCCAACAATCAGCCCAATAATCAGCCCACCAAATTACAGCATTTCTGATCGACCAAGAGATGCCTTGATTAGGTAAGCTCTTTTTTTCGATAATGCTGCTTTTTAAGCCGACTAAATATCAAACCAATCAGCCCAAAAATCAGCCCAACAATCAGCCACAATCAGCCTTCGACGAATCCGAACCCAAATCGCCCATAAATCAGCCCAAAAATCAGCCCAACAATCAGCCCATAAATTCCCCCCTTTCGAGTCCTGCCCATGACCAATTCAAAGCTTCAGTTGTTTGGATATCACTTATTATGCTTTCCCTTCTACCTGTTAGCCCAGCAATTAGTCCAAAAATCAGCCCAAAAAACAGCCAACTCAGCCACCAACAATCAGCCAAACCCATACTCAGCCCAACAACCAGCCCATAAGTCAGCCCAACATTTAGCCCCACGCTTACTCCCCCTTAGATTGCCTACCCATGGCCAGCTCGAATTCAAACGTTTTTGTATCGCTCGCTTTGGTTTTTATTCTATTCGTTAGGATAAATAACAGGCCAGCACCAAGCCCAACAATAAGCCCAACAATCAGCCCATCAATCAGCCCACCAATCAGCCCAACTCATCAGCCCAAAAATCAGCCCATAATCCACCAATCAGCCCAAAAATCAGCCCAAAAATCAACGAGAACATGAGCGCATAAATCCAGAATTGCCTGTCGGGTTGGTAACCAACTTGGTTGCAATTCCTCCATCAAAAATATTGTCTTGGAGTGCTGGATCATTCCTGAGGCTAACCAGGTTAGCCATTCAATGACCTGTTTGTTGGCATAAGGTGGGTTGTCTTGTTCCTATCTCCTCAAACTTGCGTACGAACATCCGCTTTATATAGGTATCGAACAGTTTTTTACGGCGTTTTTCAGGGGTATCAAGCTCCACACTTTTTATGGCCTCTACTGGTAAATCCTGATAAGCCAGACTCATAACGCTGAGCATGAGGGGGGTTTCAGCCAATTCCTGGAGAACAGGGTCTTCTGTATAGCAGTGTGTAACGAAGCCAACTTCGGGCCAGCTTCAGACAAGTAGTTTTCTATCTGGGAACTGGTAAGGGGTTGGAGGCAGATTGCGCCCCTAAGCTTGAGATATTTCGGCAAGGCCATATATTCTTGCAAACGGCAACATACTACCAGGCCAGGTAAGCCATACTCATCAAAAAATTCATTTATGGCAGTAACGCAACTGGCTCGATCTTCCAGATCAACCTCATCCAGACCATCAAGGAGGAGCAGAAGGCGTCGATTTTCCAACCAATGGCGACGAAGCTTTTAGGAATTTGATATTTTGAACTTAATTCTCCCACCAACCAATCAAATATCGAACGATTTTGGTTTGTCCAGGTCGAAAGGTTAAATACTACCGGGATTGGCTGCTTGGGGTCATTTTCAGCCCGGAGAATAAGTTCTCGGGCTAGTTCGAGCATGGTGAAGGTTTTGCCTGATCCGGGTTCGCCAAGAATGAGGAGTGCACGTCCCGCTTCATCAAAGACTTCAACAATTTTCTTGTCTTGAGGCAAAAGACGGCTGTCTTGGTCAGGAAATTCCACCCTCCTCCCCCAGGGTGTGTCCACCATCTCTGGCCGAGACTCCTTCCCGAGTTGAATCAAAACTTCATAATGGATTGATTTTTCCAAAACATCTTTTATCCAATCTTGCCTTACCTTATCGAGGAGAATGAGGAGATTACGGCGGTCTTCGTGGTCTGCGGGTGGGAGCGGATAGACGATGTTGATATCTCCGATGCCGGTGAAGATATTGTGATCGCCTACAACAGTCTGAGTAACCTGAGGGTTAGTCATGGTGATCCCATAATTTAAAAACGACGGGTGGGGCTAATTTTTATTGATTGTTACCGTCACATTCCCCATGCCTGAACAAATATTCTGATTCCCTGTCACCTGCTGATTAATCTTTATGCCGCTAGTTGAACTTTCTTTTTGATCACTATTAATTAGGCCTCCGGCTGCTGGATCAACACCCGTCCGGGTTAATAGTTGCGGCGTATCAACTTCAGATATTCCCTCCAGCATGATAGCCGTTTTCCCTTGGTCAAAGGCGTCCTTGATAGAACGTCCGAAGCCGATGGCCCGGTAGAATGAAGCTGCAAAGAAGATAGCCGCCTCATCCCCAATAGACGTGCTCATGCCAACGACACAGTCAATAACTTCCGCAATAGCCTGAGCCTGTGTTTCAGAATAACAGGCATTCAGCACTACTACCCGAATATTATCTTTCAAAGTGGTAAAAAGCATCTTCAGGGCTTCGGCACTGACCGGTTTAGCTTGCCGATTGTTGTCCATCAAGACGATTTCACCCGATTCACTGCCGTGCCCGCTAAAGTGGACTATCTGCGGCTGATGCTCTAACAATGCTTGGATAAGATCATCAGGTCTCACGGCCCAGAGGGTTTCCAGTTTAAGAACATCCCGATACTCAGAAGCACGGATTTTTTGGGTAATGAGACGGGCCTCTTCGTCCAATTTAAGAGGGGTGGTGAATTCAGGGTTACTTGAGAGAAATAAGATTTTGATCATCTTGAGCTCCTATCAGTGAAGGGAGAAGCTTTGTTGGTGATTGGAATTTTTGAATATCTCAGGAAACCTCTGTGCCACCTTCTTCTTTCCTCATAGCCGCAAAATGCTCCATCAGCATCCTATGGATGAAGATATAGCCGCCACCCACTTTGCGGAGAAAGATAAGTTTGGTAGCGTAATCGAGAAATTTGACATAATTCAGTGGGGCATATCCTTTCCACCAAAGGATGAGGCGGAGGGTATAATGTTTGATGACATCAAGGCCGCCGTAAACTAATAACCCGAACACCGCCCCGGCAATTAGTCCGTAACTCAGTCCTAAAATTAGTCCGTGAAACAGCCCCTCATTCAAGGCATCCATAAGGCAAATAATCAGTCCAACTATAAAACCACTAAGCAGCCCGCCAATTACCGCATTTCTCTTCGACCGAGAAATTCCTTGGTTTGGCATGCTTTTTACTTCGATAATTCTGCTTTTAACCCCACCAAGCATTGAACAAAGATACCATAATAACAGCACAAGTATTATTATTATCGCAATCGGCTCTACAATAGACTGTGTATTCAGCCAGTGGGTTAGCCCGACAATCATTCCCGCAATCAGCCCGGCAGTTAACCCGTAACGGCTGCCCTTGCGAAAACCTGCCCAAGACCAACTCAAAGCCTCAGTTGTTTGGATATCGTTGGTTGATCTTTCTTCTCTACCAGTTAATCCAGTAATCAACCCAATAAATATTCCAACCCCTAACCCAGAAATTAGCCCCTCTTTTAAGCCTCCTTTTAATCCAATGATCAGGAAGATACTCAGTCCAATACTCAGCCCGTAACTAATGCCAATATTTGTCAGCCACCTACTCCTTTTTTGAGTGCCTGTGCCTAACCTGTCTAATGTTTTGATTGTTTTGCCATTTTCTGATCTCCCTGCCAGGCTGTTTGTCATAATAAATAGCAGACAAGCAATAATCCCGATACTCAGCCCGATGCTTAACCCTTCCTTTAGCCCTATTAATAGTTTCTGTAGCCCAAGCTGCCACTGGTTTAGTCCATACAACATGCCATAAATCAGCCCAAAGATTAGGCGGGAACTGAGCCCATATAACCAGAGTTGCCCATGGGTTGGTAACCAACTTGGCTGCAGCTCTTCCAGCAGAAATAACGTCTTAGAGTTTAGAGCCAGACGCTGAGCTAACCAGGATAGCCATTCACAGGTTTGATCATCGGAGTAGGGTTTATCAGCTTTCCCCCTGCGTTCGAACATACGCTTGATGTAAGTATCAAAAAGTTTTTTACCGCGCTCTCCAATTGTCTCGGTCTCTTCTGCGGCAATAGTCTCTACCGACAGATCCTGATAGGCCAAACTCATAATATTAAGCATTAAAGGTGTCTGAGCCAAATCTTGCAGCACTGGATCAGTAGGCAGCAGCGTTCGTAAGGCCGCCAGTGGAGTACCGGCTCTTTCCAGATACCCATAAATCTGGTCGGGGGAGAGAGGTTTAATGCAGATTCCTCCACTGAGTTTGAGATATAATGGCAAGGCCAGGTATTCTTCTAGACGGCTGCAAACTGCTAAACCAGGCACCCCGGATTTTTCCAAGAAATCGTTAATGGCCTCGACACAAACTCCCCGGTGGTTAGGATTGACTTCATCCAGACCATCAAGGAGGAGGAGAAGGCGTGGCTTTTCCAACCAGGGGCGACCAAACCTTTGAGGAATTTGATATTTAGAACTTAATTCTCCCACCAGCCAATCAAAAATAGAAGGATTTTGGATTGTCCAGGTAGAAAGATTAAATACCACCGGAATGGGCTGCATGGGGTCATTCTCAGCCTTTTTGATGAAGCTCACGGGCCAGTTCGAGCATGGTGATAGTTTTGCCTGAACCGGGTTCCCCTAAAATTAGGAGTGCACGTCCGGTCTCATCAAAAATCTCACTTATTTTTTTATCCGGAGGCAAGGAAGTGCTAATACTATCGGGTAGCTCCAATACCCTCTCCCATGGATGATGTCACCATCTCCGGCCTTGATTCTTTCCCAAGTTGAATCATGGCCTCGCTGTAAACAGATTGTTCGAGAACACCCTCGATCCAGAATTGCTTAACCTTATTAAGGAGAATGAGGAGATTACGGCGGTCTTCGGCCTCTACGGGAGGGAGTTGATAGACAACATTAATATCCCCGATGCCGGTGAAGATATTATGATCGCCTATTACTGTCTGAGTGATTTGTTGGTCGGCCATAGCGCTTACCTAATTATTAGTAAGGTGAGCCTAATCTTTTTTAATTGTGACGGTTACATTGCCAGTTCCTGAAAAAATATTCTGGTTGCCGGTTACCTGCTGAGTAACCTTTGTGCCACCAATCGAGGTTTCTTCTTGACCACCCTCGATCAACACCACGGATGCAGGATCAATACCCTTACGAATTAATAACTGTGGTGTGCTGGATTCAGGTATTCCCTCCAGCATGATAGCAGTCTTCCCCTGGTCGAATGCATCCTTAATTGAACGACCGAAACCAATGGCCCGGTAAAACGAAGCAGCAAAGACAATAGCTGCCTCATCCCCGATAGCGCTACTCATGCCAACGACACAGTCAATTACTTCTGCAATAGCCTGAGCCTGTTTCTCAGAATAACAGGCATTCAATACTACCACCCGGATATTATCTTTCAAAGTGGTAAAAAGCATCTTCAGGGCTTCGGCACTGACCGGTTTAGCCTGCCGATTGTTGTCCATCAAGATAATCTCACCCGATTCACTGCCATGCCCACTAAAATGGACAATCTGTGGCTTATGCTCTAACAATGCTTGGATAAGATCATCAGGTCGCACGGCCCAGAGGGTTTCCAGTTTTAGAACATCCCGATATTCTGAGGCCCGGATTTTTTGGGTAATGAGACGGGCCTCTTCGTCCAATTTAAGAGGGGTGGTGAATTCAGGGTTACTTGAGAAAAATAAGATTTTGAGCATCTGTAGCTCCTGTCATTAAAATGGAGAGACTTGGTTGGCAGACAATACAAATTTTTTAAAATATCTTCAGGTAATCTCTGTGTTGTCTTTATCTTTGCCCATAGCCGCAAAATGTTCCAATAGCATCCGATGAATGAAAATATAGCCACCGCCGACTTTGCGGAGAAAGATAAGTTTGGTAGCGTAATCAAGAAAGCGAGCATAGTTGAGGGGAGCATAGCCATACCACCAAAGGATAAGGCGGAGAGTGTAGTGTTTGATAGCATCGTAGCCGCCATAAAATATTAATCCTGCCGGCAGCCCAAATAACGCCCCAAATTTCAGCCTATCCATCAGCCTAAATTCCAGCCCTTTATACAGCCAATCTCTCAGCCCAAAAATCAGACTAAAAATCAGACCCAAAATCAGACTAAAAATCAGACCCCAAATTATTGCATTGCGGATCGACCAAAAGATGCCTTGATTAGGGAAGCTCTTTTTTTCTATAATGCTGCTTTTTAAGCAGCCAAATATCAAACAAATGAGCCCAGAACTCAGCCCAAAACTCAGCCCAACACTCAGCCCAACACTCAGCTCAAAACTAAGCCCCTTACTTAGCCCAGCAATCAGCCCAAAAAATATCCCAACAAACAGCCCAAAACTCAGCCCAAAAATTCCTCCCTTTCGAAGGCCTGCCCATGACCAATTTAAAGCTTCAATTGTTTGGATATCAGTTGTTATGGATTCCCTTCTACCCGTTAGCCCAGCAATCACCCCAACAAATAGACCAAAAATCAGTCCAGCATTCAGCCCAGAAATCAGCCCAGAAATCAGCCCGGCAATCACCCCATAAGTCAGCCCATAAGTCAGCCCAACTTTTGGCCCCCACCTACTTCTCCTTAGATTGCCTCCCCATGGCCAGCCCGAAGCTTTAGATGTTTTGACTTCCCTTGCTCTGGTCTTTATTCTATTCGTGAGGATAAATAACAGTCCAACACCAATCCCACCAAGCAACCCAACAATCAGCCCAAAACTCAGCCCCTTACTTAGCCCAGCAATCAGCCCAGCAATCAGCCCAGCAATCACCCCATAACTTAGCCAAAAAATAATTCGGGAAATAAGCGCATAAACCCAAAATTGCCTCCGGGTCGGCAACCAACTTGGCTGCAAGTCCTCCATAAAAAATATCGTCTTGGAGTGCTGGATCATTCCTGAGGCTAACCAGGTTAGCCAATCACAGGTTTTATCATCGGAGTAAGGTTTATCAGCTTTTCCCTTCCGTGCAAACATACGCTTTATGTAAGTACCGAATAAGTTTTTCCGGCGTCCCTCGACCGTATTAAGCTCCTCCTTGGCTAAAGCCTCAACTGGCATTCCCTGGTACGCCATGCTCATAACATTGAGCATCAAAGGTGTCTGAGCCAGCTCTTGAAGCACTGGATCTGTCGGAAGCACGATTCGCAGTGAAGCCAAAGGAGAACCAGCTCTTTCCAAATAGCCGTTAACTTGGTTGGGGGTAAGAGGTTGAAGACAGATTGCTCCACTCAGTTTGAGGTATTTCGGTAAGGCCAAATACTCTTCCAAACGACTGCATACAGCTATTCCAGGCACACCAGATTGTTTCACAAATTCGTTAATTGCGTTGACACATCTATCCCTTTGGTTGTGTTCAACTTCATCCAGACCGTCGAGCAGGAGCAGGAGACGATTGTTTTCCAACCAAGGACGACCGAATCGTTTTGGTATTTGATATTTGGAAGACAATTCTCCTACCAACCAATCAAGAATCGAATAATTTTTGATTGTCCAGGTAGAAAGATTCAGTACTACTGGAATCGGCTGAGTTGGGTCATTTTGAGCTTTTTTTATTAATTCATTGGCCAGTTCAAGCATGGTTATGGTTTTGCCCGAACCAGGCTCACCCAAAACTAAAAGAGCACGTCCCGTCTCATCAAAGATTTCGCTAATCTTCTTATCGGGAGACAAGGAACGGCTGACACTGTTGGGGAGCTCTAATACTCTCTCCCATGGATGTTCCACCATTTCTGGCCTGGTTTCTTTTCCAAGTTGAATCAGCGACTCGTGATAGACGGATTGTTCTAGAACTCCTTCAACCCAGAATTGTTTTACTTTATTGAGAAGAATTAGGAGGTTGCGGAGATCTTCACCCTCTGCCGGAGACAGCTCGTATTTAATAAACGTATTATAAATGTTCCCCGTGGCCGTGACGGAGTTGTGATCACCAATAACTGTCTGGTTAATTTGTTGGTCGCCCATGGCACCTACCTAATCACAAATAAACTACGCCTAATCTTTTCTCTGACCAATTGTGACAATTACATCGCCAGTCCCAGAAACAATATTCTGGTTGCCGGTCACCGTCTGTTGAATAATCTGCTGCCCGCCAGGCAGGGCTTTGAGCTTCTCTAACAAAGCCGCTGCTGCTTTAACAATTTCTTCGTCCTGATCGACCTTAGCGGCGTTAATTTCTTCTTTGAGCGTTTCCCGGCGACCAGGAGAGTCTGGTTTATCTTCAATCTTCTGGATAGCCTCGTTCAGGTCTTGGTGTTGGCCAAACTTGCGCTTTATCAATGCCTTCAGCGCCTCGTAGCCATCTTTTATCGTATGTTCGCCCAATTTCCCCAGGGCAGCGATAATGGCTGAATAAATCAAATCCATCAGTTTTTCCCTCCGTACTTATTCAGGGCTATTTTATTTTAATAAAATCAATAAAAATTGTATATAAATTTAAAGCTTATTAAGGATTGATCTTAGAGAAGATTATGAACCAGACACCAACCTCCACCTCCCATTTCAACTTCCTCACCCTCCACCCCCACCTCTTCATCGGCACTGCCAGCGACAGATACGCCGGCTGGTTAGGGCAGATTTATACCCCGGAGAAATATCAGGGCCGGATAACCAGGCGAACGAAAAACCTGGAAAAGAATTCTTATATAGAAGAAGTCCTGCCCATAGACAGCGTGAAAGAGTATTTCGAGCATTTCCCGGTCTTAGAGATTGATTATACTTTCTATCGGTTGTTATTGGACGAACACGGGAAGCCCACCAACAATTACGAGCTCTTGAAAAATTACAAGCAATACCTCAAACCCGATGACCGCCTTATCCTGAAAGTCCCTCAGGTCATCATGGCCCAGAAACTCCGGCAGGGTAAAAATTATATCCAGAATGCGAATTATTTGAACCCGGATATCTTTACCCGACAGTTTTATGAACCAGCCAATGAAATCTTAGGCGGCAATCTCCATGGATTTATCTTTGAGCAGGAATATCATCAGGAAACAGGATAGATTGCCGGTGGAGCAATTAGCGGGTGAGTTAGACAGATTTTTCCAGGCAATCCCTACCGACCGGCGCTATCATTTAGAAATCAGAACGCCAAATTATTTAGAGGAGCCGGTTTTTGAAGTCTTAGAGAAACATGGGGTCGGGCAGATATTCTCCCAATGGACTTGGTTGCCATCTTTGAAAAAACAATATGAGAAATCGGGTGGGAGAATTTTTAATGCCGGTAAGCAATTTGTGATCCGTTTGCTGACACCCATCGGGATGCGCTATGATGAGACCTATGCCAAGGCCTTCCCGTTTGATAAATTGGTTGATGACTTGTTCAAGCCGGTGATGGTGGAAGAGGCTGTTAATCTGGTTCGGGATATTTTGGCCCAGGATGCCGTGGTCTATCTCATTATCAATAATCGGGCTGGGTGGGAATGCGCCGATGATTGCGGAGAAGGTGGCGGAGAGGTTTTCGGTCGGGTAAAATTAATAGTATCCTATTCGCAAATTTTAATCCCCATAGTCGGGAGTTAGTTTCAACAATTGTGGAGAGTGCCTGTGGTCAGAATCGGTAGAAATGATCCCTGTCCTTGTGGTAGCGGAAAAAAATTCAAAAAGTGCTGCCTGCCTAAAAAACAAGAAAGTCAAGAAGAACCAGAAACCTACCATAATTACTGTTTAAAGGTAGTCGACTCTCTTCGGCAAAAAATTCTCCGGTTTATGAAAAAATCTGGACATGACAAATTCATAAAACAAGCCTTCAGCGAATACTGGCGTACTTTGGAACCTGGCCTTGATCCGCCCGAATTTGAGGAGAATGCCTATCTGGGATTTCTCGAATGGTATATTCACGATTATCTTATACCTGGACACAACCAGCCGATAATAACCCTTTATCTTCGCAGTAACCCAAAACTTCCCTCTGAAGAATTGCAAATCCTTCAGGATTGGCAGGATGCATATATCTCGGTATTCCAGGTCAAAGACATTGAACCCGGGGAAGGGGTCTTGGCAGAGGATATTTTCTCTGGGGAAGAATTTTTTCTTTCGGATATCAGCTTATCCACACACACAAAGAAATGGGATCTTATAACTACCAGAAAAGTCAAGGTGCTCAACGAATGGCAACTTTCAGCAGGAGGTGGTAGAGAACACCCCAAATCGAAAGAGAATATACGCAGTTTTGTCTTGGATCACTTTAATAATTATAAAAAACAAAATCCTAAAGCGGACATACCAGCATTTCTGCGGGCAAATGGGTATCTACTGGCCCAACGTGCGTTAACTTTGCAGGCCAAGCCTCCAACAATCCCGCAATTATTTACTTCCAGCGGAGAAAAATTGGAATTCTGGGAAGCCCGCTATGATCTTGGCGACTTGTCTAAGGCAATGGATTTGTTAGACCGTGAGGAAGAATTTCAACTAACGGAATTAAAGGAAGACGATCGGGGCAATCCCATTGATGTCTTTTATGATTGGCTTGAGCTAAGTAACTCTTCGGAAAAAATTAAAGAAACCGCACCACCGGGTGGCCTGACATTAAAGTCCTTTTTTACGAGTGGGCCTGGGATGGAGAGTCACAGGATTTTGGGTTCGGTTCAGCTTAAACCTGGGCAGTTATTAATGACGGCTCAAGGAAAAGAACGGTTTGCTCTTGGGAAGCAGCTTATTGAGAATCTCCTGAATAATTTGATCAAGCATCGGTTAGATTCCGTCCAGTCACCAGAATCGATGCTTGAGGAAAAGGGCGAAAGAAAACCCCGGCAATCTAATGATGAAATCCCTGAAGAAATCAAAAAGGCACTTTTGAAAGACTTTTATGACAAACACTATCGGGAATGGCTGGATTCTCCTATCCCTGCTCTGGCTGGAAAAACTCCCCGTAAAGCTATCAGATCCAAAGAAGGCAAACGTAAAGTAGAGGATTTATTACGGGAAATGGAATACTTACATAATGAAAACGACCAGGCATATGATATTTCCTGGGTGAGGCGGGAGTTGAAGCTATCTTGAAGCGTCTCAGGATCACTTCTCCGCTAGCCTGTGATGCAATGAGTATAACGCTTTTGGAATAGTCTGCACAATGCTGCCAATCCGTCTTCCACCGCTGTGACGGATATTCAATGTCATCACAGTTTGCACCTTTAGTTTCCTATGGCTCTTATTAACAACTGTCTCATTGACCTGTTAAGGGCTGTTCAGGTGGTGTTCAGGGGTCTTGTGAACACCATTAATAGATTGTAATCTAATGATATCGTTATTAAATTTATTGCCTGAGGGTTGGGTGTTAAGGTGTTCAGGCGAAATATGGGAAGGAAGCATCAATTAATCATTTTATTTCCATTCCAACTCTATCTCTGTCGTTAGACCAATAAATGTATGATGCTTTTCCTTTTAAAGCGGATATATTAACAAATTTCCAGAACCTACTATCATAGCTATGATCTCGATTGTCTCCCAATACAAAAAGGGAGTTTGGAGGCACGACTACTGGCCCAAAATTATCTCTAGGGACTGGTGATTCTGGAAGTATACGGCTATCAGCATGGTATATATAGACTTCCGTTTGGGGTTCATCATTTATGAATAAAACCTTATCTCTAATTTGTATTTTATCGTTAGGCAGACCAATTACTCGTTTAAGAAAATCTTTGGATGGGTCAAGCGGATATGCAAATACAACAAGTCTCCCTTTTTGATAGGATGCTTCCTGTAATAATTTTTATCAACTAATAAAATATTCATTCGCCAATAAAGTAGGAGCCATTGAATTAGCAGGCATTTTAATACCTTTATAAGGAATGAGATACTTAATTGAGGGGCTGACGAGAAAAGATATAAATAATAACAATAAATAAGTATACATACCATCTATTATATTTTTTTCTGATCGATAGCTTTTATCTTAATTGCGCTGTATATAGCTTCAACAATAATTGCAATTAAGAATAATATTAATACTCCGATAGAAATTAACATACCTTTAAAACTTGATAAAAAGCCGCTAATAATGATTAACACCGATATTAGCAAGCCGCTAAAAAATATTATAATTGCTTTATAGGGTTCACCATTATACAACTGACCAAGACCTGGGGTAAGTAAGGAAAATAAAAAGGCAAAAAAAGATTTTCTTTTTATCATATTTTCCATATTAGTAGTTTTCCTAAAAAGTGGCTAAGTAATGTTATTAAAAAATCCTTTATATCGGCACTTATTTACCCTTTATACGCTGAACACCTAAACACCCAATCAATTATTATCAAAAATACACGATAAATCAATAAGATAATTGAGATTGCTCTGTTCATATAGCTGGTTAACACCCCCTGAACACCTCATCCTGGCCATAACAACCACGATCATCTAGGGCAAGTGAACCAGCGCCGAGACAGTTAACCAAGTTGACTTTTGAATATGGGATGTGCAATGGTTGGATAATAAAATTGTTTTATCCAGTGGCCGGCGAGATTGTGGCGTAGAAGATTGAAATAAGGATGAAGACGATAATGTGGGGTGAACAATGACCGGAGATTTTATTGCCTACCTGGAATGTGGCTTCTATCGGCGGTTTGTTATGATTCTGATGGTTTTAATCTGTATAGGGCTCTTCGGGATAGTCGGCTGTGATGAAGGCAAAAAACCTTCTACCTATATTGGCACTTGGAAACTGGAAAAATTGATGCCTCAACCTGGGCAAGAATGGCTAGAAGCGAAACATCCATTCATTATGGAACTCTTAGCAAATGGCAATCTTGAAATCTTAATAACCGCACCAAACCTGAAGATTCAAATAACTGGCACCTGGAAGATTTTGGATGATGGTCGTCTCCAGATCAGTCAGGAAGGACAAGACGGAGAAACCTATGATAGGCCATCCATTATCATATTTAGCCTTGAAAATGAGAAACTTATTTCATCTGCGAGGGCTTATGTAGACGAGAATGAAAAAGAGCAACCCGGTTTCATTTTTAAAAAGGAAGGTAAATAAATTTTCTTCCGGGGCTAAGGGTAAGAGTTGGTGGCTGAGGTTGTGGGGGGAGTGATTGCAGTTATCTTGGGTATCTCCTTTCTTGTGCGGAACTCTTTTAAAGTTGAGGGAAAGCAAATGAACTCAAGTAGAAAAATTAAATTTTCTCCTGGGATTATTTTAGTAATATTATTTTGCACTTTTATTACCAATTGCGAAAGTAAACAGTATGAAAATCAAGCCGAGGAAATTAGAACGGAAAAAGAAACTAATGAATTTATGTATAGAGAAGATTCTATTTTATTATCATTAGCTTATGATATTCCAAAAGAAAAAATATTTAATTTAATCATTGATTGGGAAAAAGCTCGTATCGATAAAAGACTATCCTTAGACAAAACAGATTCCATAATGATATTAATCAATTCTTTATCTGAAAAATATAATATACCAAAACATATGTTGGCTAAAATATTATTGGATTATAAGAAGATCGGTAAATAAATCTGGATAACTACTAATAATAAATGCCTTTTTATTCTTAGGCCATCCCAAAAGTGGAAGTTTTAGTGATGCTCGCTTATTTCTTTTAATATGCAATAGCTTTGCCAAATGGCATAGATAAAATAATTATTAGTAATATAAATAAGTTATCAGAGAAACAAAACTATCTTAACAATTTTTCAGAATAGGAAGTAAAGTTTTGATAAAAGGATTCTGGAAGGACGGGAAAATATTTTTCAATCTGATAAACAGAAGAATTCTTGTTGGCCAGTTGTTCCCTCATTAAGAATAGCCCCTGACTGGATAGTGTAGGTAATAAATTTGTATATGAAATTGTTACTGAAATTATTTCATTAAATTTTAAACAGCGCATTTATAGCGAGACTGACACTTTGCTGATCACGGTTGCAACAGGGTTCCCTTGACCAAAATCCGGCTGCGGCTATCTTTTCGAAGAAATATTAACAATTTCCCTTAGGCGTATTCAATAATTATAATGTTCGTATTTTTGAACTCAATGTTCATAGTTTTTAACATAGGAATTATTATAACTTTATGTAATTAAAGAAATTATTGGTTTATTATTTTTAATAACTATTTATCTTTATTAGAAAACCACGTTTTTCCTATCAAAGTCAGCTTTATTATTCTTACTTTCCATCCCTTAATTTTCCCAAGTCACTAATTTTTAATAATGGCTCACCTTGGTATGTCATTTGCATATTTATAAAAGCAAGTTTTCAGTATGGGTTTTAAAAATGGTTTTATTGAGTAACACCATTGTTTCTAAAAAATGATTTAGTAAATACGCCATCTTGCGTATTAGCAAAGAGTGGTGAGAGCCATGCTAAAAATCGTTATCAAGGCGTTATCCCTTAGCCCTATATGGCAAGGGCTAACACTATCACAAAAAAAGGACGCAGTGAGATATGCTATCTCAAAAATTCAGCACAGCATCCGCTGAAGCTATTCTTGCCAGTAAAATTTCGGCTTAAAGGGTAATTACCGAGGGAACAACAAAAAAGGCGACTCGCAAGAGCCGCCTTTAATTTACCCCAAAATCTTGTATGAAAAGATCATTTTATGGAGCACAGGCGCCCTCGCCTGCGCAGCTTTTCATGCTTCGTTGTGTTCATAAGAAAATGAAAACTTTTAGCAAATTGGCATGGCCTAAACCTCCGGGGCGCCGGCGGGGGCGTAGGTTATCTCCGTTAATCCCGGGATTTCAACCTTCAATAACGCCATAGCTGCCGCCGCCTCAGGGATTGCCCCCTCAGGCTATCACGCCTCTCCGGTCTCTTTCCGTGACATCTGTCCCAGGTGTGCTGTCTTCAACCCCGGCTTTTTGGTATATTTACCCCCGTCTGCCAAGCTGCAGCGGCGGGGCGGCCGTGCTCCATATCAGGGTCATTTTCTTCTCAGCCCGCCTCTGGCAGACGATAGCAGGTATAAACTTTTTGATGGAAACCATTTTTCAATTCGCTGTCCAGGCGGGAAATAAGCGGGATAAGGATATAAGCGGGATATAAGTGGGAAATAAGTGGGAAAATTTATCTCGGAAAAGAAATAAATAATAAATATCAACAACATATCAAGATTACAATTCAAAACCTAAAACGATTTTTTTCAAGGAGGTAAACATGTGCCGTATCTGTAACTACAACCAGGTTAAAGATCTCGACCGCGCCTTCCTGGCCGGCGCCACCCCGGCAGAACTCAGCCGCCGCTACTCCTTCACTGTTCCTGAGCTTGAGCGCCACCAGGAGCACCTGCAGCAAAAAATGGCCCGGGCCCAAAAACGTTTCCACGAACTCCTGAACCTGGGATTGTACTGCAAACTCAATACTGTCATGGAAATGGCCCTCTGGGTCGTCCGAAGTGCCAAAAAAAGCGAAGATGTCAAGCTGTTCCTCCAATCCGGCCGGGAATTTACCCGGATTGTCGGCCTGATGGCTAAAATGGCGGCTCGCCTTGAGATAGATCCGGAATTCATCTATTGTCTGCTGGCCAATCCCCAATGGGATCTCCAGGAAGACAGCCATCTGCCGTCTGCCTACCAGGCCCTGTCAAAAGCCCGTCCATCCCTGAAACCAGAGGTTTTCGCCTCCTGCCCGGAATCGGCACCTATCCCGTAACCGGAGATTACTACGGCGTCGGAAACTCCGCCCGTCAACCCGACAGCGATACCGGCCGAACCAAAATCCGGCACCGTCACCGAATTCTCCGCCGTCCGGGCCCAGCAAAACGGTTCGCCCCGGCCACCGGCAGACATTCGCCAGGTTAGCGAGATATGAGCGCGATATAAGCGCGATATTAGCGCGAAAATGCCGCTCATTTAATAATTAACTTAATGATATCAAGACGATAAGCTCTCTGAAAATTTTGTTACCAGTGAGAATTCCCAGGTGGGAAAAAGCGGAAAAAAGGGGAAAATGGGGGAAATCCCCGGAAAAATCCATCCCAGTATAAGCTATTAATTAATTATTTCAAAAAGATTGATTTGTTATAACCGAAAACAGGAAACGAAACTCGAAACTCGAAACTCGAAACTTATTTCGGAATACACAACACCGGGCACGGGAGCAGCCTGACAACCTTTTCCGCGGTAGAGCCGAAAAATACCTCTTCAATCTTTTCCTGTCCCTTGCGGCCATAGCCGCCACAATTACCAGATCCACTACTAAATCTTGCGCCAGCACCGCGATCTCCTGAACGGTATGCCGGTGGCGATGAGCGTGTCCACCTCATTCCCGGTCGGATTCGATTGCTTCAAAAAAGCTGCCATGTCTTTTTCGGCCTTGTGGCGAAACTCCCTACCCATTTCTTCCCGACTCTTGCCGATATGACTGCTCAATTTTTCCAGAAAGTTTTGATCAATGACATGCAGCACGATCATGCGGGCGTCAAATTGCTTAACCGAGGTAAGAGCCGCACTGAAAGCAATCCCGGAACAATCAGAAAAATCCGTGGCCACGAGAATGGAATTGAAATTCATAAACGGTTTCAAACCTCACTTAAAAAAAAAGGGCGGCGGCAGGGCCGCCCCGGTAAAAATTTATTTCATGGCAGCTTTCAACTGATTGAGGAACGCCTGAACATCGGCAGAGGCGCCCGGCTTGGCGAGCACGACATCACCGCTCTTATTGAACAGGACGAATGGGGAGTTCCATAATGTTAATTTTATCGGTGGTTTTATTATCCGGGTCGGCGACCAGGGCAAAAGGAACTTTAAACTGCTTTTTCCAGGAGGCGACATTGTCCGGGCCGTCAGTGGAGGCCAGCCCGATCATTTTGACTTTGCCGGCTGTCTGCGGATCTTTATTTAAAAGGTTGAAAAGCTCATTCATATGAGGAGCATGCGTAAAACAATGGGAGCAGCCGGTGGCGAAAACTTCAACTAAAACGAATGGCGTTCCCAACTGGCTTAACTTAAAAGGTTTATCGGCCGGAACTCCAAGATAGCCGGCATCTTCCGCACCCAACGGGGCCGGAAATTGCAAGTCTCCTAATTTATTTCCTTTTTCTACATACCCCAGGGCCGGCAGTGCCGCCAGGCT
>CAWBKT010000035.1:0-33927 GCA_963789385.1 uncultured delta proteobacterium | reverse complement strand
CTATAAACTACCTTTCCCACATTGCTAGCTGTCGGCTGGCACCCGAAGTCCTGGGGGCTTGAGGATCATCCTGCCCTCGAGCAGTTTGGATTTGCTCTGCCAGCAACTGGACCACCTTGGTCTCGATCTTAGCCTTTTTCTTCCGTAACTCAGCCACGGTGCCGCTTCACACTTTTCCTGCCTTGAGGAGAGTTCCCAGAGAAAAGGTTAGTTTTAATTGACCTAATTTAAGAAACCTTCTAAAATAAATATTAGTTGACTAAACTCAGGGGGGAGCACTCTTCTTATTGCGCCCTATTTTCTGAACTGCCCGTCCGGTTAGAGATTCCGGCTTCGTTGCTCAGGTAGTTCAGTAGATTCAAGGCACGGTAAAAACAGTGATATGGCGTTAGACCGGGACAATGACGGCTCGGCGCCGGTCAAAGCGGGGGAATAAAAATGGAGTACCTCGATTTTGAGTTAGAGATCGGCCCCGGTCTGGGCCGGGAGTATCCGGTGGCGGTGATCCGGTCCCCGGCGGGGGAAGCCAGGGAAACGATGTGCTTCCCCTTTGATGAACTGGCCCTGGAGAACCGCCTCAAGGACCTGCAAATTGCCCTGCTGCGCTCCGGTGGGAACCGGCGCCGGGCGCTGTCCCCCGAAGAACAGACCGTCCAGGACTTCGGCCAGGCATTATTCAGGGCGCTGGTCGGCGGTGAGATACGCAGCCGGTATGACGTCAGCCGGCGGGAAGCCCAGCAACAGGGCAAGGGCTTGCGGCTCAGGCTCCGGTTCCAAGCAGCCGATTTGGCGGCCCTCCCCTGGGAGTTTTTGTTCGACGACCGCCGGGGGGAATACCTCTGCCTGTCGAAAAATACCCCCACCATCCGGTACCTGGAACTGCCCGATCCCATCCCGAGATTGACGGTTACCCCACCGCTGCGCATTCTGGGCATGATTGCCAGCCCGGAGGACCTGCCGCGCCTGGACGTGGAACGGGAGAAGCAGCGCATCGAAATTGCGGTCCGGGACCTGCAAAAGCAAGGGTTCCTGGAGCTTAGCTGGCTGCCGGGCCAGACCTGGCGGGATTTGCACAAAGCCATGTGGGGCGGACCGTGGCACGTCTTCCATTTCATCGGCCATGGCGGCTTTGACCGTTACACTGATGAGGGTCTCCTGGCCCTGGCAGACGAACAGGGCAAAAAACATTTCCTGGCAGCCACGTCAGGTGGCCAGACTGCTGGCCGACCACCAATCCTTGCGCCTGGTGCTCCTCAATTCCTGTGAAGGGGCCCGGGGAAGCGGACGGGACATTTACTCCAGCACCGCCGCCATCCTGGTGCGCCAGGGTATCGCGGCGGTGCTGGCCATGCAGTATGAGATCACCGACCGGGCCGCCATTGAGTTTTCCCGGGTCTTCTACGAGGCCCTGGCCTACGGCCTCCCCATCGATACAGCCGTGGCCACCGCCCGGTGGCGGTCAATATTGAAGTGAACAATTCTTTGGAGTGGGGGACGCCGGTGCTCTACATGCGCTCCCCGGACGGCGTCCTGTTTGAGCTGGCGGCGGTGCCAGCCCAACCAGCCGAGCCGGTAATTATCGAAACCACTAAAGAACCACCGCCAATAGAGCAGGCGCCCCCGGAAGTAAAGCGAGGCCGTCTCTCGGGTTGAGACTGACCCCCCGGATGCCGCGGTTAGCATTCTCAACCTGCAGGCGGAGTTTGCCCAGGGCCAGGAGCTGGAGCCGGGGAATTACCATGTCGAAGTGTCAGCCAACGGGCGGGAATCACAAAGGAAGTGGGTTGAGTTAAAGGCCGGGGAAGACAAGCACCTCAGGATTACCCTCGCCAAGCTCGAGGCCCCGCCACCGGAACCAGCCCCACAACCCACGAAGATCGAGACTCCGCCAACTGAAACTTGGAAACCGGCCGCGCAGACCGAGGCTACGCCAGAGAAGGAATTCACCAACAGCCTGGGCATGAAATTTGTGCTCATCCCGGCCGGCACCTTTCAGATGGGGAGCCCGGCAGACGAAGAGGGCCGATATGATAACGAGCAGCAGCACCAGGTCACCCTGAGCCAGCCCTTCTACCTGCAGACGACGCCGGTGACCCAGGGGCAGTGGCAGAAGGTGATGGGCAAGAATCCTTCTTATAAATTTTACAAGATGGTTGCGGCGCCAAGAGGACTGTCCGGTGGAGCAGGTTTCCTGGGACGACGCCCAGGAGTTTCTTGGCAAGCTCAACTTGATGGAGAAAACCAACACGTACCGCCTGCCCACCGAGGCGGAGTGGGAGTATGCCTGCCGGGCCGGGAGCACCACGAGGTTTTGCTTCGGCGACGAGGAAGCGGAGCTGGAGGATTATGCCTGGTATGAGGAGAACTCCGAGGGAAAAACCCATCCGGTGGGTCAAAAGCAACCCAATGCCTGGGGTCTCTACGACATGCACGGCAACGTCTGGGAGTGGTGCCAGGACTGGTATGGCGATTATCCGGCCGGGCCGGTTACCGACCCCCGGGGGCCTGATACCGGAGAATACCGGGTGTTGCGGGGCGGTTCCTGGGGCAACGATTCCAGGAATCTGCGTTCGGCCGTGCGCGACTACAATAACCCTGACTTCCGCCACTACAACTTCGGTTTTCGGGTGGCCCGGACTTTTTAGTTACCCCTTAGGCCTTGAGGCCTTTACCCCTTGCCGACTAGGGGCTGCGAAGCAGCCCCTGGCGAATATTTTTGAGCCTACAGGGGCGAGAAAAGCAGTCCCGACGCCATCACCCTGACGTCTGATCTGACCAAGTGGACCATCCCGGCCCGGCAAAAGTTCCCCCGAGATCAAAGGTTCCTTCCGGGAGACCGTATCGAACGACAGACTCTGGATATTCTGGAGCTGCTGATCAGCGCTAACTTATCCGAATAATATATCCCGCCACATCACTCGCCAAGTGGACGGTTTAGCGAATGAAGTAGGCTTTTCATCCTCTTTAATTTCGATTTTTCTTCAGGCGCTGCATCTCCCGCTCTTCATCCCGGCGGCGCATGGTTTCCCGTTTATCGTATTTTTTCTTGCCTTTAGCCAGACCGATTTCCACCTTAACGTGGTGATCCCGAAAATAGAGCTTCAGGGGTATGAGGGTAAAGCCTTTCTCTTCGGTTTTGCCGATGAGGCGTTTGATTTCCCGCCGGTGCAGGAGGAGTTTGCGGGTGCGGGTCGGGTCGTAGGACTCCTGGAGGGTGTAGGGATAGGGACTGATATGGGCATTGTGAAGAAAAACCTCGCCTTTCTGAATACGGGCAAAGCCGTCGTTAATGTTGGCTTTGCCCAGGCGGATGGATTTAACTTCGGCGCCGGTGAGGACGATGCCCGCTTCAACAACATCATCGATAAAGTAATCGAAGTAGGCTTTGCGATTTTGACAGATGATTTTTACGGCGTCGTTTTTCATATTATAAAGGCGATCAGCTTTCAGCGTTCAGCCATCAGCGAAAAAATAGTAACAGGATGTCAATCTTCATATGGGCGGTTTGCGTCCCGCTGAGAAGACAGCTAAGCTAAAAATTATAAACAGAGAACAATAAACACCAGGCTCAGGCGGCGCTGGCCAACTCCCGGCCGAACATAAAGACTTCCGGGAACCGCCGGGACATAATCCCGGTGACATAGGCATTGACATCTTCAACGGTAGCGTGCAGCAGGGCCTGGCGGGCAAACTCCCGGGCTTCTTCCAGGGAGGCATGCCGGACAATTCGTTTTATCACAGGGATGGCCAGAGCATTCATGGAAAGTTCATCCACCCCCAGACCCAGTAGAACAGGGGTATACAGAGGGTCGCCGGCCATTTCACCACAGACGGCCACCGAAATGCCGGCGGCGTGGCCCGCGTCAACGACATGTTTAATCATGCGCAAGACCGCGGGGTGGAGTGGCTGATACATATTGGCCACGTGTTTATTGCCGCGGTCGATGGCCAGGGCATATTGGATAAGATCGTTGGTGCCGATGCTGAAAAAATCAGCTTCTTTGGCCAGCAGATCCGCCAGTATGACCGCGGAGGGGACTTCAATCATTAAGCCCACCGGCATGGCGGGATCAAATTTGAGTCCTTCCCGGTGTAATTCCTCCTTGATTTCCCCTAAGATACGATGTGCGGCAGTTACTTCTTGAATCCCCGAGATCAGGGGAAACATCAGTCTCACCTGCCCGAAGACCGAAGCTCGAAGAATGGCTCGCAATTGGGTCCGGAAAATGGCATCTTCTTTGAGACAGAAACGAATAGCCCGCAGTCCCATGGCCGGGTTGATGCCGGGAGCGTATTCCATATGGGAGGCAAATTTATCACCGCCGATGTCCAGGGTCCGGATAGTAACCCGGTTGGGCGCCATCATGTGCGCCACGGTCTTATAATCCTCAAATAATTCTTCTTCAGTGGGAAGGCGTTGCTGACGTAAATAGAGAAATTCCGTCCGATACAGTCCGATACCGTCGGCGCCATAATCCAGGGCCAGATCCACTTCTTCCTGAAACTCGATATTGGCCAAAACCTGGGTTTGGTGCTCATCCAGGGTGATGGCAGGCAAAAAGCTGGATTTACCGACATCATATTTGAAATCTTCGAACTTTTTTTTGCGCTGCAGGTAAATATCCAGCATTTTTGGATCCGGGTTGATCACCACTGTCCCGTTCAAGCCGTCGAGAATCAGGGTATAGCCGCTGTCGATCTCCCGAGTCGCTTTTTCCAGCCCGACTATGGCCGGAATCTCCAGGGATTGTGCCATGATGGCGGTATGAGAGGTTTTACCACCCGTTTCAGTGATGAAACCCTTAACCTTGTCAACCGGCATTTGGGTAGTGTCTACCGGAGACAGGTCATGAGTCACGACGATGACGGGGTCGGACAGATTGCCAAGGTTAAACGGGTTACCACCTGAGAGGTGTCTTAAAACCCGCTCACTGACGTCCTCAACGTCTTGAATCCGGCTTCTAATGTAGGAATCGGCAATTTTATTAAATAATGCCTGGGCCTTTTTTACCGCCTGCTGCAAGGCCCATTCCGCATTGATTTTCTCTTGCTGGATAAGGCGGATGGTTTCATCGTAAAGCAGTTTATCCTGCAGGATGAGCAGATGCGTATCCAAAATATAGGCATGATCCATGGAATTCATCGGTAATGGAGTTTTTAATAGTGGTAATTTCCTGGCGGGTTTGCAGCACTGCGTCCCGGAAACGTTCGATCTCCCGGGTGACCTGTTGAAAAGATATCAAGTAGGTTTGGGAAATGTGAACCTTGTTTTTATTGGCGATGACATACGCCGGGCCGATAATGATGCCGGGAGACGCGGGGATTCCCTTAATAATTTTATTTTGCGGCCAAACTTCCCTCGCGTCCAGGGGCATCAGGAATGCTCTCCAAAATGATGGAAAAAAAGCTCTGAAATGGCGGCTATGGCCTGTACGGCATCCGGACCGGCGGCCTGCACCCTGATCTCGGTCCCCTGGGGGGCGTCCAGGGCCAGGATGTCCAGGATGCTGCGGGCATCAGCTTTGGCCCCATTCTTTTCCAGCAGTATATCAGCTTTGAAGGTACTGGCCAAAGCCGCAATTTTTGCCGCCGCCCGGGCATGCAGACCCAAGCGATTCGACACCGGCAATTTGGTTTCACTATTTCCGTTCATGGGAGGGGAGTTCGAACTCGTATTTTTCATTTTTTGACAATGACTTAATTATAATCCTGTTCAAGCCTGTTCTTCAACCAGGTATTGTAAAATTAATTTTATCATTAGTTATTTTTTGTAGTTACCTGAAAACGTAATCAGTCAAATTTCAGAACATGGTTAAGTGAAAATGTATTAGTCTAATTCAGCATCCATCTAGCGCTGAAGGCTTTTCAAGGCAGCTTTTGGGCGGCTTTTAAGGCAAGATAAGCTTGATAGGCCTCCCTTCGGGAAATACCAAGAACTTCAGCGGCTTCCAAAGCCAGGGCCCTGCCGGTTTTCGGGCTTACTTTTACTGCCTCCAGGAGATACGCCGTCACATCAGGGGTCACCGCCTCCAGGACCGGAGGACGAGAAAGCACAAGAGTACATTCTCCTTTGATTTCCTTGTCGGCCAGTTCAGCAGCTATTTTTGACACCGGGCCTCGCCAGGATTCCTCAAATAACTTGGTCAACTCCCGCACCAGTAAGATATGGCGGCTTCCCATGGCCTGGCTCAATTCCTGGAGAGTGCGGTGCAGGCGCCTGGCAGATTCATAGATGATGAGGACTCGGGGCTCCCGGGCCAATTGGGCGAAAAATTCCAGCCTTTTTTTTGCCTGGCGCGGGAGAAAGCCGATAAATATCACATCCCCGGCGAATCCGGACATGGATAAGGCTGTCAGGCCGGCCGCGGGTCCGGGAATGGCCGTTACCGGAATATCAGCATCCCAGGCCCGGGCCACCAGGGCGGTGCCGGGATCGGAAAAACCGGGGGTGCCGGCATCACTTACTAAAGCCACGGAACGCCCGGATTTTAATTGCAGTATCAGTTCCGGGGCTCGTTCCAGATCATTATGACTATGGTAACTGACCAGGGGTTTGGATATCTGGTAATGATTAAGCAATTTTCGAGTCCGGCGGGTATCTTCGGCGGCAATCAGATCCACTTCTTTGAGAATTTTAAGGGCTCGCAGCGTGATATCGTCAAGGTTGCCGATGGGAGTAGCCACGATATACAACCGGCCGATGATGCCTGCCTGACCCCGGTTTGCGTCCGGCCGTGGTTTCACTCCTCAATAGCTCCATCAAAAATTTCGATCCGAGGCTGTTTTCCTGCCATGGTGATGGCCACGACATCAAACCGGATTTTGATATCCATAGAACGCTGCCGGATTAAGTAGTATTGGGCGGCTAGCTTAAGATGTCGTTTTTTAGCGGTGTTGACGGCAGCTTGCGGGGGACCGAAAAATTCACTGCGGCGCAGTTTTACCTCAACAAAGACCAGCGTATCACCGTGCCGGGCGATAAGATCTATTTCACCATAGGGGGTTCGATAGTTGCGTGTTAAAATAGTGTAGCCCTGCTGTTGCAGCGTCTGGGCGGCCAGGGCTTCTCCGGCCTGACCTAATAGACGTCGCTCCCGACTCATCTGCTAGCCACACAACTCCTTGACGCCCTTAAAGGTTCGCCGGTGCAGCGGACACGGGCCCCAACGGCGAAGAGATTCCAGATGTTCCCGGGTGGCGTAACCCTTGTGGCTGGCAAAATTATACTGGGGGTAAAGCAGATGGTAGGATTGCATCCGCTGATCACGATACACTTTGGCCAGCACCGAGGCGGCCGCAATAGTCCGACATCGTAGATCACCTTTCACTACGGGCTGTTGAGCCAGATCCAGGGGAAGTCTCCAGGGACCATCGATCAACACCATTTCCGGAGTCGGAATCAGATGTTGCACGGCCAACGCCATGGCTTTAAGGCTGGCCCGCCAGATGCCCAGCGCCTCAATTTCGGCAACCCCGACCTCGTGCACGGCAAAAGACAGCGCTTGTTTCCTCACCTGCTGGTCAAAAAACTCCCGGCGGGCCTGGGTCAAGAGTTTGGAGTCGGTAAGTCCGGGAAATTCGGATTTTTCCCGTAATATTACCGCGGCTGCCACTACCGGCCCGGCCAGTGGGCCGCGTCCGACTTCATCGACGCCGGCTAAGAGAACAATCCCCTGGCGTCGGAAGATGGCTTCGGGATCCGACTCCAGGGGGAGCAACTCCAATTGTTTTGGTCTGGTCCGATTGGAGCCCAAAATCAGGCTCCTTAAGAAAACTGTTTTTCCTTAATTCTGGCCTTTTTGCCAAAACGGCTGCGGAGGTAGTAGAGCCGGCCCCGGCGCACCTTGCCCAGGGTAATGACCCGCAATTCGTTAATGCTGGGTGAATGCAGGGGAAATGTCCGCTCCACGCCGACTTCATAAGAAATTTTTCTGACGGTAAAGCTGGCTCCGGTATTACTGCCGCGTTTGCGAATTACCACACCTTTAAAAACCTGGATTCGCTCCTTATCTCCCTCAACAATCCGAACATGCACTTCCACTGTATCGCCGACATGAAAATCAGGCAGGTCGGCCCGCATGTGATCTCTTTCCACCGTGTTTATTGTGGCGTCCATACTAAACCTCATTTTTCCAACCGTGTTTGGGACGGTCTAAATTTCAACTTCCGGCACTTGCTTAAGAATTATTTTTCTTCGATGCCTGGAGAACTTCCAAAAAACTTCGATCCTGATCCGTCAACGAGGCCTTCTCCAACAGATCAGGCCGGCGCTGCCAGGTCCGGCGCACCGCCTCCTGCCGCCGCCAATCGGCAATGCGTTGATGATCGCCGGACAAGAGTATTTCAGGTACACTGAATCCGCCGAATTCTCTTGGCCTCGTGTATTGGGGACCTTTTAACAGATTGTCTTTAAAAGTATCTTCCTGGGCGGAGTCTTCATCACCAAGGCTCCCCGGCAACAGCCGCGTCACGGCATCCAGAATTACTAAAGCCGGGATTTCGCCTCCGGTTAAAATGAAGTCCCCCAGGGAAATTTCATCATCTATATAATCTTGAACCCGGTCATCGACACCTTCGTAATGGCCGCATATCAACATCAGATTATCCAGAGCGGCCAATTCAACTGCCAAGGTCTGATTAAAAAGGCGCCCCTGCGGACTCAGAAGAATAACCCGCAGGTTTGGACGGTTTTTTCGGGCCCAATTAATCGCTTCGACCAGTGGTTCAATTTTGAGAACCATACCAGGACCGCCGCCAAAAGGTCGGTCATCGGTAATTTTATGCCGGTCAAAAGCAAAATTCCGCAAATTTATAAATTCGACCTGAATGACGCCGCCGGCCACGGCTCGTTTCAGTATACTCTGATTCAGCGGCGAGACAAAAAAATCAGGGAAAAGAGTAAGAATATCAATATGCACCGCTTTGAGCCGCCAAGCCTTCCGGAGCGATCAGTAATCGTCCTGCCTCCGGATTAATGGAAAGGATCACTTCGGCCACGGCTGGTATAAAGTATTCTGCTTCTTTTTCCTGGACAACATACACATCGTGTGCCGAGGTGGGCATGATGGCCTTAACTTTCCCTAAATAGCCGCCGGTATCGGCCCGGAATACCTCCAGACCCAAAATTTCAAACCAATAATATTCTCCGGCAGCTAATTTGGGAAGCCTGCCGGCGCTGATCCAGATGTCTTGGCCCGCCAACTTTTCAGCCTCTTCCCGGGTCTGCACTTCGGCCAGATTCAGGATGAGACAGTTTTTCTGAAACCGGGCTGTCAGAATTTGATAAGAAGCAGTGTCAATCTCCAAAGTTCCCACTGCTTCCAGGGTCTCCACATCGTCCACCGCCACCAGGGCTTTAACATCTCCCTTGAGGCCATGAGCGCCGGTTATCTTTCCTAAACAAATTCTACGGGGTAGACCTTCATTCAAGGATTTCCAATACCGCCCGTTTGCGAATTTTAGTGGATGCGGCACTTAGAATGGTGCGCATAGCTCTTGCCGTCCGGCCCTGTTTGCCGATTACTTTTCCCAAATCTTCTTTGGCCACTTTCAGTTCAATTACTGAGGTCTGCTCTCCTTCGATTTCCGAAACTTCCACTTGGTCCGGATGATCTACCAGCGCCTGAGCTATGTACTTGATCAAGTCTTTCATGTTGCGACCTCCGTTGGCGATGACGACGTCTGATCCGGGGTGATCTGCCCTTCAGTCCAGGTCCTGTTGCAATTGGCCAGGTCTTTCTGATCAAGGTTTAATGATGCCATAACCTGATTTCAGATGTTTCGAACCGTTGGAGTGCCTCTTTTGATGTTGACTTGACGCCTTATCCATGGCATCCCAAAGTCGAAATTTATCAATAGCTTATTCAGCCGCTAAAGCTTTTTTCAAGAGGCTGGCTACAGTTGTGGAGGGTTTGGCCCCCCGGTCCTGCCAATGCTCCAATAGATCTTTCTTAATGGCAATTTCCGCCGGATTACGATTTGGATCATACGTGCCGATAATGTCGATGAACCGCCCATCCCGCTTGGCTTCGCTGTTGGCCACGACAATGCGGTAGAATGGATGTTTTTTGGCGCCATGTCTGGCGAGTCGAATTCGTAAAGCCATCTAAAAAATATTCTCCTTTTGCTGGAATAACTGCTGGTTATTGTTGATATGTATATATCTAGAGCTGCGCGTCTGAAACAGTAAAAATAATTACCGGAGAATCACAAAGAAATTAGAGAATTAAGACAACCCAAAAGGCATCATACGACGTTTGCCCTTTTTGCCTGATTGCAGCATCTTTTTCATCATCTTCTGAGTCATGCCGAAATTTTTTAACAGCCGGTTAACATCCTGCACCGTGGTGCCGCTGCCGTTGGCAATCCGACGCCTCCGGCTGCCGTCTATCAAGAGATGATTGGCCCGTTCGGCCGGAGTCATGGAATTAATAATGGCTTCCACCCGAACCAGTTCTTTTTCGTCGGGCTGCATATCCTTGATTCCTTTTAACTTATTTATGCCTGGAATCATGCCCATAATTTGTTCAATACTGCCCAATTTCCGAACCTGCCGCAATTGATCCCGGAAATCGGTCAGGGTGAAATTCTCTTTCCGGATTTTTCGCTCAAGTTCTTTGGCCTGGTCGGTGTCAAAAGCTTCTTGCGCCTTTTCAATCAGGGTCAGGACATCGCCCATCCCCAGAATCCGGGAAGCCAGTCGATCGGGATGAAAAACTTCCAGGGCATCGAGTTTTTCACCGACACCCAAAAATTTTATTGGCTTATCAATGACGGTCCGCATCGATAAAGCGGCGCCGCCGCGAGCGTCGCCTTCCACTTTGGTAAGGATAACCCCGGTGATATCCAAGGCCTCATTAAAATTTTGCGCTACCTGCACCGCATCCTGGCCGGTCATGGCATCGGCGACCAATAAAATTTCATTGGGCCGGGTATCGTTTTTGATGGCCTGGAGTTCGCGCATCAACGGTTCATCTATATGTAAACGTCCGGCCGTATCTATCAGGACGAGATCATGTCCCTTGGATGTGGCGGCAGCCATGGCTGCCGCGGCGATGGCCACAGGATTCTGCTGCGGTTGCGACGGATACACGTCCACCCCGATTTCCGCCGCCAGTCGGTGAAGTTGTTCGATGGCCGCCGGCCTTTGGGTATCGGCCGGTACCAATAAGGGTTGACGTCCCTGTTTCCGGAGCTTTAACGCCAGCTTGCCAGCAGTAGTAGTTTTGCCGGAACCTTGCAGGCCCACCAGCATAAATACCACCGGAGCCATTGCCGGTCAGATCTAATCTCGGGGCTTCACCGCCTAAAAGTGTTACCAACTCATCATGGACAATTTTTATAACCTGCTGACCGGGGGTTAAAGAAGTTAACACCTCCTGCCCTAAAGCCCGTTGGCGAATGCCATCCACGAAGGTTTTGGCAACTTTATAATTTACGTCTGCTTCTAATAAGGCGAGACGAACTTCCCGAAGAGCATCATTAATATTGAGTTCGGTAAGTTTCCCGTGACCTTTTAATTTCTTAAAAACATCCGCTAACTTATCCGAAAGTCGGTCGAACATCTAATTATCTCAATTTTAGAGTAAAGATTAAATTTAGCTGTTTATCTTTTATCTTGTCAATATAAAAATATCGACAGGAATTGAATTGCCAAGGAAAACAGCCGGCTAACCTTTTATTACCCCCAGAGGACGTAACTTTGCCACTTTTCGACTCAAGCCGGCCCCGTGGACGACCTCCACCACCTGCTCCACATCTTTGTAAGCCTCCGGTATCTCTTCCGCCACCGTGCCCCGGCCGGCTCCCCGCACGACAATACCTTTTTGGGCCAATTCCTGTTCGATAGATCGCCCCTTGGCCGCCTTTAAGGCTTGATGGCGACTTAAGATACGGCCGGCGCCATGGCAGGTGCTGCCGAAGGTTTCTTCCAGGGCTTTTTGAGTGCCCACCAACAGATAAGAATATCGCCCCATGTCACCGGGAATTAACACCGGCTGACCGGTCTGCTGATAAGCCGCCGGCACTTCGGGATGATGGGGAGGGAAAGCTCGGGTAGCTCCCTTGCGATGCACACAGAGTCTTTGTTTTCTTGCCGTTAACCTGGTGCGTTTCGATTTTGGCAATATTATGAGCGACGTCATAGACCAGCTCCAGACCCAGATGTCGCGGGCTTAAGCCGAGAACTTCCTGCAGGGTCTCCCGAACCCAATGGGTTATGATCTGACGGTTGGCAAAAGCATAATTTGCGGCGGCAGCCATCGCCCCTAAATATGCCTGCCCTTCCGGTGATTGCACCGGGGCGCAGCACAACTGCCGATCCGGCAGCTCAAAACCGTATTTAGCCGCAGCCCGGAGCAGTTTACTGATATAGTCATCACAGACCTGATGTCCCAAACCTCTTGAACCGGTATGAACTATAATTGTGACCTGATCTGGAAATATGCCTAACCCTCTGGCCAGGGACTCATCATAAATCTCGGCAACATAGCCGATTTCGGTGAAATGATTGCCGGATCCCAGGGTGCCCAACTGATCTCGCCCCCGGTCCAGGGCCTGCTCCGATACCAGTTCCGGATTAGCCCCGTCAATTCTGCCCCCCGCTTCAATATGCCTCAGGTCATCGGCAGTGCCAAAGCCATTTTTCACCGCCCAGGCCGCTCCCTGTCGCAGCACTTCGTGCAAGGCGGCGGGCTTTAGCTTTAAATCCCGGCGCCGGGAGCCGACTCCCGCAGGAATATTAATAAATAAGACGTCTACCAACTCCCGGATTCGTCCGGCAATATCGGCTCGGCTCAGGTCGGTGCGCAACAGGCGGACACCGCAATTAATATCATAGCCGACCCCGCCGGGAGAAACCACCCCCTCGGTCAGATCAAAGGCGGCGACGCCCCCGATGGGAAAACCATAGCCCCAATGGATATCCGGCATGGCCAGGGAAGGACCAACGATGCCGGGCAGCATCGCGACATTGGCCACCTGCTGCAAGCTTTGATCCTGCCGGAGCTCCGAAATCATCTCCTGGGAACAATATACCAGCCCACGAGTCCGCATGTTACCTTCCTGCGGCACTTCCCAACGGTATTCATCCAGGCGGCGAAGCTTTATTTCAGTTGCCATAAGAAAATTAACTTAAAAGGTTAAAAGGGCAGTTAGCTGCCTGTCAGGCAAACCAGGAATTGATTCTTAGGAAATTGTATCAATAATTTTTATTAAAAGCTATACACAATGAGATCTATTTCAAGGAGGGATTAGGTGCTGTTGGAAGAAAAGGCGTGTACAGGAGCCGCCACTAAAAATTTCCTGAATGTCGGCGGCGGCTCCTGCTATGGGTAAAAGACTATTGAATTATCGAATCCGGTTCATAGATCAAAAATTATCCGGGCTTCCCAGCCGCCCTGGTTGCGGCTTATGGCCAACTTATGATAGGTGGCTGCTTTAACGCCGGTTTTTAAGATATGACGCTCGGCATCCAACTCTTCCCCTGCCAGGCGGGCTTTCAGTCGCCGGGGGGATAGTTCCAGTATCTCTATATGCTTGGCAAAAAAACTTTTGGTATCATTAAGATAGAGCAGATGGTTCAGCCAGTCCACGAGCAACGCCTCCTGGTCCGGGGCTTCAATCTCCACCTCCAGCATCCTGCGGTTTTGCAGGCGGCGGCGGTCGGTCATCAGGCTGTAGAGGGCCTGGGCGCCCTGGACAAAAATATCAGCCACGGACTCCCCCCAGAGTTTAAAAGCCGCGTCGGCGGTATGCGGCACGGACCGAAAACCTGCCGGTTTCTGGCTGCTGCAGTTTTTTGGCCATCCGCGGCGGTTATCCCGGAAACTTCGGAATAGCGCAGATCGCCTCTTGAATCATGGAATCAGGATATTCGAAATCTTCCAATTTGCCCCCAAGATAGGCATCGTAGGCCGCCATGTCCAGGAAGCCGTGACCGCTGAAGGCGATGACGATGCACTTTGCCTCACCCGTTTCTTTGCATTTCAAGGCCTCGTCGATGCCGGCCCGCAAAGCATGGGAAGTTTCCGGGGCCGGGACGATACCTTCCGTGCGGGCAAAGGTGATAGCCGCCTCAAATACCGGATTTTGGGGATAGGCTCTGGCTTCGATGACTTTCTCGTGGACCAGCAGGCTCAGCAGCGGGCGCGTCGCCGTGATACCGCAGGCCGCCGGCATGGATACCCGGTGGGACAAAACTGTGGCCCAGGGTATACATCAGCATCATGGGAGTCAAGCCGGCGGTGTCGCCGAAATCATAGGTGTAGGCTCCCTTGGTGAAAGTCGGACAGGAAGTCGGCTCCACCGCCACAAAACGGATATTGTCACCCTTTAATTTGTCGGGCACGAAAGGAAAGACCATACCGGCAAAATTGCTGCCGCCGCCCACGCAGCCAACCAGCACATCCGGTTTTTCACCGGCCAACTGCAGTTGTTTCTTGGTCTCCAGACCAACAATAGATTGATGCACGAGCACATGGTTGAGCACGCTCCCCAGGGCGTATTTGGTGTCCTCGTGCTTAACCGCGTCTTCCACGGCTTCGGAGATGGCAAGACCCAGGCTGCCCGGGGAATCAGGGAATTTCGCCAAAAAGGCCCTACCGGCGTCGGTGCGGTCCGTGGGAGACGGAAAAACCTCGGAGCCCCAGATCTGCATCATCGACCGGCGGTAAGGCTTTTGATAGAAACTGACCTTGACCATATAAACGGTACACTCCAGACCGAAGGCCTGGCAGGCGAAGGAGAGGGCCGAGCCCCATTGTCCGGCCCCGGTTTCGGTGGCTAACCGGGTCACTCCGGCAACCTTATTATAATAGGCCTGGGCCACGGCAGTGTTGGGCTTGTGGCTGCCCGCCGGGCTCACCGATTCGTTCTTATAGTAAATACGGGCCGGGGTCTTTAAATACTGCTCCAGCCGATGCGCCCGGTGTAATGGCGACGGGCGCCAGAGACGATAAATGTCCAAGACCTCATCCGGAATATCGATCCAGCGCTCCTGACTCATCTCCTGCTTGATCAGCTCCATGGGAAAGATGGGCAGCATATCTTCCGGCGTCACAGGTTGGCCGGTGGCCGGATGTAAGTAAGGCGGCAAGGGCCTGGGCAGGTCCGGCTGCACATTGTACCACTGCTGTGGCATCTCATTCTCACTGAGATTAATTTTGTAGGAATCTGTCACGTTCTCCTCCTGGCGGAATATTTTTCCAGTTCTGTATAGCTAATTCACTCTATTTATAGGCTGATTCCGGCTGAAGCCGTCTATCCAGCCAATGCAACGGCATGGCATTATCCGTGTGGCAGGGAAAAAATAGCCTTGATCTGCTCCTCGGTCAAGAGTTTTTTTTCCTTGACCAATTCCGCCAACGGCATGTCTCTTTCCAGGCTCTCCTGAGCCAGCCTGGCCGCCTGGTGGTGGCCCAGATAAGGATTAAGCAGAGCGGCCAGGCCGTGAGACTGCTGCAGATTTTTTAAACAGCGGTTGTTGTCGGCCTTGAGGCCGCGCACGGCCCTGCGGGTGAACATAGTCAAGCCTTGCCGTAACAGGTCGATCATGGTCAGGATTTCATGGATAACCAGGGGCATCATGACGTTGAGTTCCAATTGGCCGGCTTGTATTCCTAAAGCCACCGCAGTTTCCAGGCCGATGACATGGTAACAGATCATATTAAGGCATTCGCAGATTGACGGATTGATTTTGCCGCTCAGGATGGAAGATCCGGGCTGCACGGCCGGCAAAACCAGCTCACCCAGGCCGGCCTTCGGGCCGGAAGCCAACAGCCGGAAATCATTGGCTATGCGTGTCAGGGTCAGGGCCAGAAGCTTAAGATGCGCGGCGATCTGCCCGAAGGGATTAAGATTCTGCATGGCTTCGAAAAGATCCGGCCGGGGCTTGAGGTCCAGCCCGGTGAGCCGTCCTAACTTTTCTATAACCAGCTCCCGGTATCCCGGCAGGGCATTGGCTCCCGAACCCACCGCGGTGCCGCCGATTCCCAATAATAATAGTTCTGCCGCACCCTGTTGAATTCTGGTCAGATCGCCGGCCACGGCTTCGCTGTAGGCTTTGAATTCATTTCCCAAAGTGACGGGCAGGGCATCATTAAGATGAGTACGGCCGGTCTTATAAATTTCATTAAATTCCTGGGCCTTGTCCTGGAGTGCTTTCACCAGGGCTTCGACCTCCGGATACAGGGTGCGCAGTTCCATGAGGATAGCCAGGCGCATGGCCGTGGGAAAGACATCGTTGGTGGACTGTCCCAGGTTGACGTGATCATTGGGATGTATCAGATTGTGGCTGCCTTTGGATTCCCCTGCCAGTTCACCGGCCCGATTAGCCAGGACTTCATTGACATTCATATGCAGAGAGGTGCCGGCGCCGGCCTGGAAGGCATCAACCATAAAATGGCCCCGCCAGAGCCCGGCCAGTATTTCGTGACCTGCAGCAATGATCGGCCGGGCCTTTTCCGGGGCTAACCCTGACAATTCCAGATTTGTTGCGGCCGCCGCAATTTTAATGAGCACCAGGGCATCAATAAGGATAGGATGAGGTTTGCAACCGCTAATGGGAAAATTTTCAATGGCCCGCTGGGTTTGAGCCCCCCAGTAAGCCCGGTCCGGGACTACAACTTTGCCTAAAGGATCAAATTCCTGCCGCCAAGCCAAAAGATGTTTGCCCTTGTGAAAATTTCTTAAAACTGCTCCACTTTCGTTGGCACATATCTTATTTGAATCGCACCTAATTTGCAACGTAAAGAATTTTTCGGCACCCAGTCGGAAGATTTTTCTGGTTGTTAAAATTTCTGACACTAATGGGAAAGCATTCTGATGGCGATGCCCTCATTCCCCAAAAAATTAATATGTATTACAATTAGTTATCAGCATTGCCGTACCTGATCTGCCTGGCATGGCTCTTGCTAAACTAGTAACAAGCTCAGGTAGCCTCAGGCTTTGGAGCGCCGGCCCTTTTTGTTCCCTTGTGGTCAACTTATGGCTATACTTAATAAAATGTCCATTTTTCAACTTAATTTGGCGTTAGCTGCTGCCTCCGGAAGTCCACCATGCAGAAAAATAATTTTCTTGACAGGGTATAACTATCTGCTATATAAAAGAGATCGTGCTATTATTCACGAGCAATTTTACTTAATATGGGACGACTCCAAAAATAGACCTTCATCGCAAGTTATCAAAAATAGTTGATGCAATAAGTTGCTCCCGCAGCAACGTAATACCTTTCAATTTTTTAATGCGGAAATCCGAGAAAGTTTTTACGCTGCCGTTTAGATTTCAGATATTCAAAAATTCAGAAACCACATTTTTAGGAGGAAGTTTTCAATGGCTTTGGTAAACCCTCACGGTAAAGAAAAGAAACTCAAACCCCTGCTGCTCAGCGGCAAGGCCCTGGAAGAAGATAAAGCCCGCGCCAAATCTTTGACCGTCGTCACCATGAACTCCCGGGAAACGGCCGACCTCATCATGTTAGGCATCGGCGGCTTCACTCCCCTGGAAGGCTTCATGAATAAGGCCCAATGGGAAGGTTCCTGCTCCGATAAAATGACCCTGCCCGACGGCGTCTTCTGGCCCATCCCCATCACCCTGTCCGTCAACAAGGGCAAGGCCGACAGCATCAAGGTCGGCCAAGAAGTCCTCCTGGTGGATGCCGAAACCGAGGAAATGATGGGCACCATGAAGGTCACCGAAAAATACACCATCGACAAGAAATGGGAATGCAAACAGGTCTTCAAGACCGACGAAATGGACCATCCCGGCGTCCAGATGGTCATGGCTCAGGAAGAAATCAACCTGGCCGGCCCGGTAAAGGTTTGGAGTGAAGGTTCTTTCCCCAAGGATTACCCCGGCGTCTATATGCGGCCGGAAGAAACCCGGAAGGCCTTCGAAGCCAAGGGCTGGAGCACCGTGGCGGCCCTGCAGCTCCGGAACCCCATGCACCGCTCCCACGAATACCTGGCCAAGATCGCCATCGAGATCTGCGACGGCATCCTGATCCATCAGCTCCTGGGCAAACTGAAACCTGGCGACATTCCGGCCGAAGTGCGGGTGGAAGCCATTAATACCCTGACCGCACATTATTTTGTCAAGGATACCTCCATTCAGGCCGGGTATCCCCTGGATATGCGTTACGCCGGTCCCCGGGAAGCCCTGCTGCACGCCGTTTTCCGGCAGAACTTCGGTTGCTCCCACCTCATCGTCGGCCGTGACCATGCCGGCGTGGGCGAATACTACGGCCCCTTTGACGCCCAGAAGATCTTTTTAACCATCCCCAAGGATGCTCTGGAAACCAAACCCCTGAACATCGACTGGACCTTCTACTGCCACAAGTGCGACGGCATGGCCTCCATGCGCACCTGCTGCCACGGCAAGGAAGACCGCCTGATGCTCTCCGGCACCATGCTCCGCAAGATGCTTTCCGAAGATATGGAAGTGCCGGATCATTTCAGCCGTCCCGAGGTCCTCAAGGTCTTGCGGAAGTATTATGCCGGCCTCACCGAAAAGGTGGAAGTCAAGGTTCACGGTTTCGCCACCGGCGACGTAAAAAAGAAGTAAGCGAACCTACCCCAGGCTTGGCCATCACTGGTCGAGCCTGAGGCCTTTTTCTGGCGCCGAGCCAGACACTATATATTTTGTTGGCTTGTGGAGTGGGAAAGGAGGTGAATAGGGCAATTCATTCATCTTTCCCCAAAGTTAAGCAGTTAATTTAGCATCAAGAAACGATACAATCCTTAGGAGGTATAAGAATGCCCAGTTATGTAATCACCGAAAAATGTGACGGTTGTAAAGCGCTGGACAAGACCGCTTGCCAGTACATCTGCCCCAATGACCTGATGGTCCTGAATGCCGAATCCAAGAAGGCTATCAATCAGGAGCCTGAACAGTGCTGGGAATGCTATAATTGCGTCAAAATCTGCCCCCAGCAGGCCATCGAAGTGCGGCACTATGCCGACATCATGCCCTTGGGCTCCAGCACCATTCCGCTGCGCGGCACCGACTCCATCATGTGGACCATCAAGTTCCGGGATGGCAAGACCCTGAAACGGTTCAAGTTCCCCATCCGGACCACGGCTGAAGGTTCCATTGATTGCTTCAAGGGCAAAACCCTGCCCACCGATATGGCTGGCCTCAAGAAACCCGGCTTCTACACCGGTCCGGCCCGCACTGAGTAACCTGACAACGCAGCGAAAATTTTTAGGAGGAATTTGAGATATGGCTCTGGAAAGAGAATTTTGTAAATGGTCTTTTTGTGCGAAACCGGAAGTAGTCAATATCGAAACCGATCTGCTACTGGTAGGCGGTGGTATGGCCTGCTGCGGCGCCGCAGTTGAAGCAGTGGCCTGGGCGAAAGCCGCCGGCCTGAAAGTCACCCTGGTTGACAAAGCCGCCCTGGATCGTTCCGGCGCCGTGGCCATGGGCCTGTCCGCCATCAACACCTACGTTGGCGCGGAAAACAAGATTGCCGATTACGTCAACATGGTGCGCACCGACCTCATGGGCATCATCCGGGAAGACTTGGTCTACAGCGTCGGCGCCCACGTCGACCAGTCCGTGCATGACTTCCAGGATTGGGGCCTCCCCATCTGGCAAAAAGACAACGAAGGCCACACCGTAGACGGCCAGGTTGCCCGCGACGAGGGTCTGCCCCTGCTGAAAGACGGCGGTAAATGCTGCCGCTCCGGCCGTTGGCAGTGCATGATCAACGGTGAGTCCTACAAAGTGATCGTGGCCGAAGCCGCCAAGAACGCTTTGGGCATGGAAAACATCTACGAGCGTGTTTTCATCGTCAAACTGTTGACCGACAAAAAGAACAGCAATAAGGTCTGCGGCGCCGTCGGTTTCAGCGTCCGTGAACACAAAACTTACGTCTTCAAATGCAAAGCCATGATCGTGGCCTGCGGCGGCGTGGTCAACGTCTTCCGGCCCCGGTCCGTGGGTGAAGGTCAGGGTCGTGCCTGGTATCCGGTTTGGAACGCTGGTTCCACCTATGCCATGCCGGCCGAAGTCGGCGCCAAGATGGTTCTCATGGAAAACCGTTTCGTGCCCGCCCGCTTTAAAGATGGTTACGGTCCGGTCGGCGCCTGGTTCCTGTTCTTCAAAGCTCAGGCCACCAACGCTTACAACGAAGACTATATGGCCAAGAACTGGGATAAAGTCAAAGCCGAATATCCCGGTTACGCTGATGCTCCGGGCACTTGCTTGCGGAACCATGCGGCCATGATGGAAATGCGGGCCGGCAAAGGCCCCATCATGATGCACACCGACAAGGCCATGCAGGAACTGGCCAAGATCCTCTCCAAGAAAGAACTCAAGCATCTGGAAGCCGAAGCTTGGGAAGACTTCCTGGATATGTCCATCTCCGCCGCCGCCCTGTGGGCCTCCTTCAACATGGAGCCCGACAAGGTTCCGTCGGAAATCATCCCCTCCGAACCTTATCTGTTGGGTTCCCATGCCGGCTGCGCCGGTCTGTGGGTCTCCGGCCCCGAAAAGAATTACAAGGGCGCTCCCGACAGCTGGTTCTGGGGCTATGACCGCATGACCACCGTTGAAGGTCTGTTCACCGCCGGTGACGGCGTCGGCGCTTCCGGTCACAAATTCTCCTCCGGCGCCCACGCCGAGGGTCGTATGGCCGCCAAGGGCGCCTTGGCCTACATTCTGGACAAGAAGGGTGACGGCCTGACCGCAGCCCAGAACATCGACGAGGTTATCGCCGAGATCTACCTGCCCTTCGAGATTTTTGAGAAATACAAAGATTACACCACCGCAGTGGAAATCAACCCCAACTACCTGATGCCCAAACAGGTCCAGACCCGCCTGCAGAAGCTGATGGATGAGTATGTGGCTGGTGTCACCCCCATGTACATGACCAACAAGATCATGTTGGAAGAAGGCCTGAAACGTCTCACCCTGCTCAAGGAAGACGCCACCCGGTTGGCCGCCCGCGACCTGCACGAACTGATGCGGGCCTGGGAACAGTATCACCGGATCCTCTCCGGTGAGGCCCACCTGCGCCACATCCTGTTCCGGGAAGAGAGCCGTTATCCTGGCTACTACTACCGCTCCGACTTCCTGTCCATCGACGACAGCAAGTGGAGAGTTTTCACCATCTCCCAGTACAACAAGGACACCAACGAGTGGAAGTTCGAGACCGAGCCTTACAAAAAGCTGGTCTAGTAATCCAGTCCTGACGCCCGGGGCGCTCCGGCGCCCCGGGTTTTAATATGTGGCCGTGGCCACTACCGGCCACGGCCAGTTTTATGTGAACGCATTGAGATATCCGCCTGGGGTGGATACTTTTTGGCAAAATCATAGCCTTGACCACTCCTCCCACATTATCAAAAGCATTTCCAGAATCTTTGGAACTCCTTACCCTTATCCGATGTTGGGAAGTTCTGAAGGAGGTCTGATGTGAACGCAAGCAATAAGAAAATCCTTATCATCGGGGGCGGTATGAGCGGCCTGACGGCAGCGTTGGAAGCTGCGGAATCAGGCGCCCAGGTAGTGTTGGTGGAAAAATCCCCCTACTTGGGTGGCCGGGTAGCCCAGCTTAACAAATATTTCCCCAAGCTCTGCCCTCCCACCTGCGGTTTAGAAATTAATTTTAAACGGATAAAAAATAATCCAGATATCACCTTTTATACCATGACCGATGTCACCCAGATTACGGGCCAGGAAGGTGATTTCAACGTTACCTTGAATGTTCGTCCCCGCTACGTCAATAATAAATGCGTCGCCTGTAACAAATGCGCCGAAGTCTGTCCCGTGGAAAGAGTCAATGACTTCAACTACGGCCTGGACAACAATAAAGCCGCATATCTGCCCTTTGACATGGCCTTCCCGTATCAATATGTCATTGATATGGATGTCTGCCTGGGAGATGCCTGCAAGAAATGTGAAAAGGCTTGTGAATATGATGCCATTCACCTGGATATGACCCCTGAGACCGTTAATGTCAATGTTGGCGCCATTGTTTTGACCGGCGGTTGGAGTCTGTACGATGCCGCCAAAATCGATAACCTTGGTTTCGGGCAGGTGGCCAATGTCATTAACAACATGCAGATGGAACGGTTAGCAGCGCCCAACGGCCCCACGGGCGGCAAAATCCTGCGGCCATCCGATGGCGCCGAACCAAAAAGCGTCGCCTTTGTTCAATGTGCCGGTTCCCGGGACGAAAATCATTTGCCCTACTGCTCCTATATCTGCTGCATGGCTTCCCTGAAACAGGCAACGTATCTCCTGGATGTGGATCCGGAAGCACAAGCGACAATTTTCTATATTGATATCCGCACCCCTGGACGATACGAACAATTTTATTGGAAAGTTCGGGACCGGGAAAACGTGGAGTTGATCCGCGGCAAGGTTGCTAAAATCAGCCAAGCCCCCGGAGACAAAGTCGAAGTCGTGGCCGAGGATACCGCCACCGGCAATAAAGTGCGCCGGACCTTTGACATGGTGGTTTTAGCCGCGGGTATGGTGCCTTCAACCAAAACCGATAAACTTCCCATGGCAGTGAAATATACCGATGAAGGGTTTGTTGACCCCACCGGCCTGCCGGCAGGAGTTTATGCGGTGGGTACTTTGAAGAGTCCCCTGGATGTGGCCAAATCCGTGCAAGACGGCACCGGCGCCGCTATCAAGGCCCTTCAAAGCTTGGTAGGGAGGTAACAGATGGAAATGGAAGATAGAAAATTCGGCGTTTATATCTGCCAAGGATGTGGCATCGGTGATGCCGTCAAACTTGAAGGACTTGAAAAAGTTACCCGCAAAGGCGGCAAAATTCCTCATATAAAAAACCATCCTATCCTCTGCAGTCCGGAAGGGTTGGAATTTTTAAAAGGCGATTTAGCAGCTGAAGGTATTAACTGTGCGGTTATCGCCGCCTGTTCTCCCCGGGTCAAATATGAAGAATTTGATATTCCCGGCGTGCTCATCGAGCGGATCAATATACGGGAACTAGTTGCCTGGACTCAGGAACCGCAGGCGGAGGAGACCCAGCTGCTGGCTGAGGATTATCTCCTGATGGGCTGTGCCAGGGTAAAGAAATCCGATATCCCGGAAGGCGTGCCCGTTGAAGTCGAACGCGCCATTCTGGTTATCGGTGGCGGCGTCACTGGTTTAAGTGCCGCACTCGAAGCAGCTGCATTAGGTCAAAATGTCGTGTTGGTGGAAAAAGAGGCTGAACTTGGCGGTTTGGCCGCCGGCCTTTATCAGCAGACCCCAACGACGTATCCTTACCAGGACCTGCAAATCCCGGTGGTATTTTCAAAGATCAAAGCAGTTCTGTCAAATCCCAAGATCAAGGTTTTAACGAATTCCGAAGTCGCAGAAATTGATGGCCAGCCCGGTGCCTATGATGTCACCATAAAGACCGGTGGTAAAGAAGATTTCTATAAAATTGGTGCCGTTGTCCTGGCTGCCGGCGCCAAACCGTATGATGCCACTAAATTGGGCCACCTGGGATATGGACAGTCTGATGATGTGGTCACCAACTGGGAATTTGAAAAAATGGCCGCAGAAGGTAAAATTCTGCGCCCTTCCAACGGCAAACCGGCCCAAAAGGTTGTCTTCATTCAGTGCGCCGGTTCCCGTGATCCCGAACACCTTCATTACTGCTCTTCTTTCTGCTGCGCCACGTCCTTAAAACAGGCGAAATATGTGCGGCAAATGAACCCTGAGGCTCTGTCCTACATCATTTACCGGGATATTAGAACTCCGGGCCAATCTGAATTGTTCTATAAACATGCCCAGAATGACGCGGGCATTCTTTTGACCAAGGGTGACGTTACCGGCGTCGAGGTAGCTGATAACGGCAGCGTCGCGGTTATTGCTGAAAACACTTTATTGGGTGACAAAATTAAACTTGATGCGGATCTGGTGGTCTTGGCCACCGGACTGGTTCCGGCTACCCTGGATAATCCGGTTATCAACCTGGGGTATCGTCAAGGTCCGGCATTGCCGGATCTGGATCTGTTCCAAGGTTTTGCCGATTCCAATTTTATCTGCTTCCAGTATGAAACCCGGCGCACCGGCATCTATGCCGCCGGGGCCGTGCACCAGTCCATGGATATTGCCACCGCCATGGAAGACGCGGCCGGCGCTGCTTTGAAAGCTTACCAGTGCCTGGATCATGTTTCCCGCGGTGTGGCAGTACATCCCCGGGCCTGGGACATGACCTTCCCCGATCCCTTCATGCAACGCTGCACCTCTTGTAAGCGCTGCACCGAAGAATGCCCCTTTGGCGCCATCGAGGAAGACGAGAAGGGCACTCCCTTCTACAAGATCAATCGCTGCCGCCGCTGCGGCACCTGTATGGGCGCCTGTCCTGAACGTATTGTCAGCTTCAAGGATTTCAGCGTTGACATCGTCGGGTCCATGATAAAGGCGATGGATGTACCGGATGAAGGCATCCGTATCGTGGCCTTTGTCTGCGAAAACGACGCCTTCCCGGCCATCGAAGCCGCCGCCTTAAATAAAATGCGCCTGTCTCCTTTCATTCGCTTCATTCCAGTGCGCTGCCTGGGGTCTTTCAACCTGGTGTGGATTGCTGACGCTCTGTCCCGAGGTATCGACGGCGTCTTGATGTTGGGATGCAAGTCTGGGGATGACTACCAGTGCCATTTTGCTAAAGGCAGCGATCTTGCCCAAGAGCGTATGGGCAAGTTACAGGAAACCCTGGACCGCCTGGCCCTGGAGTCTGAGCGAGCCCAGTTCATGGAAGTGGCCATTTCCGATTTCGACCGTCTGCCCAAGCTGCTTGATGACTTTGTGGCCCGGATCGACGAAATCGGTCCGAACCCCTATAAGGAGTTCTAGGAGGTTAATGTATGGCTGAAGAAACTGTTATTAAAACTGATCTTGATTTTGTCAAACGCCTGCAGGCAAGCGGTGGCGAGTCCCTGAAGAAATGCTATCAGTGCGCCACCTGCTCCGTGGTCTGCAATATCTCCCCGGATGACAAGCCGTATCCCCGCAAGGAAATGCTCATGGCCCAATGGGGCATGAAGGACCAGCTGGTCAAAGATCCTGATATCTGGCTCTGCCATTACTGCGGCGATTGCACCGCGTACTGTCCCCGGGGCGCCAACCCGGCAGAGGTCTTAGGGGCTATGCGCCAGGCGTGTATTGAACATTATTCTTTTCCATCCATGTTGGCCAGAATGGTAAACCAGCCGATATTCCTGCCGGTGCTCCTGGCTTTGCCGGTCCTGTTGATCTTGGCGATTATGAAAATCACGGGCACCCTGGGAAACATTCCAGCCGGAACCATTAAGTATTCCAATATGATCCCCTTGTTGGCCGTGGATGCCATTTTCATGGCCGCCGCCGGTTTTGCCGTGTTTGTATTGGCCACCGGGGTGATGCGTTATTGGAAAGATCTTAATGCTGAGGTTTCTCCCTGGAAAACCAAATTAAGCAACAAAAGCATCCTGAGTGCCACCATCGAGGTGCTGAAGGAATTCATTGTTCACAAACGCTTCAAAGAGTGCGTCACCAATTATCCCCGGTCAACTTCGCATCTCTTGACCGTGCTGGGTTTTATCTCTCTGGGGATTGTCACCGCCTGGTCCGCCTATTATGAATGGGCTTCCAAGTTCGGTTTGATTCCTCACAAGGAGTCACCGTTTTCATTGGGAGAACCTATTAAATGGGTAGCCTTGATAGGAACAGGCTGCTTGCTGTATGGGATGTTCATGATCTATAAGGAGCGTCAGGCCAAAGCCAATTCAGCCGGCTTCGGCGGCTATTTTGATTGGCTCCTCATCTGGGTCATTATCACCGTGGGTGTTACTGGAGTCATGAGCTGGGTACTGCGGTTGGCTCATCTGACCTCCCTGGCTTATCCCATGTATTTTCTCCATCTGGTGTCGATTTTCTTCTTGTTCTTTTACGCCCCCTACACCAAGATGGCTCACCTGTTCTACCGGACCACCGCATTGGTTTTTGCCAAAATGCAGGGCCGGGAATAACCTGAACAAGTTAATCTAATTAATATTAAAGCCGGCCCCACAACAGGACCGGCTTTAATATTCTTCAGGCTTTAAATTTGGAAATCAGGAACCGGCTCCCTCCCTGACCCGGCAAAAACATCTGCCGGAGGACCGGGCGCGGTTATGCCGCCATTGTTACCTCTTGGTTATCTGCAACATTTGTATTATATTTATTTAGCTGGCCCGTTTACAAGTAGCCCCCGCCTTGGAGGCGCCGGCTGACCCATATTCTCAGGAGTAGTTACTATGAAAAGCATGAAGGACGTCAAACCCGTCCAGTTGGGCCTCAACAGCCGATTTAAATTTAAATGTTACCCTGGTATTTCATGTTTTACCGAATGTTGCGGCCGGATTGAAATATCCTTGACGCCCTACGATATTATCCGCCTAAAAAAGCGGCTCGGCATAACTTCTACAGAATTCCTGCAGCTCTATACCCGCTCGGAACTTGATGAAAAGTCCGGCCTCCCTCTGGTGATTCTCCGCATGCCGCCCGAGACCGACAATAAATGCCCGTTTGTTACTCCCAAAGGCTGCACCATCTATGCCGACCGCCCAGTCGCCTGCCGTTATTATCCCCTCGGCCAGGCTACCTTGCAGAAGGAAAAAGGTCTGGAGGGCGTGGAAGAATTTTATTTCATGGTGCAGGAGCCCTATTGCAAAGGACACGAGGAAGATACGGAATGGACCGTCGCCTCCTGGCGGGTGGACCAGGAACCGGACCTGTATGATGAAATGAACCGGGAATGGAAGGCCATGATGCTCCGGCGGGATGCCGATGCCCGCGCAGCCATCGATGAGAAGAAGCAGACAATGTTCTACATGGCCAGCTATGATCTGGACAACTTCCGCCGTTTCGTCCTGGAGAGCCGATTTTTGGATATCTTTGATGTCGATCCGGAAACCGTCGCCGCCATCAAAGACGACGACGTGGCTCTCATGAAGTTGGGCTTTAACTATCTTAAATATCTCCTGGTTATCGAACAGAGCCTGAAGCTGAAGGAAAAAGCGGAGCCGGCTCAAGCTCCAGCCTGAGTAATAAAAAAAGGGCGTGCACTATGGGCGCCCTTTTTAACGCGTTCAAAAGTAAGTTATTTAAATAGCCGACCTGCCGGCGGCTTCCCTTACCCCCAAATAATCCCCATTTTACTATACGGTTGCCTCGTCGTGCGCTCCAGGTTCTTCTGGGCCGGGGCATAGGAAGGATCGATTTCCAGCGCCACGCGATAATTTGTCGTGGCTTCTTTCTTCTGATCCCGCACTTCATACAACCCACCCAACAGATTGAAGGCCTCCGGCTGCCGCGGATTCACATAGACGGCCTTGTGGGCATAGACAAAAGCGGCGCTGAATTTTTTTTCCCCGATACTTTTTCTTGCCAGCTCCAAATAATTTTCATAGGTAAAGGCAGTGGGACCCCCTTCGGGAAGCGCCAGCACCCGGCCGACGATCTCCCGGACCTCCTGGGGTTCGAAAGGTTTTTGCAGAAAGTCCACCGCCCCCAGTTTCATGGCATCGATTACCGCCTCCACCGTGCCGTAGGCCGTGATGATAATCACTCTCAGCCCGGCATACCGTTCGGCCACCTGACGCAGGACGGCCAGACCGTCCATTCCCGGCAGGCGCAAATCCAGGATCATGACGGTATAGGTTTTCTCGGTCAGTTTTTGGAGAGCTTCCTCGCCCTGGAACACGGCGTCCACTTCCAGGCCGATGGCCTCCAGGGCACCCTTCAGAGTAAGGCGGATATTGCGCTCATCATCCACAATGAGAACGCGTTGGGTTTCCATTTTTATCTAGTCTCCTCTACAACGTCAGGCCAGGGGCAGAGTGAAGGTGAACGTGCTGCCCTGGCCCGGTTCGGACTCCAGCCAGATGACGCCCCGGTGCGCCCGGATAATTTCTTTGCTGATGGCCAGGCCCAGCCCGCTGCCGCTGGTGGCCTCCCCCTGGTCCAGGCGGACAAATTTATCAAAGATGCGGGATTGCATTTCCCGGGGCACGCCGGGGCCGTCATCCTGCACTTTTAACTGGACCAGATCTCCCACCCGCTCGCCCCGGAGCCAGACATGGGCCCCGGCAGCAGAATACCGCACCGCATTGGCAAGCAGATTTACCAATACCCAGACGATCTTATTGGAGTCCGCCAGCACCTCCGGCAGGTCTGCCGGCACTTCCGCCGCCAGGGTAATGCCTTTGGCTTCAGCCTGGTTTTTCATCATGGCACAGGCCTGCCGGGCCAAAAAGCCGGGCGAGGCCGGCTCTAAATAAAGCTCTAATTTCCCGGCCTCGATTTTGGACAGGTCCAGCAGATCGTTTACCAGGGCCTTGAGACGATTCACTTCCTCCTGGCAGACGTCCAGGAGTTCACGCTCCTGATCCGTGAGCTTAGCCGCGGCCGACTCCTTGAGCAAGCCCACTGACATGCCGATGCTGGTCAGAGGGGTGCGCAATTCATGAGACGCAGTCATGACAAATTCGCTTTTCAACCGGTCCAGTTCTTTGAGCCGGGTGATATCCCGCAAGACGAGCACTGCCCCCGGAATAACCCCGGCCCGGGACCGCATTGGCAGAATGGCCGTCTGGTAGTGCTGAGTTTCCTCATCCTGCTGCACCGTTAATATATCATCCCCCTCAGCCAGGTGACGGGACTGACCTGTTTCCAACGAACCCTTCAAATTCTCAAATATTTGATTATCCCGTATTACCTCGAGAATATGTTTTCCTAATCCCTCTTCCGGGTCAATCCCAAAAATAGACCTGGCTTTGGGGTTGATATTGGTAATCAGGAGATTTTCATCTACCACGATCAACCCGTCATCCACACTTCGGATAATTGCTTCACTCTTGCGCTTTTCGGCTAAGATCTGATCGATATTCAAGTCATTAAATTGCTTCAGCTTTTCGGCCATACTATTAAACGACTCAGCCAACAGCGTCAATTCATCGCTGCCCCGCACCGGCACCTGGACGCCATAGTCCCCCTGGGCCAGGTGTGACACCGCATTTTTAAGCTCCGTAATCGGGCGGGAAATAAGGCGCGACAGGAATAGACTGAAGGAAATACCGAGAATAATGGCCGCAGCGCCGATGAGGGAGATGAGAGGTATGGCCTGGGCTGCTAACCGCCTGGCCCGATTGCTGGAGGCGTACATAGCCTCATGATTCAGGCTTTGAAGTTTAATACAGGTGTCTCGGACTATCCGAAAACGGGGGAGTACATGGTCATGATAAAAGGTAATGGCGCGATCGTGATACGTGTCGGTAAAGACCCTCATCTGGGAGAATTCATGCAGATATTGAGTATAATTCTGCTCAATTCCATCGACCAGCTCTTTTTCACCGGGCTCGGTAATATTATCCTTGGCCCGGCCCAGCCACTGCAAAAAGCTGACTTCACTCTCTTGAAATTCTTTCAGTCCCAAGTCTTGGAAATGGAGGAGAATCAGGAGCACCCCCGAATCCTGCCGTTCGAGATCGTTGATCATTTTTTCCGCGGCCAGGATACTGCGGTAATTTTCTTGCAGGATGGCGTCGGAGGCCCGCCCCAGCCGCCAGAGGAGCACAATGGCCAGGGCCAGTATAATCGCCACAATCACCAGACTGGTACCGTAGCCCAGGAGTATTTTCGTGCGAAGAGTTCTCATCGATGGCTCTATGGTGGCCTTATAGCTTAGACCGTTTTTTCCTGCAGCCGGGCCAACTCTTCGTCCCGGCCGATCATGACCAAAATATCGCTGGGCTTCACCACAAAGCTTGGTTCCGGCAAAAAGATAAACCGTTGCGGCACCAGTTCCTTAACGGCAATGACGAAGACGCCGTATTGTTTCCGTAGCTCCAAATCCATCAGGGTGTGCCCGTAAAAGCTGTTCGGGGGCGCCACGTCCATCACCCGGTAGCCCGCCTCCAAGGGAACGTAATCCAGCAGATTCGGATTCATGATCTGGGCCGCCAACCGCCAGGCTGTCTCACGCTCCGGGAAGATGACCTCCTGCACTCCCAGGGAGTGCAAAATGGCGGCGTGGTCTTCACTGATCACCTTGGCCCGGATCATCTTGATGCCAATCTTTTTTAAATGCAGAGTACAGAGAATGCTGGCTTCCAGGCTCTCCCCCAGGCTGACGATGACCTCATCAAAATCCGCGGTCACCACCTGCTTCAGGCTGGCATAATCCCGGGCGTCCACCGACAAGGCCCGCTGCACGTCGTCGGCGATGGCATAGACCAGGTCCTCATTCACATCCATGGCCAGCACTTCACAGGTTTTTGACAGCTCCCGGGCCAGTTCCATGCCGAACTGCCCCAATCCAATAACGCAGATATATTTTTTTCGTTTCATCCGATCATAATCCTGGCTCGGGGATAGCGAATCAAAACATGCCGCTCCGGAATGATCCACATGGCCACCGTGAGCGGCCCCACCCGACCGATAAACATAGTCAGGATAATCCATAGGCGGCCAACCACGGAAAGTTTATCCGTTAACCCCGTGGACAGCCCCACTGTGCCAAAAGCCGAAATCTGTTCGAAAACCACATCATGCATCCCAATTCCCGGCTGGGATTCGGTAACCAATAATAAGAAAATACCGAAGATATTCCAGGCCGCGGCCAGACGGATGAGGATGGTATTGCGCCACAGAATTTCGGCCGGCACCTGCCGGTCTAAAATCTTCACCTCTTTATAGCCCCGCAGTTTGGAGCGCATCTCCGCCAGCCAGATGGCAAAAGAGGTGGTCTTAATGCCGCCGGCGCACGAACCCGGAGAGCCGCCAATGAACATCAACATGATGATTAACATCAGGGAACTCAGCGGCAAGGCCCCGCAATTCACGGAATTAAACCCCGCCGTGCGGGCGGTGACGGACTGAAACAGCGCTCCGGAAAGCCTTTCCACCCAACTCACTTCATCGGTAGTCAAACCGAAAACCAGTATTCCCAGGGCGCCGCCGACGATAAGAAAACAGGTCATGCGCCAGACCACCCGGGCATGAGTCGATAAGGCCCGAACCGGGTTCTTATTACTGCCTTTTCCCACAAAACGTTGCAGCTTGCGCCAGATTTCCAATAACACCGCATGTCCCAAGCCGCCGGTGACAATGAGGAACATGATGGTAAAAATAATGAGATGATTGTCCCTGACATCAATCAGATTATTTTTATAGATGAGAACCCGGCGTTGCAGAAGGCCGAAACCGCGTGAAACATGGCGCTGTAAACCGATTCTCCCACCTTGCCGGTCCGCGCCAGCAGCGCCAGGCAGATCACCGCCATCCCCACGGCTTCAATAATGGCCGTAGTCAATAAAATCCGGAAAAACTGGTGCCGGAAATCCGCGCCGATGTCCTGTTGAAAAAATGAATCGTGCAGCACCATCTGGGATTGCAATGACAAGCGCCGTCCCAGCATCTGAAAGGTCAGGGCCGCAAAGGTCATTACCCCCAGCCCCCCTGCCTGAATGAGCAGCATGATGATGACCTGGCCGAGGGTGGTGTATACCGTGCCGGTGTCCACCACCACCAACCCGGTGACGCACACCGCCGAAGCGGAGGTAAACAGAGCATTTAAAAAACTGAGCTGGCCAGGTTGGTGGCACCAGGGAAGCCATAGCAACACACCGCCGGCGAAAATGACCCCCGCAAAGCCGCCGATGAGGAGAAACTGGGGTGATTTCAGAAAGGGCAGAATCTTCCTGGCCAGAGATAGAAAGACGTCCACCCGGGAGAATCCTTTTCTCATGACTGTCCTAGAGTTCCACCTGGCTGCCCAACTCCACTACGCGGCCCGGCGGAATCCCGAAATAGGTGGAAACATTCCAGGCATTGCGGGCTAAAAAGGCGAATATGCCTTTGCGCCAGCGGGCCATCTTGCTGGTCCCGGTGGTCAATAAGGACTCCCGCCCCAAATAAAATGAAATGGCATAGATATCAAGGTCCAGACCCTGTTCATTCGCCAGATCGATGATATCCGGGACCTTAGGAGTTTCCATAAATCCATAATTGGCAATAATCCGGTAAAAACCATACCCTTTATCGGTAATCTCCAATCTCTGTTCCCGGGGAACATAAGGTTTGTCCGCCGAGACAATCGAGAGGATGATCACCTTTTCGGGTAATGCTTCCACATGTTTCAGGAGATGCAGCAGAACCACCGGGGTCCCTTGCGGCGACAAGGCCAGAAAAAAAGCCGTTCTGGGTGCGAACCAGTTTATAGTTGGCAATGTCGTACATCAGTACATCCAGTGGCACCTGGGCTTCTTCAAACCGTTTCCGCAGGATGGCCCGTCCGTCCCGCCAGGTGACCATGATGATGGTCAGGATCACAGCCACGCCAATGGCAAACCAGCCGCCATCCACAAACTTAAGCAGGTTGGCGCCAAAGTAGGAGAGGTCGAAGAAAAGGAAGACACTCACCGGTAAGAGAGCCTTCCACAAGGGCCAGTTCCAGTTGTAACGGACGACATAGAAATAAATAAGAGTGGTAATGCCCATAGTGCCGGTGACCGCAATACCGTAAGCTGAAGCCAAACGGCTGGATTCCTTAAAAGCCAAGGCCAGTCCCAGGCATCCCAGCATCATCATACTGTTTACCCAGGGCATATAAATCTGACCCTTGGTCTCGCCCGACGTATGCACTATCCGTAGTCTGGGACAGTAGCCGATCTGGATGGCCTGTTGCGTCAGCGAGAAAACTCCGGAAATCATGGCCTGAGAGGCAATGACCGTGGCGGTCGTGGCCAGGGCCACCATGGGATACAGAAGAAACCGGGGCACCAGCCCATAGAAAGGATTGACTGCGGCCTGGGGATTTTCCAGCAGCAGGGCAGTTTGTCCGAGGTAATTCAGCAAAAGTGCTGGGAACACGAGCGCCAGCCAGGAAAGCCGGATAGGGCCGCGCCCAAAATGGCCCATATCCGCATACAAAGCCTCGCCCCCGGTGATACATAGTACCACCGCCCCCAGTACTACCATTCCATGGAGGTGGTTGGTGGAAAAAAAGGTCACGGCATGACGGGGGTCCAGGGCCGCCAGAATCCCCGGCATCCGGAAAATCTGGATCAATCCCAGGGTGGCTAAGGCGGCGAACCAGAAGATCATGATGGGGCCAAAAATCCGTCCAATGCGCTCCGTGCCCTGGCTTTGGAAGAGGAAGAGGCCCATGAGCACCACACAGGAAATCGGCAGGACAAAAGGTTCGGCCGCCGTCGTGGCCACGTTCAGGCCTTCCACCGCGGACAGCACCGAAATGACCGGGGTAATGATGCCGTCGCCATAGAGCAGCGCGGCCCCAAAAGATGGCCAAAAGCACCAACCGGTTCACCGTGCCGGGCGAAACGCTCTGCCGGCCCTTTCCCAGAAACAGGGCGGCCAGGGCGTAAATCCCGCCTTCCCCGTGGTTGTCGGCCTTCAATATGAATATGACGTATTTGATGGTTACTACCACCGTCAAAGACCAGAAGATCAGGGACATAACCCCCAGGATATTATCCGGAGTGAGGGTCATGGCATGAGGGCCGTGGAAGCATTCCTTAACGGTATAAAGTGGACTGGTGCCAATGTCGCCATACACCACTCCCAAAGCCCCCAAGGCCAGGACGATTTTTTTCTTGAAATCTGGTGGAGTGTTTGGGTCGCCGTGGCCGGACGAGGAAGCTGATAACTCTGATGCGGATTGAGGCGGAAGCTCCGCGCCTGAGGTGGAAATCGAACTCATGCACACCCTCCAAACTATTTATCCGGGAGGTCAGGCCTCCGGGCAAAAGGTCCGGAAGGTCTTTCCCCATCGACGCCTACGGGGTTAGCTGCAGGGCTCGGACCGATGAGGTTGTCCTACGCCTTTCGGCGATGCGCCCCAGATACTCGGGTCCCCCGTTCCCACCGGCTACAGTGGAATTAAGCTAGAAAGTTAACTTACTTCTTTTTATCCGGTTCGGCAAG
>CAWBKT010000034.1:0-89571 GCA_963789385.1 uncultured delta proteobacterium | reverse complement strand
CTTACCCTTATCCGATGTTGGGAAGTTCTGAAGGAGGTCTGATGTGAACGCAAGCAATAAGAAAATCCTTATCATCGGGGGCGGTATGAGCGGCCTGACGGCAGCGTTGGAAGCTGCGGAATCAGGCGCCCAGGTAGTGTTGGTGGAAAAATCCCCCTACTTGGGTGGCCGGGTAGCCCAGCTTAACAAATATTTCCCCAAGCTCTGCCCTCCCACCTGCGGTTTAGAAATTAATTTTAAACGGATAAAAAATAATCCAGATATCACCTTTTATACCATGACCGATGTCACCCAGATTACGGGCCAGGAAGGTGATTTTAACGTTACCTTGAATGTTCGTCCCCGCTACGTCAATAATAAATGCGTCGCCTGTAACAAATGCGCCGAAGTCTGTCCCGTGGAAAGAGTCAATGACTTCAACTACGGCCTGGACAACAATAAAGCCGCATATCTGCCCTTTGACATGGCCTTCCCGTATCAATATGTCATTGATATGGATGTCTGCCTGGGAGAAGCCTGTAAGAAATGTGAAAAGGCATGTGAATATGATGCCATTCACTTGGATATGACCCCTGAGACCGTTAATGTCAATGTTGGCGCCATTGTTTTGACCGGCGGTTGGAGTCTTACGATGCCGCCAAAATCGATAACCTTGGTTTCGGGCAGGTGGCCAATGTCATTAACAACATGCAGATGGAACGGTTAGCAGCGCCCAACGGCCCCACGGGTGGCAAAATCCTGCGGCCATCCGATGGCGCCGAACCAAAAAGCGTCGCCTTTGTGCAATGTGCCGGTTCCCGGGACGAAAATCATTTGCCCTACTGCTCCTATATCTGCTGCATGGCTTCCCTGAAACAGGCAACGTATCTCCTGGATGTGGATCCGGAAGCAAAAGCGACAATTTTCTATATTGATATCCGCACTCCTGGGCGATACGAACAATTTTATTGGAAAGTTCGGGACCGGGAAAACGTGGAGTTGATCCGCGGCAAGGTTGCTAAAATCAGCCAAGCCCCCGGAGACAAAGTCGAAGTCGTGGCCGAGGATACCGCCACCGGCAATAAAGTGCGCCGCACCTTTGACATGGTGGTTTTAGCCGCGGGTATGGTGCCTTCAACCAAAACCGATAAACTTCCCATGGCAGTGAAATATACCGATGAAGGGTTTGTTGACCCCACCGGCCTGCCGGCAGGAGTATATGCGGTGGGTACTTTGAAGAGTCCCCTGGATGTGGCCAAATCCGTGCAAGACGGTACCGGCGCCGCTATCAAGGCCCTTCAAAGCTTGGTAGGGAGGTAACAGATGGAAATGGAAGATAGAAAATACGGCGTTTATATCTGCCAAGGTTGTGGCATCGGTGATGCCGTCAAACTTGAAGGACTTGAAAAAGTTACCCGCAAAGGCGGGAAAATTCCTCATATAAAAAACCATCCTATCCTCTGCAGTCCGGAAGGGTTGGAATTTTTAAAAGGCGATTTAGCAGCTGAAGGTATTAACTGTGCGGTTATCGCCGCCTGTTCTCCCCGGGTCAAATATGAAGAATTTGATATTCCCGGCGTGCTCATCGAGCGGATCAATATACGGGAAATAGTTGCCTGGACTCAGGAACCGCAGGCGGAGGAGACCCAGCTGCTGGCTGAGGATTATGTCCTGATGGGCTGTGCCAGGGTAAAGAAATCCGATATCCCGGAAGGCGTGCCCGTTGAAGTCGAACGCGCCATTCTGGTTATCGGTGGCGGCGTCACTGGCTTAAGCGCCGCACTCGAAGCAGCTGCATTAGGTCAAAATGTCGTGTTGGTGGAAAAAGAGGCTGAACTCGGCGGTTTGGCCGCCGGCCTTTATCAGCAGACCCCAACGACGTATCCTTACCAGGACCTGCAAATCCCGGTGGTATTTTCAAAGATCAAAGCAGTTCTGTCAAATCCTAAGATCAAGGTTTTAACGAATTCCGAACTCGCAGAAATTGATGGCCAGCCCGGTGCCTATGATGTCACCATAAAAACCGGTGGTAAAGAAGATGTCTATAAAATTGGTTCCGTTGTTCTGGCTGCCGGCGCCAAACCGTATGATGCCACTAAATTGGGCCACCTGGGATATGGACAGTCTGATGATGTGGTCACTAACTGGGAATTTGAAAAAATGGCCGCAGAAGGTAAAATTCTGCGCCCTTCCAACGGCAAACCGGCCCAAAAGGTTGTCTTCATTCAGTGCGCCGGTTCCCGTGATCCCGAACACCTTCATTACTGCTCTTCTTTCTGCTGCGCCACGTCCTTAAAGCAGGCGAAATATGTGCGGCAAATGAACCCTGAGGCTCTGTCCTACATCATTTACCGTGATATTAGAACTCCGGGCCAATCTGAATTGTTCTATAAACATGCCCAAAATGACGCGGGCATTCTTTTGACCAAGGGTGACGTTACCGGCATCGAGGTAGCTGATAACGGCAGCGTCGCGGTTATTGCTGAAAACACTTTATTGGGTGAAAAAATTAAACTTGATGCGGATCTGGTGGTCTTGGCCACCGGACTGGTTCCGGCTACCCTGGATAATCCGGTTATCAACCTGGGGTATCGGCAAGGTCCGGCGTTGCCGGATCTGGATCTTTTCCAAGGTTTTGCCGATTCCAATTTTATCTGCTTCCAGTATGAAACCCGGCGCACCGGCATCTATGCCGCCGGGGCCGTGCACCAGCCCATGGATATTGCCACCGCCATGGAAGACGCCGCCGGCGCTGCTTTGAAAGCTTACCAGTGCCTGGATCATGTTTCCCGCGGTGTGGCAGTACATCCCCGGGCCTGGGACATGACCTTCCCCGATCCCTTCATGCAACGCTGCACCTCTTGTAAGCGCTGCACCGAAGAATGCCCCTTTGGCGCCATCGAGGAAGACGAGAAGGGCACTCCCTTCTACAAGATCAATCGCTGCCGCCGCTGCGGCACCTGTATGGGCGCTTGTCCCGAACGTATTGTCAGCTTCAAGGATTTCAGCGTTGACATCGTCGGGTCCATGATAAAGGCGATGGATGTACCGGATGAAGGCATCCGTATCGTGGCCTTTGTCTGCGAAAACGACGCCTTCCCGGCCATCGAAGCCGCCGCCTTAAATAAAATGCGCCTGTCTCCTTTCATTCGCTTTATTCCAGTGCGCTGCCTGGGGTCTTTCAACCTGGTGTGGATTGCGGACGCTCTGTCCCGAGGTATCGACGGCGTCTTGATGTTGGGATGCAAGTCTGGGGATGACTACCAGTGCCATTTTGCTAAAGGCAGCGATCTTGCCCAAGAGCGTATGGGCAAGTTACAGGAAACCCTGGACCGCCTGGCCCTGGAGTCTGAGCGAGCCCAGTTCATGGAAGTAGCCATTTCCGATTTCGACCGTCTGCCCAAGCTGCTTGATGACTTTGTGGCCCGGATCGACGAAATCGGTCCGAACCCCTATAAGGAGTTCTAGGAGGTTAATGTATGGCTGAAGAAACTGTTATTAAAACTGATCTTGATTTTGTCAAACGCCTGCAGGCAAGCGGTGGCGAGTCCCTGAAGAAATGCTATCAGTGCGCCACCTGCTCCGTGGTCTGCAATATCTCCCCGGATGACAAGCCGTATCCCCGCAAGGAAATGCTCATGGCCCAATGGGGCATGAAAGACCAGCTGGTCAAAGATCCTGATATCTGGCTCTGTCATTACTGCGGCGACTGCACCGCGTACTGTCCCCGGGGCGCTAACCCGGCGGAGGTCTTAGGGGCTATGCGCCAGGCGTGTATTGAACATTATTCTTTTCCATCCATGTTGGCCAGAATGGTAAACCAGCCAATATTCCTGCCGGTGCTCCTGGCTTTGCCGGTCCTGTTGATCTTGGCGATTATGAAAATCACGGGCACCCTGGGAAACATTCCAGCCGGAACCATTAAGTATTCCAATATGATCCCGCTGTTGGCCGTGGATGCCATTTTTATGGCCGCCGCCGGTTTTGCCGTGTTCGTCCTGGCCACCGGCGTGATGCGTTATTGGAAAGATCTCAATGCTGAGGTTTCTCCCTGGAAAACCAAATTAAGCAATAAAAGCATCATGAGTGCTACCATCGAGGTGCTGAAGGAATTCATTGTTCACAAGCGCTTCAAAGAGTGCGTCACCAATTATCCCCGGTCAACTTCGCATCTCTTGACCGTGCTGGGTTTTATCTCTCTGGGGATTGTCACTGCCTGGTCCGCCTATTATGAATGGGCTTCCAAGTTCGGTCTGATTCCTCACAAGGAGTCACCGTTTTCATTGGGAGAACCTATTAAATGGGTAGCCTTGATAGGAACAGGCTGCTTGCTGTATGGGATGTTCATGATCTATAAGGAGCGCCAGGCCAAAGCCAATTCAGCCGGCTTCGGCGGCTATTTTGATTGGCTCCTCATCTGGGTCATTATCACCGTGGGTGTTACTGGAGTCATGAGCTGGGTACTGCGGTTGGCTCATCTGGCCTCCCTGGCTTATCCCATGTATTTTCTCCATCTGGTGTCGATTTTCTTCTTGTTCTTTTACGCCCCCTACACCAAGATGGCTCACCTGGTCTACCGGACCACCGCATTGGTTTTTGCCAAAATGCAGGGCCGGGAATAACCTGAACAAGTTAATCTAATTAATATTAAAGCCGGCCCCACAACAGGACCGGCTTTAATATTCTTCATGCTTTAAATTTGGAAATCAGGAACCGGCTCCCTCCCTGACCCGGCAAAAACATCTGCCGGAGGACCGTGCGCGGTTATGCCGCCATTGTTACCTCTTGGTTATCTGCAACATTTGTATTATATTTATTTAGCTGGCCCGTTTACAAGTAGCCCCCGCCTTGGAGGCGCCGGCTGACCCATATTCTCAGGAGTAGTTACTATGAAAAGCATGAAGGACGTCAAACCCGTCCAGTTGGGCCTCAACAGCCGATTTAAATTTAAATGTTACCCTGGAATTTCGTGTTTTACCGAATGTTGCGGCCGGATTGACATATCCCTGACGCCCTACGATATTGTCCGCCTAAAAAAGCGGCTCGGCATAACTTCTACGGAATTCCTGCAGCTCTATACCCGCTCGGAACTTGATGAAAAGTCCGGCCTCCCGCTGGTGATTCTCCGCATGCCGCCCGAGACCGACAATAAATGCCCGTTTGTTACTCCCAAAGGCTGCACCATCTATGCCGACCGCCCAGTCGCCTGCCGGTATTATCCCCTCGGCCAGGCTACCTTGCAGAAAGAAAAAGGCCTGGAGGGCGTGGAAGAATTTTATTTCATGGTGCAGGAGCCCTATTGCAAAGGACACGAGGAAGATACGGAATGGACCGTCGCCTCCTGGCGGGTGGACCAGGAACCGGACCTGTATGATGAAATGAACCGGGAATGGAAGGCCATGATGCTCCGGCGGGATGCCGAAGCCCGCTCAGCCATCGATGAGAAAAAGCAGACAATGTTCTACATGGCCAGCTATGATCTGGACAACTTCCGCCGTTTCGTCCTGGAAAGCCGATTTTTGGATATCTTTGATGTCGATCCGGAAACCGTCGCCGCCATCAAAGACGACGACGTGGCTCTGATGAAGTTGGGCTTTAACTATCTTAAATATCTGCTGGTTATCGAACAGAGCCTGAAGCTGAAGGAAAAAGCGGAGCCGGCTTAAGCTCCAGCCTAAGTAATAGAAAAAGGGCGTGCACTTTGGGCGCCCTTTTTTAACGCGTTCAAAAGTAAGTTATTTTAATAGCCGACCTGCCGGCGGCTTCCCTTACCCCCACATTATCCCCATTTTACTATACGGTTGCCTCGTCGTGCGCTCCAGGTTCTTCTGCGCCGGGGCATAGGAAGGATCGATTTCCAGCGCCACGCGATAATTTGTCGTGGCTTCTTTCTTCTGATCCCGCACTTCATACAACCCGCCCAACAGATTGAAGGCCTCCGGCCGCCGCGGATTCACATAGACGGCCTTATGGGCATAGACAAAAGCGGCGCTGAATTTTTTTTCCCCGATACTTTTTCTGGCCAGCTCCAGATAATTTTCATAGGTAAAGGCAGTGGGGCCCCCTTCGGGAAGCGCCAGCACCCGGCCGACGATCTCCCGCACCTCCTGGGGTTCGAAAGGTTTTTGCAGAAAGTCCACCGCCCCAGTTTCATGGCATCGATCACCGCCTCCACCGTGCCGTAGGCCGTGATGATAATCACTCTGAGCCCGGCATACCGTTCGGCCACCTGACGCAGGACGGCCAGACCGTCCATTCCCGGCAGGCGCAAATCCAGGATCATGACGGTATAGGTTTTCTCGGTCAGTTTTTGGAGAGCTTCCTCACCCTGGAACACGGCGTCCACTTCCAGGCCGATGGCCTCCAGGGCGCCCTTCAGAGTGAGGCGGATATTGCGCTCATCATCCACAATGAGAACGCGTTGGGTTTCCATTTTTTTCTAGTCTCCTCTTCAAGTTGAGGCCAGGGGCAAAGTGAAGGTGAACGTGCTGCCCTGGCCCGGTTCCGACTCCAGCCAGATGACGCCCCGGTGCGCCCGGATAATTTCTTTGCTGATGGCCAGGCCCAGCCCGCTGCCGCTGCTGGTATCACCCTGATCCAGCCGCACGAATTTATCAAAGATGCGGGATTGCATTTCCCGGGGCACACCGGGGCCGTCATCCTGTACTTTTAACTGGACCAGATCTCCCACCCGCTCGCCCCGGAGCCAGACATGGGCCCCGGGAGCAGAATAACGCACCGCATTGGCCAGCAGATTTACCAATACCCAGACGATCTTATTGGAGTCCGCCAGCACCTCCGGCAGGTCTGCCGGCACTTCCGCCGCCAGGGTAATGCCTTTGGCTTCAGCCTGGTTTTTCATCATGGCGCCGGCCTGCCGGGCCAAAAAGCCGGGCGCCACCGGCTCTAAATAAAGCTCTAATTTCCCGGCCTCGATTTTGGACAGGTCCAGCAGATCGTTTACCAGGGCCTTGAGACGATTCACTTCCTCCTGGCAGACGTCCAGGAGTTCACGCTCCTGATCCGTGAGCTTAGCCGCGGCCGACTCCTTGAGCAAGCCCACTGACATGCCGATGCTGGTCAGAGGGGTGCGCAACTCATGAGACGCAGTCATGACAAATTCGCTTTTCAACCGGTCCAGTTCTTTGAGCCGGGTGATATCCCGCAGGACCAGCACCGCCCCCGGAATAACCCCGGCCCGGGACCGCATCGGCAGAATGGCCGTCTGGTAGTGCTGGGTTTCCTCGTTGCTCTGGACCGTGAAAATATCGTCGCCCTCGGCCAGGCGGGGGGGCTGGCCTGACTCCAGGGAGGCCTTCAGACTCCGAAAAATGTTGTCATCCCGGACCACTTCCAGAACATGTTTGCCCAGCGCCTCCTCCGGGTCGACCCCGAAAATAGCCGTGGCCTTGGGATTGAGATTGGTAATCAGGAGTTTCTCGTCCACCACCACCAGGCCGTCATCCACGCTCCGGATAATCGCCTCACTCTTGCGCTTTTCAGCCAGGATCTGGTCGATATTCATGTCATGAAAATGCTTCAACTTTTCGGCCATGACATTAAAGGCCTCGGCCAACAGCGCCAATTCATCGCTCCCCGCACCGGCACCTGAACGGCATAATCCCCCTGGGCCAGATGTAACACCGCATTTTTAAGCTCCGTGACCGGCCGGGAAATCAGGCGGGACAGGAACAGACTAAAGGAAATACCGACAATCATGGCCGCCGCGCCGATGAGGGAGATGAGCGGTATCGCCTGTGCCGCCAAACGCCGGGCCTGATTGCTGGAGGCGTACATAGCCTCATGATTCAGGCTCTGAAGCTTAATGCAGGTATCCCGGACGTCCGGAAACGGGGCAGAACCTGATCATGATAAATGGTAACGGCTCGGTCATGATCCGCTTTCTAAAGAGCCGTCATCTGGGAGACCTCATGCAGATAGTGAGTATAATTCTGCTCAATTCCTCCACCACCTCTTTTTCCCCGGGGATCGGTAATGTTATCCTTGGCCCGGCCCAGCCACTGCAAAAAACTAACTTCACTTTCCCGAAATTCTTTCAATCCCAAGTTCTTGGAAATTGAGGAGAATCAGGAGCACCCCCGAATCCTGCCGTTCGAGTCGTTGATCATTTTTTCCGCAGCCAGGATACTGCGGTAATTTTCCTGCAGGATGGCGTCAGAGGCCCGCCCCAGCCGCCACAGGAGCACGATGGCCAAGGCCAGGATGATTGCCACGATACACAGACTGGCGCCATAGCCCAGGAGTATTTTCGTGCGAAGAGTTTTCATTGATGGCCCTGCGGTGGCCCTATAGTTTAGGCCGTTTTTTCCTGCAGCCGGGCCAACTCTTCCTCCCGGCCGATCATGACTAAAATATCGCTGGGCTTCACCACAAAGCTTGGTTCCGGCAGAAAGATAAATCGTTGCGGCACCAGTTCCTTGACGGCAATGACGAAGACGCCGTATTGTTTCCGTAGCTCCAAATCCATCAGGGTGCGCCCGTAAAAGCTGTTCGGCGGCGCCACGTCCATCACCCGATAGCCCGCCTCCAAGGGAACGTAATCCAACAGATTAGGATTCATGATCTGAGCCGCCAACCGCCAGGCCGTCTCACGCTCCGGGAAGATGACTTCCTGCACTCCCAGGGAATGCAAAATGGCGGCGTGGTCTTCACTGATCACCTTGGCCCGGATCATCTTGATGCCAATCTTCTTTAAATGCAGAGTACAGAGAATGCTGGCTTCCAGGCTCTCCCCCAGACTGACGATGACCTCATCAAAATCCGCCGTCACCACCTGCTTCAGACTGGCATAATCCCGGGCGTCCACTGACAAGGCCCGCTGCACGTCGTCGGCGATGGCATAGACCAGGTCCTCATTCACATCCATGGCCAGCACTTCACAGGTTTTGGACAGCTCCCGGGCCAGTTCCATGCCGAACTGCCCCAATCCAATAACGCAGATATATTTTTTTCGTTTCATCCGATCATAATCCTGGCTCGGGGATAGCGAATCAAAACATGCCGCTCCGGAATGATCCACATGGCCACCGTGAGCGGCCCCACCCGGCCGATAAACATAGTCAGGATAATCCATAGGCGGCCAACCACGGAAAGTTTATCCGTTAACCCCGTGGACAGCCCCACCGTGCCAAAAGCTGAAATCTGTTCGAAGACCACATCATGCATCCCAATTCCCGGCTGGGATTCGGTAACCAATAATAAGAAGATACCGAAGATATTCCAGGCCGCGGCCAGGCGGATGAGGATGGTATTGCGCCACAAAATTTCGGCCGGCACCTGCCGGTCTAAAATCTTCACCTCTTTGTAGCCCCGCAGTTTGGAGCGCATCTCCGCCAGCCAAATGGCAAAAGAGGTGGTCTTGATCCCGCCGGCGCACGAGCCCGGGGAGCCGCCAACGAACATCAACATGATGATCAACATCAGGGAACTCAGCGGCAAGGCCCCGCAATTCACGGAATTAAACCCCGCCGTGCGGGCGGTGACGGACTGAAACAGCGCTCCGGAAAGCCTTTCCACCCAACTCACTTCATCGGTAGTCAAACCGAAAACCAGTATTCCCAGGGCGCCGCCGACGATAAGAAAACAGGTCATGCGCCAGACCACCCGGGCATGAGTCGATAAGGCCCGAACCGGGTTCTTATTACTGCCTTTTCCCACAAAACGTTGCAGCTTGCGCCAGATTTCCAATAACACCGCATGTCCCAAGCCGCCGGTGACAATGAGGAACATGATGGTAAAAATAATAAGATGATTGTCCCTGACATCAATCAGATTATTTTTATAGATCGAGAAACCGGCGTTGCAGAAGGCCGAAACCGCGTGAAACATGGCGCTGTAAACCGATTCTCCCACCTTGCCGGTCCGCGCCAGCAGCGCCAGGCATATCACCGCCATCCCCACAGCTTCAATGATGGCCGTGGTCAATAAAATCCGGAAAAACTGGTGCCGGAAATCCGCGCCGATGTCCTGTTGAAAAAATGAATCGTGCAGCACCATCTGGGATTGCAATGACAAGCGCCGTCCCAGCATCTGAAAGGTCAGGGCCGCAAAGGTCATTACCCCCAGCCCCCCGGCCTGAATGAGCAGCATGATGATGACCTGGCCGAGGGTGGTGTATACCGTGCCGGTGTCCACCACCACCAACCCGGTGACGCACACCGCCGAAGCGGAGGTAAACAGAGCATTTAAAAAACTGAGCTGGCCCGGTTGGTGGCACCAGGGAAGCCATAGCAACACACCGCCGGCGAAAATGACCCCCGCAAAGCCGCCGATGAGGAGAAACTGGGGTGATTTCAGAAAGGGCAGAATCTTCCTGGCCAGAGATAGAAAGACGTCCACCCGGGAGAATCCTTTTCTCATGACTGTCTTAGAGTTCCACCTGGCTGCCCAACTCCACTACGCGGCCCGGCGGAATCCCGAAATAGGTGGAAACATTCCAGGCATTGCGGGCTAAAAAGGCGAATATGCCTTTGCGCCAGCGGGCCATCTTGCTGGTCCCGGTGGTCAATAAGGACTCCCGCCCCAAATAAAATGAAATGGCATAGATATCAAGGTCCAGACCCTGTTCATTCGCCAGATCGATGATATCCGGGACCTTAGGAGTTTCCATAAATCCATAATTGGCAATAATCCGGTAAAAACCATACCCTTTATCGGTAATCTCCAATCTCTGTTCCCGGGGAACATAAGGTTTGTCCGCCGAGACAATCGAGAGGATGATCACCTTCTCGGGTAACGCTTCCACATGTTTCAGGAGATGCAGCAGAACCACCGGCGTCCCTTGCGGCGACAAGGCCAGAAAAAAAGCCGTTCTAGGGGTGCGAACCAGTTTATAGTTGGCAATGTCGTACATCAGGACATCCAGCGGCACCTGGGCTTCTTCAAACCGTTTCCGCAGGATGGCCCGTCCGTCCCGCCAGGTGACCATGATGATGGTCATGATCACAGCCACACCAATGGCAAACCAGCCGCCATCCACAAATTTAAGCAGGTTGGCGCCAAAGTAGGAAAGGTCGAAGAAAAGGAAGACACTCACCGGTATGAGAGCCTTCCACAAGGGCCAGTTCCAGTTGTAACGGACGACATAGAAATAAATAAGAGTGGTAATGCCCATAGTGCCGGTGACCGCAATGCCGTAAGCTGAAGCCAAACGGCTGGATTCCTTAAAAGCCAAGGCCAGTCCCAGGCATCCCAGCATCATCATGCTGTTTACCCAGGGCATATAAATCTGACCCTTGGTCTCGCCCGACGTATGCACTATCCGTAGTCTGGGACAGTAGCCGATCTGGATGGCCTGTTGCGTCAGCGAGAAAACTCCGGAAATCATGGCCTGAGAGGCAATGACCGTGGCGGTCGTGGCCAGGGCCACCATGGGATACAGAAGAAACCGGGGCACCAGCCCATAGAAAGGATTGACTGCGGCCTGGGGATTTTCCAGCAGCAGGGCAGTTTGTCCGAGGTAATTCAGCAAAAGTGCTGGGAACACGAGCGCCAGCCAGGAAAGCCGGATAGGGCCGCGCCCAAAATGGCCCATATCCGCATACAAAGCCTCGCCCCCAGTAATACAGAGTACCACCGCACCCAGCACCACGACGCCGTGCAGGTGATTAACCGCAAAAAAATTTACCGCATAACGTGGGTCCAGGGCTCCCAGAATCCCTGGCATCCGGAAAATCTGGATCACCCCCAGGGTGGCCAGGGCGGCAAACCAGAAAATCATGATGGGGCCGAAAATTCGTCCGATGCGCTCCGTGCCCTGGCTCTGGAACAGAAACAAGCCTGCCAAGACGGCACAGGAAATGGGCAGGACAAAGGGCTCGGCCGCCGTTGTGGCCACATTCAGGCCTTCCACGGCCGATAGCACCGAGATGACCGGGGTAATAATGCCATCGCCATAGAGCAATGCAGCCCCAAAAATTGCCAGAAGCACCAACAGGTTCACCCTGGCGGGTGAAACGCTCTCCCTGCCCTTCCCCAGAAACAGGGCGGCCAGGGCGTAAATCCCGCCTTCCCCGTGGTTGTCGGCCTTCAATATGAATATGACGTATTTGATGGTTACTACCACCGTCAAAGACCAGAAGATCAGGGACATAACCCCCAGGATATTATCCGGAGTGAGGGTCATGGCATGAGGGCCGTGGAAGCATTCCTTAACGGTATAAAGTGGACTGGTGCCAATGTCGCCATACACCACTCCCAAAGCCCCCAAGGCCAGGACGATTTTTTTCTTGAAATCTGGTGGAGTGTTTGGGTCGCCGTGGCCGGACGAGGAAGCTGATAACTCTGATGCGGATTGAGGCGGAAGCTCCGCGCCTGAGGTGGAAATCGAACTCATGCACACCCTCCAAACTATTTATCCGGGAGGTCAGGCCTCCGGGCAAAAGGTCCGGAAGGTCTTTCCCCATCGACGCCTACGGGGTTAGCTGCAGGGCTCGGACCGATGAGGTTGTCCTACGCCTTTCGGCGATGCGCCCCAGATACTCGGGTCCCCCGTTCCCACCGGCTACAGTGGAATTAAGCTAGACAGTAAACTTACTTCTTTTTATCCGGTTCGGCAAGATCATAAAAACATATTATTTTCAGTCTTACTTCTTCAAACCGAAAAATAAAATACTCCACTAAATCTTTACCCATCCCAAACAATTCCCAAGGTCGTATAAGGACGGCTGGTAATTCGGGCCAGGTTCTTTTGGGCCGGTGCATAGGTCGGCTCCAGGGACAAAGCCGTGCGATATTGTTTATCTGCTCCCAACCGGTCACCCTTAATCTCACATAAGGCCCCCAGGAAATTAAAGGCTTCCGGCCTCTCAGGGTTCAAGGCAATGGCTTTCCCCAGATACTCCCGGACTGCCTCCAGCCGGTGTTCCTCCAGTCGTTTTTTGGCTAAATCCAGGAGTGAGGTATAGGCTGCCTGCTGCTGGTCGGGCTGACTGTCCCAGGCCAGCAGCCGGGATACCGCACTGCGGATTTCTTCGGGATCAAAGGGTTTGGTCAAGAAATCCACCGCCCCCAACTTCATGGCTTCCACCGCCGTTTCGATGGACCCGTGCGCCGTAATGACTATGACCTTGATATCCGGACGGATGGCGGCAAGCCGCCGTAAAACCTCCATACCGTCGATCCCGGGCATAAGCAGGTCCAACAGCCAGAGCTTATAATCGTAGGGCTGTTTTTCTACCTTTGCCAGAGCTTCCTCGCCGCTGGCCACGGCTTCCACCTGCACCGGCAAGGTTTCCAAAGCCGCCGTCAATGCCAACCGAATATTTTTTTCGTCATCCACAATAAGAATTTTGCCGTTCATCAGGGGCATTCTCCTCAAAGGTTATGCAGCCGCCACCGGCAGATTAAAGCTAAAAGTGCTTCCCTGGCCGGGGGTGGACTCCAGCCAGATGGCGCCGCCATGGGCGTTGACGATCTCTTTGCAGATTGCCAGACCCAGACCCAGGCCGGCCGTTTGCTGCCCGGTTTTGACCTGAACAAATTTTTCGAAGATGCGGGATTGATCCTCATAAGGAATCCCCTCCCCGTCATCGGTGACTGAAAAATTCACGTAGTTTTCCTGAGCCGCCACTTTGACCTGGATATTTCCCCCTGCCGGCGTGAATTTCAGGGCATTGGCCAATAGATTCATCAAAACCCAGTCAATCTTTTCCAGATCGGCTCGAACATTGGGTAAATCTGACTCCGTTGTCAAGGTCAGAGAAATATGTCTGGCTTCTGCCTGCGGCTGCATCCGGCCGACCGCTTTTTCACCGATAAATTCAGGTCTTATGGCCTGGAAAGAGAGATCCAGCCTGCCGGCTTCAATTCTGGAGAGATTGAGCAGTTCCTCTACCAACGTTCTCAGGCGAGCCACATCCTCCTGGGAAGCGTCCAACAATTGCCGACCCTTCTCGCCAAGTTTGGCAGACTCGGTTTCCTCCAGCATTTTGATGCTCAGCCCCAGACTGGTAAGCGGGGTGCGGAGTTCATGGGAAGCCTTAAGGATAAAGTCGCTTTTCAATCGGTCCAGTTCCCGCAACCGGGTAACGTCCCGCAAGAGCAGAACGACCCCCATCTGCCCTGAGGATTGCCCGCCGATGGGGATGACGGAAAACTGATAATGGGTAATCGACCCACTTCGTTTCCCTGAGGTAGATATTCTGGTCTCCCGATAATTCCGGGGTATTGCCGATTTCCAATGCCCTTTTCATCAATTCCAGCAGTCGTTCCTCCCGGACGATTTCCATCACATGCTTGCCGATTGCTGCATCTTTTTTGACCTGGAAAATATCCGCCGCCATGGGATTGATGCCGCTAACCAGGAGATTCCCGTCCGCAATGACGATGCCCTCGTCCACACTTTGGATCAAGGCCTCAATCTTATTTTTCTCCGTCAGTATTTTCCCAATATTTAAATCATCGTACTTTTTCAATTCCCGGGCCATGGTATTGACCTGCCGGGCCAATGCCGCCAGTTCGTCATTCCCCTGGACCGGCACCTGGACATTATAGTTGCCTTGGGCCAGTTCCGCCAGAGCCGCGGTCATGCGCGTCGCCGGCCCGGAAAGCAAACGTGACAAGAACAGGCTGAAGAGTAATCCCACCAGGATGGCGGCCCCACCGCCAATGACCAGAGAGATCATGGCCTGTCTGGCTAACGACTGGGTTTGCTGACTCGCCTGATACATGGTTTTATGGTTCAGTTCCCGGAGCTTGATGCAGTTTTGGGTCACCGAACGAAACCTCGGAAAGATATCACTGTGGTAATACGCCACCCCCTGGGCATGGTTCTCCTTAATGATAAGCAGGAGATTAGCCGCCTCGGCAATATACCGGCTGTATTCCGTCTCAATGTCCTGAACAACGCCTTCTTCTCCCGGGACGGTGATGTTATCCTTGGCCCTCCCCAGCCACTGCCAGAAATCGGCTTCCCGGGCATGGAACTCATTGAGCCAGGGTTCCTGAAAACCCAGCAGCAGGAGCAACATCGAGGAATCCTGCCGTTCCAGGGCATCGATCATATGTTCCGCCGCCATTATGCTGCGGTAGTTTTCCCGAAGAATCGATTCCGAGGATTGCCCTAACCGGAGAAGCGAAATGCCCGACCAGACCAGAACCAAAAACACCAACAGCAGACTGGGGCTATATCCCAAAAGGATCTTATTTCGAAAAGTTCGCATAGTTGGATTGCGCCGGCAGCACTGGCTCGGAATCAATCCAGAGACACTGCTCCGGGATGACGGAATTATTTGGGGGGGTCAAGAGGAAGGATAAAAAACGCCGCTGGCAAGGCGGCGCAAAGGTCCTGGCTCCTGCCCTTCCAAATGCCTACGAGGTTAGCTGACGGGCTCGGGCTTGGAAGTGCCCTATCCGGTTAAGGAATACGCCCCTGATAACTCGGGTCCCCCGCATCCATGCCGTGGCATGAATCTCGGCTGCTGATATTTTTTCTACTATAAACCAAGTCAAGGCTTTGTCAAGCAGGATTTTTAGATATTGTTCCTTCACAAAACGTGGTTACCGGTGTTCCGGGAAAATTTTTGTCTAACCCTGGAAATTTTATTTCCATTGGAAATTTAATATGATATCTTAAATGTGATTTAAAGTACAAGTCTTTTGCCGAATTGACTCCACTTCTTTTTAAGGTGGTGCAGATGCCAGAAGCTAAAGTTAGGGAACTTCCCATCCCCGCACCCTCGTCCCCCTCGCCGGAAGAACTTGTCCAGGGCAAGGCTCATAAAGAACGTTTAGGTCCCTGGCTGGCCACCAGCATCTGCGGCAATGACATCACCTCCTCCATCCTCTACGTTTCCGGCACCGCGATTATGTTTGCCCATTTCATGGCCCCCGTGGCCTTGCTGCTGGTGGGGCTGGTGTTGTATCTCTACCGCAAGATCTATACGGAAGTGGTGGAAGCCCTGCCCCTGGACGGGGGGGTCTACAACTGCCTGCTCAACTCCACCCGCAAGTTTGACGCTTCTTTTGCGGCCTGTCTGACTCTCCTGTCCTATATGGCCACCGCGGTCATTTCTGCCAAAACCGCCGCGGTTTATCTCCATGCCGTGTTGCCGGTCCTGCCGGTCATGGTCGTCACCGCAGTTATTATTGTCGGCTTTGCCGGTCTCAACATCCTGGGTATTACCGATTCCGCCCGGGTGGCCCTGGTCATTTTTTTATTACATCTCGCAACTCTCACCCTTTTTATCCTCTGGGCCAACGCGGTCACCAGTTTTGCCGACATCTGGTGGCATAACTGGCAGCTTTTTCAACAGCAGGGCAACTGGCCCCGGGCCCTGTTCTTCGGCTTCTGCGCCGCCTTGTTGGGGGTCAGCGGGTTTGAAAGCTCCGCTAACTACGTCGAAGCCCAGAAACCCGGCGTCTTTCGCCTTACCTTGCGCAATATGTGGCTGGCCGTCATCATTTTTAACCCCCTCATTGCCCTGCTTGCTTTAGGGATACAGCCAATGCCTGATCTCGTGGCCCATCAGGAAGATCTTCTTGTCTTCCTCGGGGGGTGGTGGGCGGTGAGACCATGAAAACCCTGATTGCCATCGACGCCTTTTTGGTGCTGTCAGGCGCGGTGCTCACCGGCTACGTCGGCGTCGGCGGCCTGGTGCACCGGATGACCTTGGATCAATGCTTTCCCCAATTTCTCCTGAGATCCAACCGTTGGCAGAGTTATCACTACGTTATCCTGGGATTTATGCTTCTCTGCCTCTCCATCCTGTATCTGACCAGGGGAGAAATTCTTCTGCTCGAGGGTGTCTATGTCATCTCCTTCCTGGGAGTGATGACCGCCTTTGCCATCGGCAATATGCTTTTGAAGTTAAACCGCGCCGAATTGAAACGGACCTATGTCGCCGGCTGGACCACTGTCATTTTAGGCGCTTTCGCTACGACGATCGGCCTCGTCGGCAATATTATCCTGGATGTCAATTACCTTTACTACTTTGCCATATACTTTGTCCCGGCGGTTATCGGCGGCATCATCACCTATATGCGCATTCCCATCCTGCGGGGTTTCCTTAAGCTTATCGACCGGGGTCTGACTCGCATAAACCTCTGGCGCCTGAGTGTCGAAGATAAGATCGAAGAATTATATAATGTCAGGGCAGTGGTTTTCGTGGGCTGGGGGGCATTGCCCAGGATGGTTAAGGCCTTCGACTATCTCAGCCACAATGAGGACTGCCAAAATATCCTCGTCTTCCGATTCTATAATTTTGAGGACCCTTCTGCAGACCTCAATATCCATCGCAATATCCAGATCCTTCGGGAACTGCACCCCGACCTGAAGATTGAATACCAGGCCCGCAAAGGCGAATTTACCCCCGCCAGCGTCGAGGCCCTCTCCAAGGAATTGGACGTCCCCAAAAACTTGATGTTCATGGGCGCCTTGACCCACACCCTGCCGTTTTCCCTCCAGGATCTGGGGGGGGTTCGTATCATCTGGTAAAACCCTGAGCCAACCGTCCTCAAACTGACCGCCAGGGGTTCGCCGCTAAGCTTGACGCTATCCAGGAAGGTTCATGCAAAACTCTTTTTCCCGCCAGGGTCATTCTGAGCGGAGCGAAGAATCTAATGTTCCTGAAAGGTTAAGATCCTTCACTTCGTTCAGGTTGATAAAAACAGCAATTTTGCAAAAGGCTCTATTATTTTGTTGTTACAGATTATTGTCGATAAAACCGGGGCGCAAACATAATGATTACGGTGTATATCTCCAGACGTCCCACGAGCATGTCCCAACTAAGCACCCATTTGGCAAATTCCGGCAGGTGGGAGTAATTGTCCATGGGGCCCACGCCCCCCAACCCCGGCCCCACATTGCCGATACAGGCCAACACCGACGTAAAGGAAGTGACGATATCCACATCCATGGCCGCGACTAAAAATGTGGAGATTGTCGTCAGGCCCAGATATAAGATAATGAAACTCCAAATACCGCTCAAGACCTCGGGCGAGACTGCCTGGCGGCCGATCTTCACCCGGGTCACCGCCCGGGGGTGGATAACGTGAATCAGCTCCCGGTAGGCGTGTTTCGCCAACACCATAATCCGCATACATTTCACGGCGCCGCCGGTGGAGCCGACGCAACTCCCCACCAACATGCACAACAACAGCAGACATTGGGGCAGGGCCGGCCAGATCTCGAAATCTGCGGTGGCATAGCCGGTGGTGGTGACGATGGAAGCCACGGTAAAGGAGGCATATTGGAACGCTTTGCCAATCTCATATTGGTGATGCAGAACTAAACTCACGGTGATAATCAAGACAAGGACGGCAACAAAGCTGAGGAAAAACCGAAATTCCGCGTCTTCCCACATGGCCCGGGGATTCCCCCGAAAGACCTGAAAGTGCAGGGCAAAGTTGATTCCCCCAATGATCATGAACACGGTGACCACGGCATCGATGTAAACGCTTTGATAGTGGCCGATGGAGGCGTTTTTGGTGGAAAAGCCGCCGGTGGCCAGGGTGCCGAAGGTGTGGCACAGGGAATCAAAGAGATCCATACCGCCAAACATGAGGAAAATCGTCTGGATTACGGTTAACAAAAAGTATACCTTCCACAGGATCATAGCCGTGTCTTTAATCCGTGGTTTAAGTTTATCCGGTGTCGGCCCGGGCACTTCGGCCTTGTAAAGCTGCATCCCGCCCAATCCCAGAAAAGGTAGAATAGCCAGGCCTAACAAGACGATGCCCATGCCCCCCAGCCAGTGAGTCAAACTGCGCCAGAACAGGATGCCCCTGGGAACCACTTCCACATCCTTGATTACTGAAGCCCCGGTGGTGGTGAATCCTGAAATCGTTTCGAAAATGCAATCCACCGGCTGCGGCAGGATGCCGCCCAGATAATACGGCAGCCCGCCGAACAGGGCGGCCGCCAGCCAGCACAGGGTGGTGATGGCGATGCCTTCCCGGTGAGTCAGCGGTTTGGTGGCCCCCCGGCTGCGCAAGGCCAGGGCCATGACCAGACCCACCCCCACGGTCAAGGCCATGGACTCCAGCAACGGCCATAATCCGGCATCCCAGTAATATACCGACCAACCTATGGGGGCCAGCATGCACAGGCCGATGCCCACCAACAACACCCCGATAGTATGAAAGATATAGCGCCAGCGCATTTAGAAAAACCGCTTCTTGCCCATGAGGAGCTGCTCCACCTGTTGGATATGAGCCCGGCTGGACAGAATGATCACCTTGTCCTGGGGCTGAATGGTCGTGTCGCCGCTGGGAATGATCACCTCTTCCCCCCGGGCCAGACAGAGAACCAGGGCTTCTTTGGGGAACTTCAAATCCTTTATCGGTCTGGTGATGATCTCGGAATCTTCCAAAGCCAGGGCTTCCAGCACCTCGGCCTCTTTGCCTTTAATGGACACCGTGGAGATGATTTTCCCCCGGCGAATGTACGGAAAGATGGAGTTAATGGCGGAACGGCGGGGGCTGACTACATGGTCTATGCCGATGGCATGCACCAGGGGAATATAGGCAAACTTATTGACCCGACAGATGGTTTTCCGGGCCCCCATCCTTTTGGCCAGCAGGCAGGCGAGGATGTTCATCTCCTCATCATCAGTGAGGGCAATGACCATATCCATACTGCCCACATTCTCCTGTTCCAAAAAGGCCTGATCAGTGGCAAATCCCTGGAGCACAATAATACGATGCAACCTGGCAGAAATTTCCTGGCAACGCTGGGCATCTTTTTCAATCAGCTTGATATGAAAGCCTTTTTTGTCCAATGCCTGCGCCAGCCGAAAGCCTATGCGACCGCCACCAACAATTAAGAGGTTTTTGGCGCTGCCGCTTTTGCCCCCGAATAACGTTTGTATCTCCTCGAGATCGTGTTGCTGGCAGACATAGTAGACAAAATCCCCGGCCCGCAGGATATCTTTGCCTTTGGGAATAAGGAGCTGGTCATCCCTGATCAGGGCGGCCACGATCATCCGGTTCCGGTCAATCTTTTCTGGAAGCTGGAGGAGCTTCAAACCATTAAGGGGACTTTGCGGCGGCAGCTTTTTCCCCACCATCTTGATGCGCCCCCCCACAAAATCGTTGATCTCCTCCACCTCCGGGGCCTGGACCAAGCGCAGGATGGCCCGCACCACCTCCACTTCCGGGTTGATCACCATGCTGATATTAAGGAGGTCCTGGGCCAGTTGTTCCTGGTAGACGGCAAAATCATCGCTGCGAATCAAGGCGACTTTTTGCATCCGGGGCGCCATGAGATTGGCGAAAAAACAGGCAATCAGATTCACTTCGTCGCTATTGGTGACGGCCAGCAGGAGATCGGCTTTTTTTACCCCCGCCTCTTCCAATAACCGTGGATTGGAGCCGGAGCCATGCAGGGTCTGCACGTCCAGATGATCCGTCATTTCCTGCAACGCCTGTTCATCCGTATCCAGGACTATGACCTCTTTACGCTCCGCCGCCAGCCATTCAGCAAAATAAAAACCTACTTCGCCGGCGCCAATGATGATAACTCTCAAGCTGTTCTTCTCCTCCCTGCCTGGTCTTTGGGCCAGAATAGACAATTATTCGAAAAAAAACAATAAATATCCGGAACAGATCACAATGGTAATCAGCATGGGCATAAAACAGGCCTTCAGGTAATCGATGAATGAAATAGAGTATCCGGCCCTTTCCGCCAGACCCACCGTCACCACGTTGGCCGAGGCGCCGATCATGGTGCCGTTGCCCCCCAGACACGCCCCCAGCGCCAGGGCCCACCATAAAACGCCGTTTTCCGCCCCGGGTATGGTGGTGTTCAAAAAGGCAATGATAGGCAGCATGGTGGCGGTAAAAGGGATATTATCGATAAATGCCGAGGCAATAGCCGAGACCCACAGGACCAGGAGAATAGCCAGGGCTAAATTTCCCTGGGAGACCTCTCGCACCCATTCGGCAATGATTTGAATCAGACCGGTTTCTTCCGCCCCGGCAATAACCATAAACAGGGCCATAAAGAAGATCAGGGTGGGCCATTCCACTTCATGCTCCAGCATCTCGACGATGTCCACCCGGGAGATGACCAACAAGAGCATGGCGCCGGTGAGGGCGGCCACGGAGGGTTCCATGTGCAACACCCCATGGATAATGAAGAGGAAAACGGTGAAACCCAGGAGACCCAGGCACAAGGTGAGCAGACGCCGGTCGGTGATCCGGTATTCCCGCCTGAGCCCGGCAATGGTCCCGACCACATCCTTGACCTCGGCCTTCAGGTAGTCCTGTTTATACCAGCAGGCGAAATAGACGGCAGTGACAAGCATGCAGACGACGCACACCAGGGTTAAATTGCTGACAAAGGCCCCAAAGGTAAGATTGGCGTACGAGCCGATGAGGATGTTGGGCGGGTCGCCGATGAGGGTGGCGGTGCCTCCCACATTGGAGGCAAACACCTCGGGGATCAGGAGGCTGACGGGGTTGAGCTTCAGCGTCACGGCTATTTCGATGGTCACCGGGATCAACAGCAGCATGGTGGTAACATTGTCCAGAAAGGCCGAGATCACCGCGGTTACCCACATGAGGATCACGGCCAGGATGAGGATATTGCCCCGGGCCAGGGCGTAGGCCTGATAGGCCAGCCACTGGAACAGGCCGGTTTTCTTGGTCACCCCCACCATAACCATCATGCCCAGGAGCAGGAAGATGACGTTCATGTCAATGGCGGCCACGGCCGCCTCAAAGGAGATGATGAAAAAGGCGGGATCAAAGGTCCCCAGGGTATAGGAGAGGAACAGCATCAGGGCTGCCCCCAGCAGGGCCGCTAATGCCCGGTGCAGCCATTCCAGAGAGATAATGACATAGACGCCCAGCAGAATGAAAGTAGCCAGCCAGAAAGCCGGGGTGACCTGCCGGTGCAGGGTGACGAGGCCCAGAGCCTGGAAGCCGGCCGGGCCGCTCCCTGGATGCACCACCTTGACCGGCAAAACTTCCGGTTTCCAGGAAGGCTTGGAAGCCTTGACCTCAACCTGGGCCAATGGCAGAGTCCCGACTGGGGCGACAAAAGTGGCCAGAAAGCTGCCATTTTTATCGGTAACGATTGCTTCCGGAGACTCGGCCGGCGCCGGCAGTCCATTCACTATGACCTCAACCCGGGTGCCTTGAATGCCTTTGCCCTGCAAGTCGCTGACCACACCGGCCACACTGAGCCGGTCACCGGCCTCGGATTGGGCCGACACCACCTCCGGCCGGACCATCACCGCGCAGCCCAACAGGGCGAACAGGATGAGAAAATTTTTAACGCGCTTCATTAATCATCGCCACATTATTTAATGTCCGGGATCAAGACCATACTACCTCAGGACCAGGTAGAAGCTGGAAGAACCGGCAAGCTCAGCCGTCATTAAGACCCCTCCCATTCCGTGTGAAAGGCGCCGGGAGCATCAATCCGCTCATAGGTGTGGGAGCCGAAGAAGTCGCGCTGGGCCTGGGTGAGGTTGGCAGGCAGGCGTTCCCGGCGGTAGGCGTCGTAATAAGCCAGGGAAACGGCCAGCCCGGGCACCGGCAGTCCCCAGGCCACGGCCTGCTGGACCACGGCCCGCCAGTCGGCCTGACGATTCATGAGTTCCCGGCTGAAATAATCGTCCACCAGGAGATTGGCCAAGTTCCGGGTTTTTGGTGTAGGCCGTCCGGATATCCTCCAACAGCGCCGCCCGGATAATGCAGCCGCCCCGCCAGATGCGGGCCACCGTCTCCAGGTGCAAATTGATACTTGTGAGAAGTGGAAGCCCGGCGCAGCAAAGCTATTCCCTGGGCATAGGTGATCACGGTGGCGGCGTAGAGGGCATTTTTTATTTGCTTGATGAGGACGTGTCGATCAGCCCCCGGGACCGGAACCGGCCCGGAGAGCAATTGGCTGGCAGCCAGGCGCTCCTCTTTGAGTTCGGACATATTTCGCATGGTGACGGCCAGGTCGATGTTAGGGGCGGGCACCCGCTGCTCCTTGGCCTCCTGGGAAGTCCAGAGGCCGGTTCCCTTCTGCCTGGCGATATCCACAATCACGTCCACCACCCGCTGTCCGGTCCGGGGATCGACCTGTTTAAATATTTTAGCTGTAATTTCAATTAAATACGACTGCAGCTCAATTTCATTCCAGCGGGCGTAAACTTCGCTCAATTCATCGTTATTCAGCCCCACCCCCAGTTTCAGCAGGTCGTAGGTCTCAGCCAACAACTGCTGCAGGCCATATTCTATGCCGTTGTGGACCATCTTGACGTAATGGCCGGCGGCGCCGGAGCCCAGGTAGGCGACACAGGGTTCGCCGTTGACTTTGGCGGCCACGGCGGTCATAATGGCTGCGACTCTGTCATACCCTGCTTTGGGTCCGCCCGGCATCAGGCTGGGGCCGAAACGCGCCCCTGATTCCCCCCCGGAAATCCCCATACCCATAAATATCAACCCCTGAGCCGCCAGTTCCCGGTCCCGGCGATCGGTGTCGGTAAAATGAGAATTGCCGCCGTCAATAATCAGGTCGCCCGGTTCCAGATAGGGCAGCAGTTCGGCCACGACGGCATCCACCGCGGGCCCGGCTGACACCAGGAGGATGATGGCCCGGGGGCGCTGTAACAGCCCGACAAATTCTTCCAGAGTATAGCCGGCGCGGATAGGCCGGGAGCCGACTTCCTGAGCCATAAACTCACGGGTTTTTTCGGCGGTCCGGTTAAAGACTGCCACGCCGAAACCGTGGTCCGCCATGTTCAGGACGAAATTGTTACCCATGACCCCTAAACCGATCAAACCGATCTGGCAATCCTGACCCTGCATAAAGGCTCCTGTGTCATTGATATCGTGAGTTGCTGCGGAGAATTATATTCTAACAGAGAGAGAAATTATTTAAAAAACCTATTAGCTTAATAATAAAATGGAGGCGCAAGAAGGATGATTGATAAAATAAGTTAAATTAATAAAAAATTATAGAGATTTGCCGGCCGTGGCACCTCCCGCCCTGACAGGCTGGCTGCCAACATGATCATCATAACTATCCGGCTTTGTGTTACGTCAAAGGACCTCAGATTATCTCCAGGCCCTTTCATCTCAAAGCCGATTAACTGTTTAAAACACTTCAGCTATTTCCCGGTCTCATGGGCGTGGTCAAATCCTGGGAGGGAAATTAAGCCGACCGGCGCTACTGGTTACTTAAAGGGCTATTTTTTAGCGGTCTCTTTTTCAAATATGCCCTTTTCGCCAAATTCGGGAAATATCAACTTGCCGTCTTTTAATTCGGCCAGATGTTCTTTGCCGTCCGGGTTGACGAGCTTCAGGCGGCCGTCTTTGGTGATGGACCATTTGCCGCCGGTACAGGTCATATCCGGATAAAATTCCATCCACAGATTCGACAGCTTAATGCTTTGCCATCTGCCGACAATATCCTTTTCCGTGGGACCGGAAGAACAGCCGAGAAAAAGCATTAAAACTGCTGCCAATAAAATCATCATCATGGGTTTGGAATATTTCATACCTCATCTCCTGACTCGTATTGGTGTCTTGCATCTTACATTAAAATCAGTCCAGCCCGGTTGTCAATGATAAAAAGGGTTTTAATTTTCGGTTTTCAGTCCCTTGGTCTACAATCTATTTGGACGCCTCCGGCGGGCGGCAGTTGAGAGGATATTATGGTGGCTTGGGTTAAGAAAATAAAAGGAAAAGGGGGCTGAAAAATGCCCCCTTTTATTATGCACGCTGAGGATCGAAAGTGAGAAAAGTTCTTGGGTGCGGCAAAAATTACCGCCAGTGAGACGCCCGGGCATATCTATTATGGGAACGATTCCAATTGTGATGCTGCGGCTGCTGATGCCGGTTATGCTGGAATCTTTCCCGTCCCCGCTCACCTGCCCAGTATGGCCTTTGGTAATGCCCGTAATTCTGATTCCCATAATTTTGACAAGTCCCGTGGTTATTATAAGAGGAATGATGAGAATAACGTCTGGCCTCAGCAACTCCACTAAAAATTAGACTGGCAAACATTATCCCGGTTATCCCGACAATCTTCCAAATTTTCATGGCTTGCTCTCCTGTTTAAAAATGAAAATTTTTAGTGTCTCTCTCTGTCACATTCTTATGATGCAAGGGGCTTGCCAAAGTTGTTCAAAGGTTATTTTGGCTGGAAAAATAAAAGGTTACTCGAATAGAGATGAGAGGCTCATAATATTTCCGGACCGGGTAAGGCCGAATTCTGAGAAAAGCAGTTATGTGGGATAGATTTTATTGTCAATCTGATAAAACGGCAGGAAAAATTCGGTTGAGTAGAAATGAGACAACGCTACTTAATTACCACCCATAAGGTTATTTCCTCATTTCATTAGCTGAATAATTGTGTCCCGGGTGCGGCGGTAGGTGTCCAGGCTGAGGCCGTAAGGATCCATGTCTGGTGGCGGCACGGAAGTCGAATGCAGCCCTAAAATTCGACTACCCGCCGCTGGCCCCGGGATTCGATGCTGAGGTCGGCGAACTGGGTGACAGAATCTGCTTTGGTCCAGAGACCGACGTAGCCGTCCAGGAGGCGGTCGGTGTTGTAGTCAATAACCGGCTCCTGGTCCAGAAAACAGCGGCAGTGGTAATCGGCAAACTCCACCCGGAGCTGGTACCAACGGTCAGCAGCTGCTTTGACGGGAGTAGTGACCCTTTTCAGGCGCTTATTGTTGACGAATTCAAAGAGGATGACATTGTCCTCAAGAGTATTGATACGAAAGACGAAATAGTTACCGACGTTGCGGATGCCGAAGGCCAGTCCGCCGGCCTGGTCAATGCTGCCGGCGACAGGTTTAACGCGGACGCTTATTATTCCTTCTTTGACATAACTTTCCTTGGCAATGGCCAGGGGAAAGTAAAAGTAGGCCCCGATATTGTCTAAAATTTCAAAGTAGGTTTCACCGATCATGGTAGTAATCATACTAGTCAGACCGGTGGAAAAGCTGCTGAGATAATGGGAGCCATCCTGCCACAGGACATCCTGGCCGGCCTCAATCTCATGCCGCCAGTTGCCCGAGGAAGTATAAAAATTAGGCAGGCGCCGACTTTCGGACTGATCCAGGAAATCATAGTCGCCCCGGAAGAAGGCGGAAACCATGGGCTGGATATCGGCTTCGCTGGAAATAGCCATATCCAGGAGACGGCTGGACGCCAGCAGGCGGCCGACCTGGTCCAGAGTCTGATCCATTGATAAGGTATCCAGAGCCGAAACCGAGGCTTCCAACAGGTCGCCGGTGACTTTGAGATTGAAGCCGAGCCGTGCCAGGACTTCTCCCAGAAAGGCCAGGCGCAGAGATTTGCCGGCGTAGGTGCCGACCCCGCCGGCAAATTGCAGATGAATATAATTATTATCGGTAGCTTCGCCCTCAAAGGCATCCAGATTGGCATAATGGTAGCCGAATTTGGCGCTGAGATTGACGTAATCCCGGCAGAGAATGGCATAGCTGTCACCCCCCGGCATGGCCTCCGGTCCGGTCATCGCTCCCTGGGCCATCAGGGCCATTAAATTTTTGACATCCAGGTTGACAGTTCCTTTCCAAGTTATGCCGGGATGGGAAAAGCCGCGCCACAAGGCTTTCATGGGGAGGGATTCGAGGTCGTCCGGAGTGACGGTATCGCAGGTGGTGAGGCCGGACCGCAGACCGCCGCCCAGATCGATGAGATAGAGAATCAAAGGAAGATTAGCGGTCAAGCGGACGGCGTTGGCGCTGGACTTGCCTTTTTCGGCCAGGCCGAACATTTCCAGCATGGCCTTTTCGTGGGCAAAGCGGATGATGTCATGGACCGTCCGGCAGCCTGAAGCGCGGAAATTCGGAGCCTTGGGATCGGTGAGGTTGAGTGGCGAAATCTGGTCTAAAACGGCGCGCAAGCGCTGATGCACCGGGCTGTCAAATATGGCCTTGCGGGGATGCCGGGCCTGGGCCGCCAATTCCGGCACGAGCCCTTGATAAACCTTGGACTGATCGGCCACCATGGTAATATTTTGTCCGGGTGATAACACGGTGGTGGCGTTACCGGCGTCCACGATGGTGGGTACGCCAAACTCCCGGGCCACGGAGGCCAGATGGCTGGTAACGCTGCCGATGTCGGTGATCATACCCTTGAGGCGGCTGATAAGGGCGGCATAATCGGGCGAGGCGCTCCGGGCAACTAAAATGGGATTGTCCGGAAGTCGAGAGGAGGTCAAGCCGGCAGCCAGGCAGACGGTGCCCACGGCAATTCCCGGCGACGCGGTTTTGCCCTGATTCAGGAGAAGGGGGTATTTTACCGGATCGATGTCCACCGGGGCAGTGTCCGACTTAAATTTGATTAGGCCCAGGGGCCGGCTTTGCAGGATAAACAGCCGCCCCTGCCGGTCCAGGGCCCACTCCACATCCTGGGGAGCTTGAAAATAACTTTCCAACTTCATGCCGTATCTGGCCAGGGTCTGGATCTGGTCATCATTGAGGGAGGGCAGGGAATCCTCAGTTTGAGGCACGGACACCAATTGGGTGCCGCCGCTTGGCAGGTTGATGAGTTTTTGAAGTTTTTGCCCGATGACCCGCCGGGTGATAACGTCGCTGGTTTTATCGACATAAAATTCATCCGGTGAGGCCTCGCCGCTCACCAGTTGCTCGCCCAGTCCCCAGATAGAGCTTATCTTGAGCAGGCCCGAATCAGGCCGGGTAGGTTCCGCCGTATAGAGAACACCGCTGGCCACGGCATCGATCATGGTAATGCCGGCAACGCACATGGGCGTTTCCCGGTCATCCAGACCGAAGTTCTGGCGATAAAGAATCGCCCGGGAGGAATACTTGCTGGCGACGACCGCCTTATAAGCCTGAAGAATATTTTCTTTGGTGACGTTGAGAACGGTGAGGTGCTGACCGGCAAAAGAGGCTTCGGTATCTTCGCCCACGGCGCTGCTGCGCATGGCGATGCGAACGTTTTTGTAGGTCTTGCTTTCCAGGACCTCATAAGCCTGAATAATTTTTTCGGCCAAAAATTCGGGAATGACTGCCTTGAGAATGCTGTTTTGAATGATGGCGCTTTGCGTCTCCAGATCGTCAGAGTCATCAGGATCTAAAGACGTGAGAATCATTTCAATGGGAACGGCCAGCTTGACTTCTTCCAGAAACCTTTCGAAAGCATAGGAGGTGATGGCGAAACCGGGCGGCACGGGAAGCTTGATAAATCTGGCGATGGTGGCCAGGTTGGTGGCCTTGCCGCCGGCTTCAGTGAAGGTTTCCGGGCGCAAAGCCTCCAGAGGCAGAACCAGGTCGCCGATGAGACAGCACGGTCCGGAGTGAAATAAAGGCAGTATTTTTTGCTCTACCTGATCGCAGGCCTGAAACAACTTCTGATAACGGCCTTCTCCCATGCCATCCAGGGCCTGGACCAATTTACGAACCGTGAGGAGCAACTGGTCGCATTGCTTACGCACGGCCAGGAGATTAATGCGGCCGCCGTAATAAAGCTGTTCCAAATCAGCTAAATTAGAGAGGGCGCTCCGATTGAATTCCAGAAATTCGCGGAAATAGTTGTATTTATTGACGAGTTCGCCGGTGACATTGGCGACGAAATCACAAGTCTCTTTTTTAGCAAAGAATTCCTTAAAGGCCATGGCTTCCCGGTTTCTGTTTATATTTCGAAAATATTATATCAAGATTTTATGCGTATATAAGCTATTATTGATTATTTATGACTGTAATGCAGGAAATTTACCTGAAGTTTTTATTGCGATAAGCAAGCCAAAGACACAGGGCCATTAGGACCGGTAGGGCGGGAAAGCGAAGCGCATCCCGCCTTTGGGGTTAAAAGCCGGTGATAGATAGGATCACTGTTAATCAGGGGCTCGTCAAGAGGGACCCATTTAACACATATGGCTTAAATCTTAAATAAATGACGTCAAAGGGATGACGCCGTTATCATCTTGGCTAGGAGCAGTTGGGGGGGGTCACGGAAGGACTCGTGCTCATACCACCAATAGAAGGTTGTTGCTATAAATCAGAATGTAGCCTCTTAAAAATTTATCCCCAAGCGTCAGGTCTAACCCGATCTCGGTTTGATATTTGTCAGATCAAATCTTGGTCATTACTATTAATGCAATACTCTGCCAATCCCCTCAAGGCCGCTTTTTTTTGGCGCCGTGTTAAACAAAAAGGCGGGATGCGCTCCGCTTTCCCGCCCTACCGGCCCTGCCGAACCATTGTTCCCTCAGTCCTCGTTGCTGCCTCCCCCCCGCCTCTAGCCCATAGCCTAAAGCCTCTCGCCTGATTTAGTACCATCTGTCCTATGTGCTCTGTAGTTTCCATCGGGCGGGAGGTTGTTACCCCAGGTTGTCAATCAGCGCCGAGGCAAAGCCGGAACAGGAGAGTTCAGTGGCTCCGGGGAGTTGCCGGGCCAGGTCGTAGGTCACGGTTTTAGCCTGAATGGTTCGAGCCAGGCCGTTGTGGATAAGTTGCGCGGCTTCCGTCCAGCCCAGGTATTCCAGCATCATGGTGCCGGAGAGGATGAGCGAACTGGGATTAATTTTGTCCAGGCCGGCATATTTGGGGGCGCTGCCGTGGGTGGCTTCGAAGACGGCGTAGCGGTCGCCGATATTGGCCCCGGGAGCCATGCCGAGTCCGCCAACCTGGGCGGCCAGGGCGTCCGAGAGGTAATCACCGTTGAGATTCGGAGTGGCGATGACGCTGTAATCTTCCGGGCGCAGAAGCACCTGTTGAAATATGGAATCGGCAATGCGGTCCTTGATGATGACTTTGCCGGCGGGAGCCCGGCCGTCGAACTCCTGCCAGAGTTGATCTTCCGTGATAACCTGTTCCGTAAATTCCGACGCGGCCAGTTCGTAACCCCAGTTTTTAAAGGCCCCTTCGGTAAATTTCATAATGTTGCCCTTGTGCATTAAAGTGACACTGGGACGTCCGGTCTCCAGGGCAAAGTTGATGGCCTTGCGGACCAGTCGCTGGGAACCGGCGGCGCTCATGGGTTTGATGCCGATGCCGGCCTCGGCAGAAATGCGGCAGCCTAACTCGGCATTAAGAAAATGTATCACTTTGCGGGCTTCCGGGCTGGCCGCGGGCCATTCGATGCCGGCATAGACGTCTTCGGTGTTTTCCCGAAAGACGACCATGTTGGTTTTTTCCGGCTCTTTCAGGGGGCTGGGGGTGCCGGCATAGTAACGGATGGGGCGGATGCAGGCGTACAGGTCCAATACTTGTCTGAGGGTGACATTCAGGGAACGAAAGCCGCCGCCCACCGGTGTGGTTAAAGGACCTTTGAGAGCCACGAGATATTCTTTAATGGCCGACAGGGTCTCCTGGGGAAGATAGTCGCCGCCGGCCTCGTACGCCTTTTCCCCGGCCAATATTTCCCGCCAGGCAATGTGGCGCCGGTCGCCGTAAGCCTTGGCCACGGCGGCGTCGAGGACCCGGACGGTGGCCCGCCAGATATCGGGGCCGGTGCCGTCGCCTTCGATGAACAGAATAATGGGATGATCAGGGACGTGCAGTTTTCCGGCCGCATCAAAGGTTATTTTTTCGCTGGGAAAAGAAGATATTGTCGTCATGGTTATGCTACCTGCTTTTGGCAAAAGATAAATTGAAAATTATGCATATCATAAGATAGCCCCTTGGCCAAGAGCTAATGATCCAGATTAATTATTATCGGAGCAGATCTGACGGATGAGTCCGGTGACGGATACGGGATCAGTAATGGGAATAATGACCATCTGCCCCCCGTAACTTTCCACCACTTCCCGTCCACTGACTTCGGCGGCTGGATAATTGCTCCCTTTAGTCAGGATATCGGGTTTCAGGGCCGCGAGGATATCGGGAAGCTCTGCCGACGAAAATACGGTAACATAGTCCACGGCCTCCAAAGCGGCCAACATCCGCAGACGCTGGGTTTGATTGATAACCGGCCGGCAGGGGCCTTTAACCCGGCGGACAGATTCATCGGTATCCAGGGCGATGATCAAAATATCCCCCAGGCGCCGGGATTCCTCAAGAAATTTGATATGCCCCCAATGCAGGAGATCAAAACAGCCGTTGGTGAAGACCAGCCGTTTCCCCTGGGCCTGAAGACGGGGGGCCAGCAGTCGCAATTCCGCCAGACTGATAATCTTTTCAGGACGGGATGAGGACTGGCTTTGCAGGGCCGCAGTAAGTTCGGAACGCAGGATGGGAGCGGTGCCGATTTTGCCCACGACGATCCCGGCGGCAAGATTGGCCAGCCTGGCAGCCAAAAGGGGCCGGCGCCAGCAGGCCAGACCCAGGGCGATGACTGCAACGACGGTATCGCCGGCCCCGGAAACGTCAAAAACCTCCCGGGCCTGGGCCGGAATTTCCTGGGGAGGCTGCCCCTGTTGAAAGAGGATCATGCCCTCTGGGCCCAAAGTAATCAAAATGGCCTCGGAATTACAGGTTTGACGGAGTTCCTGGCCGGCCCGCAGGAGGTCCTCCCGGCGCTGCAGGGGGTAGCCTACCGCCAGTTCGGCTTCTTTACGGTTGGGGGTGATGATGGTGGCCCCTCGGTAACGGGAAAAATCTTGTCCTTTGGGATCCACCACTACCGGCAATTGGTTGTCCCGGCCCATGGCAATGATAGCGGCCAAAAGAGGTTCAACCAGGACACCCTTACCATAGTCGGAGAGAATTATGGCGTCCAGGTCGGGAAGCAGAGCTTGGAGATACTGCCGGGCCTCGTGGAAAAACCACTGGCGCGGCCGGTTGCCGGTTCTCACGGTCGATGCGCACAATCTGCTGATTACCGCCAATTACTCTGGTTTTAAGGGTGGTTTGGCGCCCACTGTCGGTAAACAGGCCAATCGGATCAACTCCTAATCTCGTGAGTTCGGCTTTGAGATCGGCGCCGGGGCTATCCTGGCCTGCCAATCCCAAAACAGCTACTTGGGCGCCTAAACCCACCAAATTATTGACGACATTGCCGGCGCCGCCTAGAACTCGAGTTTGACGCTCAACCGTAACTACCATTACCGGCGCCTCGGGTGATATCCGCTCAACCTGGCCCCAGACGTATTCATCCAGCATAAAATCGCCGATTACCAGGACTTTGAGAGGGGACAGGTCGTTCAGGTCAAGGATGCTCAGGTCGGTCATGGGCAGTAATCGTTAAAATCAAAATATATTAGGTTGCGATGCACTTGGGACACGATATTTTTCTACTAATCCGGGAATAATAATGGTGGCACTGACATATTTATCCTGAGGCCGGTCGGCGAACGTTAAGGCGATCCCCCAACATTGGCGCTGGAAAATCATCTGGTATTTATTCTCCAGTCGTCTGCCGCTGGTAAAGGTATGTTGATTAGTAATCCCGAATTTAAAAGAACGGAACAAATCTAAAAATAACTGCGAATTAATCTGATTGGCATAATTCTTAAAATAGACGTAATCCAGATTCAGGAAATATCTGTTAGAAGTATCGCGCAGAATTAATCGTGCGTCCACCTGACTTAAACCATCTTTGTAAGGTGAAAAGCCGCCATTCAACCCAATCCCGATATTTTCCACAGGATAGCCCAAGGTTTCTACGAAAATGTCTGAAGCGCGGTGGTGCGGCTGAGGCAGCGTGTCTATGCCGTAACTGCTGGAATTAAAAAAAAAGCTTTGGGTGATCCGACTCCAGAAGAGTTCTCTGATCTGGGCATGTCCGGTAGGGGAGGTAGAACGGCTGATAAAATGATTGGTCAAGGTATAAGTAACTGCGTTGACGCCGGCAATAGGTTGAAAACCCTCAAATATGGGATAATTTTTCGTGACTTTGGTCTGCCAGCCATAATCAAAGGGATCAAATTTGGGAATGCTGTAGAGATCGAAATCTGAAACGTTTTGATAAGATACTTTCGGGATGAAGATATGGCGGATAAATTCCTTTGATTCCGCGGTTCGACCCCAGTCACGAAATAAGGGGGAGCTGATACTGGTCTTGACATCATAGAGGGAGCGGCCGACGTATTTATTCGTATCCGGTTTGTAATAGTAATACTGATCGGTAGTGCCGCTGGTAACCATGTAGCCGGTGCCGCGCCAGCCGCCGATAGCCTCTATAGTCAGAGCGTCAAAGACACGACTGTTCAGGGAAAGCCGGGGGTGAAAATCCAGTCTTTCGCCGCTTAAGCCATGGGGTTGATAATAGTTGGTATATTCACTATTGAGAATCAAACTTAAAGGCGTCGCCCCCAGGGGCAGCAGCAGGGAGCTTGCTTCCAGAGAAGGGGCCTTATTTATGGTATGAGGAATGAGAGGCGTTAGAGAACGGTAATATTGTCCATAAAAATTAAAACTTCCGAGTGGAAAAGGGCGTTGCAGGATAAGACTGGAAACCCTGGTTTTAACGTCATATTGTTCTAAATTGCGGCCATAATCGCTGAGAAAGGCGCGGTTAAGCCGGCCTAATGACTGATAACCGAAGTCAAAATCATATAGATAATTGAAATCACTTGGGATATCTAAAACGCCGCGGGCGTTCCAGTCCTTGGGCAGGTTCTGATTGAACATTGCCGCACCCCAATACCGATGCGGAGTGGGGGCTGAGGCTTTGTGGTCGGTAATATAAGAAAAACGTCCGGTGCCGCCGGATTCCTTGTCCCAGGCATACCTGAACTCCTCTGACTGCATAAAGCCGCGATGGCTGACAATCATTGGATAAAATGTGGCATCCAGATGATTGTTTATCGCCCAGTAAAAAGGCAGTTCCACCACCGTGCCGTTCAGTTGGTGGTAACTGTAATGCGGCATAAGAAAACCGGATTGTCTTGTGGTTTTAACCGGTAATACGGCTCTGGGCAAAACCGCTACCGGGACCGGGCCAAGACGTAAGGTAGTATTCTTCCCGACCGCATAGCCGTCAACTTTAACTTCCAATTCCCGGGAATAAAAACTCCACATCGGCCGATCGGCGTCGCAGGTGGTGATGACTGATTTTTCCGTGTAATACGTATCCTCACCGGTTTTGCGAATGAGGGCGCTATCTATATGAAAATGGTTGCGCCGGATAAATATTCTGGCATCGGTTAATTCGCCGCTGCGGGTGACCAGATTGAATTGACCGGCTTTTCCGGTCAGGATATCCTCCCCGAGGACCATGATGGCATTGCCCTGAATTTCGGCAATCTTTGTTGGCCCATGCACCTTCATGTAGTCCGCCGACAGGCGTCGTTCACCTTGACGGATTTCAACCCTGCCGGAAGCTTCATAGGTTTGGGTGTCAGTATGAAAGGTGAGGGTATCCGCTTTAATGAGCCATGGACCTCCCTCGAAAGTTTCCCCTTTAAACATCTGCGTTTCCGCAGCCCAAACCGATCCGGCTAAACAATAATTCAAGCAGCAAAATCAAGAATACAAGGTGAAATTTCAAAATTTTTCCTGAGGCTTAACTTTTATACCAATGAGAGACCTCTGCCAAATTCCTCATACCTCTTCTCAAAAGTTTTTTCTCGTAGGGGCCGTTCGCGAACGGCCCCTACAGGTGGGTCATAAGAAATTATTTTTGAGAACTACTATAATTGGCAAATACTACCATATTTATTTGAAAAATTTCAATGTCATTACGAAATTTGAGGAAAACTTTATGCCATGAATGGACGGAATGATGAATGGTAGATGACTATCAACAGTTTTTTGTGGCCGGCTAATTCCAGGTAAATTTCATTTAACTCTTGTCCCAGCCTGTCTAACGAAAAATTGGCGGCCACGTGCCCGGAAGCGGCCAGAGCCTAATTTTTTTGCCAAAGCAGGGTCCGCTAAAAGTCTTATGAGGGCCTGAGCCAGGGCCTGAGGGTCTTTTACCGGCACTAAAAGACCATTTACCTCATGCTGAACGACTTCCGGGGTGCCGCCAACCTCGGTGGCTATGACGGGCAGACCGCCGGCCATGGCCTCCAGAAGCGATCGGGAAATGCCTTCGCTATGGCTGGGGAGGACAAAAATATCCAAACAGGCCAGGAGATCCGGAATATCATCCCGATGTCCTAAAAAAGAAACCGAGGGAGTGAGCGACAGTTTTTGGACCATGGCCGCCATTTCCGGCTCTCGCCGTCCGCCGCCGATAACCAGGCAGTGCAGGGGGTAGTGGGTGCGAACCTCGAGCCAGGGCCTGGAAGAGTTCGCCATGGCCTTTGGCCCAATGATCCAATCTGGCTACTATTCCGACTACCGGTTGATCGGCAGGTATGCCTAAAGCAGTGCGCATTTCCAGTCGTTCCCGGTGGTGGCGAATATTTTCCAGATCGATGCCGTTATACAGAACTTTCACCTTTTCTGGAGAAATGTGCAGTTGTTGGAGCAGGTGCTGCCGCACCCCCGCCGAGACTGCGAGGCTGAGGTCGGTAAAATGATCTAAGAACCGGCAGATGAACCGGCGTTTCCGATTAAAACGGGTAAAGCCGTGCCAGTAATCAATAATAATGGGCACCCGCACCAGCCGGGCCGCCAGGCGGGCATAGTTACCGGGGACATAGCTGTTGACATGGATAAGATCAATTCTATTAAAGGCCAGATGCCAGCACAGGTACAGGAAGAAACGCAGCCAGGCGATGCCGTTGAGTTGACGCATCCGGAATTCTTTGATTGCCATGTGAGAGGGAATCAGGTTGCTGGGTTTGGGAATTGGTGGTAAGCAGGCCGAGCCTGACCTCGAACCGATCGGGGTTTACCCGGCGGAGAGCGTCCAGGAGCATCATATCAGCCCCGGAGGTGCGTTCCGGGTTGATAACGGCGAAAATTCTTAATTTTCTGGGATGGCTATGGTGTTCGGACTGGCGGTTCATAAAAATTAACAGTCCCCCTCACCCGACGCCGCACCCGATTTCTCCTGCTGTAGCCTGGGGCGGTTTAATGAGAAGTGCCAGAAATCCCACTAATGAGTGAGTCAGAAGGAATCCGAGAAGTAAAAAAGAAAAGGCCACGGCCTGTTCCGAAGGCAATCCGAGGCAGGAGAACAAATACACCATGGCCAGTTCCCTGGTGCCGATACCTGCTATAGACATGGGAATTAACGTAAACAGGGTGCTCAGGCAGAAACAGGCCGCAATTTCCCGGAAACTTAAGTTTAACCCCAGGGCCCGGGCGGAAAACTCCGCTCCCAGAATGTTGCACCCCCAGTTCAACAAAGTCAACATCATCAGGAAAGACAAACCACCAGGTGGCATAACAGCCCAGCCCGGCCATGAGATCCTTGGCATGCCCGGAAAAGCGGGCCCTCAGGGAGTTGGGAACGAGTCGGAGAATTTTGTCGGAGAGCCAACTCTTGCCCCGGAAATACCAGGCAAAGCCAACGAGAACCAGACCGGCAAGATGCGCCGCCAGGATAAGATGCAACAGGAACTTCCGAAGCTCTGCCGGGAGGGGGAAGCTTAACATGAGTCCGGTGCCCAGCCAGACCAGGAAAACCAGATCTAAAAATCTTTCTACCAGGATGCTCAGTCCCACCCTGACCAGCACGTCTTTATCCTGTCGAAAATAAATCAGGCGGGCCAGATCACCCATTCGTCCGGGAGTGGCGGCGCCGGCCAAAGCACCCGCATTATCAATGAGAAATAATTCGCCGAATCGATAGCGCAGTTTTAGAAGACCGAGATCGAAGCGCCACCGCCAGGTTATGATCAGCAGACTGAAAGCTACCATCAATTGGGCCAGGACATACCACTGCCATTGGACCCGGGTCAGAATAAGCGTTAATCTGGCCAGATCAGTACGGCTCAAGATCAGGGCCAGCAGCCCTCCACCCACAATCAGGGGAAGTAGCCGGTGCAGCCAACTGCGCCATCCGGAGCTGCAGTGCGGCTGTTTTGCCCACGGCGCTTGAGGCCATCTTTAGGCTTTTTGCCAGGAAAAAATTGATTGCAGAAAGGCCAGTCCGTCCATCAGAAAGGCCTTGGGATGATAAAACTGCAAGTGTCGCCAGATAACTCGAGGGCGCAGATAAAAACGCAATAATCCCAGCTTTTGGAGCATGATTAATTTATTGCGAGTTAAATCATTGACTTCAACGGAGGCATTCCCGAAGCGGCGCAGCTCGGACATATCATCGACCAGCATGCGACTGCCGCCGATTCCCTGCAGCACCTGTTCTCGCACTTTAGTGCCGGGATAGGGCTGGAGGATATTTATGATAACTTGATCGATACCTTCCAGGTTGTTGACAAAGCGGAAAGAATCTTCCACAGTCTGGCGATTTTCAAATGGCAGGCCGATAATCAATGAGCCTCGAGCAATTATGCCGGCCTGACGGGTGATTCGAAAGGCTTCGGATATTTGTTCCAATGTTTCATTTTTACCGGTGGATTTTAAGATGTCGGGATTGCCGCTCTCGATGCCGTAGGAGATGCGCACAAACCCGGCGGCTCGCATGGTTTGCAGCAGCTTGAGATCAACGCAATCCGCCCGGGACAGACCTTCCCAGGTGAATTGCAGGTTACGTTTGTGGATTTCCTGACAGATATCGTAGACCCGGGCTCGATTCATGGTCAGGACATCGTCATTGAAGGAAATATGTGTAATTTTTAATTCCCGCACCAGATATTCAATTTCATCCACCACGTTCCGGGCCGATCGGTAGCGGACCCGGCGCCAGCCGGGGATTTGATCGATGGCGCAATAGGTACAGTGGCACGGGCAGCCTCGGGAGGACATAAAGGCGGCGGTTGTCTGGTATCCTGCTTTTGGGACGTTGCGAAAATAAAGGTCCGCGGCTTGACCGCTGCGGTCCGGAAAGGGCAGCTCGTTCAGGTCCTGAATCAGCGGGCGCAAGGGATTCTGCCTGATGTCGCCTGTCTCCCGGAAGATCAAGCCCTGGATAGAGGAAAATTTTTGCGGCTGGTCCAGGGTTTCCAATAGTTCGACAATGGTATGTTCCCCTTCCCCGACGACGCCGAAATCGATGGCTGAATTCTCGCGCAGCAATTGGTCCTTAAAGATGGTAACATGGACGCCACCGAAAACGATGGGAATGGCTGATCTGACTTTTAACTCCGCGGCAATGGTAAGGGCATTGGCCAGTTCCGGAGAGGTGGCCGTGATGCCGATAAGATCCGGTTTTTCCCTCTGAATAATTTCAAATATTTTATCTATATTGAGACCCTGAGCCTCACAGTCCAAAACCAGGGCCTGATGCCCGGCTTTTTTCAGGGATGCCGACAGATAACAAAGACCAAGAGGGGGGTTTAAAAAACCATACTTCATCATGGACTTGAAATTACCGTAGACATTACTGAAGGGTGGGGCAATTAAGAGACATTTCATAAAGTGTCAACTCCGCTAGTAGGTTAAGTAAAACGGCAATCTCAAGAATGGCCTAGTGCCCGGGTGACTTTTTGGGCCAGGCCCCAGCCGCTGGAGGCAAAGCTGGTAAATTCCTGCCAGGTGCGGAGGGTTCGAAACATGCGGTATAACTGCCGGGGGCGCAGATAAAAACGCAGGTGCCAACGCTCGGTCATCTTGGTCAATTCTGCTGCGGATAAACCGGGCACAAGGCTTAAATACCCCTGGTTGTTTATCATGTTGGCAAAATCCTGCCATTGCTCGGCGTGGTGGGGGCGAAGCGACTCCGGCAGGTAGTGATACATTTCAGTGCCCGGATAGGGCACCAGGGCAAAGAAAATGGCTATCGTGGGGGACAACTCCTGGGCAAAGTGCAGGGTATCGGCCATGGTTTTTTGCGTATCAAAGGGGAATCCCAAAATAAAGGTGCATTGGGAGCGCAAACCGGCCCGGTAACAGGAATCGATGGCTTGCCGGGCGGCGGGGAGAGAAATTTTTTTATGAATTTTTTGAAGAATGTCCGGATTACCGGACTCAATGCCAAAACTGACCATCCGGCAGCCGGCCCGACGCATTAATGTGGCCAGCTCGAAATCCATACTTTCCACCCTGGAGAGGCAATACCAGGTAAGGTCGTAATTCCTTTGGATTAATCCCCGACAAATGCTTTCGACCCGATCCCGGTTCAGGGTGAACGTATCATCTTCGAAGGCGACATGGTTAACGTGATAGCGGTTGACCAGTTCATCGATTTCGGCCAGAACATTCTGGGCGCTGCGAAACCGGTAAATTTTTCCCATAGTGATATGGCTGGAACAAAAGGCGCATTTAAAGGGGCAGCCCCGACTGCTGATCATGGTGGCGCTGACCCGGCCGACATCGATATATTTATGGGTCCCTAACCGGCTCATATCTACCAGATCGCGGGCCGGAAAAGGCAGGGAATCGACATCTTGGATCATTTCCCGCCGAGGGTTTGCCTTCACGGCGCCTTTCGCCGTGCGATACACCAACCCTTTAATTTTTGAGAATTTCCGGTCCGATTTCTCCAACATCCCACAGAGTTCGGCTATGGTTAGTTCACCTTCCCCGCAAACCACATAATCAATCTCGGGCTGAACCTGCAGGATCTCCTCTTTCAGAGCAGTCACATGCGGTCCTCCCAGGACAGTGGCGGCTTGAGAGCGTTTTTTCACCTCCCGGCAGATAGCTACCGCCTGGGGATAGGTAGGAGTCATGCAACTGATGCCGACCAAATCAGGCTGGAAGGTCTGCTAACTGGTGGTGCAAAACCTCGGGGGTGAGGCCTAAGAGCAGTCGAACCTGATGACCCTGCTGGCGGAGAAAGGCCGCCACATACCCCAAACCCAGCGGGAAATGGGGTTTGGTCATGGCCTCCATACGACCGTAATCATAAGGGGCTTCAATGAGCAGAATATTCAATCACGGACCTCCGGGGTCAGCTTAAAAAAGAATACCTCTAACTTAATTTTGTAAAACGGGTCTTAGGTTAAAATTCCTTTTTAATAAACAAATGAAATAATGAGAATAATATTTTTTATCATGAAACAGAAGTATTGGGAAGTTGCCGATTTTGGCCAAAAAAAGTCTGCCACCATAAGGACAGGATCAGCAGGCCCCAGAGATGATGGCTGAAATCTTTTTCGTCTCGCAGGTGCTTTTGCCGCACCTCCTCCAGATAATTCATATCAAACCCGCCGAGATGCCGCAGCAGGCGGAGATGGTCGGCGCAATAATCTTTAAGCTCCCCTTTGAGCCAGAGGCCCACGGGAACATTGAAACCTCGCTTGGATTGCCAGCGGATGGCAGGGGAAACCTTACCCTTTAGAAGCCGGCGGAGCAGGTATTTTTTCCAGATCAAACCCTTTAATTTCCAGGTGTCCGGGAAGCGCGCCGCCAGTTCCACCAGCACATGATCCAGAAAAGGAGCCCGGGCTTCCAATCCATGGGCCATAGTCATACGATCTACTTTTACCAGCATGTCGTTGGGTAGATAAAAACGGGTATCGGCGTAGAGCATGCGGTTTAAGGCCGTGCTGCCGGAGCAGCGCTGCAGCCAGTAATTGTATAATTCGAAACCTTCATGCAGCGTCCTCCCGGGCAGCAGTTTGGCCAATCCTTCCGGGTCCCAGATGCGGCGCCAGGAATAATGAGCATAATCAAGGTCCCAGGACAGGGCTGCGGTTAATCGTTTCAGTTTAAAGTCCCAACTGACTTTGCGGTGCGAGACCGGCAGACTCTGGGCCAGGCGGTGCAGGGATTTTTGCGCCGGCGAAGGCAGTTTTTGCAGCCCCTTTAACAGAAAATGGGCTTGATAGGTAGGGTAACCGGCGAGAATTTCGTCGGCCCCATCGCCGCTGAGAACTACTTTGACTTCCTGTGAGGCAAATCGGGATAAATAATACACCGGCACCATGGAGGAATCCGCCGTGGGTTCTTCTCCATGCCAGACAAGTTTGGGCAAGATGGCCTCAACCTCAGGGGTAACGACAATTTCATGATGTTCAGTACCATAGCGGTTGGCCACTTGTCGGGCATAGGGCCGTTCATCATAGCTTTTTTCGCCGAAACCGATGGCAAAGGTTTTTAGGCGGCCGGCATATAAAGAGGCTGCCGAAGCCACCACGGCAGCAGAGTCCAGCCCACCGCTTAAAAAAGCTCCCAGGGGGACGTCGGCAATCAGCCGCAGGCGAATAGCATCATTAAAAATCTTCTCAAATTCCGGAAAGACGTCCCGGCCTGCAACCTCGGAAACTTCCGGTGGGTAAGGCAGGTCCCAATAATTTTTGACAATAAGTTGATCAGACTCCCAAAGAAGATATTGGGCCGGCTCAAGCTGTCGAATGCCCTGGAATAAGGTAAAGGGGGCCGGGGTATAATTGAGGGAAAGAAAAAATCCCAGGCTTTCCCAATCCAGGTCCCGGGGGATCTGGGGGGCGGCTAGAATGGCTTTAATTTCGGAACCGAAATAAAAATCTCCTTTGTGGAGGCAGTAAAAAAAAGGTTTTTTACCCAACCGATCCCGGGCGGCGAATAATCGCCGGCGATCGTGGTCCCAAAGGGCAAAGGCAAACATACCCCTGAAATGGTTCAGGCAGTCAATGCCAAATTCTTCATACGCATGCACAATAACTTCGGAATCAGATTGCGAGCGGAAATGATGACCTTTTTTTTCTAAAAATTGCTGCAGCTCCTGAAAATTATAAATTTCCCCATTGAAAACGAGAAAGATAGAACCGTTTTCATTGAGCATGGGCTGGCTGCCGGCCTCGGAAAGATCTATAATACTCAGGCGGCGATGGCCTAAGCCGACTCTGCCTTTAACGATCTGGCCGGCACTGTCCGGCCCGCGATGTCTTAATACCTCCCGCATCGCCAGGATCTCGTCATCAGTGACGGGTGCTTCGGATTTCACTATTCCACAAATGCCGCACATAACTTGTTACTTTGTCGACCGCACCTTTCGATATTACTCATACTTTTCTTTGCGGAGAGCAGAAATCTGATCGGCCAGAATACCAAAGAAAAACACCAGGATTCCTGATAAGATGACCATGACGGAACCCGAAGTCAGACCACGATTGAGGAAAAAAAATGGGTAGAGGGCATGAATTGTGCCAATTAAAACGAGTATAACGCTGGCAGGAATAAAAACACGCAAGGGATCAAAAAGGCAGGCTATACGAATAATTAATAAAACCGTTTCATAACCGGTCATGACACTGACAGTGCTTTTACCATGACGAATATTAACTTCGATGGGCAGATAAGCCAGAGAATACCCCCGGTTCAACAGGATTAAGGTGCTGGTGGTGGAGAAAGAAAAGCGATCGGCGCACAGATGCAGATAACGGCTGATAATTTCCTTGCGGAAGACCCGCAACCCTGAATTAAGATCCGGAATCTTGGTGCGGCTGAGGAAGTTGGCCAGCCAGCCTAATAGCCATTTCCCCGGCATGCGCCAGAGGCTGCTGTGCAGTAATTTGGTCCGGGCGCCCACAACCAGGGCCCAATTATCCTCATGGATTTTTTCACACAGACGCACCAGGTCGGCAGGATTATGTTGCCCATCACCATCATAAGTGGCCACAAAAGCGCCACGGGCTTGAGAAATACCAGATTTAATGGAGGCGCCGTAGCCACGATTAATGGGATGATAAATAACTCTAATACCTTCAATAGTTTTTAGTATTTCTTTGGTATTATCCGTCGAGCAGTCGTCAATCACAATAATCTCGTATGAAGCTTTTAACTGCTGGGCGAGGAATGACCTGAGGTTACCGATAACTTCTTGAATTATCTCCCCTTCATTAAAACAAGGAATAACGATGGAATATTCTATAGACATATTTTAAACAGTTACTTTATAAAATTTGGCGGTCTGTGAGGACGTTAATGAATAAGAAAATTTATCCAATTAACAATTATAATTGATCTTAAGGATGGTTAACAACTTTTATTTTATGGTGGCGGTGAACTGCTGCGCCAGGGTTATGGGGGCGCATCTTTACATAACTTAATGAAGGTGAGGCGCCGGCGGTGCAGGGGAGAGTCCGGACGAAACCAGAGCATATTTCTTGATCTGATCTTAGTCAAATCCTGGGCTGGATACCAGCGCCGGCGGTGCAGATAAGCGCCTCGGTAACCGGCGGTCGACAAAATGGCGCCAATCTCGTTCGCATCATTCATTTCGACAAGAATTAAAGGAGGTTGTTCGCTTTGCAAAATTGTTTGGCCACCCCGTAAAACGTTGCCTTCAAACCCTTCCACATCAATTTTTATGAGGATGGGAGGCGGCGATTCTGACTGGGCCAGAAACTGATCTAAGGTTGTCGTCTTCACTTTTTCGCTGTCACTGTGGTAATCGGCCCGGGGCATCAGACTGGCGCCGCCGTCGGCAAAATCAGCTGTTCTATGGAGCACTGCCTGACCGGAGGTATCCGACAAGGCAATCTGGCAAGGCAGCACATTCGCACTCTGGTTGAGGCTTAGATTAGTGGTCAGGGATTTCCAGGCATGCGCGGCTGGTTCAAAGGACACGACGCGGCCCTCCGGACCGACGAGACGGGAGGCGGTCAAGGTGTAGAAACCGATATTAGCCCCCACGTCCCAGAAAATATCACCGGGGAGCAAAATCCGCCGGAGAAGAGTTATTTCATGACGTTCATCATAATCGCCGAAAAAATAGATTTTTCTTTGAGATGGTTCGGAAAGGTCCAATCGCAGGAAAAAACCATATTTTATAGATATAGTTATATACCGTTCAGACGGCAGCAGCTTTTCATTATAAGCTTCGTAGAGGCGCCCTTTGCCGTTTCTCAAGGGGCAGCGGCTGAGATAGCAGCGTATAAGTGCTCTTAAGCCTTTTTTCCACATCGTTTCAAAGAAGTAACTATATATTAAAGAGAATAGGGCGGAGTCTCCGGCGGCGGTAACAAGGCTGAATCCTCAGAACTTTACGCCGTTCGATCAATATTATATAAAACAACCAGGACCAAAATGCTTCCCAAAAACATCCAGGCGGGTCCGAAAAGCCAGAGGAAAAACGGTCCGGAGAGATAATAGCCCCGCATGCCTAAGGTATAATGGATCATTCCTAAATTCAGGGTTCTGGTGACATACTCGACGTTAACCATACTGTGACGATCCAAGGGCACATTAATCATAAAATTAACATGATTATAATACCGTATGGAAAGGGTAAAATTAAAAAAGGCAAAGGCAAAGATCATAAAGAGAATGAGAATTTTTAAGATATCAATATTTTCAATATTGCTGACGATGCGCGTAAAGCTGAATGGCAATTCCGAAATAGATTTATGCTGGAAAATATAACTAAGAATACCAAGACTGATCAGAATCGCCGTTGAAGCCAGAAAACTTGAAGCCATAACCCAATTTCGTAACGTTTGCACTGCCAGGATGTCCCGTTTCTGTTCCATGACCGTTTCCACCCATAAGGAGCGCAAATACCTGGTAATACCGACAGCAGTCTGCATGGGCGCGTGTTTAATCAGGTAAAAGTAATGGAGGTGATAAACTAAAATCGCGACCGCCGCTAGACTGGGGAAAAAAAATTCTGCGAGTTGAATGTGTGGCATAATAAAAACCCTCCCGGTAAAGTTGCACTTTGTTTTAAAAATAAGTAAATTCAATTATTTTAAAATAAAGTATAGACACGAACGCCAGAATATCCAGGAGCAGCCCCCATGCAATTTCAGGAGGCCCGAATAGGGCGAATTTTTTTATTAAAATTTTCAGATGGCGAAGATCTGCTGCAGGAGATTACCAAATTTGCCGATACCCATAACATCAAGGCAGCCTGGTTGCAATTTTTAGGGGCATTAAAACAAGGTAAATTGGTGACCGGTCCGGAAAAACCGGAGTTACCGCCGGTACCGGTCTGGCAGGAATTTTCCCGGGCCTGGGAAGTTATCGGCGTCGGCAATCTTTTTTGGGAAGGAGATTCCCCCCGCCTGCATGTCCATGGTACGCTGGGCAAGGGTGGAGACACTCTCATGGGGTGCCTGCGGCAGGAAACGGAAATTTATCTGGTAGCCGAAGCATTACTTATGGAAATTGTCGGTCTGAATGTCGGTCGTCGCCTGGATCCAAACCTGGGAGTGTCTATGTTGGAGTTTTCTTAATTTCATCTAGTAGTTTTCTGGCGGCGGCTAAATTTAGCGCATCATCATCCTGATTCTTTTTGGGAGTTTCCAGGATTACCCCCTCCACCCCCGGGAGGCTGCGAAGTAGTTTTCTCATGCGCAGCAAGACCGATAGTGCCCTGACCCAGATGCCAGTGGCGGTCCCGGTGAGAATCACAGGGAAATAATGCCTCATTGAGATGAATAATTCTCAGGGCTTGTAAACCGGGGCCGGAATTAAATTCTCGCAGCAGCAATGTTCTGCCCGCTTTCAGGCGCAGGTTATAACCGGCTGCAAAGGCATGGGCCGTATCTAAACAAAGTCCCACGGGAACCTGGCTAAGGGTGATAATGTGCTGCAGGTGAATAATTTTGTGCCCCAGTTCGTTTTTTTGTCCGGAGGTATTTTCTAACAATATTAAGGGAGGGGGCGGCAGTTCTGAGACGAGGCGATTAAGACCGGAGGCAACGCGTCCGAAACCGGCTTCGTCGGCGCCGGCATGACCGGGATGGCAGACCAGATAGTCAAGCCCCAGAGATTTTCCCAGAGCAAGTTCCTGGCGCAAACGCTCCCAAGAACGGACATAGAGCTGATGATCAACCGCGGCGAGATTAGGGAGATACGAAAGATGGGCAATGACCGGATCTAGATTATGTACTTGCCGTTTTTCTAAAAAATCATTAATTTCGAGTCGCGGCACTTCTCGCCACCGCCAACCTCGAGGATTTTGCAGGAAGATTTGCAGAGCCTGACAGCCCAGAATCCGGGCTCGGTCCAGAGACTTTGGCAAACCACCGGCAATGGATAAGTGCATGCCAAGTTTCATAAATTTAATAAACCATCAATTCAAACGCGGGCATGATTACAATTAAGACATCTTATTCAAGTGGCTTTTTCCAACCTGGTCTACTTTTCAGATACGTTGCCAGAGAATTCTGCCGAAATTTTGTGCTCACTCTGGCAGCCTTTGTCAGTATTTATCTTATCATTGATTTTTTTGAAAAAATTGATCGACTCTTAAGGGCGGATATCAGATTTTTTACAATTCTAGAATATTTCGCCGCCAAGATGCCGGTGGCAGCCAGTCAGGTACTGCCGGCAGCCATTGTTCTGGCGGTTATTATAACTTTCGGGCTGCTTTCCCGCCACAACGAGACTATTGCAATTAAATGCGCCGGCTTAAACGTGGCAAGGATGCTTCGGCCGATCCTCTTAATTTCTCTGTTATTGTCGCTGCTTCTACTGGCATTAAATTTATATATTAATCCATTGCTGACTCAACGGATTAATATCATCTGGGAAACCAAGGTAGACAAAAAGCCCGTTCGAGAGTTAATCGAATTAAAGTATCTCTGGTATAAAGGAGACCGGGCTATATTTAATATTAGTGAATTTCGCAAAGATACTAAAACCATGGAAAAAGTTAAAATTTATATTTTCGACCGGCAATTCCATCTGATCCAATTTATTGGGGCTAACAAGGCGAAATGGACAGGAAAAGATTGGCTTCTTGAAGATGGTATGACTCAAATTTTTATACCCGGCGGTCAGATTATTGGAGAAAATTTTGCCAAGCGAACCTTTATCATGACTGAAGGACCTGAAGATTTTAGCAGTTTGGAGCGTAAAGTCACCGAAATGACCGCTAATGACCTGTACCGATATATTCTGCGACTGGAGCGGGATAGTTATGATTCCAGACCCTACTGGGCCGAATTGCAGGGTAGAATAGCCATGTCTTTAACACCTTTAATTGTCACGCTCATAGGAGGCGGTATAATTCTTTGGCGGGAGAAAATGAACATTTCATTAGGAATTGCCCTGGGAATAGGAGTGGTATTTATCTATTGGCTTATGTTCAGTTTATTTTTATCATTGGGACAAGTTGGTAAAATGCCGATAGTTTTGGCAGCCTGGCTCGCTAATATTATTTTCGGCTTCCTGGGGGTTATTATTTTTCAAAAGGCATTTCGCTAAGGCTGCAGTAAATATTGTAACTCACTGATATTATTATGATAATATAATTATATAAAATTGCCTGGATTTTTTTATTAAATCATGGTCGTTAAATTCCAGGCACGTTAAAAATAAAAATTCAACTTCAAGCAAAAAAATCCCTAAAAACTAAACAAAAATTGTAATTTTTTATTGTCAAGATCATATTATCTATGCTATGGATAAACACAATTAGGACTTTAGGCGTCAAATCAATAAGTACTACTTGTGCTCTACCAGGGCGATAAATTTTGGTGGCATTCAGGGAGGGGGGTAGTAGGCCAAAATTAATCGTGAGGTTGAAAGAGTTAAAGAATACATGAAGATTAGAGTAATAATTATAAATTCTTAATGAGGGAGAGCGGTTATGACAAAAGGAGAGTTAATTTCTCAAATTGCGGCGGAAGGACAGGTTAAAAAGGCTGATGTGGAAAAAACTTTAAACGCCTTTATTAAAACCATGACTAATATCTTGCAAAATCAAGGCCGCGTTTCCTTGGCCGGTTTTGGCACCTTTACTGTAACCGATCGGAAAGAACGAGAGGGTCGAAATCCACAAACCGGGGAACCCATTAAGATCGGCGCCACCAAAGTAGTAAAATTTAAACCCGGAAAATCTCTTAAAGATACAATCAAATAACCATTAGTTGTGGAAAAATTTATTCTTCAGCTAATGTAAGTTTTACCAATATTTTAACTAAATCTTATAGTTCCTTTCAGGATGTGCTCCTGAAGGTGGATACGTTTGTGAATTATTTATTAATATTGCCCTTAGTAAAATAGTTATTTTCAATATAAGTGAGTTGGCTGGTATCAGAAATTCGGGAGGTCAAAAGACCTCCCTTTGTTTTTAAGCCCTTAAGATGATTAAGCTGCCCCAAGAAGTCTTTTTAATAACTGCTTTGACCTTTCAGGATTCCCGTCAAAACTGAAATTAACCTGGATTCGTCTTCCGGTAGTATGGTCCGGGCATCCAGGAGCAGTATTTGGTGTTCTAACCGGGCGATTACCGGCGGGTTGGCCGCCCGTAAAGCTTCATCAAGTTTATGAGGCGGCCAGTTTGGGCCGGCTAGACCAATAGCGCAACTGGGAAGCTCTGTTTGGGGGAGGGAGCCGCCGCCGACTCGTGCCACGGTCGGAACAATCGTAAGTTTATTCTCGGGAGGAATGCCCCGGCGCAACTTCCTGATCAAACTCTGAGCCCGGCGTTTAATTAAGGTCAGAGGTTGGGTAATCATTCGCAAAGTCGGAATTGCTTGAATGGCCTCCTTTTCGTCGCGGTAGAGGCGCAAGGTAGCCTCCAGGCCGGCTAACGTCAGCTTATCCGGTCGAAGGGCGCGAGTCAGAGGATTGGTTTTTAATTTATCTATCCAAACCTTGTCCCCGATGACCAAGCCGGCCTGGGGGCCGCCAAGCAATTTATCGCCGCTAAAGAGGATCAGATCGGCACCGGTCTGTAAAGCCTCGGTCACCGTCGGTTCTTTTTCAATACCATAACGGCTCAGATCAAGAAAACAGCCGCTCCCTAAATCTTCCACCACCGGCAAGGTATATTTTTTCCCCAGTTCAACCATCTCAGCCAGGGGAACTTCCTTGGTAAATCCCATGATTCGGTAGTTGCTGGTGTGGACTTTAAGGAGCATGGCGGTTTCGGCAGAAATGGCATTTTCATAATCAAACAGATGAGTTTTATTGGTGGCGCCGACTTCCCTTAAGATCGCCCCACTGGCCCGCATGACATCCGGCATCCGGAATGACCCGCCTATTTCTACCAACTGGCCCCGGGAAACAATGACTTCACGCCCCTGGGCCATAGTATTCAGAGTTAAAAATACCGCCCCGGCGTTATTATTTACCACCAGGGCGGCCTCCGCCCCGGTTAGTTCGGTAAGCAGATACTCCAGATGGTCATGGCGGGACCCACGCTTTCCTGCCGCCAGATTATATTCCAAATTGGAATAGTGGGCTGCGACTTGAAAAATCTGCTCCATGGCCGCTGTAGCCAATGGCGACCGGCCCAGGTTGGTATGAATGATGACACCGGTGGCATTTATTAAAGGAATGAGATGAGCCTGCTGGCTGCAAGCCAGCTGTTTCTTGATTTCTGTGATCAGGTCAGCTCGGTCCAAACTTTCCGGTAATTCAGCTGCCTTAACTGCTAATATCTGCTGCCGGTTTTTTTCTAAAGCCAGTCTGATGGCCTTTAATACCACAGTGCGAGGAATTTTCGCGGTTTGAGATTGTTCGTAAAAATGCTCTAACATCTCATCTACCGATGGTAATTGTCTTAATAGTCGGCGGTGGACATCGTCCATGGCTTCGTCTCGCTTTGATCAGGTTATAAGCTGCCCAAAATGGAGCAATGATCTCTATAATAATCTGGAAACATTTTTTAAGTCGATGGTTTATTATAATTCCCGGTGAGAAAATTTTACTCAATTGAAATCTATTACATTCAAAGGGAGAATGTTCGTTCCTCTGCCACCATGATGAGTCTCCCAAATTAATGGGGGAGGAATTTCGGTTGCCACCAGTCCTGGATAAGCCGGATAACCTCTTCCGGTCGAATAGCTTCGAGGCATTTCGATCGGCGACAATGTTTGGTGAGGCATGGGTTTCGGAGACAAGCCTCTTCTTTAAATATAAACGAGCCCCAGTCAGCCTCGTAGGGGCCGATACGTTTGGGATCGTCTGCTCCCAGGAGACCGATGCCGGGGGTCTGTAATGCTAAGGCCAGATGTAATGGTCCACTGTCGTTGCCGACGAATAACCGGCATTGGCTGAGCAGCGCCGCCACCGTTAACAGATCGTATTCACCGCCGGTTACCAAGGCCGGTGCCTCGATTCGATCAGCCAATGACTGAGCCAGGTTCCGTTCCGCGGTGGTGCTGATTAATAAAAAATGCGCGTTATAGAGTTGTTTTAAGAATTTCCCCAAAGTTACAAAATGGTCCGGAGACCATTGTTTATAAGGGGCGGACCCCCCCGGATGAAAAGCTATAAGCATGGCGGGAAAATTGCCGAAATGTTGCGTCAGGATTTTCTCCGCCTCTTTTCTGGCAAAGGCCGGCAAGAAAATTTCCATCTGTTTGCTATCAATTGTGACTCCCAGCGGGCGCACAAAATTCAAACGTTTTTCTATGGCGTGCTCATGGAGATTCCCCGACGCCACCCCGTATGAGTAGGCGAAGCTGCAAGGACTTTTGCTGGAACCGATGATAAAAGGACTGGCACTCAGCCAGGCCAGGAGGGAGGCTTCAGGGTCATTGCCGTGCAGAATTATTACTAGATCATAGCGCCTGGTCCGTAATTCATGCGCCAGTTTCAGCAAGCGCAGGTTTCGGCCTGGAAACATCCAGCAACGATTGAGATCCGGATTGTGTTGTAGCAACGACCTTAAACCGGGTTGTACCACAATATCCAACTCCCAGGAAGGGAAATTTCTTTTCAGGCAGCGGATAGCCGGGGTGGAAAATAACAGATCGCCCAAGGCGGTGGAATTTATTAACAAGACTCGATGAATTTTGTCAATCTGAAGTTCGCTCAAGGGGTGACACGGCCGCCGGTCGCATCTGGCGACGAATATATAGCCGGGTCAAGAACAGGAGAAATTTATGCCACACAATGTCTGCCGTTATTGTGACCGAGTTTTGTCCGGGCTAATACCGCGTCATATACCTCGGTCTGGGATTGGGCAATTTTTTCCCAGGTAAAATGCTCCCGGACCCATTGACATCCCTGTTTTCCCAAGAATTCCCGCCGGGACTCGTCAAGCAATAATTGGACAATGGCCTCCCCTAATTCCTGGGCATCATCATGCCGCTCCAACAAAATACCGTTTACCTCGGGACGGACAATTTCGGGGATACCGCCCCGGCGGGTGGCGATGACGGGCAGTCCACTGGCCGAGGCTTCCAGGAAAACCAGGCCAAGACCTTCTTCGATCTGGGATGGTCCCACAAAAATATCTCCTGCCTGATAAACTTCGGCAATCTGGGAGGGAGGAATAAAACCCGTCAGCACCACTCGGCCGGAGGCCTGGTGTAACTGTTGCTGCAGATGGCGATAAAAAGGTGTGGCGCGGTCAGTTCGACCGCGGCCGTATTCCGTGCCGCCGGCCAGCAACAAGACAGCCTGCGGCAGATATCGCCAGACCAGTTCCATGGCCGGCAATAAGACCCCGATCCCTTTACTCTCCCGTATCTTGCCCACAAAAAGAACAGTGGGAGCGTCGCCAAGGCCATAGGTTTTCCTGACGGCAGACGGCTTTTCCGGCTGCTGCCAGCGACATCCAAAAGTATCTGGATCAACCCCGTTATAAACCACCCAGTAACTGTGAGCTGCCAATCCTAAACGGTGACCGCTCCCGGTCAAGCACAAATCGGCTGCAGGCGACACAGCCGTCCATTGGTATGGGTGTACCGATGGGTGGCCTTTCCCTTTTCCCTAAGGAATTATAGAGATTATGAAGGTGTAAAATAATCGGTATGTGGCTGCCAAGGTGTTTTTGCAGATACAGGGCCAACAGCGGGCGGTTGTGGACGTGAACCAGGTCCGGCTTAAGGTTACGAATTATCGCCAGGGTCCGGCGGTCATATACGGGAAACCACCGGGGGTAACGTTTATAGAGCCGAAATTCCCATCCCGATAAGGGGATGCGAAAATATTCGACCTTACCCCGGCGCTCGTGAGCCAACAAATCCGGATCAGCCCTGCCGATGACCACCGGCTGCCAGTCCTGTAAGCGAGAAGCTACCTGTTCAATAAAAAGTTCGGCGGCGCCTCCTCGAATTGGAGGAACAGGAAATAATTCCGGTCCGACTAAAGCTACTGTGGGCATGAAATTATTCTCAAATATTTTCAATCATACCCGAAATAAAATACCAAAAAATTACCCCACTAGAAGCCACACCGGCATGGCAGCCAGAAAAGATTGCCAGCCTCGAGGAGCAAAAGCATAATAAGTTTCCAATAATCTTTCAAATTTAAGAAAAGGTTTATCATAGAAAGTGACTGCCGCAATGTCCTGGAAACTTATACTGTTGGTTTCCAAACAGTATTTAATGGCATTGACCGGAAAGGCGGAATCATGTTTCTTACGAGTGAACCGTTCTTCCTGGGCCGCGGATAAAATGTGATCATTTTCCAACAGGACCGCGCCGGAATCATGGTAACATGCTGATATACCTAAAATATACATCTACTCGCCCTATAGCATTAAACCTTTTTTAAGGTAAAAGATTGTCAAATTGATCCGTTAAAAAATTCAAAATAAATTATCTCTCTTTAGATGTGTCAAAAAGCCCTGAAAACTTAGCTGAAATCAGCTCCCCTAACTGTTGGGCAATAATTTTTGCACTCATATCGGTTAAGTGAACCACATCGCTAAAATTATAAGTGTTCTCTTCTTTAGCCAACATCTTCCCAACGTTAATATAAGGAAATCCTTCTCTTTGGGCAAGAGCCTGCAAATTTTTATCAAGGAGCAGATAGATATTGACAAAATTTTTATGCGGTAAAATTGACTGTTCTACTTCTCCTTGCCAGCGAGGCTCCAACCAGAGGCCACACATTGGCTGGAGACCGGCGATATAACCTATATTACGGCCCTTGCACAAGCTGAACATCATAAGATGAGAATTTATATAATTATCTATAATGGCTGTTTCATCGGACTTTTCTGGAAACAAAGCACAATTATCAATTTCTTCAGAATATTGATCCTGAGGTTTAGAGGACAAAATGCCAGCCAGACAGAAAGAAGAGGAATATTGACCTAATTTAAGTGTTAAGGCTTTTATGTACGTCCCAGGTGAAGAATCCGGCGGCATGCCTCCATAATAAAGCCGTGCCAGCTTCGGAAATAAAAGCGGTAAATCACGATTCTTAAGATAATGAACGACATCATTACAACCGTCCAGCGCTATTACCAAAGAGGGATTAAAACGCATGCCTATCCTGCTCAAGGTGATCATCTCTTGTTCGGAAGTATAGCCCCCCATGGCAAGATTAATACAAGTAACATCAAGCCCCTGCTGGCGAAGGTAAGACTGTAATTGATTACTGATGGTCTTGTCATCAGAGGTTAGATTGGTTCCGAATATGGCTGACCCCCCCAAGATTATAATTTTGGGACGAGGGTCTTGTTCATATTTACTAAATTCCAAAGCGCGAAACCCTAAATGATTCGTATTGACAATTGCAGAACGATAATTCCTCTGAACATGAAACATAGTGAAAGGGAATAAGGTATAATGGTCACTTCGTAGATAATGGGCAAAGGCTCTTGGTCCAATAAGACGTTCCGGCAAACTCAGGGAAGTGTTCTGCAAATGTGGCCCATAAAAATCTTTATTATAATCATAATCTTCTTTTGAAAAATCATTGGCGCTATAGTCTGTCCGAAACGTTGAAGCATCTTTTGAGGAGAGCCTTTTACTATTACTATAGGCTTTAGGGAAAAATATCCGAATTACGGCATAGCTAGTGAATTCTATAACAAGAAGCGGTAAAATAATAGCAATCAGAGAAAAAACTATTTTTTTTGGTGTGGATATTGTCATAATTACCTTAATTATAGGAAATACTATAATAATATTTTAGTAGATTATTTTTATTCATCCCGATTGGCCAAAATAAAGCTAATAAACTGAATTACCAAGCCTTTTCTAAATCAGATTTATTATAGGTATGATTCCGATCATGCCATTGTGATTCAGAAGTGGTGTGCTTGATCTTGAGCGAGTCACCATAAAATAGGCGATACATTAAGGCAATCGGGGTCAATATCAAAAAGAAAATCAGAGTCAGGATTATTTTAGTATTTACTGTTCCCAGCAGATGGGCAAATTGCAACCATCCCCAGGCCAGCCAAGTCGCTGCCTTTTTCACAAAAACTACCAGAAATAGAAATATTAGCGCTGCATAAAAGAATCCCGTCCGGTGAAACCATAATCCCGCCGCAATGCTGAAAAAGGCCAGGATACTAATCGTTTCATAAGTTTTTATCAGTGATGGTTTTTCTGACATTAACAAAACTCCTATTAATGGTAATTATAACGTATTAATTCTTCAACAAGATGTGTTAATTTTTGAATAATTCCGGCATGTCAATTATTAAAGCGGCAGCAATAATCTCCGCCGCCCGTTGAGACCCTAAGGCGGTAAAATGGACAATATCATAGAGATATTCTTTTTCCGGTGGGATCTGAGCCGCCAAATCAATGACTAATATATTATTTTTTCTGCCGGTTTCCCGAATTTCATCAGTAAAAGCATCGAAGAGTTTTTTATATTCCGGGTATGGCAGGCCTTGGCGTTTTTCCAAGTCCTGGAGAGAGGTTTTTATCATCGGGTCAGGATCATTTTTCAGACGGCCGGCCTGAGTCAGGAGAACCGGACGAATCTGGTGCAGTCGGCAGAGATCGATAAAAAGCTGGAGGTTATTCCGAAAAGATTGGCGTAATTCCAATTCGTTATAGTGGATTTTTTGATTTCGGACTTGAGCGAACTCATCCTCACCGGAACCGGCTTTTTTAGATTTTCGAAATCTAATTTTTAATTCTCGGAAAAGTTGGCTTACTTCCAGGGAAAGGTGCGGTATGAGTAGATCACGGATTTCTTTAAGGCTGCCGCTTATGGTAGGATTTAAGGCAACCAGCATGGAGCGGGAGGGGTTGGCCGACCAGTAGGTTTTTTCCAGGAGCAGTGTGGTCAAGTCATTAATGTTGTGGCACAGGCAGACGACTTCCGGTTTCAAGGGTATTACTTTATTTAAGAGGATATTGAGGGAATGCAGGGAATTATTGCCACCGACGCCGCCGTTGTAAGAATTAATCTTTTTTCCCGTCCGGCTTTCTAACAGTCGCCCGGTGACATAAGGAAATCGCTGATCTTCTTCCATGTAACCGCAGGCAGTGGATGAGCCGCCTAAGAATATCACACTCAAATCCGGGTTAGGATGGACCTGTGACGGCATTATGAAACCATTACCGTCAATACGAAATCGATATGGTTTCCGTTCCAGATTATCCGCCATAGCCAGTTCTGCCTCGGGAGGGATCAAATTCTGGGAAAAATATGGTTTATATTCCCGGAGCCGGATATATCGTTGAATGCCGGGATTACTGTCACGGTTTCTGTAAGCGAGAATTTTCTCGACGGCAAAAGTTAATAAAATAATCGCTAAAATCAGCAATGCTCCCAAGGTCTTTTTGGGATTGCGCTCAAACCAGCTCAAAGTTGACACTAAATTTCCAACCGTTATTTAATTAATTTGGTTATGCTCTTTAAAATCAAGAGTGAGGTAGTGACACAGCAACCGCCCCCGCCTCGCGAGGATGGGTGCCGGCCCAGGGATATTTTATCCGATATTCCAAAAATTTTTTAGGATCGGGCGTAAAACGAAAGAGCCGGGCTTTATGCCCGTAAGTAAAATTTTTTACTCCTTCGAAACTGGCTACTAATGTTAATTCAGGGAAAGCTTGCTCGACTTTTTCCGGAGCAGACCAAAAAATTTCCCGACCTCCCCCGACTCCATATCGATCATTAATCAGAAGGAAATCTGCACCTCCTAAATAAAGCCATTCCACTAGATTTTCAGCCTTGGTATTGGGTTGACCTATCCAGTAAGCACCCGCCCGGTAGGCCACTTCCGCTTCCCCGGAACTAATAACGGCGCCTTTACCAAAATTAGTTACCATATAATCGGCGGCCAAGGTATGTATGTGAGGCTCCCGGTGAATCTGCCAGCGCTGGGGAACCTCCTTAATATACTGAGGATATAGAAAAGTGAATAAGACTATTCCGATAAGACAAAATTTTACCAGGTATTGTCTATTTCTGTCGGGCAGCCACCGGGTTGATTGGGTCCAGGCCCATATCACTGCGGCGCCAAGACTCAAATACAGCCAGGGGAAAAACCAGCCGATGAGCCGGGCCTCGCGCAGGGGGCCTAAAAAAGTAAATCCCAAAATACTCCAATTCAGGCCGTAGAACCACAATACCTCTGATGAAAGTTGAAACCTCCCTTGCCACCATTTCCAGGGTAAAAAGATAAACAAAACAACAAATCCTATTAAACTGACACGTTGAAATTCCTTTAAACTCCACTTCAAATTATCCCATATCAGAGAAGCCAGTATAACGGGACGGGCAAACATCTGCAAACCTGTAACTTTGGGATAACGTGGATCTCCCGGTTTTGGAAACCTGGTATATTCCATCATTTCATAAGGGCGCAATTGAAAAAAAGCAAATTCTCCATCGCTATACCCTGGATACGTATTCTCCGCTTGCCGATCAAATGTAGTGGTGTAGGTTGGATAAAATCTTTTTCCCTCTCCCAGAGAAACTATTCCCAGAGAGGCGTAAAACCAATACATCCAGGTCAACAGGATTACAGCTAAAATTGAAAATAAAGGGAACGAAACTTTCGCTACCGTGACAAATTTTTTAACGTGCCAGGTGCTTCGATTCTGCCAGTAGAAATGTAACAGCCAGGCTAAGAAACCCAAGGCACCAAAGTACAAGCCTATTTCACGGCTTAGATATAAGGCTCCCCAAAGGATTCCGGCTGCCAATCCTCTCCACCAGGTGGGATTGTGCCACAAACGCAGCAGGACCAGAAAAAATGCCATCAGCAAGGGATAGAACAGATTTTCAGTCAAGGCAAAAGGAGCCAGTCGGCACCAGACATGATTAACCGCTAAGCCTAACCCGGTAAACCAGGCAAGCAGCGGCCGGGTGGGAAATAGCTGACGAATAATCATCATGGCCAGGCCAACGGCCACGGTATTCATGATCACCCCGAGCCATTTAGCCGCCAGGGCCGGGTCTCCGGTTACATGTGACAATAACCCCAGGCTGGCCGGCAGCAGCGGCGAAGTATAGAGCTGGGGCAAGAAAAGCCATTCACCCCGACGGACGTGCTCACTGATCCAGAGATACCGGATGGCATCCCCGCCGATCTCTCCTTGAAACAAAATTACCCAAAAAACTCTGGCCAGCAGCGCTATCAGGATAACTGTCAGGCCCCATGGCAGCCAAAAGGACTGTGGGGTCAGGGCAGGTCTAAGTTGTTCCTGGTATGGTTTCATTATTTTTCGGATTATTTTTTGTCGCCGGTGGCGTTAGGCACGGTGGGGGCCCAGGCGCCGGTTATTTTAGGATGAGTCCCGGCCCAGGGAAATTCTGACCTGTAGAGGGCGAGCTTTGGCGCTTGCGGTCGAAAACGTAAAAGGCGGCCGTGCTTCCCAAACGCGGAAGTTTCGGTAAGATTAAATTCTGCTACCACCTCTAACTCAGGAAATTGCTCATGCAGTTCTTTCGGGTCTGCCCAAAAAATTTTTTCTTCTTCCGGGATAGCCATGAGATCGTGCAACAAGAGATAATCCGCCCCGCCTAAATAAAGCCATGCTACTATCTCATGAGCTGTCCCGTAAGGCAGGCCGATCCAATAGCCTTGACTGCGAAATGTCACTTCCGGTTCTCTCGAGGCGATGACTGCTCCGGGACCGAAGGTATTCCTGATCTGTTCACTGGCAAGCATGTGCACCTGGGGGGCCAGGCGAAGACGCCATCGTCTTGGTACTTCTTTAAAATACTGGGGATACAATACCGGAAATAGGAAAATAATCCCGATTACTAAAGTTGCTGCTTTTTTCCCGGCAGGTCCCCATGGTCTTTCTTGCAGCAGCTGCCATAACCAGAGGGTAAAGCCGGCCAAAGCCAGGTAGAGCCAGGGGAAGAACCAGCCGATAAGTCTGGCTTCGCGCACCGGCCCTAAAAAGTGGAGGCCCAACATTCCCGCGGACGCTCCAAAAGTCCAATAAACCGAAGCCGGGAGCCACAAGCGTCGGGTCAGAAGTCCCAACGGGATCAGAAAGAACAACGTCAGGCAACCTATCAGGGTAACTCGTTTAAATTCCTGAAAACTCCAGATAAAATTATCCCAGATAATCCGGCAAGTCAAAAGCGGCTGATGCAGGAGCGTAATAGCCCCGGATGGTGGATAGCGTTCATCATCAGGTTTGGGAAAACGGGTGAATTCCATCAGTTCGTAAGGACGTAAATGGAAAAAAGACATTGTACCATTTTTATAATACGGATGGCGGCCTTTCCGGTCAAATTTTTGAGTATAACTGGTATAAAAGCGACGGCCTTCCCCTAAAGAAAAGATTCCTAAAGAATGATAGTACCATACCCCCCAGAATAATAAAATTAACCCCAGAACCGGCAGAGTTCCTGCAGTTACCCGCCATAGATCCCATCCTCTCAGCCGGCGTTGTTTCCATTTCCAAATAATGGCCTGCTAAAAGAACAAGAAATGCAAAGGCTCCACAATAAAGACCTATTTCCCGGCTGAAAAATAAAAGCCCCCAAACAATACCAAAAGCCAGGGCTCGGGTCCAGGTAACCTGTTCCAACAGGAGAACCATAAGCAGCAGGAGACCCAGGAGCAAAAGGAAAAAAAGATTGTCCGTGAGCACGAAAGGAGCTGTGCGGCACCAAACGTGATTCAGTGCCAGCCCTAAACCGGTCAGCCAGGCCAGGGTGGGACGTTGGGGAAAGAGGCGCCGTATCAACAACATGGCTAGACCAACGGCCAATGTATTGCTCAGAATGCTGATAATCCTGCCGGCCAGTAAGTGATCGTTAATCAGTTTGGCCAGGAGACCAATAAGGGCCGGCAGCAGTGGCGAGGTGTACAGTTGCGGCAGGAGTTGCCAATCTCCCCGAGCTGACATGCTGGCTGATCCAGAGATAGCGGATAGCATCGGCGCCGATGAAATTCTGAAACAGGTCCGACCAGATCAAGCGGACGCAGAGGGCCAGCGCCAGGATTACCCAGAATGGCCAAAATGTATTCTGTGCCCATGGGTCCTGCAACTGCTGACTGTGAATATCCTTTTTCGGAAGCAGATTAACCTTATACCACGGTGGTGACATAATATACTAAACCTGATTTTTGAATGTCTAAACGAGGGTAGGCTGCCAGCAGCTTTCTAATCTCAGCCTCGGTAAAGGAAAGGTATTTCTGCCCCCGCAACAGCGTGCGATAGACGTAATGAACCGGAGACAGCCAATGGCCTTTCATCGGCAGGCAGGAAAAGAGATGCGGCACCTGGGTCAGTTTTTGCACCACCGCGGCCGGTTCAGACAGATAATTAAGGCACCCCAGGTCAAACCAGGCATCAGCGGCCGGGAAATCCACGGTCATAAGATCGGCGGCATAAAAATGGCAGTGGTCGCTCACACCGGCTTGCCGGGAAGCTTCTTGAGCTATCTTAATGGCCGGCGGCGAAATGTCATACGCATAAACCGTGACTCCCCGCTGCGCCGCCTCAATGGCAAATCGGCCCACGCCGCATCCCAGATCTAAAATGGTTTGAGCCTTGGTGGCGCCTAAGAAAGCCAGAGCCCGATTGTGGCGTTCGATAATACCTTTTTGAATAAAAGGGCCCAGGATCGGAACTCTTCCTGCTAAACCGCCGCCTGCATAAATCCGGTCAAAAGAGACCGCTTCCTTTTCCCACGACTCTGCCATAACTAGTTAATCTCCTTTAATAGGAAAGAGAATGAAATAAGGTAGGAATTTTTCAATTAATTGAGCCATTAGCCGTGAGAAAATCCCTGGCATATTCCCCAGCAGTGACAACCTGGCGGTCTTTGGCCAAAGTGGTAAGGATCTGGCGCTGCATAGCCAGACGGGTGGCGAGGTTTTGACGGGCCACCGTGTCCACGGCTTTACTCTGGGCATACTCACTCGGGTCGTCGCCATCCATAAATTCAAAATCATGTAAGGCATGAATTATAAGGGGATTTTTTTTCTTGATAAGATTATACATGAAGTAAAACTTGTCAATTCCGGTGAAGACATAAGAAATAAAAGGGTATGGCACCACGGGCAGCACATTAAGAGGCAGTTCCACCAACCGGCGGCCATTTTCCGACAGAATGACATAAGGTTCTCTTTTCACCAGAGGGGGAGCATTGGGATGGACAATAGCCTTCCCGGAAATGAGCCGGTCGTAGAGACGGAAAACTTTTTTATACAAAGGAAAAAGATATCCCGGCACCACGCTGGAGTCATAAAGATAACCATTCTCTATGAGCAGACGGGCAATATCGGCATCGAAAGCATAACCCGGGCCGCGATAACCTACCACCGGTTGCCCGGTGAGATCTTCCAGGATTTTTTTGCTGTCAATTATTTCCCGGGCCTTTTCCTGCAGATCCAAGACTGCACAGTTCAACCCGGTGGGTCACAGAATGAGAAGCTACCTCGTGCCCCTCTGAAATCAGGCGCTTTATTAAGGCAAGATTTCCCGGGTGTCTGGCAAAATCGGCTACTAAGAAAAAAGTAGAGCGAATTTTCAATTCCCCCAGCAGATCCAGATAACGGGGAAGCCAATACTGATAACTGATGTCGATGAAGCGGTCATCCTTGCCTCGTTGGCGGCGTCCGCCGGCGTAATTCTCCGTATGGCCGTGCATACAATCCACATCTATGGAAACCAGGGCCTTTAATTGATTACTTGACATATCGTTCTCATTTTCGTTGCCAAAGGCAGAATGGTTAATCTCCAATCAGCGGCACATGTCTCCCGGTTGAGGTCGCTGGACCTATTGGATCGCGGCGGCGGGACATTTTCCGGAACTTCGTCGGCTAGTTGATACACCAAATATTTATTATTTTCAAACCGCAACGGTAAAGGCAAACGTACATGGCGGTTTTTTTCAACTACCAGGTAATCGGCCTGTAAAGCTCTCGCCTCCTGCACCAGGCCGGCAGGGTCCTCGTAGGCCTTCTCCAGTCGATTATAGCGTCGGTAAATCTCAACATATCGAGCTTCCGAGTGACTTAACAGGTCTAACGCATGGGTAATACTCCTCTGTGACCGGTAGCGAAACAGGGGAGAGCCATAAAAAAAAAGGGAATCTTTAGGGGTTTGGGTTCTGGCCCAGGTATAGAGTTCTTCGTCCGCCGGTAAATCCGGGAGAGATTTTCTCAAGCCCAGGTCTTGAACAGCAAAAGTTCCCAGGCTTTGTTGAGCTGCGGGGAAAAATATCAGGCCGCTGACGGTTATCAGGAGCAGAATGGTTAAACCGGTGCTCATAACCCGCCGCCACTGGGGCAGCAACCGCCATCCGTGCCGGAAAATTATGACCGCCAGCGACAGTCCGAAGAGGAGCCGGCTGAACATGGTCAGGGCCAGGAGCGTGTACTCTGCCAGGATGATAAACGGGGTGGATTGCAGCCGGGCTGCCACCTGGGGGATCAGGCAGCTCGCCGCCCGGGCGCTGAAAAGATAAAAAAAGGGGTGTATGAGACGCACCGCCCGATAATTATTTAAAACCAGGGTGGTCAACCAGAAGGAATCTATCTTGAACCACAGCATGGTCATAAAATAATAGGGCAGCAAGGAGATCGCCACGACCACAAAACCCAGACCCAAGAGCCACCAGTCCTCTTTTTCCAGGTTCTGCTGTCGATAGCGCCAGATCACGTACCCTGCCGCGACCAGATACAACCAGGTAAAATCGGCTCCTTTGCCGGCGATGCGCCAGCAGAGGTAAAGGATGATCAGGTTTCCGGCGCACCAGCCTTGGAGCGCGGCCTGATGACGGTTTTTTGGCCGCAAGAGATAATTTAATCCCAGAAAAATTGTCGCCAAGATAAAAATCCAGACCCGGCGTTCGGTCGGGTGTTTGAAAGTCCCCCAATTTGTTGGATATTTTTCAAATAAGACAATGACTTGACGCAAGCTGGAAAAATCTATCGAAGCCGCCGGCGCCGCCACCTGGTGACCCATCACCGTCAGGGGATATAAGGTCGAGAGAAAATAGCCGGCCAGGAAAAGGGCCAGGAACAGCCAGCCGCGTCGGGTTTGAAAGTGATTGAGGATAAAAAACCCGGCAAATAATTCGCCCAGCAACATGGCGGTGGGAGGATGGATGAAGGCCAGCAGGCCGGTGCTGAGACCCGTAAAAACCGCTCTTTTGGTTGTCGGCTGGTCCACAAATCGAAAGAATAGTATGAAAATAAAAGGCGCTATAGCTGTGGCTACCGTACGGGCCAACAAAAATTCCACCCCGCCGACGCCCCAGATTTCTCCGGACGGCGCCGCCCGATAGGGGATGGCCAGAAATGTTATCACTAAAGCAATCCAGACGGACCGGCTCCATTCCAGCAGCAGAAGCCCGGTCCCCAGGGCGAAAAGAAACACCACCACCGGCACCAGCGAGAGCAGGGCGCTGCTCAAAACTGCCGGTCAGCCGGATTAATGTATTGAGAAACCACCGATAGGAGGGAATATAGGAGCGATACAGGGTATCGTCGTGGAAGGCGTAATCCCGGAGATACAAGGTCGGATCCTGATCTTTGGCCAGAAAAGTGCCCAGATACGTCTGGTCGTGCCCCATCTGATAGGGCGTGGTCATGCTGGTCCAGGTGTAAAAAACCGCCATGACCAGTGAAAAGAGCAGAATTATCCGGAGGGCGGATTTCTCCTGCCATGATGGCGGTATCCCGTATGGGCCGGAATTGTCTAAGGAATTCAAATGTCGGGTGGTCAACGTGCTATACCAGAGAGGAGGGGCGAAATTTAACTACTGAGAGTTTAAACCAGGCTCCGCACCACCTTTTGAACCGTGTCGGCCACATACTCCACCTCGGCCGGTTGTAATCCGGCAAAGAGGGGTAGACTGAGAGTCCGGCTGCCTAGACGTTCAGCTTCAGGCAGATCACCCTCTTTATGGCCATACCGGTTCCGGAAAAGTGAATACAGATGACAGGCCCGGTAGTTGACTGCTACCCCCACGCCCCGCTGCTGCAACTCCCAAAGCACAGTGTCTCGATGTTGGGGGGGCACCCAGATGGTAAAAAGATGATAGCCCTGCTTAACACCCGGCAGCAGCACCGGGAGGTCCAAACCCGGCAAGATTGGCAAAACACTCGCGATAATAACGATCTACCCGTTCCCGAGCCAGCCGCCTGGATTCAATCTCGTCAATCTGATCTATGAGCAGGGCCGCCTGCAGATTGGACATGTTATATTTCCAGCCATGCACATCCACGTCATAATGCCGGTAAAGTCCGGTATAACGGTCATCGGCATGGGTGGACATCCCGTGCAGGCGCAGCTTTTTTAAAGGCTCCAGCAAATGTTCGTGATTGCTGGTTATGGCCCCGCCCTCGCCGCAGGTGATGCTTTTTGTGGGATAAAAGCTGAAACAGGCGGCGTCGCCGTATTCTCCCACTCGAATCCCGTCCCGCTCGCCCTCCAGGCAATGGGCCGCATCTTCAATAATGATAAGATTATTTGACTGCGCCAGCTCTTTCAGGCGACGCATATCCACCATTTGACCATACAGGTGCACCGGCATAATAGCTTTGGTTCCGGCATTGATCGCCGCAGCGGCCAGATTTACATCCAAATTGCCGGTTTCAGGCTCCACATCCACAAAGACCGGTTTGGCCCCGGCATGCATGATAGCCAGGGCGGTTGCCACAAAGGTCATGGGAGTGGTGATTACTTCATCACCGGGACCAATTCCCTGGGACAGCAGCGCTAATTGTAAGTCCCGCCGTGGCGCTCATTAATCCTAAAGCGAATTTTTGGCCAAGATAGTCGGCGAATTTTTCTTCAAAAAGTGCCACTTCCCGGCCCGTGGTCAGAAAAATGGACTCCATAACCCGGGCAAAACGCTGCAGGTTTTTTTCTCCCAGTTGATGGCGGAAAAATTCAACTTTCAAAAACCGGATTCCTCACTTTTGAGATGGATAAACCTTACAAAGGAACAGAACAACCATTCGATAATAAGGTAATAAAATATTTTTATAACCCCATAGTTCAGGCATTCAGCCGAAACTAACTATTATACCCGTGCAAGTCTGACGGAAAAATCAGAAAAAACTACCGAAGAAAGCTAAAAACTTATTTATATGAAACTTATGTATTAGTGTCAAGTTAGGGGGGGCGGCATAAGAAGTTAATGGGGTTGGCATTTTTTTGACCTGCCGGCAGACACTCGCAATCATAATGCCGATAAACTTCTCCCGGCAGGACATTTGATCCGTAGGCGCTGGTCGGTCCCTTGGCTACCCGTTAATTGGAAAAAAGACTTTTAAAATGAATTTGTTTATGACAGACTGATTCCAAAGTTGGCTTTTTAATTATCTAAAATTTATCTGGACGAAGAAAAATGTTCCTTAATCATACCTGGGTGCGGCTCATAATGATGCGCCCGGCCCACCCGGGTGCCCGGCCATGTTGGTTTTAGCCTTTGATACCTCCGGCAGTCGCGGCAGTGTCGCCTTAATGGCCAACCAACGGCTGCAGGCGGAATTCACCCTGGACAGCGCCACTTCCTACCTCAATCGTCTTTTAGGCCATATCGACCATTTAATGCAGGAGACCGGCAATACCATTCAGGCCGTGAATCTTATCGTTGTCAGCCGGGGGCCGGGAAATTTTACCGGCTTAAGGTTGGGTCTCTCCACAGCCAAGGGACTGGCCCTGGCTGTCGGCTGCCCCGTGGTCGCGGTCAATACCCTGGATGCCCTGGCGGCCAATCTGCCCTTTGCCGAATTGCCGGTCTGTCCGGTCATTGATGCGAAAAAAAATGAGGTTTATGCGGCGTTTTACCAAAATCGGCCGGCCGGCGGGCCCCGGCGCAGTGATTATTTGCTGTTGTCACCAGAGGCGCTGGCGGCGCACCTAACACCGCCCGTTATCCTTACCGGTCCCGGCCTGGAGCGTTACGGTTCATTATTTCAGGAGAAACTTGGTGATCAGGCGATTTTCCCACCGCCGGAATTTCGCCATGTCCGGGCCGGCGTTTTGGCCGGTTTGGGGCTGCAGCAGTTTGCCGCCGGCAACATACCGGAACTTGATACCTTAACGCCTTTTTACTTACGTCCGGCCGATGCCGAATTAAAAAAACCTCCAACCTTATAAAGAGCCTGACAAAACCGTGACCGCCTCAGTTTTTTTGCAGCAGATGATCAATGGCGTCTCTCTGGGCAGCCTGTATGCCCTTATTGCCATCGGCTATACCATGGTGTATGGCATTTTGCGCCTGATAAATTTTGCCCATGGGGATTTTTTAATGGTTGCCGCCTATATCGGCTTATTCGGCCTGTCAATGTTTTCGTTGCCCTGGCCGCTGGCTTTTCTCCTGGCCCTGGCCTTAACCGGTCTGATGGGAGCTCTTCTGGAGTTGGGTGCCTACCGGCCCTTGCGTCGGGCCCCCCGCTTATCACTGTTAATTTCAGCCATTGGCGCCTCTTTTCTGCTGGAAAATCTGGCCCTGGTGTTGATTGGCGGACGGCCGCAACCATTTCCCACAGTAACAGCTTTTACGGGCACTCTGCATTTCGGCAGCCTTTATATTCCCCGGCTCAGTCTCTTGATTCCCGTAATAACGCTCATTCTGCTGGCTGGGTTATTCGCCCTCATCTACTTCACCCGCATCGGCATCGCCCTGCGCGCCCTGTCACACGACTGGGAAACCACCCAATTGCTCGGCATCAACGTCAATCACTTGATATCTCTAACTTTTATCCTGGGTTCGCTGCTGGCCGGCGTCGGCGGCTTATTATGGGCCATGAAATACCCCCAGGTGAATCCTTTTCTGGGAGTTATCCCGGGATTAAAAGCCTTTATTGCTGCGGTTCTGGGAGGTATCGGCAATCTGGCCGGGGCCGTGGTTGGCGGTCTGGTCCTGGGAATTTTAGAGATTCTCCTGGTCGCCTTTTTCCCGGCCTGGGCCGGCTATCGGGACGCCCTGGCCTTCGGTCTGCTCATCGTGGTGCTCCTGGTCCGCCCCACCGGTTTACTGGGCGAGAGCATCATTGAGGAAAAACTTTAAATGGTCCTCTCATCCCCTCGCCGGAATCTGCTCCTCACTTTCGGGGCCTTGGCCATAGTAATGCTTTTTCTGGGCGCCGCTGATTTTTGGGCCAATGATTATGACCTGCGCCTGCTCAACACCACCGCCATCTTTATTACCATGGCGGTCAGCTATAACCTTATCAACGGCATCTGCGGCCAACTCCATCTCGGGCCTAACGCCTTTGTCACGCTCGGGGCTTATACTGCCGCTTTATTGACCTTAACCCCGGCGGAAAAAGAGCTGTCTTTCATTATCACCCCCCTGATCTGGCCCTTAAACCAGATTTCCACTTCTTTTCCCCTGGCTCTGCTGGCCGGGGGGCTGGTGGCCGCCTTTTTTGCCCTGATCACCGGATTCCCGGTGCTGCGGGTCCGGGGAGATTATCTGGCCATTGTCACCCTGGGCTTCGGTGAGGTCGTGCGCGTCCTGGCCAATAACATTCAGTCGGTCACCAACGGTCCCATGGGTCTCAAAGGTCTGGCTCCTTATACGAACGTGTGGTGGTCCTGGGGCGTGGCTGTGGTGGCCCTGGCGGTAATCACGGGCCTCAGCAATTCCGGCTTCGGGCGAGCCATGAGGGCGATTCGCGCCGATGAAACCGCCACCAGGGCCATGGGGATTAATCCTTTCCGGCATCTTCTCCTGGCCTTTCTGGTCAGCGCCTTTTTCCTGGGCGTCGCCGGGGGGCTGCTGGCCCATCTCATCACCACCATATCGCCTTCTCTGTTCACTTTTTCCCTGACCTTTAATCTCTTGATAATTATTGTCTTAGGCGGCCTGGGGAGCACTACCGGCGCGGTTTTGGCCACTATTATCCTTACCTGGGGCAACGAGTGGCTTCGCATTGTGGAAGAGCCTTTAGATTTCGGTTCTTTTCACCTGCCCGGCATCCCGGGGCTGCGCATGGTGATCTTTTCCCTGCTGCTCCTGATCATGATCATCTTTTTGCGCCGGGGACTGCTGGGGCGCTGGGAATTTTCCTGGGATTGGCTGCTGGCAAAAAGTGAAAAGGGGGAAGTGAAAAGTGGCAAGTGGCACGGGATCGAAACTCGAACCTCAAAACTCCCCCATTCTCACGGCCAGGGCTGTCCAAATGTCTTTCGGCGGCCTGATGGCGGTAAACAATTTTTCCCTGCAATTGACCGCCGGTGAACTGCACGGCCTCATCGGGCCGAACGGCGCCGGCAAAACCACGATATTCAATCTTCTCACCGGCTTTTATCGACCCACCGAGGGAGAAATCAACTTCAACGGCGCCTCCATAGCCGGCCTGCCCCCGGAGATCATCGCCCGTCGGGGTATGGCCCGCACTTTTCAAAATATCCGTCTTTTCCAGGAGCTGTCCGTCCTTGATAATGTCCTGATCCCTTTTCACAACCGCTCCAAAATTAATTTTTGGCAGGCGGTGCTCCGCAGCCCCCGCTTTCGCCGGGAGGAGAAGAATTTCCGCCGGCAGGCCTGGGACCTGCTGGAAAAACTTGACCTGCAGGATTATGCCGGAGAAATGGCCGGGCGATTGCCCTACGGCCAGCAGCGCCGCCTGGAGATTGCCCGGGCCCTGGCCGCGGCGCCGCAACTCCTGCTCCTGGATGAGCCGGCTGCCGGTCTCAACCCCCAGGAATCCGAGAACCTGATGGTGCTGCTCCAGGACCTGCAGCGTCATTACCATCTGACCATTCTCCTGATCGAACATAATATGAAATTCGTCATGCACATCTGCCGGAATTTGACGGTTCTGAATCATGGTCTGGTCATTGCCCGGGGCGAGCCTGCCTCGATTCAATCTGACCCGCAGGTTGTCAAAGCATATTTAGGAGAATCTCCGGATGCTTGAGATTATCAACCTGACTGCTTCCTACGGCAGCATCCCGGCCCTCCGGAATATCACGCTATCAGTTCCCGCCGGCCAGATCGTCGCTCTCATCGGGGCCAACGGCGCCGGCAAAACCACCCTCATGCGCAGCCATCACCGGGGTCCACCGCGCCCAGGCCGGAAAAATCATTTTTGCCAACCACGAAATCCAACATCTGGCCACCCCGGCAATCATGCGCCGGGGATTGGCCGTCAGCCCGGAAGGCCGGTGCATCTTCCCGAACCTGACGGTGCGGGAAAACCTGGTGCTGGGGGGTTACCATAGTCCGGAATATCGCCTGCGCCGGGACCTGGAGAATATTTTTGAGTTCTTTCCCCGCCTGGAAGAACGACTCCAACAACGGGCCGGCACTCTGAGCGGCGGCGAACAGCAAATGCTCGCTCTCGGCCGGGCTCTGATGTCCAACCCCAAAATGCTCCTGCTGGACGAACCTTCCTTAGGGCTGGCGCCGCTGCTGGCCCAGGAAGTCTTTAAAAAATTAGCCCGGATCAACCAGCGCGGCACCACTATCCTGCTGGTGGAGCAGAATGCCGTGGCCGCCCTGCGCCTGGCCCATTACGGCTATGTGCTGGAAAATGGCCGGATCAGCATCGAAGGGCCGGGGCGGGAACTGCTGGAGGATCCCAGGGTGAAGAGGGCTTATCTGGGTGAGTAAGGTCCCACCTCTTGCCCCACTTGAGGTGAAGAATTTAAGGGGTCTTGTTTGGATTAATCCTAAATAACAAGGGAATTAATTATAGACTGGGCTGAGCCGGCCTTATTTTAAAATATCTAATAAAAATAAGTTCTTTGAGCCGCAATAGAATGAGGTAAAAGGCAAGATCCATTTTTCCAGCGATAATTAGGTAGGTTTTTTCATATAGCAAGCAATATTTCCATAAGATAGCGGTGGTCCAGATACTTCGGTCAACTCGTGTTCGATATCTTCCAATCCCCCACATTTGCTGGTCCATCTATCGTTAGACAATAGACGTGCGGCATGAGTGGGGATATTTTGATCATCAACAAAAAGAGCAATCTTAATATAACCATCTTCCCAATTACCATCCTGGCAAACAATATAACCTATCGTTTCATAAGCTTTTATGTAAGCATCAAGCGTCATTAGACGAGGGGCTTTTCGTGGCCAGTAGTAAATGCGCCAGATATCCGGCTCCCACCATCGTTTATCGTCTTCAGCAGCCCATGCAATACAATTGTAATCATTTGTCTCAGGGCTGGTAATCTGGTTAGGGAAATAGCGTCTTAGAGAGCTCATTCGATTATATTATTCTTGCGACCCCATTTAATCCAGGCTTTTATCATTTTATCAATACGGCCCCTATCCCTTGGTGGGACCGGGTCGACTCCAGAGATAGCCCTTAAAGCCCAAAACAAATGAGAAGGTCTCTCCTTTAATTCGTTAAGAATCAGTGGAAGAGCAGGTTTCCCCATACCAATAATCTCTTGATATGAAGGCAGAATTGCCATTGCTGTTACAGACGGCAAGAATGCGGCTTGCTTCTGCCATTCAATTAAAAGTCTTTTAAATTTCGCAGAAAGTTTTTCATGTGGTGTTTTACATATATTCAATCTCTGGGTTGGTCTTTGGTATTCAGCTATGTCAGCTGCATATTCATGTTTCTTTGTAGGCTTTTTCAGCCGAGGGAGAATCATTGCTTCCTTCGGCCATTCTATTGCAATTCTTTTTGTAGTGAAATTCATTGCATAGTAGTCAATGGCTTCCATTATTCTTCTTCCTCCAAACATTGAATGTCACAATTTTCTACAATCACTCTTTTCAGACATTCATGTTTCTTTATAGCTCTTTCAATAGTATTCTTTAACTGTTGAAGGTCATTATAACTTAGCCCAAAATAAAACGCCTTATCTTCATAATCCTCGTAATAATCTATTTTTAATGAATGTACTATAACAGCCGCAGAAGGCTTAATTTCTGGTTTATCTGGCCTGAATACTGCCCTAATATCTGAGTAAATTTCAGAACGACGAAATATATGTTGATGCTGTGGCATTAATCTATATGCCTTAGCTCTTACTCCCAGAGTATCGTATAACGATAGCACCTCTCTAAGGAATGATTTAAATGATTTTATATCTATATCGATAGCTTCTTCTATTTCTTTTTTCTCAATTTTCTTAAAAGAATCTATAATTGCCCTTACAATAGAATCAATATTTTCCCCTGAGTTATCATACAAGTTATATAATTTAAACAAAACTTCAATAGCTTTGCTAGATTTCTTACGATTCCAGCCCGTTTTAGCAGCAAAATATTTAGCGAAATCATCTGTATGAGGAACATTCACAGGATCTTTAATAACTTCCAAGAAAGCCTTTTTTCTCTCTGAATCTAACAAAAATAACTCGAGGAAGACTTCCCAATCTTTCTTGGGAATGGTGATCTTAGCCATTAATTAGACCTCTTATGCAAATTTAGCCAATTTATTCATCATATCACCAAAATCAAGCTTATAAAAGATAAATATTAAGCTGAGCATAGCGGATTTCGAACCAATACCTTCGGCATGGACATACAGTTCTTTTAACCGAAAGCTTGATTACAAAGGCAGCAATGGCGGGTCCAGAAGCTTGGCTGGCTCTCCAATCTCCGCTTCCAACGTCTTTTCCAACCTGACGGGCAGTTCAATCAAAAACTGGGTGCCGGGGCCGTGGGAGTTGCCAGAGCCGGCCGGCTTGGGCGCGTACTCCGGCGGCACGGGGCTGTGCACCGTGATCTGCCCCTGGTGATCCTTAATCACGGCGTAGGCGTAGGACAGGCCCAGGCTGATGCCCAGGCTGGTGGCCCGGGAGTTGAAGAACGGCTCGAAGACCTTCTCCCGGTCTTCCGGATTGAGGCCCGGGCCGTTGTCAGCCACCGAGACCAGGACCGCACCTTTGTCCTGGGCAAACCTGGTCGATAAGGCAATAACCCCTCCTTGCGGCAGGGATTCATAGGCATTATTCAACAAATGCATCCAGACCTGTTTCAGCGTCGCCTCATCGCCCAGGATATCGGGGATCTCGGGGTCCAGGTCCGTCACGATGGCAACCTTGTCCTGCTGAAAGGTGTGGCGGACTAATTGCACCATTTCCTGGATGGATGTATTGACATCCAGATTTTTCCTGACCCCCGCCCCCTGGCGCGAGAAGCTCAGGAGATCGGAGACGATGCGGTAACCGACCTGGGCTTGCTTATCGATGATCTTCAGGGGTTCTAATAATTCCGCCTCCTGGGTGTCTTCCAGCAGAATTTTGGTATAGCCGAGGATGATTCCCAGCGGCGTCTTGAGCTCGTCGGCCAGGCCGCCGGCCAGCTTGCCCAGTTCCTCCATCTTGAGGGACTGAATCATTTTTTCCTGATAATTTTTCAGCTCGGAAATATCCCGGGCCGTGCATAACAGGCCGGCCAGGCGGTTGCCGTCATAAATCGGCAGCTTGACCAGGTGGAACCATCGCTTCCTTTGACCCTGGCTGATTTCGACCTCCCTGGAGATAAATCTCCCCTGGGACATCACTTGCAGGTCCTCGGCCGTATTTTGACCAAGAATTTCCTGGCCAAAACGAAAATCAGGACCTTTCCCCAGAATCTCCTTTTCATGCCTGCCAAAGAAACTGCAGAAAGCCTGGTTGACCGCCCGGTAGTGCAGGTTTTCATCCTGCAGACTGACCAGATCCGGTGTCCCGTCCAGAATGGTCTGCAAGATTTGTTGTTGCCGCCGGATATTCTGCTGGGCCTGCTGCAGATTGCCGATATGATTTTTCAGACTGTAGGCCATGACATCAAAAGCCTCGGCCAGGGTCTGGATCTCATCGCCGCGGTTTTCCAGGTAAACTTTGCAGACTTGGCAGTCCTCGTTTTTCGTGGCGGCGCGACTTTCCTCACCCTGGTGGTAGCAGGTGCCGGGGAGGTGCCAGCAGCGATGCAGATTATCGCCGAAGGCCGGGCAATCCTCCCGGCGGCAGGTATGGATTTCCCAGCAGTGGTTCTCCGGCGGCGGGACGATCATGAGGTCTAAATTCCCTTTGACAATATCCTCCGCACTCTGACGCAAGGCATGAAGACGGCGAATAACGGTCCCGGCAAAGATCGTCCCCAGGACGATTGCTGCCAGGGCAGTGACCAGGCTGAAGGTGATAACCGTCTGTACCAGAGAATCAACGGTAGCCTGAGCCTTGGCACGGGATAAACCGATCCTGGTCGTTCCCAGCTGATTGGGGCCCACTCGAATGGGCACCGCAAAATCGTAGACCAGATCACTGCCCACATCCAGCAGCTCTATATGCTCCGCGGTCTGGGGGGAGAATATTCGCCTCAATTAAAGCCACCGGGAAGCCGTCCTTAAAAGTGTGGGACATGAGCTGACCATTCTTATCCAGCACGAAGGCATAAAAAATATCCTCACTGGAAGCCTTGATCTCATCCACCACATCCTTAAGGCGGAGAAAATCCTGAGCCAGGAGAGGTTCGGCGCTCCTGGCGGCCAGATTTAAGGTCAGGGAGGCGCCCCGTTTCTTAATTTCGTCCAGCAATGACCGGCTGGTAATGCGCACGACCATGATGGTCGAAACTAAGCCGAATATCAAAACCACCAGGGCGATGCCGGCATTAATTTTAGTGCTCAGGGACAAACGGGAAAGGAATCGCATTCGTTCGTGCCCCATCTTAATCCGACCAGTTCCTGACATCCCGGCTTTGGGCCGGCCACTGAGTTTTCGGGGCAGTGCGGTATTTTTCTATGATGGCAATTAATTGGCGAACAGGCTCGAAATCTTCCTCCGAAGCCTCCTGGACCTTTATGAAACCCGCCGCGTCCAAGATCTTGCGATGCTCCGGATTGTGCGGGTCCAGGGCCAGCAGGGCCTTTTTGAGGCGCGCCGTTATGGCTGGGTCTAATCCTTGTCGCACCGTGTACAACCAGCCGGGGTAATACTTCGTCTGGGCCAGCACTCTGATTTCCTTGAGATTGATCTTGTCCGCCAACAGGTTCAAGGTGCCTTCCCGTATGGTGCCGACATCATATTTCCCGGAATACACCGCCATGACCACTTTTTCCTGTTTGCCGCCAGGTCCCGGCGCAAAAGTAATTTCGGCAAAATCCTGCTGCCGCAATCCCTGCTCCAGTATCAGTCCCCACGGGAAAAGGTAGCCTCCGGCAGAGGAAGGGTCGACGGCAATCAGACGTTTCCCCTGTAAATCTTTTAAGCTGTGAATGTGAGTATTGTCGGCGCGGCAGATAATCTGGCCCCGAAAATTTGACTGGCCCGAAGGCTCCACCACCCGGACCAGTGGCCTGGAGCCGAAGCGATCCGCCAGCTTGACATAAATAAATGGATTAACAAAGGAAATATCTATGAGACCCCGCCCCACCATATTCACATGTTCATCAAAGGTATCAGGAAATATCTGGCGGATGGTTAAACCGGTGGCCGTGGCCAGATACTCCACGAGGAGATGGTGGCGCTGATAAGAAACCTTGTGGGCATATTGCGGCAGGTATGCATAGGTTAAGGCGGTCGAGGCGGCCCTGACGGTCATATCCTGCCGTTTGCTCAAGTCCACCTTTTTGGGATGCTCCTGGTCGCCGCAATTGGCCATGATCACCAGACAACAGGCTATCATACTCAGCACCAGGCCGTTCTGCCAACCTCGAGATCTCAAGCTGTTTCCCTGTTCCTGTTACTAAAAGTCGTCATGTTTAAAAATCACAAAAAAGAATGAAAACAATAATGGGTTTGTTGATCGATTTAGTCTTTTCGGCTCACCGCTCACGGCTCACGGTTTTCATATAAGTTAGTGGATATCATACTCCTTCAACCACTTCCATAAGGTGACCCGGCTGACCCCCAAAATTTCGGCCGCCGCCATTTTCTTGCCTTGAGCCGTATGCAGGGCCTGGAGCAAGGCTTCTTTATTTATGGCTCTGGCAGCGGCTTTGGGCTTGACCGGGGCCGTCCGGAAAGTTGAGGACGTCCCCTGAGTGATAGTGACGGGCAGATGTTCCGGCAGAATATTCCCCCCCGGACAGACGACAAAGGTATAGTCGATAACATTAATTAATTCTCTGATATTTCCCGGCCAGGCGTGATCCATCAGATAGTCCAGGGCTTCCTTGCTCACGCCCTGGATGGCCTTCTTAGTTTTTAAGCGGGCCCGCTCAATAAAATTTTCCACCAGCAACGGAATATCTTCGGTCCGTTGCCGTAGGGGGGGTAGATAAATAGGGATAACGCCGATCCGATAATACAAGTCTTCCCGGAAAGTTCCTGACGCCATGAGTTGCCCCAGATCTTTATTGGTTGCCGAAATGACCCGGACGTCCACCGGCACGGCACGGTGATCGCCAACTTTTTCGATAATTTTCTCCTGGAGAACTCTGAGAAGTTTTGCCTGGGTGGCCAGGGGCATATCCCCGATCTCATCTAAAAAAATATCACCGCCGCTGGCTGCCTCGAAGCGGCCGATCCGGGTTCGGTCAGCTCCGGTAAAGGCCCCTTTGACATGGCCGAAAAGTTCACTTTCCAATAAAGATTGATTCAAGGCGGCGCTGTTCACCTTAATAAAAGGCCCGGTGCTCCGGCTGCTGAGACGATGGATGGCTGAGGCAACCAGTTCTTTGCCGGTGCCGCTCTCTCCCGAGATAACCACCGGGGCCTCAGATTGGGCGGCGCTGGTAATCAGATTGAACAACTGCCGCATGCTCGGGGATTTCCCCAAAATGCCGTGGAAGCTGTCTTCCCGGGTTAATTCCCGCCGGAGCCGGAAGATTACCCGCTCTTGAGCGACAACTTCACTGATGTCAACAAAGGTTTCAACACCGCCTACCACCTTATCATTCTCATCCTTCAGGAGTGCGGCATTTTTCAGAACGTGCAGCAGACTGCCGTCTTTTTTTACCAGAGCGCATTTGGCCCGCTTTAACTGGCCTTTCTGAAAAAGGGAACAATATTTCCCTTGTTCGGTTAATTGGGGATCAAAGCAAGAATCGGACCGAATTACCGCACAGGACTTGCCAATCAACTCCTGACGGCTATATCCGGTCATGTGCTCCATTGCCTGGTTCACCGAGAGGATAATTCCGGTCATGTCCACCACCACCAGACCCTCCATCATAGTGTCAATGACCTTTTCCCAAAATTTGCTGTAATCATGCCCATTCATGGTCATTTTGAGGCTCCCGGCAATGCCGCTTTGCCATGTTAACGTTAACGTTAATCGTTAACGTAGCTTAACATTAACAATTAACAAATAATCTGACAATAAAAATTTAGCAAAAAGAGGTAATGGCAAAAGAACATTGCCAAACCGGGCAGTGCCGGGAGGTTGGGCTTAAGGCCGGCGTCTTGGTCCGGACTGCGTTCCCGGGCACCAAAAAAATGCGGAAACGGGCTAGAAGGATCGGGTTGTGAACGCAAGATTCCATCAAACCAGCTTTTTTCAGTCCAAGTCCGGCTTTTGGTACATATATTGCTTTTTTATGAGAAAATATTTCCAGGCCGGTTCGAAAAGAAGCTAATTTCGGTTCTGGTTGGCGAAATGATAAGGGTTTATGAATGATCAAAAATAATGGAGGTCGATATGTTTAAAAAAATACTGGTGCCGTTAGACGGCTCAGAATTGGCGGCCAAAATCATCCCCCAGGTTATAGATTTGGCAAAAACCCATCTGGGCCGAAGTCACCTTGTTGCATGTTGCCTATACTGAATATGGCGAAGGTAGTCCTGGAATTATGGCTGAGGCAGTGGCCCAGGAGGCCAAGCGTTGCGCCGCCTTTCTCGGCCAGGTAGCCAAGGATATGCAGGCCCAGGGCGTCAATGTTAAAGTCGAGTGTGTCGAAGGCTCTCCGGCCAGGGAAATTATCAATTTTGCCAAAGTAACAATATGGATCTTATTGCCATGGCCAGCCATGGCAGGGGCGGGGTTGCCTGGATGTTGGGCAGTACGGCTGAAAAAGTCCTCAGTCATGCCAACATCCCGGTGCTGATCTACCGGGTGCTGGAAGTAAAACTGCCCGATCTGCAAACAGAGTACCCCATTCCTTAATTTTAGAAATAATTGATTCCGGCTGTTACCGGTACTCGTCTTGAAGCTGCACTTATTCTTAATTATTCTGGAGGTAGTATGCGTAAAATTTCTCTGTTGTTCCTGATGTTGATTGCTGTGCTTGCCATAAGTGGGGCAGGCGCCTGGGCTCAGGAAGCGGCCAAACCAACTCCGCCTCCCGCAGTTGCCCCGGCGGCTCCTCAAGTTACACCGCCTGCCGCAGTTCCTCAACCGGCGGCCGAAGCCCCGAAAGCAGTAGCACCTGAAACTCCTAAACCGCCCTTCCCGCCCGCTGAAGCTGCCAAACCCGCTGCGAAAGGCAAACTGGCAGAGGCTATCGCCAAAACTCCCCAAGGAACCGGCAAGGGGCAAATTAATGCTGATGCTCCCAAAGGCTTTATGGGCATCCCCGGCGCCCCCAGCCACTTCTGGCTCTGGTATATTCTCTGGGGAACCTGGGTAGGCTGGATCTTTTCTTCGGTGGGAGCCTTCGGCGGCGTCATGGCCGGTGTCGGTCATATCTCGGTTTTTGGGTTGTCTGATTATGCTAAGGGTTTTAAACAATCCAGCCCCACATTGAATAAGCTCCTCACCGATTCCATCCGCACCAGCAACCAATATCTGGTGGGGCTCTCGGCCTTGATTTCTTCTTTTACTTATTGGCGTATGGGACGGTTGGTGCTGCCTTTAGGTCTGTGCCTGGCAGGTGGCGGTGTACTGGCGGGCTATCTTGTCCCTCTCCTGACCGTCGGCAAGATGGATGTCAGCACCTATGTCGGTTTCTTCGGCATCATTGTGTTTGCGGTGGCTTTCGTGCTCTTTTATGAGACTACGGAAAAGGGCCAGGCCAAGCGGAAAGCCGCCAAGGCGGCGGCCAAGGCCTTTGAAGACGCCCATATAAAAAAGTCCGGGGAAGCTTCAGCCGAACATCTCAAAGGTGTGCAGGTAACCAAGTGGAGCCCCTCCAGGATTAATTTTACTTTTTATGGGGCCGAATTCTCCTTCAACCCCATCTGGCCCATCCTGGGTGGTTTTGTCATCAACGGCATCTCGGCCCTGATCGGCGTGGGCGGCGGCTTCCTCTACGTCCCCTTCCTGACTTCCATTGCCGGCCTGCCCATGTTTATCGTGGCCGGCACCTCGGCCCTGGCAGTGCTGGTGGGCATGATCGTCAACATCTTCAACATGATGGTGGTCCACTCAGTGCCGGTTGATTTCCTGCTGATCTTCACGGAGTTAATCGGCATCGCCATCGGTTCGATTTTAGGCCCGATTACTTCCAAAAAGATTCCTGAGATCTGGTTGAAACGCCTCTTTGTCGTATTGGCCATTTATGTCGGTATCGGCTATCTGACCAAAGGGTTTTATGGGACAGTCTATCCTCCCGGGCATGTAAGAGATCAAATTCCGAGGCTGGCGGCAGTCTAAACTGCCTCCAGCCCGAGGATCAGTGTCATGGAAATGCCTTCTTTTTTTCTCTGGTTGGATCCCTACTTCATCTGGTTCTTCCGCTTGACAGATAAAGCCGCGCTTAATTTTTTCATCGGCACCGCGGTTATGGTCATTCTGTCCATATCAATTGGCAAACTTGGCTCTGCGGCAGTTTTGGCCGCGGGCCGCCGTTTTGCCACTCGTCTGGCCGAGGAGGCCAAAAAATATCAAGACCTGTCGCATCAAGCTCTCCAGGTCGGGGACCGACCGGCCTATGAGGCTGCCAATCAACTCGCCAATGAGACCTTTAATAAATCTTTTTACTTGGGGGTAGCTCAATCTGCCGCTTATTTTTGGCCTGTTGGTTTTGTTCTGGCCTGGATGCAGTACCGGTTCCTGGATATTGAACTATGGACCATTCCAGGAACCACTCTGTCCATTGGCTTTGTCGGTGCCTTTATTGTGATATATATTGCAATTTTGATGATAATAAAGCATATTAAAGGTAGAATTCTCCATCCGGGAATGTGAATTATGTTCATTTTCGATTCCAGTTTGATGGTAGTTGTTCGTTCCCGGTTGGGGAGTCTTTAGAGGGAACTTGTATGACCCAGGAAGTCTATAGTATCTGTTTTATGTGCACCGTGCGTTGCCCCATCCGAGTGCTCGTGGAAAACGACGAGGTTATTTGGATCGAAGGGAATCCCCACGTTCCCGGCATCGAAGGTGCACTGTGCGCCAAGGGTTCGGCCGGCATTGCCCTTCTCAACGACACCGAACGCCCCCAATACCCCATGATCCGGACCGGCGCCCGGGGCGCCGGGCAATGGCGCCAGGCCTCCTGGGAAGAAGCTTTGGATTACGTCGCCGAAAAATTAACATCTATTATCGCCCGACATGGGCCCCAAAGTGTAGTCTTTGGAGAACGCACCAATCTCAATACCCACATCAGCAAAACCTTTATGAAAGCCCTCGGCTCTCCTAATCACTTTACCCACGACGCCCTCTGTAAAGGTTCGGTTAATACCGCCTTCCGCAGTCTCACCGGCTATACCGATCCTCAAATAGGCATCGACTACGCCAACACCAAACATATCATTATGTATGGTCGTAATATCTTTGAATCACTGGAAATTAAAGCTATTAACAATTTAATGAAGGCCCTGGACAAGGGGGCCCAAATGACCTATATCGATCCCCGCTTCAGCATTACCGCCTCCAAAGCCCATCGTTACTGGATGATCCGGCCCGGCACTGATTTGGCTCTGAATTATGCCCTGATACATGTCATTCTCAAAGAAGATCTGCATGATAAAGCCTTTGCCGTCCGCTGGATAAAAGACCAGCGCCAGGAACTGCCGGCCTTGAAGAAGTTCGTGGAAAATTATACCCCGGCATGGGCCGAAAAAGAAACGGGGATACCTGCACAGGAAATCATCGATTTGGCCCGGGAAGTGGCGGCCGATAAACCGGCGGTGGTTTTCCATTACGGCTATCGCGGCGCCCATCACCCCAATGAAATATATCTGCGCCGCTCAATTATCATTCTCAACGCTTTAATGGGAAGCATCGAGGCTCCCGGGGGCCTGTTTTTTAAGAAAGGACTTAAAGCCGCCGGCCGGGAAGACATTAGTAAATACGTCGATCAGAAGTTTCCCAAAATTTCCGATCCCCGCTTCGACGGCAGCGGCGGGGCCATGTTCCCCATCGCTGATTCTTCCCATGGCAACCCGCAAATGCTGGCCCATGCCATTGAAAAAGAGGACCCATATCCCATAAAAGCTCTCATTGTCAACAGATTTGAGCCCTTGCAGTCCATTCCCGACAGCGAAGGCGTGCGCCGGGCCTTGGATAAATTGGACCTGATTGTTGCCATCGATGTTAATTTCAGTCAAATAGCCTGGTACGCGGATGTTATTCTACCGGAATCCACTTATTTGGAGCGGGCTGATTCCATTCAGCCGGTCTCCGGTCTCAAACCACAGCTGTATATCCGTAAACAGGCAGTTACGCCGAGGTATGACACGAAACCGAGCTGGTGGATTACCAAGGAATTGGCCAATCGCTTACATATCGGCCAATACTTTCCTTATGAAACCATTGAGGATATCTGGAATTTTCAGCTTCAAAAAGTTGGGGTTAAGCTGGAAGATTTCGATGCCAAAGGGTTTGTTACTCTGGTTCAGGATGCCATCTGGTGGGATAGGGAAAAAGGCATCAAATTTAAGACCCCGTCCGGGAAATTTGAAATTTCCAGTTTCCTCATGGAAAATGCCGGTTTCCCCTCGTTTGTCCCTTACACCCCCGTGCCGGCGCCGCCGGCAGGTCATTTCCGCCTGATGGTGGGGCGTGTTGCGGCCCATACGCATGTCTCCACCCAAAACAATCTTTATCTGAATGAACTGGTTCGGGAAAATGAACTTTGGATTAATACGAAAGTCGCCGCCGAACTCGGGATAAAGGACGGTTCCAAAGTGGAGGTCACCTCTAAGGTGGGGACCAACGTAGTCAAGGCAAAGGTAACTGATTTTATTCACCCCGAAGCCGTCTTTATGCTGCACGGTTTCGGCAAAACTGTTCCGGCCCAGACCCGTTGTTATCAAAGAGGGGCCAGTGATGCTCTTATACAGGAAAATATCTCGGATCTGGCAGGCGGCAGTCCTGCTCTGGATGAAACGCTGGTGCAGGTCCGGCCGGTGATTTAAACGAGAGAAGAGGAATTATGAGTCAATATTATCTCCTGCAAGATCAGAAAAAATGCATCGGTTGCCTCAGTTGTGAGGTGCATTGCAAGAGCAATAAGGGCTTACCGCCGGGACCGCGGCTGGGTCAAATCATTACCGTGGGGCCGAAACTTGTGGAAAATCGGCCGCAGATGGCCTTTGTCTTTATGCCCTGTTTTCATTGCAGCGAACCCTGGTGTGTGCCTGTCTGCCCCACCGGCGCCATGCGGATTCGGCCAAAAGATCAAATTGTTTATGTTGATCAGTCTCTGTGCGTCGGCTGCAAGAGTTGTATCAGCGCCTGCCCCTGGGGAGCGCCGCAGTGGAATCCGGAGACCGGCAGGGTGGTTAAATGCGATTATTGTATGGACCGCATTGATCAGGGTCTGGAACCGGCCTGTGTCAGCAAATGTGTGACGCACTGCTTGAAATTTGGCGAAATCTGGAAAACTGGAACCGGATCGTCGCCAAAAATTTGCTGAGAATCTTGCCTTTGAACTGGATACCGTCGTCAGCGCCCGCTAACGGTCCAATGAGGGAGAAGAATTAATGATAGCCCAAGCAAATGCAACGCCTCTCATGCAAATTAACATCTCTACCTTCCCGGGAAGAGATACCGGGCCCGCTGAAGCGGTCCGGGAGGCTTTTTTAGCGGCCATCAAAGAACGCTCATTGGACGAGTTGGGTCCGGTTGAAGTCCGTCTGGTGGGGTGGCGAGGCATTGAAGGTAAAGATGTGGTTGTGGAAATTCGCGACCAGATCGGGGTAAATCTGTATGAATTGCTTACCCCGGATATGGTGCCCCGGATCATTCAAAGCCACGTCGATGATGGCCGTCCCCTGCGCCAATGGCTGATGGGTAAGGATTTTCAAGATTTTATTGAGCCTCAGAAGGCTTATATCGCCGAACTGGTCGGAAAAATTGACCCCTTATCATGGGAAGAATACCAGGACTATGATGGCTATAAAGGGCTGCGGACTTTTTTCAGCCAGGGTTTTGACTCTTTCCTGCAAAAAGTAGTGGCCGCCGGTTTCCGGGAAGTCAATCGCCTGACCACCACTTCTCTGGGACCTTTGTGGTGCGAGTGGCGGGTGGAAAAGCGTCAGCCTATCCTGGCTCTCAATGGTGCGCCCCCCCTCAATTCAACTTCACCTGCCATGTTTATGGTGGAAGGCATCCCGCACCAGGTTCTGGAGGGAGTCCTGCTGGCTGCCCAGACCCTGAAAGCCAAGGCGGTGGTCATATATCTGCCTGAGGAAGCCACTCTGGCCATCCATCGGCTAAAGGCGGCCTGGGAGGCATTTCAGCAATCCCGCCTCTGGCCGGCGAAAGAACCTTTAGTGGATCTCCATATCATTGCGGATAAAGCCTGCTTTCTTATGGAGGATGAAGATCTCTTCATCCGCACTATTTCCGGCCTGCTGCCCCCGGCGTTCTGGGAAAAGCATTCCGACCCGCAATTTCTGGTGCATAGTCTGCTGGCAATTTCCACCCTCCCATTTATCGCTCAACAACCGGTGGCCTGGTTCCGCAGCCAGGGTTTTGAATATGCGCCCGGCACCATACTATTCCGTCTTCACGGTTCGGTGGAGCGCCCCGGTTTTGTTGAATTGCCGGTGAATGCACTTCTGAGCGACATAATCAATAACATCGGCGGCGGCTGGCGTCATGGCCGCAAACCCAAGGGTGTTTTTATCGGCGGTCCGGTGGGCGGCATTTTCCCCAAAACTATGATGGGTATGGCTCTCAATCATGAAACCCTGCTGGAATTGGGCGGCGGTTTAGCGGTGGGAGACATTCAAGTCCTGGATGATAACGATTGTGTTGTGGCCTTAGTGCGGGATCAGCTTGCTTTTATCCTGGACCAGCCCGGGGGGCAATGCCCGGATTGCTTTCAGGGATTAAGCCGAATAAAGGAGTCACTGGATAAAATCACCAACGGCACCGGAACGTATGACACTATTGCCCAGTTGCAGGTAGACTGCGAAGAAATCCAGAGCAAAGGTTCCTGCCAGTTAAGCCGACAGGCTGTTAATCCCATTATCACGGCTTTGCATTATTTCGGGGATGAATTCCGGCATCACGTCGAGAACCACTATTGTGATGCCCAGGTTTGTGCCAAGCTGCTGTCGGCGCCCTGCCATCTGGCCTGTCCGGCCGGGATAGATATTCCCAGTTTTCTGGCCCTGATTGCCCAGGGTAATCACCAGGAAGCCTGGGAGGTGATGCGGGAAGATAATCCCTTCCCCTGGGCTTGCGGCCTGGTCTGCCCCCATCCGTGTGAGCGGGCTTGCGTCCGGGCAAATTTGGATCAGCCCATAAATATTCGCTATCTCAAAGCCTTCGCCGCCGAATGGGTCGACCAACACGGTGATTTCAGCCCTCCCAAGGCCAAACAGGCCACCGGGAAAAAAGTTGCGGTCATCGGTTCGGGACCGGCCGGCTTAAGTTGCGCGTATTTCCTGGCCCTTAAGGGGCACCAGGTGACGGTTTTCGAAGCCGCGGCGGTTCCGGGCGGTTTGCTGGTGGCGGCAATTCCGGATTATCGTTTAGCCCGCCGGATTGTCGCCCGTGAAGTAGAGATGATCACTTCACTGGGAGTGGAAATCCGCACCGGCGTCACCGTCGGCCAGGACCTCACCCTGGATGACTTGCGCACCCAGGGATATGAAGCCATTTTCATGGGCATCGGGGCTCATCTCGGCTATAAACTGAAAATCGAAGGTGAAACCGATTACCCACAGGTGTTTGACGCCATAAAATTTTTACGTCACATTTATCTGACGGAAAAACAAAAACCTGCCGACAACGTGGTAATTATCGGCGGCGGCAACGCCGCCATGGATGCCGCCCGCACCTGTATCCGGCTCGGCTGTAAAGAGGTGCACGTCTCCTACCGCCGGACCAGGGCTGAAATGCCGGCCCATCCGGAGGAGGTCGAGCAAGCCCTGGAAGAAGGGGTGCAGATTCACTTCCTCACCGTGCCCATTAAAATCGGTGGGAGTAACGGCAATGTTGAATATCTGGAATGCCTCCAGGCGGAATTGGGGCGCCCCGATGCCAGCGGCCGCCGCCGCCCCATTCCGATACCGGACAGCAATTACCGCATCGAGGCCGGAGCCGTGATCACCGCCATCGGCCAGCAACCTGATTTCTGCCCCTTCCCGGTAACCCCTATCCAGACCACCCCCTGGTGCACCATTGTGACCGATACGGGAACCTGCCGCACTTCGGTTAAAGATATCTTTGCCGGGGGGGACGCGGTCACCGGCCCGGCCACCGTGGTACAGGCTATTGCGGCGGGGAAACAGGCGGCGGTGGAAATCGACCATTTCCTCTTTAACCGCTCAGGTCCGGTCCCGACGGAAAGATTCCAAAAACGGCGCAAGGTGCCTTTTCAGCATGTTTCCGCGCTGGAAAAGATAAACAACCACCGTCATCCTGTTCCCATGCTGGAAATAGACAAACGCACCACCACCTTCGAACCGGTGGAATTGAGTTACCAGGAAGAAATCGCCCGTAAGGAAGCCGCCCGTTGCCTGCGCTGCGACGTCTGCATCCGCTGCAGCACCTGTGAACGGGTCTGCCGGGATCAAATGCATGTCTACGCCTTGAAATTCTCGCAGATCACCACCACCGAACGGGTTCTCACCGATTATGAACGGGCCCAGGAACGGTGCATCGCCTGCGGCGCCTGCGCCCTGGCCTGCCCGACCCAGGCCATCAGTTATCAGGAAGGTTCGGACTTCCGGGAAGTGCGGCTCTGTGGTACTGTCCTGAACCATTTGGAGACGCCAAAATGTGCTAATTGCGGCGAACCTTTCGTGCCGGCCCGTTATTTGAGCTACGTCACCGGCCGCAGCGACGGCCAGATCGGCAAACATGTCCTCCGCCGGCTCTGCTCTAAGTGCGCCCGGAGCGTCCGAGCGGAGCAATTTGCCAGGTTGTAGAGAGATATTTTTCAGAAGTGGCGTGAGCTGAGCATGGTCGAAAAGACTGGATCGATCAACAGGCCCAGTTTTGTTTGCCTGATACTGTATTTTGCCAAAATAAGGATTGGGGCTGGATTTTCCAGCCCTTCCTTTTTACCTTACCCATGACCAGGCCCCTCAAAAAAGTCACCATCTACACCGATGGCGCCTGCCTCGGCAACCCGGGGCCGGGGGGCTACGGCGCGGTTTTGATCTACGGCTCGCACCGCAAAGAAATTTCCGGCGGTTATCGCCTCACCACCAATAACCGCATGGAAATCATGGCCGCCATCGCCGCCCTGAGCGCTCTAAAAAGCCGCTGTCAGGTCGATATCTACAGCGATTCCCAGTATGTCGTCAATGCCATGACCAAAAGCTGGGTCAAAAGATGGCAAGCCCGAAACTGGATGCGGACCAAAGAGGAAAAGGCCAAAAACCCGGATTTATGGGAAAACCTTTTACAGTTGTGTGAGCGCCATCAGGTCAGCTTCCACTGGATTAAAGGCCATAACAATCATGCCGAGAATGACCGCTGTGATCAATTGGCCGTGGCCGCCGCAGCCACCCAGGGGTTGCCTGCAGACGTGGGTTACGAAGCCGGCCTCAAGACAATATCTTTATAGAGAAAAATACCATAATTATCATTAAAATATATCTGCATAAATTATTATTGACATACGTAATTAATATTATATTATCTTAATAGATATTTCTAAACGTGGAAAAAAGACACGCTTCCTCCAACCTCCCATGGGGATACCCATATGCCTCGCACCAACACCCTTCTGACCGTTCTGTTGGCTTGGTGCTGCCTCTGGCTCCTGCCTGCCTGCCTTGCTGTCCCCATTCCCCGGGGCCATAAAAATATCGAGCGCGCCGGCAAAAAAATTCCGGAAAGCAGTTTGAGTTTCGTCGTCCCAGGTCAGACTACCAAGGCCGAATTTATCGAAAAAGTCGGTCAGCCCTACCTGAGGCTCGATGATTATGGGGTCATGGCCTATTATTGGAAAATGCTTGACGTCTCCATTCCCTGGGTTGCGGCCGGCCCGTACGCTGCCGCAGGCGGTATTGGGGAAGTGCAATCCCAGTACCTGCTGCTGGTGTCATACAATGATCAGGGTGTCATCAACACCTATGAGATCATCCGCAAGCGTCAGATCAAAGAACCCTTGTTTCAATCCAGCAGCATCTATGAGCAGGCCCTGGCGTGGGCCGGTAAAGATTCCTCGCTGGGGAGGGCCTTCACCCCCGAAAAGGTGCCGCCAGGCAAAGCCGTCGTCTATGTTTTTCACCGCTTCAATCCCAGCGCAATGCAGCAATCCCCGCATCATCTGGACGGAGTTTTTCTGGATGGCAATCTCTGGGCTGAGTTGAAGTGGGGCCAATATGCCCCCATCATCGTCTCCCCGGGGTCCCATACCATCGGGTTCGAACGCGATATCCGGACTACCGACAAATTCCTTCACCCCGGCCGGGAAGCCCCGGTGCCCGCCCTGACCACCACTATTGATATCCTGCCAAACCAGGCATACTTTCTCGAGATTTCCTTCATAGAGCGTGACTCTCGTGATTATAAGAAAACCGCTATCTTTTCCGAGCTCTCGGAAGGCGTGGCGCTGCCGAAGTTGGCGGGGTTAAAAAGAGCCAGATAAGCTCACTCATGGGTCCCCAAAAGGGAGGTCTCCCACGTTCGCTGATCCCGTCTCCTTCGGATACTGGGGTGCTCTCAGAAAGAACAATCATTATAGCTAGAGCCGAACGTAGGGCGGGAAAGCGCTACGCGCCTCCCGCCTGCTGTCTTTAAAAATCCCTGATAAAATCATCTCCCTTTTCCTCTAGCCAGCAGCTCATTTCCTCCAGTCCCCGCCCGATCACCCCGGCCAGCTTCTCTTTAACTTCGGAATTGCCCGGGATCGGACCGGTCTGCCAGAGAAGCTGCTCCGGTTTCGGGTGGCGGCGCCACTGACTGACCAGATAGAGCAAGCTACGCAGATGTACCCCCCGAGCCCGGCTGGCTAAAACTTCCGGCTGTTTCAGGGCGTCATAGAGATATTCCCGACCATCGTCCCAGCCGGCGGCATGCGAGGCGGCCCGGCGCATGAGGCAGGGAAAACAGTAGCCGCAATTGCCCTGGCGGTCCTTTTTCCACCGGGAGGCCACCGGGTGGGCGCAGGAAATGGTATAGGGCAGCAATGCGTGCAGCAATTCTGGATTGCGGCTGCGGCGCAACATCTCGCCTTTGGTGTCAAACTGGAAGGGATTGACCAGATCGTGCTTAATCTCCACCGCATCCAGAAATTTTTTTAAGCCGGAGATAAAATAGGGATGGGTTGTCCGGGTGCTGTAGCTGCCCAGACGATTACCGGTCAGGGGAGGATTGAGACTGATCCAGCCATTTTCAGGGACATAGAGGGGGAGGTCCCGGCCCCAGACCGAGGCGGCAGCCACCCCCAGGGCGATGAATAACAGGGAGCGGCTGCGCAAGCTCAGTTCCGGAGCCTCAAATTGGATCCGGAAGCCCCAGCGGCGAATTTTTTCCGAGCCGTACTGGCTGAGCAATTTCTCGGTTAAAAGATTCTGGGCGCCGGCTAACTGGCCGAAATCATAGTGGCTGACCAGCAGGACCCGGTTGCCTGCCTCCAACAAATCAATGGCCCCCGCCAGGGAATCGACGCCGCCGGAGAACAGGCAGACGCAATCCGGCGGCCGGGAATTGTCCGGCCTGGCCGGGATTTCCAAAGACGACTGCCTTCTCCTGGTTTCCAGGGACCAGTCATCCCCGGTAAGAAAACCCGCCAAAGAAGAAATTTCCTTCCAGGCTTCCGACCGGCCGGGGGCCGGGCAGGATATGTTCAATTGACGGGTCCAGGCATCCGGCGCCTGCCGGCGGGGGGCGATCTTATCCGCGGCCCACACCGCCAGGCTGGTCAGGAGGAAGGTCAGGACCTTGTCCGGCAACGGGTTTGGTGCAGCACCTAACAGCCCCAGATTGTGATGAATTTTTAGATTGAGAGAAGTCGGGTCCAGGCCGATGGCATGATCGTGGCCCAGGGTATCTTCCGGTTCCAGGCCGGTGCTGAAGTAAACCCTAACGCCCATGCCGGCTGCCCAACAGGGTGAGGATCTGGTCCAAAACTGCCGCCATGTGATCATCTGAAAAAGAGGCGCCCGTGCTCTCGGTCGGCTCCAGGGCTTGGATACGTGCTAAAATATGGGATCGCATTTCCTCCTGGCGCTGAGTTCCCAGATGTAAAGCGGGCGCGTGAAATTCCAGGGACTCCCCCAAATCCGACAACAATTTGCGGTACAGAGCCAGGCCCAGAAAATGGGAAACGTTCAGAAGGCTTCTCATCGGACTTAAATCTGCAGATTTTTGCCACGGGGGAGATTTTTCAATAAACGGCAGGACCGGTTCCAGGTGATCAATGAGAGCCGCCCGGGCCACTGCCTCTTCCAGTGTATTTCCGGGTCCGGCCAGCTTGTCCAGGAGGGCTGGCATAATATCCGTTTTTCCAGCCGCAACGGCATCTAAGCCGAGGCCGGCAAGGGCTGCCTCCCAGCCTTCCTGTTCCCAACCGCGGTAAAAATTTCCCAGGGAAGCCGCCGCTTCGGCTATGACCGGCAGAAAATTGCCGCCAGCCTCCTGGCGGTCAGCAGCATCTGAGGTCAGCGCCGCCAGGTAGCGGGCCACAACCTCCTGCACCGTCGGCGGCGACGCCTCTTTACCCGAGGCGAAACGGGCTATGGAGATTTTGGCAGGGCGCCAGAATTTTCCCACGGGCGCTTTACGTGCAGATGATGTGCCCACGCTGCCTCCTTACTTAAGAGCATGTAGTTTGATCCAACCGGTTCCTAATTGCAGCATCGGGATTAATTTTAATTAACTTTATCCCGGTTGGGCTCCATCAACTTCAGTTAATTAAATTTTCCCCCAAACTTCCGCACAAATTACCTCGTTAGTTGGCCGTGGCCGATGCCGCGGCCCCGGGGCTGCCTGCCGATGCAGGCTACGAAGCAGGGTTGCGGGACTAAGCCGGCACGAGAAATTTTATCCAGCCTAGGCGGTTAGCAATCGGGCCCTCGGGGGAAAATTTTACTTCATTGATAATGTATTGATTTTATTAATATTACATATATAAGCCTGGGTTTGTCCCGCTTTTATCCCGCTTTTGTCCCGGTGCCATTTCATATCCGTCGCGCTTCTATTTCGATTTGTCGCATTTTCGCCGCTTATCGCGTGCCGTTTCGCTTCCATCCCACTTTTGTCTCGCTTTTATCCCGCTTCTGTCTCGCTTCCATCTAGCTTCTGTCCCGGTGCCGTTTCACATCCGTCGCGATTTCGTCGCGCTGCTGTTTCGCTTGCGTCCCGCTGCCGTGGCGCCGGCACGGCGCTTTTATTATAGTTGCGGCCAAAACACTTGTCAAAGAGCCTGGGGCATTTTAGGGGCCAAGGGAGGGCAGAGGGCAGAGGGCAGTAGACAGTAGGCAGTAGGCAGAGGGCGGCCAAGCTGTTTCGCACAAGCACCTTTTGCATCTTTAACATGCTGATATAACTGCATAAATAAAGTATAGGCGGCTAAGTTATCCCACTTTTGTCACGCTCCTCCCGCTTCTGTCACGCTGGCGTCGCGGAGTTTTTTGCGGTCATCAACCGGTCGCCGCCGCCTGCCCCGGTGAGAGATGGTCTGAGCCGGGAGGTTTAATCCGGTTTTCCTGGTCAGGGTGCAGCACGGTGACGTTAGAATTTGAAACCGGTTCCTGGGTCTGAGGCTCCGGTTCCGGGCAGGGGGCGAAAAGATTAACTTTCAGAGTGTGGCGGGTGCCGGAAAAGGCCTGGAAGGCAGCCGGCAGGAGGGCATCTTCCTGGACATCCCATTGGGGGGAGGCCATGAGGAGGTAGAGGAATTCCGGGTCGAACTCCAGTTTGGCCGCCATTTTGTCCATCAAATTGATAATGCGGGTTAATTCCCGCCCGGCCTGAAGGAACAGTTTGTTATCCCGGCCGTTGCCGGCGGACCGGACAACGCCCAGGGTCATTTCCATGACCGTATTAAGCTTACAGAACAGCCCCAGGTGCAGGTTGACGCGGAAGCGCTCTCCAGCCAGGGCCATTTTTTGCTGCAGGTGCTCCCGGTGGCGCTCGAGTTCCGCAATGGTGAAGCTGCGGTAGCGCTGATTGACGAAGGCCGGGGTGGCGCCGGCCAGGAGAAGGCGGTCGATGTCTTTGACCTGATTGTAATTACAGATTTTGCAAGGCATAGGGAATCCTCCGTTTAGTGTCAGGGGCAAGGTTAGAGGCCAGGAACCAGAGGCCAGGGAACAGGGAATAGAGAATAGCAAATATTGAATACAGTGAAGAGCGAATAGCGAATAGCGAAAAGAAAAATATATCTTTTCGGTTTTTGGAATTATTCTCACAGATAGTTCGTATTTTCATCGGGGCGGATTGATGACCTCGGATTAGAGTTTATGCATTCGGAACCAGTGGCACAGGCGTCTCGCCGTGCAGCCTGGAGTTAAAGACCGGTTTCCAGGAACCGGTAGCCGATTAAGGAATTTATTAATTGGCTTATATCAAAAAAGGGGAGGAAAAGACAGAACACCTGGGGTAGATGTCACAGAAACAGAAGGTAGAGGGCAGTAGGCAGAGGATAGCTGGGATCTTTGGCCAAAGATTGAGGAAATAAATTTATCGAGATTGCGCATATGAAATTATTATTAAAACCGACTGGTTAAATCAAAAAGAGCGTATACAT
>CAWBKT010000033.1:0-47638 GCA_963789385.1 uncultured delta proteobacterium | reverse complement strand
GGATCAGATCGTGATCATGACATATCAAGATCTGCTCTGAACTCCCCTTTATTTCCCCTTCCCAAACAACTTCGCCAACGCTTCCCGAACCGTGCTCACGCCTATGACTTCCAGTTCGCTCCCCTTAAAGCCCGGGTCTTTTTTGGGGCCCTGGGCCAGCAGGGCCCGCTGAAAGCCCAGCTTCGCCCCCTCTTTGAGGCGCAGTTCGGTCTGGCCCACGGTCCGGATTTCGCCGGTGAGGCCCACCTCCCCGAAGATCAGGGTGTCGGACGCCACCGGCCGGTCCAGCAGGGAAGAGGTCAGGGCCGCGACGATGCCCAGGTCCGCGGCCGGTTCCGTCAATCTGACCCCGCCGGCCACGTTGACAAAAATATCCTGGTTGCCGAAAGCCAGCCCCAGGCGCTTCTCCAGGACGGCCACCAGCAATGACAGACGGCCGGCGTCCACCCCGGTGGCCTGGCGCCGGGGCATGCCCAGGCTGCTGGGCGTCACCAGGGCCTGGACTTCCACCAGCAGCGGCCGGGAACCTTCGATACAGGCCACCACCACCGAGCCCGGGGCTTCCAGGGAACGTTCCGACAGAAAGAGGGCGGAAGGGTTGGTCACTTCGCTGAGGCCGGTCTCCCGCATTTCAAAGACGCCCAATTCCTGGCTGGGGCCGAAACGGTTTTTCACGGTGCGCAGCAGGCGGTAGGTGTGGGAGCGGTCCCCTTCGAAATAGAGGACGGTGTCCACCATGTGCTCCAGGAGTTTCGGTCCGGCGATGGCGCCCTCCTTGGTGACGTGGCCGATGAGGAAGACGGGGATATTCGTCTGCTTGGCCCATTGCACCAGTTGAAAGGCGGTTTCCCGCACCTGGGTGATGGATCCGGGCGCGGCCGGCAGGCCGGCGGCATACAAGGTCTGGATGGAGTCCAGGGCCAGGTACTGCGGCTTGGTCTTTTCCACCAGCTTTAAAATATTTTCCAGGCAGGTTTCGGTGGCCACCAGCAGGGTGGGGGAGGTGATGCCCAGGCGGTCCGCCCGGAGCTTGAGTTGGGCTGCTGATTCTTCTCCAGAGACATACAGGCCGGTATAATTTTTTCCACAGAGGCGGTCCAGGACCTGGAGCATCAGGGTCGATTTGCCGATTCCCGGATCGCCCCCCAAAAGCACCACCGAGCCCAGCACCAAGCCTCCCCCCAGGGCCCGATCAAATTCAATACAGCCGCAGGCGCGCCGGTCTTCCTGCACCGAGGCCAGACTTATTAAGGGGGCCGCCTGCTGGCGCACCCCGGGGAGACCTGAGGCCCGGGTGTAAGCGGGTTCCGGGGTCTGCACCTCCTCCAGGAAAGAGCTCCAGGCCGCACATTCCGGGCATTTGCCCAGCCACTTGCCGGTCTGGAAACCGCATTTCTGGCAGACAAACAGGGTGCGAGGGGATTTTGAGGTCATTCCGCCATGCCAGCCTAACTATCCTTCGAAAAAGGACACGGTAAGGATATGTTGCAAAGGGTAAAGTGATACAGACACTTTACCCTTTAAAATATCTCACCCCTGTCCTCCAGGCAAGCATTACGGGACGAAGCCGGGTTAATTTTTTTCCGTGCCGGATTTCTCGGGCTTCTGGGTAACCACCTGATCCTGGGTCTTCTGCTTAGATGCCGCCTCCTTGAATGGACAGCTTGAGCCCCCGGAGGCTGCCATCGGCGTCGGATTGGAAGATTGGTCTTTGGCAACAGGATTTTGTGACTGCGATGGTTTTGCTTCTGCCTTGCCGGAGCAGCAGCAACATTGCGCCGCAGCATAGGTGGGCAGCGAGAACAGGGTGATGACCGCCAGGACCAATAACTTCTTCTGCATGTGAATACTCCTTCATAAGATTTTTCTTTAAAGTAAACAGAGATACCGGAGTAAACAATAGTAAGAAATAATCAATTTGCACCGGTTAGATATCCTCATAGAAAAACGATTTCCTGGCAAGCCGATGCTTTTAAAACCGAGATTTATAAGGTTATTCTGCCTTGGTAGCCGCAGGCTTTAGCCGGCGTTGAGAAAGATTTCTGGCGTGCGAAAAACTTAAGAACCGTTCAATATTTTGGGAATGTGATAAAGGGGGGCGCGGTCAGGCAGGTAGGAGTTTCCTCGTTCCCAATTCTATCTTGGGAACGAGGAGGTGAAAAGTTAACTTACTTTTTTCATCTCTGTGCCGCAAACACACTTGCCGGGTTTTTGGCTAATAGTGCCGCACTCACATTTAGGCTCGCAGTTGCAGACATATAATCCCACCGTCTTGAAAGGCCTGGGGTTTTCCCAGCCTGGGGCCTGTAAATAGGCGATTCCGGCTTCCACCTTGGTTACCTTGGCCTCTACCATATCTGTGCCGCAAGCACATTTCCCTGTCTTTTTGGCCAATGTGTTGCATGGACAATCCGCCCCGCAGTTACAGGCAAAAACTGAATCTCCAACTTTCAGGTCCATTTTCCCGGTCTCGGCCAGGGCCGCCCCGGCAAATACCATGGTAAAAAGCAAAGCTAATCCAAAAATTAAAAATCTTTTCATCAAGAATTTCCTCCTAAGTTATTTTAATAAAGTTAATAATGATTATTGGATTAGTCAATCTAATAACTCAGTGAAACTCAAAATATCATTATTTCGATGCATTATTGCGCTGCTATCAGTGCCGGACAGAAAGAGAATGATTTTTGAGAATCACTGGCGGGGAACCGGTTCAACCGGTATTGTGCGGATCCGGCCCAAATCAGGGAGTGCCGGCTTTTTTAAGGTTCACATTTAGATTGAGAAATAAACCTTCCCACCAGCCAGGCCACTAAAATGGCCACGAAAAACTGGCCGGTCATGGCCTCGATGGCCGTCAGGGCCCGGGCCACCGGGGTTATGGGGGCAATATCGCCGATGCCCACGGTGGTGATGACAATCAGGCTGTAGTAAACCATGTTGTCTTCGAAAATGTGATAGGAGGTGGAGGTGACCGGGGCGGACAGGTTGAAGCTCTGCGGCTGCAGGGAATGGAGCAGCATATAGGCTTGCGCAAAAATAAAAGCGATCATCAGATAGGCCACCACGGCCGCAAAAATGGTGTCCAGGGTCACCTCGGGGCTTTCGAAAATAAACCTGAGAATGGCGGCCAGGCAGACCAGCAATAAGAAAATGTCGCAGACCACGGCCAGCCGTAAAAATATCAGGCGGTGCGCCGGTTCCAGCGGCGACAAATAGAGGACGGTGAGGACCGTGATGACCCCGAACAGAATCCACAGCAGCCATTTCAAGCGGGCGCCTTTGTTACCGCTGGCCGACAGGGACACCAGAAAGGCGTTGAGCAGGAAGATGTTGGAGAGCACCCGCAGGACCCAATCGTGGCCGAACAGGGGAAAGGCAAACAGGAAAAAGATAGATAAAGAGCGTCAGCTGCAAGAATCGCAGCTCTTTCAGCCACGCCCATTTTTTGGTCGCCACAGCGGTCCTCAAGTATTAGTTATGGCTTCTCTGCCGGGTCAGGTTTTCCACCGGAGTCCGGCGCAACCACTTTACCCCTGGCGCGCCGTTCGCTCAGCCCCTGCATGATGACGTAGAAAACCGGCACGAAGGGGATGGCCAGGATGGTGGAGGCCAGCATGCCCCCGAAGCGTCCTGGTACTTGACCTGGTTGGTGATCTGGCCGTAATTCAGGATGTTCCACTGGAACGAAGGACCCGCAGTCGCCGTCCGGCTCTGCCAGTTGGTCATGTTCCCGAGGACAAAGGGCGCTACGTCGCTGGCCTGGAACCCGAAGGTGCCGCTGAGCGAAAAGGATGGGAAGAGATTGGCCTTGGCCACGCCGATTTGGGCGCACTGCGACGCGGCCCGGAACTCGGCCCCCCGGATGTCCGGCCGCCGCCCGCAGCAGGTCGGCCGGGATGCCCACCGCCACCAGGGGCGGAGGCGCCGGAATGGCGGATTTAGACCCCAGCAGCTGTCCCAGGTCGCCGGGCGGCAGGCCCATGAGCAGGTAACCATCGTGTCCTGAAACCTCGGATCATCAGCGAAATTAGTGGTTGGGGAAATATCGGCCCATCATAGCACACTCTAAGGTAAAATCAACGGAAATCCGCTCTAAGGGGCAGAAAATTAAAGGTCATCCGGACAAGCCATGATTTTCTAGATGCTCTATACACGGTTCCTTGGTATACTGGAAAAAGATTCCTTTCGTCCGGCGCCGGCAAAGTCTGTCGGGACTCAGGTTAATCAGGGCAACAGCCGACCTTAAAGGCAACGGCCTCTGATGGCCCTTGAATCAAAAGCCGGCGGTCAGCACTCGGCCGTCAGCTTCAGGATTACAATCAACTGGATCACCCCGACAGGCCTGAGTGCCGCACTATCGCCTGCTTGATTTAACCCGTGGTTTTTGCTGATAGCCGCATGCTGATGGCTGAACGCCTACAATCGAAGAGGATTTTGACTTGATCGTGGTTAGCGCCCTTGGCCGTTTGACCGGCCACTTTTTGCAGGAAATGGGAGGCATGGCCCTGCTGTTCGGTAAAAGCCTCCTTTTTTTGCCCCGAAGACCTTACCGGTGGCGGTATTTTTTCCGTCAACTGGAATTTATCGGGGTAAAATCACTCTTTATCGTCATCCTGACCGGATTGTTTACCGGCATGGTCCTGGCTCTCCAGGCCTATTACGGTTTGCGTAAATTCGGCGGCGAAAGCATGTTGGGCGCCGGCGTCGCCCTGTCCATGACCCGGGAACTGGGACCGGTGTTGACCGCGTTAATGGTCGCAGCCAGGGCCGGTTCAGCCATGGCCGCGGAGTTGGGCACCATGAAAGTGACGGAACAGATAGACGCCCTTCTGGCCATGGCAGTGCAGCCGGTGCACTATCTGGCCTTGCCGCGCCTGCTGGCCAGCGTCATCATGGTGCCCCTGTTGACGGTTATTAGTGTCTTCATCGGCATCGTGGGCGGCTATTTTGTGGGCGTGTTTCTGCTGAACATCAACTCCGGGACCTATATGCAGAAGATGCTGGAGGTGGTCACCGGGGACGACCTCTATAATGGGCTCTTCAAGTCTTTGATATTTGGACTTATTCTGGCGGTCGTCAGTTGTTATGAAGGGTTGCAGGCCAGCGGCGGGGCCGAAGGCGTGGGGATAGTTACCACCAGGGCCGTGGTGTATTCCGCCATCAGCATCCTGATTTTCGATTATATCTTAACCGCAATGCTGTTTTAAAATTGTATCCGGGCCTTGCCTCCGGTTCTATTTACGTTTTTAACATATACCTATTGCCAAAAGCTTGTATGACAATGCTCCTGGTTGACACGCGTAGGGCGGGAAAGCGCAGCGCATCCCGCCTTTTGAGCTGATGTCAAACAAAGAGCATTGGGAGGGCTGTATTGGTGGGGCGGTTCTCCGTGCAAGCCTCTCCTTCGAAGAAGAGACCACTGTGGTATTTTTCTAAACGCTCACTTTGACGTTATACTGGTATGAGATGACCTGCGATGGCGACAGAAGACAATATTATTCGATTAGATAAAGTCTATAAATCTTTTAGTGGCTTAAAAGTGCTCAGAGGTGTTGACTTAAACGTCCGGGCCGGCAACATCACCGTCATTTTGGGGCGCAGCGGCGGCGGCAAAAGTGTATTGCTGAAACACCTCCTGGGCTTAATGCTCCCGGATCAGGGACGAGTCCTGGTAGACGGCAATGATTTGGCGTCTTTGTCGGAAAAGCAGCTGTTCATTCTCCGGCAGCGTTTCGGCTACCTCTTCCAGAATGGCGCCTTGTTTGACTCCCTCACCGTCGGCGAAAATGTCACCTTTCCCCTGACTGAACATACCGATTGGCACCGTTCTAAGATCAGGCAGCTGGCCCAGGAAAAATTGAGCCAATTGGGCTTAAGCGGTATTTATGACAAAATGCCCGGAGAGCTGTCCGGCGGTATGCGCAAGCGGGTTGCCCTGGCCCGGGCTCTGGCCCTGGACCCGGAAATTCTTTTATTCGACGAGCCCACCACCGGTCTGGATCCGATCATGACCACCACCATCGGCGAATTGATCCATACCACGGTCCGCCGGTTGCAGGTAACGGCCGTCATCATCAGCCATGATCTGGAACTGGCCTTTTCCCTGGCCGATTCCATCGCCTTTTTGCACCGCGGCCGGATTATCAGCCAAACGGACCCGGAAACCTTCCGTAATTCCCCTCTCGAACCAATCCGGCAATTCATCGCCGGCCGGCCGGATGCTTCCGAAAATATTGACACAGATCAGGGATAGTCGTAATAGTTTCGTATTCTGCAGGGGCTGAATCAGGTAGTGAAGGCAGAACTGCTGCCAGAAAGCTTCATAATCCGAGGCAGTGGTTCACCATCCGTATGGCGATGCCACTGCCTCGGAATCAGGGTTACTTCGCGGCCGGGGCGGCCGGCTTTTTCTCTTCTTTGGCCGCAGCTGGTTTCTTGGTGTCCTTGGCTTCGGCCTTCTTGGCCTCTTTCACTTCCACCTTAGTTGCCGTCATGCGGTAAAAAATGGTCACCTTGCTGCCGACTTTGAGATCGCCGATGACGTTGGTGTCCTTGTCCCGGGCCAGTTCCCACCGATCGTTACCTTTTTGCACGACGATGGCAGAGTCGGTAACTTCCAGCACCGGTCCGGTTACCTGATACTTGTCGACCGCCGCCGCGGCAAAGGTAGGTAAAACTAAGATAATAGTCAGGAAAACAAGCATCTTTTTCATAACACATCCTCCTGTTTGGGGTTAGTTTTTAGCTTTACCGATGGTTGCTTTGAGCAGGTTGATATTGCTGTGCACAATGGCCGCAATGCTGCTGGCCTTGCTTTTGTCGGCGGTCGGCGCCACCGCCAGGCAAAAACCCCCGGCTTCGCAAATTGCCTCGGTCTTGTGCAGGTATTCCGCGGCATAGGTCTCGGCATCCAGCAGGTAGGCCATGGCTTCTTTCAGCTTTCCCTGTTTTTCTGCCAATACCCCCAGATTATTCAGGGCATAAGGGTTATACTGATCTATTTTGATTACTTTTTCAAATTCCAGGCGCGCCGCCGCATCATTACCGGCCTGCAAAGCTTCAAAGCCTCGGGATAGCAGGGGAAACACCTCATCGGTGCAGAATTTCGGCTGCGCCTGGACGAATCCGGCGCCGCCGGGAATCAAAAAACTACCAATGACCACTAAAATAAAGAGTTCATACTTTTTAATGGTTTTTAAAAAATAGGCCATGATTGGTCCTTCTGGAAGAAGCGGAGCTTATTTCGCCAGAATATCATCGTGCAATTTTTGTAATTGCTGTCTGATGCGCACCTGGTGGCTGCCTTCCCAAAATATCCGTCGGCATTGGGGGCACTCGAAAAATTGTTGGTGTTTTTGACTGGTAAATTCAGGTACTCTGCCATCTGCCTGGTCGGCCGGAATCGCTTCCAGAACTTGATTGCACGTGCTGCAGCGATTTAAAGGCGCCCAGGTTTCCGGCGATACATTTAAACGCCGGCAGATCTCAGCTAACTGTGATTCAACCCGGTCGGAGGCCAGGACAATCACATCCGGCCGATTTAATTTTGCCGGCAGGGAAGTCTGCCTGGTAAGGATAAAAGTATTTCGTTCCAGTTGTGGCAGGATAGGGGAATCCTTTCGAGTCAGTTTCATCTGCTCCACATCAAACCCCAGGAACCTTAGCCATTTGGTTAAGCGTCCCAGGTTTTGGTCAACGAAAAATTTCATCGTGGAAAAGCTAATTCCTGAATCCCGCCGGAGACGGGTAATTCCATGACCTCGGGAGAGGGCGGAACATTATAGGTCAGGTCGCGAAAACGTATGCGAACCTGATTAACCTGGTCCCCCGTGGCCAGTTTAATTTCCCTGGGCCCGGTTATCGATCCCTGAGAGATAAATTCACTGAATTCTGCCTGCATAGTTTCCAGGCCTTGGGCATTCTGCCATCTAGCCGAGGTAATATTCAAACTTTGGGATTCAATGGTCAGCTTCAGCTTCTCATTGCCCTCCAGGGAAGTTAACTCCATCTGATAAAGATTAGGCTCCTTGGTTTCAAGCAATACCGGTTTCCCATACTGACTAAAGGCAACGCGGCCGGTCAAAATAGCCAAGAAATCTTTCAGGCTGACCGGCAGCGGTATAAATCTGCTCAAATTAGCGGCATTTGCCGGTCCCCGGTAAAGCTTGCTCTCAGGATAAACCAGTAATTTCATTTCCTGGTCGTTCATAAGAAAAGCGACCACCGGTTGTCCCCAGAAATTTAACACATCCACCCGCAGCACGGCCGGTTTATATTCGGCCACCAGAGCATTGCCGGTATAATTTTTCTGGGGGGAGATGACGGAGACATTGCCTTTCCCCTTGAAGCTTTGAATTTCAGCGGCGCGTGCTTCCAACTGTTTAAAGAGATCGGGGGCGGATTGTATTATTGGTTGTTCCACCACCGGGGCAGTGGGTAAGCGGGCGCAGGCGGACAGGCACAACATTAAGAGCAGCAGAAATGGGAAGGTTTTGACACGGCAGCTTAATTTCATAGTTGGGTCCCTTGCAGCAGTTCCTGGGTAGATTTAATCTTCTTTTGCAGTTCGGGTATGTTGGCATTATCCAAAGTCAAAGCTTTTTTATAAAGCTTGAGGGCGTCCCGCAGGCGAAATTTCTTCACATAGGCATCCGCCAGATGCTCGGCAATAGTGGCGTCTCGGGGCATCTTCTTGTGGGCCCGCTCCAGATAAATAATAGCCTGATCATACAGGGCCTTTTTATAATAAACCCAGCCCAGGCTGTCAATAATATAGCCGGCCTCAGGTTTCAGGGCCAGGGCGGTTTGAATCAGCCTTTCCGCTTCGCTGAGATCTTTTCCCTGGGTAGTATACATGTAACCAAGAAAATTGAGAGCATCGGGATTATTGGGTTCCAATTCCAGCACCTTGGAAATGTATCGCCGACTTTCCTCGTATTCTTTTTTCTTATCGTAGACCACCGCCAACCGGAAATAGACTTCCGAAGGATTGACGCCGTTCTTGAGAGCTAAGTTAAGGGTCTCAATAGCTTTATTATATTCCTTTCCCTCCTCATGGAAGGCGGCCAGGGTTAGATAAAGATCGCCATTTTGGGGAAATAACGCTAAGGCATCGTTGATAACTTTGACGCCCTGACTAAAATTTTTATCTCGGGCATAAATCTGGGCCATTCTTAATCTTGCCGGTATATAGCTCTCGGATTGACGGCCGATTTGATCATATTCTCTGGCGGCGGCACTAAAATCACCCTTTTCTTCCAAGGCTGCCGCTAAAAAAAATCTCGCCTGATCCGGGCCTTTCTGGGAAATCAAGACCTCCCGAAATTCCCTGATGGCATCATCATAATATTTCTGTTCAAAATATAATAAACCGATTTTCAGTGGAGTATCAGGCTCACTTTTTCCTAATCGTTTTATTTCATTAAAAGTCTTTACCGCTTCCGGATAGCGGTTGGTAATTAAATAGATCCGGCCCTGGCTGGCAAGCGCCCTTAAATTTGCCGGGTCATTTTGCAATACCCGGCGATACCAGGTTTGAGCCCGGGAATACTGATTTTCCAGTTCATAGACAAAACCCATTTCCAGCATGGCGGGCATAAAATCCGACTGCATGTTGAGAGACTGCTGGAATTCTTTTTTGGCTTCTGAAAACTGTCCCAACTCGATATAGCATTTTCCTAAGTAAAAATGGGCAATAAAATGGTTAGGATTCTTTTTTATCAAATTCTTTAAGAGAGTTATAGCTTTTCCGCAATTCCCTTGCTGGGCATAGAGCGTCGCCAGAAAAACAACCGCCTCGTCATTTGCCGGATCAAGAGAAATTATTTTCTCATATTCGGTAGTTGCCTCTTTTAACTGGTTCATGCCGGTATGGATCCCGGCCAGTAATTGGTGGGCTTCCAGATAATTCGGATCTAGATTGAGAGCTTTTTCCAGATGCGACAACGCTTCTTTCAATTCACCTTTGCGGATAAGCAGGGCCGCCAACTCGGTCTCTAAGTTGACCGAATTAGGGTCGCGTTTCACAGCCTGTTCATACGCGTCAATACCCCTTTCCAGATCACCGCTGAAGAGGTAATATTGCGCGTTTAGATAATCTTTATACGCCTCAGGGGATGATTGATTCGGTTGACCGGCTGTTTTCCCGTAGGATCCGCCGGCGCCCGGAAGAGTTTGGCTGTGGCAGCCGGTAATTGCAAAGGTCAGGGAAAAAAGAATGAATGTAAAAATTAAAAACTTTATTGGTTTATTGGCTAAAATATATTTTGACACTGTTTCCCGCTGGCTTTTAAGAAAAAATTAACGTTGACTGTGACGATGTTTGCACATGCTGTATGAGATCAAATTGCTTTCATCCCAATTTCTCAATAAGGCTCAGTTACCAGGGATTGGTAATTTTTAAAATCGGGAATTTCATTTTGCAGGTAATGCCGTAATTTTTTAAGCAATCTTTCTTCAATCTGCCGTACTCGCTCACGTGATATATTATGCCTGGCCCCAATTTCCTGCAGGGTAAGGGGGTTCTCAGCCAACAGTCGATGGTCTAAAATATCCCGTTCATTATCTTTCAGAGTCTCACGAAATGTTGCCAGGCTAGCTTGAAAAATACTTTTCATTTCCTCCCGGGCCAGATGTTCATCTGCCGCTGTCTCTCCCGAGACCAAAAAGTTTATGTGCAATTCCTCAGAATCGTTTTTAAGCGGGGAATCTAAAGAATATTCCCAGCTTCCCAACCTCTGATCCATTTCAATGACTTCGGACTCTTTGACATTAAGACGGGTGGAAATTAGCTTCGGGTCTGCTTCATAGCCCTGGGCTCGAAGACGTTCCTTTTCCTTTTTAAGACTAAAAAATAATTTTCGCTGGGCCTGGGTAGTGCCAATTTTAACCAGCTTCCAATTATCCATAATAAATTTGAGAATATATGCTTTTATCCAAAAAGAGGCATAATATGACAGCTTAATACCTCTGTACGGGTCAAATTTTTTAATAGCCTGCATAAGGCCGATGTTTCCCTCCTGGATAAGATCCAGGAGATTGCGCATCCAGAATTTCTGAAAATCCAGGGCTATTTTTACCACCAGACGCAAATTGGAAGTAATTAAGGTATATGCCGCCTCCCGATCACCGGTTTCGGCATAAAAACTGGTCAACCTCTTTTCCTCTTCAGGCTGAAGCAAAGGATACCTGTTGATTTCACCCATATAGCGTTGCAGCGCATCAACCTCTACCACGCCCGGTTCCTGGACTTCGGGTTTAGGCTCCTCCTCGAACAATGACTGTTCGTCGACAGAGTCTTTCTCAGGGTACTCTTCGATGACGTCTTCTTCGTTTAAATCTATAATAGTTTTTGATTTCTTCATTCTTTATCTTTGGCGTTGCCAAAAAATGTTGTCCGGTTCACGGATTAATTAAAAATTATAAATTCCTCATGCTGCTTTGGCGATGGTATCCCGGTTAGCGGTTGTTTCTACCACAACAGACGCATTTTGATGCCCCTGTCCTGCAAATTATCTTTAATTTCCCGGATGGAGTAAGTGCCGTAATGCACCATCGACGCAATTAAAGCGGCATCTGCCTCCCCTTGAGTAAGAACATCGTATAAATGATCCGGATTGCCGGCTCCACCCGAGGCAATAACCGGGATGGGAACAGCTTCGGAAATAAGTTTTGTCAGGACCAGTTCATACCCCTCTTGGGTTCCATCGGCATCAATGGAATTAAGACAAATTTCTCCCGCTCCTAAACGCACCGCTTCCTGAGCCCACCATAAAGCGTCCAGACCCATATGAGTCCGGCCGCCATTGATGACCATCTCATAGCCCGAAGGGATTTTGTCCGAGTTTGCCACCTTTTTGACATCCATGCCCAGCACGATACATTGGCTCCCAAAGGCCTTGGCGCCCGCCGCGATAATTTCAGGATTCTTAACCGCGGCCGAATTGACGCTAACCTTTTCGGCGCCTGCCAATAATACCTCTCGCATATCGTCTAAGGTGCGGATCCCGCCGCCAACGGAGAAGGGAATAAAAATCTCTCTGGCTACCTGACGCACTACTTCAATCATAATGTTGCGACGGTCACTGGAAGCGGTAATATCGTAAAAAACCAGCTCATCGGCTCCCTGCTCATAATAAAAGCGGGCCATCTGCACCGGGTCGCCGATGTCGATATTATCCTTAAACTTTATCCCTTTGGTGGTCTTGCCGTCACGGACGTCCAGGCAGGGAATAATCCTTTTACTCAGCATAATGGCCATCCCAGCCCAGGAAATTTGTCAGAATAATTAAGCCAAACCGCCCGCTCTTCTCCGGATGAAATTGCATCGCCACCAGATTTTTATAGCCGACGACACTGGGGAATTCCTGGCAGTAGTCAGTAATCCCTAAAATTTTTTTTGGATCTGCCGGTGAGGGGTAATAACTGTGGACAAAATAGAATTCCGCCTTCTCGGGTATTCCGGCAAAAACCGGATGATCCGTCAAAAAGCGGACCTGGTTCCATCCCATATGAGGGATTTTGTAGCGCTCACTGCCAATTCTGGGCATCGTTGGAAGTAATAATTTAACTTCTCCCGGGAGGAGACCTAAGCAGGGGGTGTCATTTTCGGCACTGTGGCTCATGATGATTTGGGCGCCTAAACAAATTCCCAATATAGGTTTTCCTGCCGTCCAGGCTTTTTGCAGGGCCTTATCCAATCCCAGGCGCTGTAAATTAGACATGGCCTGACCGGCTGCACCTACCCCCGGAAAAATAATTTTATCCGCCTGGGCTACCACGGCCGGGTCTTGTGTAACTGTTACTTGGGCCTCCAAAGCTTTCAGTGAACGTTTGACACTGGCCAGATTACCTGCTTCATAATCAACAACGGCTATCAAAACAATTTAATCCAAAAATTTAAAATTTTTACAAGTTCTACTTCTTTAAAAAATTTAACAATAAGAAGGAAAAGAGTCAATCTAATTAATCAGTCCCGGCGAAAATCATAATACCAAAAATATAAAAAAAATAAAAACTTATATTTTTTAAGATGACGGCCCGGATTGAAAAGTACAATCCTGAAAAAAGGAATTTTTGGAAAATAAAAAAATAATCGCCAAGATGTTAAAAATATGAATCAATTAATTGATTTCCTGAATTTGACCACTCATCTTAGCTTCCTTCAATTTTTTATTAACTTTTTCAGCCTCGGCTTTATTATTGAAACGGCCGGTTTTGATAACATAAATGGTTCCGGTTTTGTCTTTTCCTTTTTGCAGGCTGACATTAATGCCCTTCTTTTTTAGATCAGCCACGGTTTTCTCAGCTTCTTCGGTAGTTCGATACGATGCTACTCGTACCTGATAGGCGCAGGCAGCTTTTTTCTTTTCATCCCCGGCAGCCGGTTCAGAAGCGTGGGGGGCTATTGAGGCGGTAAGAACTGTTCCTTCTTTTTTGGCGCCGGTTTTCGCCTGTTTACGAGTCGGAGTATCCAAACTATTCTGAAAGCTTAGCTTGGATGCCAGGCTGTGGTCCGGATCGGTTTTGGGCTGACTTGAGCCTTTGGTTTTTTTGGCTTCGAGACTTCCGACTCCGGGTTTTTTCGCTGACTCGGCATGGGTTTTCGAGGCGGACGGCTCTGTTGCCTTGGCGGTCAGTGAGACGGCAGCCGGCGTTATCTCTGCGGCTTGGGATTCCGGGGCAGGTTTTTTCTCCGCGTCTGCCAATGCCTTATGTTCTGCGGTAGGCAGAGTGACAGGCAGCGCCGCCGGCACTTGATTTTTATCAGTTATGCCCAGACGGGCTGCCAGGTCGGTCTTGTAAAGACCCAACCGTTGGAAAAGATAATTAACATCTCCCCGCCCGGTCAGAACCCCTAAAATGAAGACCCAGACCATCAGGAACGTCACCACCGCGCCGTATCCCAATAATTTGGTGGTTCCCTTCGAAACCTTTACCTTTTTCTTCCCTTTGCCTTTTTTCTCTTCCGGCGACACGGTTGCCCCCTTTTACCCGCTCAAAGAAAGATTGCCTGTTCCCGGCTCAGGTTTTCCAGGGAAAATCTTTTCTTTTCCCGGCTTCTCCCTGGTCGGCTCGATACCTTCCTTACATGCTTTCAGGCGCCTGGACACCCAATAAACCCAAACCATGGTCTAAGACGGCTTTTATCCCTTTTACCAACAAAAGGCGAGCCCTGGTTAATTCCTCATCTTCGGAAATGAAACGGTGCTTATAGTAATAGCTGTGTAATTGTCCGGCCATTTCCGTTAAAAAATACGTGATCCGGTGCGGCTCCAGATGAGAAGCGGCGGCTTCCACGACATCCGGATAGCCGCCCAATAATTTTAATATCGTCAGCTCTTCGGGTAATACCAGCCGCTCCAGGACTGATTTGGCCGCATTCTCCCAATCGACGCCTTTTTCAGCCGCCAGACGGAAAACACTGGCCAGGCGCGCATGCGCATATTGCACATAATAGACCGGATTTTCGCTGGTCTGCTTTTTGGCCAGCTCCAGATCAAATTCCAGTTGGGCATCTGCCCGGCGGCTGAGAAAGATAAATCGGGCCACATCTTTCCCCACCTCATCCATAACCTGCCGCAACGTGACAAAAGTCCCCCCCCGGGTAGTCATTGCCACCGGCTGCCCTTCCCTGAGCAAGCTGACCAGTTGGACCAGAAGAACGGTCAACTGCGGTTCGGGGATTCCCATCGCCTGGACTACTGCCTTCAGCCGAGGCACATAACCATGGTGATCAGCTCCCCAAATATCGATAACCTGATCAAATCCCCGCTGAAATTTTTCCCAATGATAGGCGATATCGGAAGCAAAATACGTGGTGGCGCCATTTTGGCGGCGCACTACCCGATCCTTTTCATCACCGAAAGCTGTGGCCCTGAACCACAAGGCACCATCGGCTTCAAAAAGAAAGCCTCTGGCCTGTAAATCAGTTAGGGCCTTATCCAACACCTGATTTTCAAACAGCCTGGTTTCAGAGAACCAATGGTCGAAACGTACCCCAAAATCTTCCAGATCGTCTCGAATTCCCTGTAAGATAGCCTCACCGGCATAGCGGCCGCAGGCATTCAGGGTGCCGGCCTCAGGCTCCCCTGCGGGCAGCGGGCCATGGGCGGCATAATATTTTTCTGCTAACTCCCGGATATAATCGCCCTGGTAGCAATTTTCCGGAAAAACCAGCTGTGCCCCCTGCAGTTCCTGAACCCGCAGAAATAGCGACAACCCGAGGGTTTGCATCTGCAGGCCCACATCGTTGATATAATATTCCCGCTCCACCTGATGGCCGGTAACGGCCAGAATATTGGCCAGGGCGTCTCCCAGGGCCGCACCCCGACCATGTCCCACATGCAGCGGACCGGTAGGATTGGCGCTGACAAATTCTACCTGGACTTTTTTGCCGGCGCCCATGGTGCTGTCGCCGTACGTGCCCCCGGCAGCTTCAATGTCTGCCAATACCTGCAGCCAATAGGTATCCTGAATAAAGAAATTAATAAAGCCGGGGCCGGCAATTTCAACCCTGGCCAACATGCCGGTCGGCGGGGTCAACGTGTCCCGGATAAGCTCGGCCAGTTGGCGGGGCGGCCGGCGCGCTGATTTTGCCAGAACTAAAGCGGCATTGGCGGCAAAATCGCCGTGATCCGCTACCTTGGGGACATCTAGTTGAAATTGCGGCACCTGATCAAATTCCAGTGTGCCATTCATTTTAAGGGCTTTTAGGGCCTGGATGACAACTTCGGCCACCCGTTTTTTCATACTCATCGGGGATTATTCTTTCCAGCTCTAAAGATTTTTTCGGGAAAGGTATGACCGGAAGTTAATTGCCTCAGTCGGTCTGCAGGCCTGGATCGGGGCCTTTCCCTGGCATTGTTGGACTAGGTGATTTCAGTTAATATAAAAATTGCTTGAGAAAAAATCAGGTGTTTTAAAAATTTGTTTCAGATCCCACTTCGTTAACGTGAAGTTTATTAGACACTGTAGTATGTCTGAAAAATCCTTGTCAAGGCTATTATGTGGCAGCCTAACATATTACGAGGTATTTTTATCGGTTTTGGATTCTTGCGGCAATTTTACCGTGACATCCCGCGCAAATTCCAGACATTGACCGCCGGTAAAGGAATATTTTTTCGCACAGTCCTTTCGCCAGGCACAAACCAGGCAAATCAAAGGCTCCTGTTGCAGATCTTTTTCATCCATTGTTAATCTCCCAGATATCGTCGGTAGTTGCTGTTGCCTAAAATGCAATAAATTTCATAACTAATAGTTTCAGCCCAGGCCGCCAGATCATCCGCCGACAAGCTCCCGGTTCCGTCCTGGCCTAAAAGAGTGACAATATCACCATGTTTGACATCAGGCAGATCTGTGACTTCCACCATGGTGAGATTCATGCAGACTCTGCCTCTTATGGGGGCGCGCCGGCCATTGATCAGGACCCATCCCCGATTAGAGAACAAGCGGCTGTAGCCGTTACAGTAACCTATCGGTAAGACCGCCAGTCGTATGGGCTCCGGAGCAATATAGGTCCGGCTGTAACTGATGCCGGCGCCGGCCGGCAGATTTTTGAGCTGCAGGACCTGTGTCCGCAGGCTCATGACCGGCTGCAGCCGCACCCGCGTCTGAATTTCGGGGGACGGCGGCGAACCGTACAGGGAAATTCCGGCCCGCACCATATTCAAATGAGAGCGGTTGACGTACATGATGGCGGCGCTGTTGGCCATATGGCTGGCCGGGACAGACCAGCCCCGGTCCCGCACCTGACGCAATAAATCTTCAAAATCTTTTAACTGCTTTAAGGTGTAGGATTGGTCGGAAACATCGGACTCGGCAAAATGCGATATTAAACCGACTACTTCCAACTCCGGCAGGTCGGCGAGATACTCCAGGAATTGGCTGACCTCTTCCGGTAATATGCCTAACCGTCCCATCCCGGTATCAATCTTGACATGCACTTTGGCCGTCGTCTGCTGTTGCCGGGCCTGGGCCGCCAGGCTGGCGGCAAGGTCTCGACGAAATAAGGCTACTTCGAGGTGCGCGGCGACAGCCGCGGCCGCCTCTTCCGGCACAATTCCCATGAGCAGCAGGACCGGGGTGTCAATACCGGCCCGGCGCAGACTTAAACCCTCGGCCAGATAGGCGACGCCAAAATAATCCGCCCCCTCCGCCTGCAAAGCCCGGGCCGATGGCAGCAGGCCGTGTCCGTAGGCATCTGCTTTAATAACGGCCATGATCTGTACCCCGGGACTGCAGATTTCTCGCAACTGGCGGAAATTATGTCGCAGGGCCGGCAGATCGATGGCCAGATCCAACATACTGTGGGGCAATCTCGGCTGACCGGGCCAAAGCTCCTCAGGTGCGGCAGGGCTCGGACGATCAAGGTTTTTTGGTGAGTTCGGCAATTTTTTCCTGCAATTGGAGGGAAGCTTTTTCCACCTTCCGGGCTAATTCTTCTTTGTAAGCTTTGAGAAGTTCCTGGAGCCGCGGGTCCCGGCGCGCCAGGATCTGAACGGCCAGAATGACGGCATTTTGGGCCCCGGCCGAACCCAGGGCCATGGTAGCCACCGGGACGCCCGCGGGCATTTGGGCTGTAGCCAGCAAACTATCGATACCCTGGAGAGGCGAAGACGCAATGGGCACCCCGATTACCGGCAGGATGGTCTGAGAAGCCAATACCCCGGCCAGATGCGCGGCCGCCCCGGCCACGGCAATAATCACCTGCAAGCCCCGGTCTGCCGCTTCGCCGGCGTAGGCATGAGCCCTGGCCGGCGAACGGTGGGCCGAAGCGACGATCACTTCAAATGGCACCTGCCATTTTTGCAGTAACTCAACTGCCGGTTCAACTGCCGGCCAATCCGAGGCACTCCCTAACACAATCCCGATGTGAATATTGTCAGTCACGGTAACGGCAGCCTTTCTGTTTATTCAGCATATCTAATGAAAATCATTCCCTATACTTTTAATACCACTGCGCCAGGGTTAAGACTGTTTCCACATAAGGATCGGAGTGGTTATACGAATGAATGGCTTTACTCCAGGAAGCTTGGTTTCCCTTGCGAAATCCTGCTTTTTGCAAGTAATTGCCGATACTGTAGACCGCGTCTTCATAGCAGAAGAGATCGACGCAGTTGTCCCGGTTGCCGTCGGCGCCGCTGCGCAAGATGCTGGAAGGCAGGAATTGGGAATATCCGAAGGCCCCGGCCCAGGAGCCTTTGATGGTCAGCGGGTCCAGTCGATTTTGGCGGCAGTAGGTGAGGAAAGCGCAGAGTTCAGACTTGCCCCAGGCCGCTTTTTTCTGGAGTCGGCCCATTAACCCGGTATTCAAATTCAACATGCTGATCACTTCCGGTGTGTCCATGACGGCCAGTGAGGAAAAAACATTAAAGACCGGATAATTGCCCGTCTTATTACCCAAATCGCTTTCCACGGTCAAAATGGCGGTAATGACCTCCTTGGAGACGCCGTAGGTATTTTCTGCCTGGGTCAGGAGACTTTTCTGGGCCGCCAGAAAACGACGCCCCTTGTCCACGTTGGCCGAGGTTAAAAAATGAGAATAATCAGCCTTTTTCTCCTTGCGCAAATACGCTATTTTAGTAACCACATTGGGAAGAAACTCAGCTCGAGGGTCGTTAAACACCTTTTGAAGATATGCCTGGTCGAAACCACTGCGAGTAAGAGCATACTGCAGATTAATCCAGGCCGCCGGAGTTTCGCGACTTTTACTCCAAACGGTTGAAGACGATAAAACCAAAAGAATCAATGCCAAACTCAGACCGATCAGGCGTCGTTTCATCATGCCGCTCCCATTTGTTCAATGTTCAATTTAAAAATAAGAATAAAATGTTTAAACAAAATCTCAATTGACTGCCACTTCTTCTCTCAGGGGCAGGACAATGGTAAAGGTCGTTCCTTTGTTAGATTCGGTTTCAACTGAAATCTGGCCGCCGTGTTGTTTGATAATTTTGTGTACCATGGCGAGCCCCAATCCGGGTCCGGAAATTTTTGTGGTGAAAAAAGGATCAAAAATATGCGGCAGAATTTTGGGAGGAATGCCGACACCCGTATCTGCTACTTGAATTTGACCATAATTGTTGCGTCGGGAGGTGGTGATGGTCAAATTGCCGCCTTCCGGCATGGCGTTGATGGAGTTTGAAATTAAATGGGCTATGACCCGCCGCAGGTTTCCGGCATCCATGATCAGAGACGGCAGGTCTTCAGCCAGGACAATATGAGTCGTTATCCGGCCTTCGATTAATTTTTCCCGGCAGGCTGCCAGAGCTTCGTTAACCACTTCGTTAATCTCGCGTTTGCGGAGACTGGGAATGGAGACTACTGCAGCTTCAACAATCTGCTTAACCATCTGCTCAAGGCGTTTTGACTCGTTGACAATTACTTCGGCATAGTTTTTTTCCTGGCTCCCTTCCGGCAGCTTCTCATAGAGGCGGCGGGCAAAACCGCCAATGGCCGTCACCGGATTCCTGATTTCATGCGCCACCCCCTCGACCATCTGATCCAGCGCCGTCAATTTCTCATCCTGGGATTTACGCTCCTGTTCTTCCCTCAACGTGAGCAGCGACCGCACCCGGGCCAGAAGTTCCTGGGGATTGAACGGCTTGGTAATATAATCGTCGGCCCCGATATCCAACCCTTTTAATTTATCCGGAATCTCTTTTTTGGCGGTCAGCAGGATCACCGGCAGGTTCCGGTAGCCCTCGTCCTGCTTCAATCGCCGCAAAACCTCATACCCATCCATTTTAGGCATCATGACGTCCAGGATGAGCAGGTCAGGTGATTCTTTTTGAATTACCTGGAGGGCCTCTTCCCCATCAAAGGCGGCCGCGGTGTCATATCCTTGGTGCTGAGACGTTTGCGCAGCAATTCCACGTTGTCGGGATTGTCATCCGCAATTAATATTTTTTTCTTCATGACAGCCGCCGTTTTTTTATCAGAAAGAGATTTCTTGTTGCCCAAATTATAACAAGGGTAAACAGACTTGGGCAAGCATTGTCTTGCATAAAAGGGCTGGTCAGCGATCAGCTTTCAGCCAAAGACTTTATATTTCAAAGGGGGCAGAGGCATCCCGCCTAGGCATTCGGTTTGGTCTACATATGCCGCAGGATATTTTTAACATCCCCGAATATGGTGCCGCTGCGGAAATCCTCGTCCCGGCGGCGGTTGGGGATATGTTCAGGGGGATTGTGGCGCTTGTAGCCGTGGGCGATTTCGAAGAGTTCATCGGCCCTTCTGGCGGTCTCGTCGTAGGGGGGAGGAGGTTTGGGTTTGGATAACAGCCGGTTTGCAGTTTTTAAAAGCCAGTTTTCGGTTTTTGGTTTGCGGTTTGCGGTTTCCGGAAGCCGGTTTTTAGTTTTTGGTTTTCGGTTTGGAGTTTCTAAAAGACACATTTCCGGTTCGAATTCAGGCCCCGGCTTTGGCGTGGTCAGAAGAGGGGTTTCGGGTTCCAGAAGAGGAGTTTCAAGTGCCGGGTTTCGAGTTTCGGAGAGCAGCGGGGGGAACCGGGGCGGTTTCCGGGGCGGCGAGCATGTGGCTTTTGCCGCCCGAAGTCGAGATTTTGCACGAATTTTTTGGCTTTGAAGATAAGTTCTTGATGTCTCAGCATTTTTCGGAGCTGTCGCCGCCGGCGTTGCGGTGTTGTTGCGCTTTCGTGGCGCTTTGGTTGCGGATTCGGATCGGCAGGAGCGTTAGGAGTTTCGAGTTCCGAGTTCCGAGTTTCGAGAGGGGCGGAGTTCTCAGAAAGGCGAGAGGCGCTTGGCTTTGGTGTCGGCGCCCTGCGGTTCCCGGCCTACAGCTATGGTTGCGACGGAAGAGGAGTAGACCGGGATAGGAGTTTCGAGTTCCGAGTTTCGAGTTTCGAGGATATCGGGTGGGAGCCGCAGGGGATTGTCCGGGTCGGCGGCGAAGTTTTGGACGAGATTTTTTTCCTGGAAGAGGTGTTTTTGCTGGCGCAGCTTTTTACGGAGAAGATGCTGGTTTTTGCGGGTGGCTTTGGCGGTTCGGCGGCGCCGGTTTTTGGATTCCAGGCTGGAGAGGAGCTGCTGCAATTCTTTTTCCAGGTCGGGCGGGTCTGCCGTCCGGCTAGCAGCAGCTTCTGCAACTTCGTCGGCGGCGAGGCTTGGGCAGGGCGCGAAAGCCTGATCCACCAGGGCCTGGTGCAGGTCGGCGATAATCTGGGGGCCATGGGGCAGGAGGCTGTCCCGGGAGACCAGGGCGGGGGAGGAGAGCAGGCGATAGGCGGTATCCGGCTCCATGGTGACGTCCATTTTATTGATCTGGTGAATGATGCGGCTGCCGATGTGGGAGCCTTTGTAGACCCGGTCGGTGTCGTCGGCGGCAGCGGAGGCCTCAACCCGCTTTTCAACATGGTCCAGGAAGGCGCTGAGCTTCAAAAGGGAGACCTGTTGGCGGTGGTTCTCCAGGCGCTCCAGGGAGCGGCGCATTTTTTTCTCCAGGTGGACTTTATGCCGGTGGAAGGCGTAGCGGCTGGGGCCGAATTTTTCACTGAGGTCGTCCAGGGTATAATCGCCGGAGAGGATGGCCAGGTCGATGTCGGTAATGAGCGGGTGGCTGCAGACGGTGCATCTGGTTTTCATGGTACCTCCGAATAAATGGTCAGTGAGTCAGCGATCAGCAAAAAAACAATTTAAATGTAGGGTGGGCACGGCCCACCGGTTTTCCTTTTATTTTCATGTGCTTATTATAGTAAAAACGGGGCGGGGATGACAGAACAGATAGGACAGATGTCACAAGAAGAGACAGGCGAGAGGCTATAGGCGATGAGGCGATGGGCTATGGGCAAGAGGGGAAAGGCAGGAAAGAATCATGGGAAACAGGCTAAGGGCGAGGGGACAGAGGACAGGTTAAATGGTTCGGCGGGGCCGGTAGGGCGGTGAAAGACAGCCAGCGCGATCCCGCCTTTGGGCGTTAGGGGGGAAAAGCATGATAAGAAACACAACGAAAATTTCGACAAGAGAAGGACTTCGGCCCTTGCGGTTCGCTGCTGGCGCCCCGTTCCCTTTTACACTCAACCCCAACCTCAGCCAGAGGCAGCCAGTGTTCAATCAAAACATCCGGCCGAGAAACAGTCGTCATCATCACTCCTCTATCACGCCACACTGCCTCAAGAAGCTGGTGGACTGATCCAAAAACTGCACCGCTTTGGGCTGCATAGACGCCACCTCTTCCTCGCCGATGCCAGTAAGAAATTCATAGTCGCTGAGCTGGCGCTTATCAAAGGCCTCGTGCAGCCATTGGTGCAGTTCTTTGGAAACGATCCCCTCTTTGACCAGGAGTTTGCCAAAGGCGCTGATCACCGCCCGGTGGCTGGAGAAGGTGTGACCCTGGGCTAACAGCAGGGCCTCGGCGGCGTAGAACATGGCGTAGTAGAGGCGGCTCATGGCCGAGTCGAAATCCTGCTCTCGCCGCAGGGTCTCGGCGGAGGCCAGATATTTCCTGGCTTTGGCCAGCATCAGGGTGATCTCTTCGGCCACGGTCACAGAGCGGCTCCCTCCCGGCGCACCCGTTCATACAGGGGGCTCTTGCGGCTGGCCAGCCAGGCCGCCGGGGCCGGGAGCACGGCCAAAAGGACATTATGGCGCAGGCACAGGTCCGAGACCAAAGCGCTCAAGCGGTCGATCTCCCGGCAAGGATTCACTTCCCCGGGCATGGCACCAGCAGGTCAACGTCGGAGTCGGCCCGGAAATCTCCCCGAGCATACGAGCCATAGAGGTAGAGGCCCTGGAGGCGTTCGCCATAGATAGCCTGGAGGGAGCGCTTCAGGTCGGTTACCGCCTGGGAGACTGCCCGAGGAAGGTTTGGGTGGTCCTTTCTGATGTAAGGCTTACCTTTTTTCACATTCGACCTGCAGAATTCTTGTCATATTGAGCACAATAGTTGTCATGCTGAGCGCAGCGAAGCATCTAAACCCTTCGCCTTTGGCTCAGGGTGACAACATGAAGAAGCAGCTTCGGTTATTTCAGACCATCAGTTTAAGTAACGAGAATTACGATAAAGATTGAACCCATTATATTACCAATGATTGGTGAAAAGCAAGCACAAGGGGAGCTTGCCTTATATACCTTGATTCTCTGGCGACTAATTTTGAAAGATCAAAAAATTGTCCTGCCAGATAGAGGGGGGATAAAAGTCCCAATCATCGGGTTTCTTTCGGTGAGCATGGCAGGCTAATGTGCTATCAAAGAGAAAAAATATATTTTATTTTAAAATATAGTTTATATAGGAAAAATGATCATTTCTCCGAGTTTTTCATTCTCAGTGGCCAGATGGGAGAAGAAACGTTTAAGCTGTCTGGTGAACACTGACACCGGGAATTTGCCGGCATTAAGAGTTTTTTGGAAATTTTTTTGTATGGCTAGTTCACCTGCCGGCCCCAGATCCAGCGGCAGCAGGCAAAGAATTGGTACAGAGATGGTTTCTCCTTGAGAGCGTACAAACGACACCACCCGGACAAATTCATCGGGGGCCAGATTCATATTAACCAAGATCAAGCCCGGCAGCAGATTTTCCAGGTTTCGGATACCTTCCTCGCCATCCCGGGCCAGGGTTGTCTCAAAACCGTCGTCGGCCAGGAAAGATGACCATCTGCCGGCGGCTGCCGGATCAGGATCAATGATCAGGGCCTCTTTGTAACTGATCCAGGGAGCCAGGTTTTCTAAAACTTGATTAAATTCCTCAGCCAGGCACTGCTGCTTCAAAAACTCCGCCGGTCCCAGGACAATCCCGGAGCGCCCATCATCGGCAAAGGCAACCGGGAGTATCGGCACCGCCTTAGTTTTTTCATTACTCCGCAGGTTGACAAGATCTTCCCATAATTGGCTGCCGGAGGCCAGCAAGTCGATGATAATCGCCGCCAGATGAGTTTTGGCAGCTTCTGCCAGGATATTATCCACCATCGGTTTGGCGTCAAATAAGAATCCCAGGGAACTTATGGTCTCGCGCAAGACATGGATCAGACCGCCCCGTCTGGTCAGTCCCAGGACCAGACGTCCTGACAGTATCGCCTCCGACGGTGTTTCCGGCCTGGCTTCGGTCTCATCAGGTATGGGTAAAATGAAAGTGAAAGTCGAACCTTTGCCATATTCGCTTTCCACCCAAATTCGTCCACCGTGCATCTCCACCAGATGACGACTGATGGGCAGCCCCAGGCCGGTTCCCCCATGGCGACGAGTGGCGGAACTGTCAATTTGGACAAATTCTTTAAAAATATTCTGCAGGTCTTCCTCTTTTATGCCAATACCGGTATCAGTTACCCGAATGGCGACATAATCTTTTAGTACACCCGGCTTTTCAGGTAAGCTGACCTTATCCGACGTCACGAGAATCTGACCATTAGAATCGGTAAATTTAATGGCATTGCCCAAAAGGTTCAAGAGAACCTGGATAATTTTATCCCGGTCCAGCCATAGCGGCGGCACTTCGACTTCTTTAATCTCAAGATCGATCTCTTTAGCCCGGGCCAGAGGTTCAATGGTCTGTATCGCCTCTTCAAGGACATCATGCAGTTTAGTTCTTTCGGCGTTTATTTCCATGCGGCCGGCCCGCAGTTTGGAGAGATCCAAAACATCGTTGATCAATTGCAGGAGGCGGTGACTGGCTTTTTCCACCTTTTGCAGACTCCGCCGCTGTTCTTCGTTTACGGCTCCATCAATGCCGTCTATAAGATTGAGGGTAAAGCCGAGAATTGAATTTAAGGGGGTGCGAAGTTCATGAGAGACATTGGCCAGGAATTCTGTCTTTAATTTATCCATTTCCTTCAGCGCCCGGTTGGCCTCTGACAATTCCAGGGATTTATTTTTTAGTTCCAGGGTGCGTTCCCCCACCTTGGTTTCCAATTCTTTGCTGAAACGGATTAATTTTTCATACAAACTGACATTGTGTATGGCCAGGCTGACCTGATTGGCCAGGGAACGGTAAAAATCCAATTGTTCCGGCGGAAAAAACCTTTTTTGACTGGAGCTGGCACATAAGACCCCCAGTACTTGAGATTCTGTGGCCAGGGGAACCAGGATAAAACTAGCCTGCATTTCATTGGGATGCAATCCGGATAAGAAATCCGCCTTCGCCTGGCCGGTGTCCGGGATGGTGATTAATTTTCGAGTGAGGAGACACTGCCCCACCAGGGTAGACATGTCCGGGGTTAAATCCAATTCAGGTTTCGGAAGGATAGTTGGCCCCAGATAACTTTCCAGGCGCAGGACCCCGTCTTCGTCCAACAGTCGAATGGAGCTTTGCTCCACGCCGATTTTGTGGTGCAGCAGGCGGAGGATACTTTCCAGAATCTGGGGCAGACTGAGGGAGGAGATCGAATGCTGGGCTGCCTCATTTAAGATGGAAAGCTCATTTAATCTCTGTTTCAAAGCTTCCCGGCTTTCTTCCAGAGAATGGGAAACCTCTCCCACAAGATCAAAGACGCCGTCCAACCTGGAGCCTTTGGAGGCCAAATAGCCATCTACCACCACCCGGGCGGCGGCCGGACCGACTGAACCGCCGATCAGACGTTCAACGTAATCCCGCAATCGCACCTTATCCGCGATGGTCCAGATGGCGACATTTTCCAAATTGTTTTCGTCAATAAATTTCTGCAAGGCCTCCAGCGCCTTATCCTGCCCGACAAATTTTGCCGCCAGGGTGACAAATTGCGGGGCTTCCGGGAGGTTGGCGGTGCGCGGCTCCAGACCTACCTCGGCAGCCACCAGGAATACGTCCACAAACCGGGCGGCCTGTTCCTCTTCGTCGGCTGAAGGGATGGTGAGCAGAGAAACTCCGACAAAAAGACCGATATTTAAAAGCATGGACCAGAAAAAGGCATGGCTGAGGGGGTGCAGACCTTTCAGTTCCAGGAGTTCCGTGGGCCGTAATAATTCAATCCCCCAGGGGCCGTAATTGAGAATATCCGCTGAAAACCAGCCGGCTTGAATCAGATAGGGAAAGAGCAGGGTATAGGCCCAACAGGCAAACCCGGCGGCAAGACCGGTATTGGCTCCCCAACTTGTGGCCCGCCGCCAATACATGGCCCCAACCACGGCCGGGGCCAGTTGGGCCACTCCGGCAAAGGCAATCAAGCCCATTTCGACGAGGGTGGTTAAGGGGCCTAAGGTGCGGTAGCTGATATACCCTAAAAGAATAACCAGGAGAATCCCTAAACGTTTGAAAAACAGCAGCCAGTTGGACCAATCCCGGCCAGGCAAGAAGGTTGCCAGCAGCGGCGTCACCAGGCTGTTCAGAAACATGGTGCTTAACGTTATCGACACCACCAGGACCATGGCCGTGGCGGCTGATAAGCCGCCGATAAAAGCCAATAAGGCGAGACTGGGGTAACCTTTGTCCAAAGGAATCCGCAAGACGAAGGTATCTCCCATATTCGGGGGATAACCCAACAAGAGCCCGCCGCAGGCCAACGGCAAAACAAAGATGTTGATGATCAGCAGGTAAAGGGGTAATAACCAGGCGGCGGTAAGAATGTGTTTCTCGTCGGTGTTTTCGACTACTAAGAGATGAAACTGGCGGGGCAATAAAATTATGGCCCACATGGCCAGGATCGTTTCGACAAAAAACAGACCATAGGAGTTTGCCGAACTGGTGTTCAAGACAAATAAATCCCTTAGATCAGCTCGCTGCTGGGCCTGCCGGAAGATTTCTCCCGCCCCGGGAAAAACATAAGAGCTTACCAGTATACCCACGGCCAGAAAGGCCACTAATTTTACCAGGGATTCAAAAGCGACCGCCGCGACCAGACCCTCATGGCGCTCACCGGGGTCCAGGTGGCGAGCGCCAAACATGGAACCGAAAGCCGCCAGAATGAGCGCCACGTAAAAAGCCTGATCGGCATAAAAAGGCAAATTCTGTGGTTGCGGCGGCGAAGCGCCGGCCAGGAGATTGAAGGTTGTGGAGACAGCTTTTAACTGCAGGCCGATATAAGGCATATCCACCAGGATGAGCCAGATCGTCACCATACTCCCCAGCAAAATACCTTTGCCGTACCGCAGGGTCAGGAAATCGGCCAGGTTGGTAATGCGATTGGTTTTACAGATACGTATTAATTTTCGAACCAGGAACCACCAGAGAAAAGCCATGAGCGTGGGGCCCAGGTAGATAGGCAGGAAAGTCAAGCCTTCATTCGCAGCTTTGCCCACAGACCCGTAAAAGGTCCAGGAGGTGCAATAGATAGCCAGGGATAACGTATAAATATAGGGATTGGCAATGAGGCTGCGGCCTTGAGCCCGGCGCCGGTCGCCATAGTAGGCGATGCCGAACAGCAATAACAGATACCCAAAGGCTGCGGCGGCTAAGCAGAAATTCGTTCATGAGACTGGAGCCGTTAACTCTTATCTGAAAATTTTAACAGCAATCTCGTCAGTAAAAACAATACGGCAATTCCCAACAGCCAGATACCCAGGAGATACACTACCATTAAGGGAAACCCCATGAGGGTGAGAGGTTGATTGAAAATTTGTAAGATGGGGTAGTTCATTAACAGCAAACCCAGGGCAAAACAGATGAGACACCAGGCTTTAGTTCGGGCTGCAGTCCGAAATTGAGCGGCTACTTCAATGGGCTCCATAACCATCCTCCTGAGACCGGTTTGCACTAAACGCGGTGAAAACCTTGCTGCTCCTTGGTCATGAGGAGACGATCCACCGAATCTTACAAGGTTTTTAATATATCTTCGGCAACATAGAGAACTTTAAATTTCTGCCGCAAGATTTTTTCTAGAGTGCTCGATTGTTCCGGTGTCATACCGCGAATGCGGAAATAGACGTTGCGGCCGCCTGCCGCCGCCATATCCGTGGAACTCAAGATGCTGACAATACGGCCGCCATGCTCCCGAATGGTATCGGCCACTTCTTTGATGGAACCCGGGGTATCGTCCAGGGAAAAGGCAAATTGAACGCCGCCTTTATAGATTCCGGTAATATTAACGAAGGCCCGAAAGACATCGGATTGGGTTATGATTCCCACCAATTCTTTTTGTTTGTTAATGACCGGCAGGCCCGAAACCTTGTGCTCCAGCATTATCACTGCGGCCCGTTCCACGGTTTCATCCGCAGAAATGGTAAAAGGGTCTTTCGTCATGATTTCTTTGACCTTGATCTCCGCCAGAAGATAATATAATTCGTGAACATCCAAGGTAGTGGCTTTCGAGGGGGAGGCTTCCTTCAGATCACGGTCTGAAATGATCCCCACCAGAGAGCCCCGGGACATTACCGGTAAACGGCGGACCTGGTTTTCTTTCATCAGATGCAAGGCTTTCATCATGGAGGTATTCTCATCAATTGTCAAGACATCAGAAGCCATCCATTCCCGGACTAACATGTACTGCCTCCTTAAGTAGAAATACACTGTCAGATTCTATCCTGCCTCATAATAGATCAGGCGAAGCTAAAAGATCATTTGTATGAAAACCGTGAGCCGAAAAGACTGGATCGATGAACAGGCCCATTATTGTTTTCACGCTTGGTTGTGATTCATAAAGATGATAACTTTCGAGAATAACTATAAGTTACCCGGCACCGAATCAGGAGCCTACATTCCGGTCAGCCTGCCCTGGGGCCAATTCCGGCTCTTTCTCCCGGCACAGTCGAATAATATTTTCCTGGTGCCGCCACAGAATCAACCCTGATAAGACGGCGCTTAACAAGAGATTGATTTTGCCGGCAGACAATAATCCAACGGCGGCGGGGGTGGCCCAGGCCGCAGCCAATGACGCCACGGAAGATATGCGCCACTGCCAGAAGACCAGGCCATACAGCCCGGTCAGGACCAGGGCGGCCAGGGGGGAAATAACCAGGATAACGCCAAAACTGGTGGCCACGGCTTTGCCCCCCTTAAATCCCAGGTAAAGGGGCCAGATATGTCCGCAGACCGCGGCCAGACCCACCGCGGCGACGGCGGCCTCATGCCAGCCGTTTAAACCCTGAAGACCGAAGCGGGCCAGGAACACCGGCACCGCGCCTTTCATAATATCCCCAAACAGAGTAAAAGCGCCGGCATTACGCCCTAACAACCGGTAGACATTGGCCGCCCCGATATTGGCGCTCCCGGCCAGGCGCGGGTCGGTCCCTCCCATAAACCAGGCCACCACGAGACCGAAGGGAACGGACCCCAGCAGGTACGCAGTTATTAACATGAGGAGGAAAGCCTTCATCCGGTTATCCTATGTGAATTAATGAATTTTTAGCATATATCAGGCCAAATGACAATCATTGATTAACGAGACTGATGCATACCGCGTAATGTTTAAGGTAGCAAATTTAACGCGAGTAATGTTAGATAAAATTGCCGGCAGATAATTTCAACGAGAATATAAGAAAAGAACTCATGATTACCGATACATCCAAAGCGGCCGCCAAGTTTTCAAGGTCAACTATTTTCTGGCCGGTTTTCGTCCTTACCGGTTTAAACCTCCTGGATTATTTTGACCGCTATATTGTGGCGTCAGTGAGCACGCTGATTAAGCAGGACCTGGGCTTATCGGATAAGGCTTTCGGCTTCCTGGGCAGCGCCTTTTTCCTGGTCTACCTGGTGGCGGCGCCGATTTTCGGCTACCTGGGGGACCGCTGGGGCCGGCGGCGGTTCATGGTCCTGGGCGCGGTCCTGTGGAGCCTGGCTACCAGCCTGGCCTTTTGGGTCACGACCTATCCCGGGTTGGTTATCGCCCGAGGGCTGGTGGGAATGGGGGAGGGTTCTTTCGGCACTCTGGCCCCGGCTTACCTGGCGGATTTATTGCCTATGGGCCAGCGGGCCCGTTACCTGGGGATTTTTTATACCACCATCCCGGTGGGCGCGGCCCTGGCCTACTTTTTTGGCGGGCTGGTGGGGGTCGCCTGGGGCTGGCGCTGGTCTTTTCTGCTGGCCGGCCTGCCGGGGCTGATCATGGCCGGGCTGGTCTATACCCTGCCGCGTGTCAAACGCTCCCGGACCCACTTCCCGGCCAAATCAGCCCGGCCGCAGGTTGGATCTGAAATCGGTGCTGGCGTTATGGCGCATCCCGACTTTTGTCCGCGTGACCATCGGGTACGGCTTTCTTACTTTCGCGCTGGGAGGTATGGCTTTCTGGATGCCCCGGTTCCTGGAAGTGGATAAGGGCCTCTCCTTAAAAGAGGCCAATATTTTTATGGCCGTGGTAACCACGGTGGCCGGCGGCGTGGGGACTTTGGCCGGGGGGTTTGGGGGCGATTGGTTTTTCCGGCGCACCCCCAGGGCCCATCTCTGGGTTTCAGGTCTGGGGGTGGCGCTGGCGGTGCCTTTTGCGGCCGTGATGATCTTTGCCGCCGAACCGGCGATATATAAAACCTGCCTCTTTGCGGCGGTTTTTTTGCTCTTCCTGAACCCGGGGCTGCTTAATGCCCTCATCGTCAGTGTGGCCGGACCGTCCCGGCGGGCCATTGCGGTAGCGTGCAATATCATCGTCATCCATATCATCGGGGATGTGCCCTCACCATTCCTCATCGGCTGGCTGGCGGACCTGGCCGGCCTGAAATGGGGCGTCTGCCTGGCCCTGGGGGCTTTAGTCCTGAGTGCCATAGTGCTGCTGTCCGGCCTGACCAAGGTGGAAAATGATTTGCAGGAAGAATTAACGGGACAACCTCATGGGTAAGCTCACTGACGAAGAACGCCGGGAACTTAAGGAACTGGCGGCTTCGGCGGCCTTGCGGGAGGATATGCAAACCCTGGCGCGTCGGCGCGCCCGCCATTTCCGGCGCGACGGCCGGGTTGATATAGATCTGATCGTCACTTTTCTAACCGAGTTCAATGAAATGATCAATCACCAGCCCAAGCCTTTTAAAGCCATCATCGACCGGGATATGAGATTATAGTCCTGCTGCCAGCGTTGGCGCCGGTGCGACAAACCGGATTGGCGCCATAAAAAAGCCGGATAGAAGCCGGCTTTTTCAATTAGTAAGAGACCCTTGCCGCCATCATCAAGATGGGCGGTGGAAGAGATGAATCAGTGAGCGACGCTTTTTTGGTAGATAGGTGACATATCCCGCAAGGTCTGCACCACTTTGGGCATGACCTCCAGGAGGCGGTCCACGTCTGCGGCGGTGTTGTCACGGCCGAAGGTGATGAGCAGGGTGCCCTGGGCCAGGCCAAAATCCATGCCGGTGCCGATAAGCACATGGGAGGCCCGCAAGGACCCGGAGGCGCACGCCGAGCGGGTGGCGACGCAGACACCTTCTTCGTCCATCAGGAGCATGAGGCCCTCGCCCTCGATAAACTCCACGGAAACGGAAACCAGGTGCGGCAGCACTTGAGTCGGATGGCCGTTAAAGACGAGGTGAGGTATGCGGTCCTGGAGACCCTGAATCAGCTTCCGGCGCAGGGCCTGAAATTGAGGCAGCCGCTCGGGCATTTCCAGGCGGGCCATCTCGGCCGCCATCCCCAAACCGACGATACCGATGACGTTTTCGGTGCCGGCCCGTTTCCGGTTTTCCTGAACGCCCCCCTCGATAAGGGGCCAGATACCTGTCCCCCGGCGGACATAGAGGGCGCCGACGCCGTTGGGACCGTTGAACTGATTGGCCGCCAGGCTGAGCAGGTCCACGTCAACTACCTTCACATTAATGGGAATGATGCCGGCGGCAGCCACGGCATCGGTGTGAAAGGTCACCTTTCTGGCCTTGGCAATCTTGCCGATCTCGGCGATGGGCTGGACGGTGCCGATTTCGTTGTTGGCCATCTGGATGGTAATCAGAATGGTCTCGTCGGTGATGGCCTTTTCCACTGCGGCCGGGTCCACCAGGCCATGGGAGTCCACATCCAGGGAGGTAATTTTATAATCCAGCAGGCGGAGGGTGCGAAGGGTGTTGAGGATGGACTTGTGCTCGATATTGGTGGTAATGATGTGGCGGCCTTTCTCCCGTTGGGAAAAGGCGACGCCTTTGATGGCCTGATTGACCGATTCCGTGCCCCCGGAGGTGAAGACGATATCCTGGGGGTCGGCGTTGAGCAAAGCCGCGGTCTGATTCCGGGCCTGATCCAGGGCCTCTGCCGCGGCCTGACCGAAGCGGTGATCGCTGGACGGATTGCCGAAGACGTTATCCACGATATGGTGCATCGCCTCTTTGACCTTGGGATGGAGGGGCGTGGCGGCGTAATTATCAAAATAAACCACATTCATGCTGTGTATTCCTCCGGCAGAGCGTTATTTAGTGTTCATGCGGCAGATCGGCGCCGCAGGAGACGCAAAATTCAGGCTTGCCCTTATTTTCCATGTCACAATAGGGGCAGTAACAGGCGTCGATTTTTTCCGGGTGGTGCGGCACTTTCTCGCCGGCGCCGCTAACCGCCTTATTGGCCTGCCGGTCCCGGTAGTTTTTGATGGCAGCGTGCAGGGCGTCGGCACCCAGGTTGGAGCAGTGCAGTTTATTTTTAGGGAGACCCTCCAGGGCCTTGGCCACGTCATTGTTGGAAATCTTCATGGCCTCATCCAGGGTCTTGCCTTTGGCCAACTCCGTGAGCATGCTGGAGACGGCAATGGCCGCCCCGCAACCGAAGGTCTTGAATTTGATATCTTCGATGACGTCATCTTTCACTTTGAGATAGACGTTGATCATATCGCCGCAAACCGGGTTGCCGACCTCGCCCACGCCGTCGGCATCAGCTATATCCCCGACATTGCGAGGATTTTTGAAGTGATCTAAAACTGTGGGTGAATACATTGGCTGGTCCCTCTTTTTCGTGTTTTGGAAGAAATTGTGTTCAAGTGGGATTAATATAATGCCTTAAAAACAGCATATCAAGGGAACGGTCTAATTTCTTATGTTTTTTCAGGGCCGGCAAGGAAATACCAATTTGTCGGTCAGGCAGCCTTCATTCGATTGTGCCGCCGCCGCCACCAGAGAAAATAGACCGCCGCTCCCAGGACGCCCAGCGCCAGCACGACAATATCCAGGGTATGGGAATACTTTTGAACAATCTCCCAGTGCTGCTTCAATTTCATTCCCAGGAAGGCCAGGAACATGTTCCAGATGGTGGCGCCTATGGCGGTATACAGCACAAACGGCAGAAGCCGCATTTTGCCGAGTCCGGCCGGGATGGAAATCAGGTGGCGGACGATGGGAATGAACCGGGAGATAAAGATGGTCCGGCTGCCGTAGCGGAAGAAAAATGTCTCAGTCCACTCCAAGTGGTGCGGGTTGAGCATCAGGTAACGGCCGAAGCGCAGCACCACGGCTTCGCCTTTGCGCCCCATCCAGTAAGAGGCCAGGGAACCGACAATGGAGCCGAGACTGCTGGCCAGCAGAACGCCCAGGACGGTAAATTCACCGGTATGGATCAAAAAGCCGGCAAAGGGCATAACCATTTCACTGGGCACCGGGGCAATCATGCTTTCCAGGGCCATGAGAATGAAAACGCCGGCGTAGCCTAAATAGGAAATAAGCTGGGTGATATAATGGAGTAAAGTTTCTGTTAAACCCATGAGTAAATATCAACTTTCATCTTTTGGTTTTTTAGAGGACAGCAGTAAAGCGAATGGTTTTTCCTTGGGTCCCCGGGCAGCTTATATGAAAACAGGCTTTAGGCAAGAGGCTATAGGCTATAGGTAACTCGAGGACATCTGCCTGCTTCCATGCTTCGTTGTGATTTATAAACATGATGACTTTTGAGACATTTATGAGGCGCCGGCCATAAAGGCGTCGGCAAGTGCGGCGGCCTCCCGGAGCGCTTCGGGACGGTCTTTGACTTCGCCGGGACCTTGCAGACCGCAGGCCCGGAGGAGGAGGCAGGTGTCAAAGTTCAGCCATTTCATAAAAGTCTCATAACGCTTGAAGATGTCCTTAAACTGTTCCGGGTCGGGATTCCCTTGCGTCAGAACGAAGATGGCCTGTTTGCCGGCGGGCAGCCGACTGGAAAAATCAGGGTTCAGGTAGGCATAGAAACGATCGTAGGCGGATTTTAATTGTCCGGAAAAATCGCCGAAGTAGACCGGGGAGGCCAACAGGACCACGTCCGCCTGGCGGATTTCTTCATAGACCGGGGTCAGGTCATCTTTAAGAATGCAGGATTCGGCTTTGGTCTTGCAGCCCATGCAGGCCTGGCACCCTTGATAGCTCATTTTATTTAAGACATAGGTTTTGATGTCGGCCCCCCGGCTGCGGCAGGAGTCGAGGAAGGCCTGGGCCAGGGAGGCGCTGTTGCTTTCCGGGCGCGGGCTTCCTAACAGGGCAACGATTTTCATAGAGGATCTCCAGGGGAATAAAAGTTCAAGGTTCAAAGTTTAAAGTTCAAAGTTTAAGGATCAAAAACCATATTTCACTCGGGTTAATATAACCCTAAGGCCTGGCTCTGTAAAGTTAGGATTCTTTGAACAATTTTATGGCACCTTGGCAGCAGGGCGGGCATTGCCGGGAATGGCGGGCGCGGCGAGGTTTTTACCGTCTCGGTGAACTCAAGGTGGCGGACGCGGCCCGCCCTATAATGAACTTCTCTATTTGTTTGGTTAGAATCTCATAGGGCGGCCCATGGCTGCCGTTCACGGGAAAGCTTCCCGATGAGAAAAAATTTCGAGAACTACTATAATTCTCAGAGTCAGGCAGATGAATGATGCCGGGAGCATAACGGGAAACTCGGTCTGCTGTTGTTCATTTGAGGCAATACGAATCCCGGGGGACAGATCACCGGGGGGAAGTCAGGGAGTTGAAGTCAGTTGGCGGATGATGGGGCGGGGGTCGACGAGGTGGCGTTTGAACCAGTTTTCGTAGTCCTCGGCTCCCAGGGCCAGGGCCAGGATCTCGGAGAAGTGGAAGACGGGAATTTTGGTTTTGAGAGTGGCCCGGATTTCCAGGTTGAGCTGGCACATGGCGCAGGCAGTGACCAGACAGTTGGCGCCGGCGGCCACGGCGCTGCCGATGATGTCGTTGACCAGAGGGGTGACCAAATCCGGGTCCGTAGCCGATAAAAAGGAACCGCAGCAGCGATGGGTATAGGCGGCGAAGATCGCTGCGGCCCCCAACGCTACCAGGATATTTTCCAACTCCCCTTGATAATATTTTTCCTGGGCCATACCGGCGGGACGATAGACCGTGCAGCCGTAATAGGGGTAAAATTTCAGACCCTGTAAACTCCGCACGGCCTTCCGGCTGAGAGGCTTCAGTCCATAGCGCACCAGGACCTCGAGAAAGTGCATGATTTCCGTGTCGAGGGGGATGGGCCGCCCCCAATGCTCTTCCAGGGACCGGTGGGTTTGTGGATCATTTTTAAGATACGACCGGGTGCGGCGCAGATAATACAGGCAGCGGGGGCACATCACCACGAGGGGCCGGCCGGCCGGGACCAGGGACAGGTTGCGAGCCGCCAAACCCAGGCTCAGATCAGCGCTCAAGCTTGGGGCCGAGGAGGAGCCGCAGCAGTTCCAGTCAGCCAGTTCAAGCAGATTCAGCCCCAGGATCCGGGCGGAGTGCATCAGGGAGGCGTTGCTCTCCGCGGCCGTGGTGGCCAGGGAACACCCCGGGAAGTAGGCCAGGTCCATTTGACTGTCAGGGCTCATGGCGCTTTTTTAGCCCCTGGGAAGAGAAAGCTCAGTTCCTGCAGAGCGTTAACCTTCGACGGCCGGAGTTCCAGTTTATGTTTCAGGAGCATTTTCAGGCCCACGTCCAGGTCTTGAAAAAATTCTCGATGCTGGAGTTTGTAATGCGCCATAATTCCCAGTTTGTGAGCCCGGCCGTAGTTTTGCAGGGAGCGGACGACCTCCTGGTGGAAGGTGAAGATATTGGGCTTGCCCGGGTTGACGCCCTGCTCCCGGGCCAGGAGGCGGAGGGTATTCATGACCGCAGCGATGTCGATACCCACGGGACACTGGCTGGAACAGGTGTGACAGGCGACGCAGACCCAGATGGTCTTGCACGCCAAAGCCGTTTGCAGCCGGCCGTATTGCAGGAGCCGCAGCACGGCATGGGGGTGATAATCCATACCCCGCAGGAAAGGGCAGCCGCAGGCGCAGGTGCGGCAATGCAGGCAGAGATTGATATTGGTGGCGCTGCGCCGGTTGATCTCAGCGAGCAGCGGCCGGCTGGATTGGTTAAAGGTAATGGACATGGGTTAGCGCATCTTTGGCATGGGCTTTATCGTCCCAGCAGGTCTGGCGTTTACCAGGAAAAAAGTATGGCAGCTTGCAGCAGCAACCATAGGTTAATAGATTAGCTTATTTACTGTGGATAATCAATGGAACAATGTCCGGAAAGGCCTAAAAAACCACACCGAATCAAGCATCGTTGTCCGGGTGTCGGGGGCACTCCACAGGACACGAAGTTCGGCCTCGTCCTTGAAGAACTCGAACAGCCGGCCGAACAGCATTTTTATGAACTGCTATGGAAATGGACGTAGATGTTTTGGCGCCAGGCCGCCTAAGTGGTTGTTGTGGAAGGCGTCGGGGAAGGAATGAAACTCCGGGGTTGGATTTAATCGTGGCTAATCTTTCCGATGAGGCTGGACTAATAGCCCAAAATCTTGTATGAAAACCGTGAGCCAGTGAGCCGAAAAGACTGGATCGATCAACAGGCCCATTTTTGTTTTCAGGCTTCGTGGTGATTTTTAATCATGATGACTTATCTGAACGTAGAGCAGGATAAGTGGAAATTAATAATTTTTTTACTGGAGGCTGGTCAACAGACTCTCCTGACAAGAGGTAACCCCCATGGCAAATTATGATGTTGAAAGAGTTATACAATTGGCAACGCAGAAAGGACCCATGCGAATAATTTTTATTATTGGGATCATTCTGTTGCTTTTCATGTTTGCACGTCCATGGATCCAGGTTGGGGCGGGCGAGAGAGGCATTGTGCTAAATTTTGGAGCGGTCCAGGAGAATGTGCTCGGAGAAGGGCTGCACTTCAGGATACCTGTAGTGCAGACGGTTGCCCTGATGGATGTCAAGGTTCAAAAATCTCTGACCAACGCCGCGGCGTCATCCTCAGATCTCCAGGAAGTAAGTTCAGAAGTGGCGCTTAATTATCATATAATTCCGGATAAGGCAAATGTCGTCTACCAGACTATCGGCTTAAATTTTAAAGAGCGCATCATAGACCCGGCAGTCCAGGAAGTGGTCAAGGCAGTGACGGCCAGGTATACAGCCGAAGAGTTGATTACGAAGAGGCCGGCAGTAAGCGAGGCCATGAGAGCAAATCTTCAGGAAAGACTCATGGAGCACAACATCGCAGTTGATGCCTTCTCCATCGTCGGTTTTAGCTTCTCCAAGATATTCATGGAAGCCATTGAGTCAAAGCAGACGGCGGAACAGCTTGCCTTGAAGGCACGCCGGGACCTGGAGAGGATTAAGATAGAGGCGGAACAGAAGATTACTGCAGCAACGGCAGAGGCGGAATCCTTGCGACTCCAGAGAGCAAATATCTCTCCAGATCTGATAGAGCTGAGAAGAGTTGAGGCCAATCTCAGGGCGATAGACAAGTGGAACGGCATTCTGCCGCAGGTTACCGGTGGCGGCCCGGTGCCATTTATCGGCATCGGGGAGCCGACAAGGAAATAAAAGATAACACTAACGGGAAGAGCATGTCATAACCTGGCGGTATCGATAAAGCATGATAACGCTGCCCAGAAGGCGGGAGGCGCTACGAATTCTGGGATTAGCAGGGGGGCTTTTAATCAAGAAGTAAAAGTCCTAACAACCTGCCCTACCGGGAAGCGAAATCTGGATTTTACCTGATGAAGATAATTAAAAATAATTTGGAATTTAGTTAAACTTCCGGGAGTCATGCGGGTATGGATAAAAAAACCGACGGTGCGCCTTTACAGTCGCCGGCCTTGATTCAGATAATTATTGAAAAGGCCCCGGCCGGAGTCATTGTCACGAACTTAGCCGGGGAGGTTCTGGATTTTAACCCGGCGGCCGCCACCATTAGCGGCTATCGCCGGAAAGAGGCTTTAGGCAGGCCGGTTTTGGAGGTGTTAGCTTGTGAGGCGGACCGGGAGGACTGCCCCATCAGGGCAGCGATGAACGGACAGGAGGTGGAGAGCCAGGAATTAATGGTTCTTAATTGCCTGGGCCAGACCGTGCCGGTCATGTTCAGCGCGTTTCCTCTGAAAAATGAGGAAGGGTTGCCGCTGGGCGGGGTGATCATCTTAAGAGACCTGAGCTCCATCAAGCACCTGGAAAACGAGCGGCGCCAACTGGTGCATATGTTCGCCCATGACTTAAAGACCCCGGTGATCGGCGCCGGAGGACTGGTGATGCGTTTGCTCAAGGGGAGAGCGGGCCCGCTGTCGGAACCGCAAACGGCCTGTCTGGAAACCATCGTCCACTATATGAAAAACATGGAAAAGCTGATCAACAATTTCCAGGAATTAATCAGTATGGACCTGCATATTCTGACTCCGTCAGCCGGCACCTTCCAGGTGGACAAAGAGTGCCGGGAGGTCATGACGCTGCTCTCGCCGCTGGCGGAGGCCAAGGGCATCGACCTGGAAGAAGATTATCCCCGGGAAGGTGTGGTGCTCCAGACTGATCCGTTGTTGCTGCGGCGGGCTTTGGAAAACTTACTGGGAAACGCCATAAAATATTCCCCGCCCCGGACGACGGTGACGTTGACGGTCAAGGAAGAGGGAGAAGAGGTGCTGTTTGCGGTTCAAGATCAGGGGCCCGGCATTCTCCCGGCAGATCTGCCCCATCTCTTTGAAAGCTATTATCGGGGAGCGGAAGCCGGGAAGGAGCAGGGATTTGGCCTGGGCCTGGCCGCGGTCAAACGCATCATCGAGGTCCTGGGCGGCGCCCTTTGGGTGGAGAGCCAACCGGGGAACGGGGGCATCTTCTATTTTACATTACCCCGGGGAAGGGCGGCGTAACGGCCGCGGTTACCGGCCGGGCGGCGGCTGGAGCATCAAAACGGGCGAGCCAACGGCTCGCCCCTACGGAAATGCCCCTTCTGGCGGAAGAAACTTTTGAGAGTAACTATAACATCATTTGCAGCTTATAAGACGAAATTCTTGCTTCAGCCAACTTTACATACTCCGGATTATTGTCATAGCCGATATACTTTCTTTCAGCTTGCAGAGCCGCAATCGCCGTGGCGCCGCTGCCCATAAAAGGGTCGAGAACAATATCTCCTTTAAACGTGTAAAGTTGAATAAGACGATAGGGTAATTCGATGGGAAAGGGGGCCGGGTGCCCTACTTTTTTAGCTGATTCAGGGCTCATGGTCCAGACTGATTTAGTCCATTCCATGAACTGCTCTTTGGAGATGGTATTTTCTTGGCCGGCAACTCTTTTCCGGCTGAAAGAACCCTTCGTAAACACCAGAATGTATTCATGGACATCCCGCAAGACGGGGTTCGAGGCCGATTGCCAGCTGCCCCAGGCCATGGAAACGCCGGCACCGGCTCCCTTGTGCCAGATAATCTCGCCGCGCATCTGAAAACCAATCTCCAGCATGATGTTTGAGATAAAGTCCGATAAGGGAAGGTAGGGTCTCCGGCCCAGGTTGGCCACATTGACGCAGGCCCGGCCACCGTTGACCAAGACACGATACGTTTCGGAAAATACATTGTGGAGCAGGTTTAGATATTCTTTGAGGGATAAATCCTCGTCGTATTCTTTGGTGACATTGTAAGGGGGAGAAGTGACCATCAGGTGCAAGGAATTATCGGGTATGGCAAGCATGTTTTCGGAACTGCCCAGAATGATTTGGTTCTCATATTCCACAGGGAATTCATTCTCAGAGTGAGGCTCTCCCCCATTAACCGCGGGCAGTTCTGAGTATAGCCTCGAACCATAATACGTTGATGAGTCATGATTGATTCTGGCATTGGTACCAAATCTGCTGGTCTTGGAACCTTTTTTCATGCGGTAGTCCCTTCCCCGGTGATCAGGCAAACGTCCAGACGGGATGTCTGATATTCAGATTAAAGCACAGGCGGAGGTTTTCTTCAAGTAAGGATGGTGCGTGTCCCCTGGTGGGATTTCTGGAAGTTGTTCAGGCAGTGACCCGGTGGCCATGGTTTCCCGGTCGCTTGCCGGCGGGGGCGGCAGTTTCTTTAACTCCTTCAGGAAATCGCTGGTTTTCATACCTTCTCCCTGCCCCGGCCAAACCGCCGGGAGGGCAGCTCCTCTTTAGCTTACCACAATAGAAATCGACAGCATATTTTATTTTCATCTTTTCGAACGCTCAGGCAGCGTAAACCTTCCAGCGAAAAGTCACGGGCAGACTTTTGCGCAACAAGAAAAAGGGGTCAGGCCTGCCCGGCTGAACCCCGTTTAACTCATTTGATTTTATTGGTGCCGGAGGCGAGACTCGAACTCGCAAGGGCATAAAGCCCGGGGGATTTTGAGTCCCCTGCGTCTACCGATTCCACCACTCCGGCACACGGTGAAATGATTGTTAAATGATTTTAATATATTATCACGAGTTGGCCAAGGAAAAATTGGGAGGGGGGAGATTTTTCACGGCTCACCCCTCACCCTGACCCTCTTCTTAAGGAGAAAAGGGAATTAAGGAGGCGAAGCAGGAGGCTTTAGCGCATTTTATGGTGGGCGGTGCCCACCCTACATTTTGCCGGTTCCAAGGGTAACTGTGGGAACCGGATGGAAGGAGAATTGGGAACCGGGAGGGTAGATGGCCGTCCCCCGAGGCGTTTCGACGGTTACTGGCGGCGCCAGACGGGGCCGTTGGGGGTGTCCAGGATCTCGATGCCCCGGTCGGCCAGTTCCTGGCGGAGGCGGTCGGCCTCGGCAAAATCCTTTTGCCGGCGGGCTGTTTCCCGGGCCTGAAGCATGGCATCGATATCGGCGTCGGCGGCGGTGGCGGGAACGTTCATGACCCCCAGCACCTGATCGAATTCCTGGAATTGATTTATTATTAATGTGGCTCCGGCCTCGTCCACAAGTCCGTGATCCAGGCGGGTATTGATTTCCCGCTGGAAGTTGAAGAGGTGGGCCAGGGCGGCGGCGATATTGAGGTCGTCGTCCAGGGCGGCGATGAAATCACCGGCCAGTTTGGCCAGATGCTCCGGCAGGTCGGCCCAGGGCTCACCCTGACGGACGCGGCTGAGGCGTTCCAGGAACAGGTCCAGCCTTTTGCGGGAGCGGCGGGCGCTCTCCAGGGCTTCGGCGGAAAAATGCAGAGTTTTCCGGTAATGGGTGCCGAGGAGCAGGTAGCGCAGGTCTTCGCCGGCAACGCCGGAATCCAGGAGGCTGCGAACAGTGGCAGCGTGCAGCCGTATCGGCGCCCTCATTTTTTAACTCCAGCACCGGATCGCTGTGCAGCCAGTAGCGGGCCAACGGTTTGCCCGTGGCCACCCGGCAGATGGCGAGGACATTTTCATGGTGCGGAAAGACGAGGTTGGCGCCGCCGGTGACGATATCGAAGGAGTCCCCCAGATGGTGCAGGGCCATGGCGGCGCATTCCAGGTGCCAGCTCGGCCGGACACTGCCCCATTCGGTGGCATAATACAGGCCCAGTTTCAATTCGGCCAGCTTGGCCCGCTTCAGCAGGGTGAAATCACAGGGATTATTCTTTTCGTAGTCATCCAGGTCCACGGTTTTTCCCACCCGGATCTTATCCATGTCCACCTGGGACAAGGCGCCGTAGCCTTTGAACCGGGAGATGTCAAAGTAGACCGAGCGCAGCTTTTCATAGGCATAGCCCTTTTCCAGCAGGCGCTTGGCCAACGCCACCATCTCGTCCACGTGCTCCGTGGCCTTGGGGTAGGCCGCGGCCCGTTTCAGCCGCAAGGCGTCGATATCCTTAAAAAACTCATCGATATAGCGGCGGGTGAAAGCCTCCAGCGGCATCCCGGCGGCTGCTGCTCCCTGAATGGTGCGGTCGTCCAGGTCGGTGAGATTAATCACCTGTTTGACATGAAATCCCCGGTATTCCAGATAGCGCCGCAGCAGATCGGACATCATTAAGCGGCGGGCGTCCGTCAGGGTCAGGAGCCGGTCCATGGTGGGGCCGTCGGTGTACATGGCCGCCTGGCCGAGATGCTGGGGTATGAAAGCCTGTTTGCTCCTCCCCAGGGTATTGAAAAAGCACAGAGAAGGTTTTTCTTTTTCCACGAACAGCGGGGTGGAGAGGTAGCGTTCGCCGCTGTCCGGGGTAATCGCCACAATCAAGCCCGTATCCAGTTGCCGGGCCAGCTGGCAGGCGATGAACACCGCGGCGCCGGAACTCATGCCCAGGAGCAGCCCTTCTTCCCGGGCCAGGCGCCGGGCTGTTTCAAAGGCGTCCTCGTCGTCGACATTGACAATCTGGTCCGCCTGGGTTTTATCAAAGATGCCGGGCTTATAGGACTCCTTCATATTTTTTAAACCCTGGATCTTGTGCTGCATGTGGGGTTCCACGGCGACGATTTGAATGGCGGGATTCAACTCTTTCAGTCGGCGATAAAGCCCCATGACGGTACCGCTGGTGCCCAGGGTGGCCACGACATGCGTGACCCGGCCTTCGGTCTGGTCCCAGATTTCCTGGGCCGTGCCCTGATAATGCGCCAAGGGATTGCTGGGGTTGTTGAACTGGTCCGGTAAATAGTATTTGTCAGGGAATTCCCGGCCCAGCCGATAGACCTCTTCGATGGCCCCATCAGTGCTCAAATGCGCCGGCGTCAATAAGATTTGAGCCCCGAGGGCCTTGAGGATGAGCTTGCGCTCCTGGCTGGCCGACTCGGACATGGCGCAAATGAGCGGATAGCCCTTGACGGCGCAGACCATGGCCAGACCGATGCCGGTATTGCCGCTGGTGGCTTCAAGCACGGTTTTTCCCGGAGTGAGTTCGCCCCTGAGTTCGGCATCATGGAGCATAGACCAGGCGACGCGGTCTTTTATGGAGCCTCCGGGGTTGAAATATTCGAGTTTGACATACACTGGCACCCGGGGATTAGGGTTGAGACGGTTCAGTTTGACCAGGGGCGTATCACCGATCAGTTCCAGAATATTATCATAGCAGCGTTTCACGGGCGCACTCCTGATAAAAAAGGACTGAGGACTGAGTAAAAGCCTTTTGGCATTGCAGTTCGGCGGAACAACGTGAGGGCCTCAAATCTGACATGGGGGAGAGGCACCACTTTCCAAAAGGCCCAGGAGATGTTCATTGACCACGCCGATGATGGAAGTAACGAAGGCTCGCTGAACGTCGGGGTTGTCCTGGAGCACGGCCATCAGCCGGTGGATCAGGGCCAGAACTATGGTGCCGGCTTCCGACGGCGTCACGTTCTGTTGATTGAAACTCGATAAAATCTCATTCACGATCTCGCAAAGCCGGTCAGATAATTCCGTGGAGACCGATTGAACCTGTTCTTCAGTCATATGGCAACCTTCCGAGGGGTAAGAGCTTAAAGGCGACTGGGCGCGGCGCCGAGGAAACTATTACCGGTTTATTTTAGTCAAAATATCATAATGAGGCTTTTTTTGCAATTAACCGGCAGATTTCAACGCCAAACCGGGCAGAAAAGAAGAAAAGCCGACTGACGCAATTTATTTCAAGGGCTTGGCGATGAGGCAGCACCCAAAAGAAACGCAGTAAAAAAAATTGAACCCAATGTCCAAAACTTGAAACATTATCTCTCTTTGGAGGGGAAAATCAATACTATTAACATATTGATATTATTTAAAATAGCATACAAGAAAGATGTTGGCATAAATAATGCATAATATAAATAGCAAACGGTTCGGGTGATCCGATGTTTTAAATACTAAACATCAGGCAGGCTCGTCTCGAAATTTTGAGCCGCATACCCAACGTGGCAGGAAATTAGATAGTCCCTACAGTTACTATCCGTTTTTCCAACCACCACGCGTTTGGAAGATCAAAACCTCCATATCATCCCACGAAAGGGGCCAGTTCACTGGCCCCCCCTCCTTTTTGGGCAGTGCCGGCATAAGCTCAGAGCAAGAGTATGGGCTATGGACTCTCAGCACTGCTGTTTTCTAGGCTCGTTGTGCCAAAACATTTTATTTTTGTCAATGATCTGTGTAACCATTTTTTAATTTAAAAATTATTTTTTTGACAGATGGCAACTTCTTGCTTTATACAGGTTATTAAGCGTATAGTCTTGGCCAAGAGTATGACAATAAAGGATATCAGGTAAAAGATACCACCAAGAGTGATGAAGTTTAATTTTATCGGGAACTACTAAAATACGAGCAAGTTAGGCAGATAATTCATGAAAAAGACCCGCCGCCGGCATCGTACCGTCCTGGAAAAAATATTGCGAGTTTTTCGAGAGGCTCAGCGTCCCCTCCTGTTGGCGGAACTGACTGATTTATTGGGTGAGCGCCGGACCAAACGGCAGAACCTGGCCGAGCGTCTGCAGGAACTGATAGACGCCGGAGAACTGGTGGCTTTGGAGGGCGGCCGTTTCGGGTTGACTGCGGCCATGAATCTCAAGGTCGGACAGGTTTCGGTCCATCCCGACGGCTTTGCCTTCGTCGCCCCGGAGGTCCAGGATGAAGCCGGAGATATCTTTATTAACCCGGGCAATCTCAAGGAAGCCTGGCACGGGGACAAGGTAGTGGTGCGTTTGGAGCACCGGGGACGGCGGAATAAAAAGGAGGGCCGGATCATCCGGGTGCTGGAGCGCCGGGTGAAGCGAATTGTCGGCGTCCTGCAGGAGTCCGGCGGCAGGTATTACGTGGTCCCGGAAGACGAGCATCTGCTATTTGATCTGGTGATTCCAGCCGAAAAATCCCTGTCCGGTCTGGTGGGGCAGATGGTTTTGGCCGAGATCACCGAATATCCGGCCGCCCGACTTAATCCCGTGGGAAAAATCGTCGAAGTTTTGGGAGCACCGGAGGACCCGGCGGTGCAGATAAAGGTGGTCATATTAAAATATGAATTGCCGCACGAATTTCCGGCTGCGGCCCTGGCCCAGGCCCGGTCGGCGCCGCAGGAAGTGCCGGATGCGGCTCGCCGGGGCCGTCTGGATCTGACGCATCTTCCCCTGGTAACCATCGACCCGGGGCGGGCTCGTGATTTTGATGACGCCGTCGCCCTCCTGAAAAAACCGGGCGGAGACTTTGTCCTTTACGTTGCCATTGCCGATGTGGCGTATTATGTGCCCGTCGGGTCGGCACTTGATCAGGAGGCGGAAAAAAGAGGCACCAGCGTCTATTTTCCCCAATACGTGCTGCCGATGCTGCCGCCGGAATTGTCCACGGGCATCTGCAGCCTTAATCCGGGTGTGGACCGCCTGGCGGCGACGGTAATTCTCAATTTTAATCGAGCGGGAAGATTTAAAAAGGCGGAATTTGCCAGGACGGTGATCCGCAGTCAGGCAAGGCTGACGTATGACGAGGTTGAGCAGATCCTGCAAGGAGATCCGGCGGCCCGAAAAGGGCGGGGCAAGTTGGTCAAGATGCTGACGCAGATGGCGGACCTCTGTAGCCGGTTGCGTGAACAGCGGCGGCAGCGCGGCAGCCTCCTCCTGACCATACCCGAAGCGGAAGTCTTAGTGAACGACCAGGGCATTCCGTACCACGTTCGCCGCCTGGACCATTTGCTCTCCCATCAGCTCATCGAAGAATTTATGATTGCCGCCAACGAGGCCGTGTCCCGGCACTTAGGGGAGCCGTCCATTTTCAGGGTTCACGACGCCCCCGATCCCGACAAACTGGCGGTATTCCGGAAATTCCTCGGCAAACTGGGGCTGTTGCTACCCAAAGAGGCCGACCGGGACCCACGCACGATGGTACATTTTCTGGAAAGCATTCAGGGCCTGCCGATGGCTTTCATGATCCAGGTGATGCTCCTGCGTTCTTTAAAGCAGGCCCGCTACTCCGGCCAGAATGTTGGCCATTACGGCCTGGCCTCGGAATATTATACCCATTTCACCTCGCCGATCCGGCGTTATCCGGACCTGGTGGTGCATCGTCTGCTTTTTGACCGCCTGGAAGAAAAAGCTATGTCGCCAACGGAGGCGGATCGGTTGGCAGAACAGGCCCGGGAACTTACAGCCCGGGAGCGGGCGGCGGTGGAGGCGGAGCGGGAGATGCTGGCCCGCATGCAGGTGCGTTGTCTGGCGGAGTATATCGGCGAGATTTTTAATGGGGTGATCGTCGGCGTTACCGCGTTCGGCTTTTTCGTCTCCCTGGAAGAAATATACGCCGAGGGGTTGGTGCGCCTGGTGGACCTGCCGGACGATTATTATCTTTTCCAGGAATCCCGCCTGCGCCTCAAGGGAAAACGCACCGGCCGCAGTTTTCAGATCGGCGATCGGGTCATGGTGCAGGTGGCCCGGGTTGACCTGCGCCGGCGGCATATCAATCTGGAGTTAATTGAGGAAGACGTGGAGCCGGAAGCGGCGTAAGATTTGAGGTAATATTCCTGCCCGGTTGATTTATTCGCCGCTCAGGTAATCTCCCAGAAGTCCCCGGCTATGCTCGTCTTCATGACAATAGACGCAGAGATTCTCCCAATTGGAGCCATCCGCAGGATTATTCCGGTGATTCCCATCCTTATGATGCACGGTTAAAAGCTGGCGGTTCTTATACGTGAATTCTCTGCCGCACTTGGCGCAAATCAGGCCGTGGAGTTTTAAAGAACGTTCCCGATAGCTGTCGACTGCCTGGGTCATAGTTATTCAATCCTTTGACGATATTTAGCAATTCTCAAAAATAATTTTTTATCCCTGTCATTCTGAGGGAGCGCAGCGACCGAAGAATCTTGCTTCCTCATGACAATGCGAAAATTGGCTTTAGGCAAGAGGCTAGGGCTATAGGTAACTCAGGGGCCTCTGCCTGCTTTCATGCTTCGTTGTGATTTTTAAACATGATGACTTTTTAGAACAGCTATAATGCCTTGATCTGAGCGGGTTGGCAAAATTATGAAAGGCGGGTTCCCCCTCAGGCCATGGCCAGGGCCGCGGCGATCTCCTCCACCACCATCCGGGCCGCAGCCACCGGATCTTCAGCCTGGCGAATCGGCCGACCTACCACCAGGTAATCGGCGCCCTCCCGAATGGCTTTAAAAGGTGTCATGATTCTTTTCTGATCGTCCCCCGGCACGGCGGCCCACTCCGGCCGGATGCCCGGACAGACCACGAGAAAATCAGCTCCGAAACGTTCTTTCACGGCCCGCACTTCCCGGGCGGAGCAGACTACGCCACTGCAACCGGCCGCCTCGGCCAGACCGGCCCGGAGCAGCACCAGTTTCTGAGGCGGGTCGGCATATTTGGGATCTATGCCCGCGGCCAGTAAATCATCGGTGTCCAGGCTGGTCAAGACCGTCACTCCCAACACCTTAATGCCATGGCTGATGGCCTCCACGGTGGCTTGCAGCAGTCGAGGGCCCTGTTCACAGTGAATGGTGGTGAACCTGGCTCCCTTGAAAAGATTTCTTTGAGCCCCCTTCACCGTCTCCGGGATATCGTGAAATTTCAGGTCCAGAAAAAATCCAGCGCCGGCTTCGGCAGCCACGGTCTCAAAAAACTGCGGTCCCTCGGCCACAAACAGTTCCAGGCCGACCTTGAAGAGCCCGACTTCGTCCTTCAACAAGCGGATAAAATGCCGGGCCTGCTCCCCGTCGGGCACATCCAGAGGGAAAATGAGTCGTTCTTTCGCTTGCATAACCGCCCTTTTGCCTAGTATATTCAGGCAAATATAACATGGCCGATAAAGTTGTGCAATCATTTTACTATCAGGCGCGGCGGATCAATAACCAAAATTAAAAAGGAA
>CAWBKT010000032.1:0-152505 GCA_963789385.1 uncultured delta proteobacterium | reverse complement strand
TATAAATTTAACATACACGCCCCCCAGGCCCGGGGGCGATGCTTCCTGGTCTTTTTTCCGGGCGGAGCTGGCCACCGGCAGCACCTGGCGGGGGACCTCCCGGTAGGGGGGACTAGTTGGAAAAAAGCCACGGTTGGAAACAGGATTGGAAATCATATTCAGGCGCATAAAAAGAGGGGTTAGATTTTCATCTAACCCCATTGATTTTTCTTGGTAGCGGGGCAGGGATTTGAACCCTGGACCTTCGGGTTATGAGCCCGACGAGCTACCTGACTGCTCCACCCCGCGTCATGTATCGAAAGACTAATATACACTATTAAAATTATATGTCAAGGGAGGATAGCGGATAAGGGGAGGAAATAATTAAGTAGGGAACTGGGATTGAGGGTGGAAAAATTGAGGAAGTTACGGTCGACTTGTGGTATGCTAGGGCGTTAATGACCAGGACGAATCTTGTTGCCGGATCGAGTCGCCAGCTGTCGCGGCGTCGGAAGCTGTGGGTAGTGGGGGCGCTGTATTTTGCCGAAGGTGTGCCCTATGGCTTTATCAATATCACCCTGGCAGTGTATTTTCGGACCCAGGGGATGTCCCTGGAACAGATCGGTTTTTTAAGTATTCTGGGGTTGGCCTGGAGCCTCAAGCTTTTTTGGGCCCCCCTGGTGGATCGTTTTGGCCGGCGGGCGAATTGGATTGTGCCGGCCCAATTAGGATGCGCCGCAGGCATGCTGCTGGTGCCGCAGTTTTCCCTGTCTCCGGCTCCCTGGAGCTTCTGGGTGGTGATCGCCGGCCTCTGTGCGGCTTCCGCGACCCAGGACATCGCCATCGATGCGTATACCATCGACCTGTTGGAAACCAAAGAATTGGGGATTGCCAACGGCCTGCGTATGGGGGCCTACAGGGTGGCCCTGATTGCCGCCGGGGGCGGGTTGGTGATGCTGAGCGATGTGGTGGGCTGGCGGGCCAGTTTCGTGGGCGTGGCCGTCTTGATGGTGGCCATGGCCCTGGTGGTGTTCCTGTTTCCGGATTTTCAACATCCCCGTCCGGTGTCGGAGGCCGGGCAGGACCGGCCGCCGGCGGTCTGGGAGCAACTATTGGCTGCCGGGCGCGGGATTCGGCAGCTGCCGCATGTCTGGGCTATTGTCCTGTTCATTCTGACCTTTAAACTGGGCGACGCCTGGATGGGGTCCATGGTTAGCCCCTTCTGGGTGGACATGGGTTTCAGCCGGACGGAAATTGGCCTGATTTCCGGCACGTTCGGGGCGGTAGCCACCATTTTCGGATCCATGCTGGGAGGCTATGTGACCAGCCGCTGGGGCATTGCGCCGTCTTTGTTCGGATTAGGGGCTTTGCAGGCCCTCTCCAACCTTGGCTATTGGGTGGCCGCCTGGCCGGGTATGTGGCGGTATACAACCTTTATCGCCTCGATAGGGGAAAGTCTGACCGGGGGCATGGGCTCTGCCCCCTTTATGGCCTTTATGATGTTGTTGTGTGACAAACGTCACAGCGCCACCCATTACGCCTTTTTCAGTATGCTGTTCGGCTTCACCAGATCAATTGCCGGCTATTTGGGCGGCCTGGGCGCGGCCCGGTTCGGCTATGGACCTTTTTTCTTTTACACTTTTTTAGCGGCACTGCCGGCCTTTGCCCTGTTTCCCTGGATACTGCCGGTGGCCCGCCAACGGGAGCAACGAGCAAACGCCACAGCGGAGGACAGGTAAACATGGATCAGAATTCCTATGAGGGGAAACTCACACAACTGATTGAGATCTTTCAGGGTGACGAGGAGTATGCCAAAATCGTTCTGGACAAGTGGCTGCAAAAGAATCGGAGTGAGTTCGAAGCCCAGATTATGGCCGAAGTCAGCCGCAGACTGGAAGGCCTCAACTCCATCGTACCGGTAACCCTGAAAGTGTTGATCGACTCGAATGGCGTACAGTTACCGGGCGCCGCCACGCCACCGGCCAAGATGCAAGTAATTAAAGAAAAACGCGCCGGCGGCAAATAAAAGAATTATTGAGCATAATTAGTGGAAATTCAGGAATACGAGAAAAGATTGGCCACTGCCATAAACCTTTTAGGCGAAGAAGCCGGCCGGCGTTATATGGAGCAGCGCTTACGGGAGCTTCGCAACGACATCGAGCAGCGGTTAACTAAAAAAATTAAGGAACGCCTGGCAGGTCTGTCGGCGACGCAATCCCTGGTCTTCTATGTGGACATTGGGCCCCACGGAGTAAAAGTTCGGCCCGGCCGGCAATTTAAATTTACTCGCCAATTATCTGATAAAAAAAGGACAGAGTGAGGAAATTAGTTGATTTGTATAAAATTAAGGTGAAATAAACTAATAATATTTGAAAAATTCGAAAATTTTATACTTTTTTATTTTGGAAAATTCTTTAAAAAAACAACTGGTTTTATGGTTAAATTTACTTGACAAGAATTACTGCTATTGAGTACATTGCCCTTTAATATATGCATGCTATGGCGAATTCAGAAAAGACCTGAATAAGAGAGAAGTAAATACCTTTTCTCGGCATGCATTCTCCTCCTGCTTTGCTAGCAGGACGGCAATTAATATTTTGTGGGAGAAGTTTTTGAATGAAGGAAACAGGCAAGGTGAAATGGTTTAACGATTCCAAAGGGTTTGGCTTTATTTCCCGTGAGAATGGGCCCGATGTATTTGTCCACCACAGCTCCATTCAGAGCAAAGGATTTCGGTCTTTGGCAGAGAATGACGAAGTCGAGTTTGAGGTGGTTCAGGGTCAAAAGGGATTGCAGGCACAAAACGTGGTGAAAATTGGGTAACTAGCCGTCTTTAAATTTGAAAACTCCGGTGGGATTTCCACCGGAGTTTTGTCTTCAGCCGCCGTATTAGAAGAATCATCCAGTTAGTATTTCTTCAGTAAATGCCTTCCTTAGTAAATCCCCATTAATAAATCAGTTACAGGCAAGACGCTGAAATCAAGCGTTGAAATAACTGAACCGTTGGATCAAAGATAGATATACCCCCCTCACCCTGACCCTCTCCCCCCAGGTGGGAGAGGGGATAAAAATAAAATTATTCATTTGAATGCTACTTGGTCTGAAGGGCCTTAGTCGGCCCCGAGTTATATTCCTGGAAAAGAAACTACTTAAAATTCAAAAATAATCTCATCTAGCTCCTGTGGTGGCAGGAGAATATAGAGCAGGTGTCGTAGGAAAAGTTCATGGCGACACCCTAAAGGCCACGGGTGGTGTTACGGGAGGAGAGGGAGGAGAGGGAGGTATAATGGTGCTCTATAGGGATCACCACGGGTTGTAAAGGCACCGGCTGGGGCGGAACAAAGACGGCGCTCTGCAGATTTTGAATGGCATTTGTCTCAAGCGGCCTGATTACCGGGGGAATTATGGTCGAAACATATCTGGCTTGGATGGTACTGCCGCCAACGTTGCTCATAAGCTGCTGCGGATTGGTTGAGCCGCCCCCGGTGGATTTGACCGCAATTCTCGGGTTCATTTGATTCGCTATCCAATCGATATCATCCTGGGTGAGGGGCAGGGGCAGGGTAGGAGGAAGATTTTTCGAGACCTTCGTATACTCCTTCCCCCGCAGGTTGACCTTGCCGGAAATTTCAGAAAAAACATTACGGATTTCGGTGATGCCGGAGTTGTTATAGATGTCGGAGACGGCTGGACCTACCAGGGTAAAATAGTCGGTACCGCGCACACCGATGACCGCGGTTTCCGTTTCCACGATAAAATCAGGAGTGTCTTTTTTTAATACTTTATTGACCACTGTATGAACAAGGCCTTGAAAAATTTTTATGGATGCTTCCCTTTTATTTGTCTCAGGCTCGTAAACATATTCATTCAGGGCTACCCGACTGTCGGGGGCGATGGTTAAGGCGGAATCATCCTTAAAACTGAGCTGGACTTTGCCCCCGGATTTGGTCCGGATGACATCGCCCTGGGCGACTTTTACACCTACCTTGGCGGGCTCAGCCGGTAGTTTGCCGCCTCTTAAAATATCTACCCCACCAATTACTTCGGAAACACTGCCAATTTCCTGGGCGGCTAATGCCGGAACAGTGACGAGCAGACTCATTGCCATTAAGCAAACCAGCCGATGCAGGAGTTTCATCTTTTTGTCCTCTAACCTTCTTTAATAAATATCCTTAACAGATACTGTTTAATAACCTAAGCTGCTGCATTACATTAATTTTTAATAACGGTATTCCAACATCAGGCCGGCGATTGTCCGGTCATAGTCATATAGAGGGGTATTAGAATCACCTCTGATAAAGTAGTAATGCAGGTTGAGGTCGAGATTTTTGTACATTTTATACATGACTTGAACACCTATTTGCATGATTTTGTCACGACGTTTGGCCTGGTAGGTGAGGCCGTTGAACCACTGGTGATCGAATGGTTGGGAGATCAGTTCCAAACTTGGATTAATGCGCAATTTTTCAGTAACGGGATACAGAGCGCTAAAAAAAAGACTGTATATGGAACTGTCCCAGTTGCTGCCGGAGGCGCCGTAGTATTCGTAAGATGCCCGGGCCTGGAGATAGCCTTGCTGGTTTTTAAAGAAATAATACGCCCCAATGCTGCCGCCGATGTTTTGAGAACTCCGATTATCCTGCTGGAAAGGCTGCAGCCAAAAATAATAATTGCGGATTAATCGCAGAGTGACCTCCAGACCGATATCCGGTGTAATCATATGAAGATAGGTGGGGATCAGGGAATAGTAGGTCCAATATTTGTTGGAATCGAGATCGGTATAATTGAACCGGAACGGCAGCCAAAGAGTTCCTTTATCAGAGCGGTAGGCAGGAGTAACTCCAAAGGTGTGGCTCATAACGTCATACAGGGTGAGGCGGGGATGCCAGGTCATAAACAGATTATAACTGGCCATTAAGCCATAAGGACCGGTGGGAAAAAATTCATATTCAAAATTGCCGAACTGAGTAAAAACCGCGTCTCTCCCCCCGCCCGGCAGGACATTGGCGGGACCGGTGCTTGACGGGGTCAAGCTCACGTTGGAATCGTAATCAAAGCTGGCTCCCAAGCGGGCGTGGAAGGGACGGATATCTTCAAGACGACGGTTGATGGCGTCGCTGTACCGTTGCGCCAAACCCGCCTCCCGGCTGGTGGGATTCAGGGAAATGGCCTCTTGCAAGGCACGCTGGGCATCGGAATATTTAGTTTCCTTTGACAAAGAGAGACTGGCTTGAATTTTGGCCTGCTGCGCCAAAAGCGGATTTTCGGCGGCATCATTAAAATAGTTGACAGCTTGCTCAGATTTACCTTGTTGGGCAGCAACCTGACCGAGATACATGGCCGTGATACTTGGCTTATAACCGGCAGCCTCAAGTTCCCGGAGATATGGCTGGGCTTCTGCGGGCCTGTTTAAAGCCAGGTAAATAGCAGCAATTTGCAGACGGGCTTCATTATTAGTCGGATCGAGGTAGATCGCCCGTTCCATGAAATTAAGGGCTTCAGAATAATTGGTCAGACGATAGTTGGTGATGCCGAGATAATAGGCTTTTTCAGAAGTTTTGGTCCCCTTTTCCCAGGCAGTTTTAAAATTTACCAGGGCCTCATCATAATTTTCAGCCTGAAGATTCCGCAACCCCTGAGCCACCAGGACATCATCGTACGGAGTCTGGGCCTGGACGGCAGTCGCTGTCGCCAGAATCACAAGCAGAATCGTCATCGATACAACATGCCGATAAAAAATCATTTTCCCCCCTCTCGCTTATCAGGCATACCTGAATGTAGACACCCTGGGTTAATACCTTTAAGCTCCTGTCAATCTACCCCATCAAAAAAAATTGTTTAATAATCGTCTCAGAAGCAAGATTTTGTCAAGTAATTTATATGGGTTTGGCAGGAAAAATGAACAATGCCTAAAGATGTCAGGCGAGATAAGATGTTAATTCTGCTTATTTTTAGCAGACGTTTGGGAAATGACTTCGAAAGACAAGCGATGCGCCAGGTCGGTGCAGAGATCGAGCCGGCGGAGGGCGGTCACGGACCACGGGACGGCGGCCCCGGCATTTTCAGGTTTTATCTCCTGGACAATTTGCGTCAAGATCTGCCAACTTTTCGGAGGGCAGCGAAGATTGTAAAAGCTCCAGCCAGTTTTGACAGGCGGCCAGTTTGTCCTGCCAGATTTTATGGCGTGAAAGTTCAAGGCACTGACTGGTCAACCGGTATCTTTCCTTAAGAAGCAGCGTCGTCCAAACGCCCTCAGGGTCACACAGCGCCCAATTAAGGTAGTGCCGAGCAGCTTTCTTATTTTGGCGAAGGATATGGAAAATTTTTTCGGCCAGGGACAATTTTTTACTCAGGCGATCAAGCCGTAAGCATATTCCCTGAATCCGGTCGGCATATTGCAAGATATCTAATTGCAGGGCAGCAGGGCACCGATGGAAAAACCCCCTGCCCAGGAAAGCAAAGGCATGGGCAAGGCGTTTGTGGAGCCGCAGAGTTTCACCATCCATGGGATGGAGCAAGATGGATGAGGCGAGGCGGAGCAGGCCGTGCTTTTTATCAATAGGAAAAATTGCGGCCTTATTAAGCAGGGCCAGGTAGTGATGGTTTAATTCTTCCAAAGCGGCCGGCATTTTTTTATTTAAAGATTGCCATTTACGGAAAGCCGCTCGCATAGTTATCAGAGCCATTGTTTGTCTGTCGCTCAACCTGGATGGCGCCGCTCATTTTTGAGCAGAGAGGCGACATCTATTTTTAAAACCAGACTGACCGTGCGGTACTGACGGTAAGCCGTATTGAGGTTCTCGAATGGGTTGGTTTTGGTAACGCCTTTACTTCCTAACCCCAGGATCCTGAGATGTTGTCCCAGACCCGGGGCGGCATCTTCAAGGACTCTCCCGACCGTAGCCGCCCGCAGGGCGGATAATTCAGAATTGTTCCGGGGCGGGAGCTCCCGCTCAAATTCTCTGGGATCGGCGGTACCGCTGATGGTTATAAAGAATTTATTTGATTGCTGCAGGTTTTGTAGTATTGGCGCCAATTGTTCCAACAGGTTTTGATCGCCGGGGTTCAGATCATATTTCATAGTCTCGAAGGTGATTTTGGGATTGCCCTGGATTTCGATTTCTTTATCACGTTGGTTAGGAATAATTTTTACGGGAAGGCCGGAAATTTTCTCCTGGAGCAGTTTTAATAGCTTTTCCCAATCCTGGCGGCCGATATCCCGGAGTTGGATATTTTCCTCGTCCAGATGAGCAACCCTGGCAGTAAGGGAAAGCGTGTCGGCGGCCAATGAATTATTTTGCGCGTCAAGTTCCCGATTTTTTTCCTGAAGGGAGTTGATCTGGTTGAGAAGGTTTTGGTTGTCTTGAGTTAAGGATTGGAGCCTGGCGCTGAGAGAGCGGTTATCGGCCGAAAGCAGAACATTGGTTGAGTCCAGCGTTTTCAGGCGGGCAGAAAGATCTTGAGTTTTTTTCTCAAGATTTTCCAGTTTCGCCGGAAAATTGCCGGCAAACCAGAAGATCATGAACAGAGCCAGGGAAAAGGCGAAAATATCTACCATTCCCGGCCAGGCGGGGTTGTCAAAATCGTCCCGGCGGCGCCATGCCATAAAAGTTCCTGCCTTTTTACTTAAAATACCGGCTGAAAAATCCGGTTTTTTTGCGCTTTCTGGATTCTCGGGAGATGATGTCATCTCGACCTTGATCCATCAGGTCTGGATTAACGAGCGGCTGATTTTCCAGGGAATCGGTTTTTTGGATTAACAGCAGATAATTCTGATGCAGCCTTTGGTGTAAGCGCTCAATTTTAGCATCTTGAGAGTGAAGGAGGGGAACCAGGGCCCGGTCCTCCTCCTGGCGCACAGCCAGAGCTGCAACTATTACCTGGCGGATCGATTCATTTAATTCTTTCACTTCCTGAACGAGGTGAGTGATTTCCTGGCGATGGTGCTCATGAATCTCAGTGCCCCAATCCTTAAATTTCTCCCCTACCTTTTCAAGAGTGGCCAGCAGAGCCGGATCAGCTGAACCGAGTTGTTCACTTCGAAGTTCGCCAAGGACCCTGGAAACCAGCAGGAGAAATTGATCCCCCTGATGCCGCCACCAGGAATAGCTGATAAAGATGAAGACGGCCAGGCCGATGGCCATGGCGTTAACCGGATAAATATTTTTCAGTTGCTCAATCCTGAACTGACCGATGGCATCGACACCTTGCAGCGCCAGAGCCAGCAGGCTGACCGTGCCCAGCAGGCCGACAAGGACTGACAAGTAGCTCAGGGACCGGATGATACTGACAGGGCTATCGATTTCGGCAGCCAAATAATCAAGGGCCGGCCCGACGGCTCCGGCTTGGGCAACTCCTTTTTGTTGAGTGAGGACTGACAGGAGGATATGCCGGGTAGGATTGGGATAATATTGACAGGTTTTCGGAGTTATTTCCGCCAAATTTTTTTCCAGATCCTGCCAAAGTTTTTGCTGGCTGAGGATGGCTTGCAAGCGGCGTCTCAGGACAATAAACGGCACACAAACAGTAAGAATTAAAACCAGGAGGAAAATTAACTGCCAGGAGTAAGTTTGCAACCAGGAGAAGATATTTATTTGACTCAAAATTAACTCCATTGCAGCTCAGTGGTTTAAAATCAAGGGCAACATTTTGTCAGCCAGGTGGGGTCTGGCCATTCCATAAACTTTTTAGCCTCGGGAGGCCCCCAGGTGCCGGCAGGATATGGCTGAATGGGGATGGCGCCTTTTTTCAGTAAGGGAGCATAGAGACGCCAGGCGCCTTCTACTTCATCGGTCCGGACAAACAGGGTTTGATCGCCGTTCATGATATCTAAAAGCAGGGTCTGATACGCATCGGCAAGGGGGGCAAAGGCCTCGGAGTAGCGGAAACGCAAACGTTGAGTTTTCAGATCAAGCGGCATACCAGGCATTTTGACTTCAAAATGCAGATCAAAACCTTCATCGGGTTGGATGGTAAAGACGAGAATATTGGAAGTTATGTTACAACTACTGTATGGTTGGAGAACGGAAACCGGAGGGCAAAGAAAGGTTACGGCGATGGAAGTAAGACGTTCCGGGAGGGCCTTGCCGGTGATAAGGTAAAAGGGGACCCCCTGCCAACGCCAGTTTTCGATAAATAATTTTAAGGACACGAAAGTTTCGGTGGTTGATTCCGATGGCACCCCGGCATTTTCTCGATATCCGGGAATCGCCTGATCATGGATCTGCCCCCGGGTGTATTGGCCATAAAGCACCTGGGCCGGCTGAACCGGTGAAATAGCACGGAGAACTTTGGCTTTTTCGTCCCGTATGGCATCGGCTTCAAAAGCCACCGGCAGTTCCATGGCAGTTAAGGTCAGCAGTTGGGTGAGATGATTTTGCACCATGTCCCGCAGGGCGCCCGACTGATCATAATATCCCGTCCGACGTTCCACTCCCTGGTTTTCGGCTACCGTGATCTGCACGCTCTTTATGTGATTCCGGTTCCACAACGGTTCAAAGATGGCATTGGCGACGCGAAAAACCAAAAGATTTTGTACCGTTTCTTTGCCGAGATAGTGGTCAATACGATAGATTTGATTTTCCCGAAAATAGCGATGAATTAATTTATTAAGCTGCTGGGCCGATTTCAGATCGTGACCAAAAGGTTTTTCCACCACTAATCTGGTCCAGCCCGGGCTTTTGTGCAAACCGGCCTGGCCCAGGCCATTGACAATATCCGGAATGGCGGCCGGCGGCAGAGCCAGATAAAATATCCGGTTGCCGGGAAGTCCCTGCTCCTGCTCCAAGGCATGGATACGAGCGGCCAAACCTGCAAAGTCTTCTTTCCTGCCTTCCCCCAGTGAATGATAAAAGAAATTCCCGCTGCACCAGGAATCATTTTCACCCTGCTTAATAAAACCTGCCTCGACCAATGCCTTTTGGGCCAGATCCCGAAAAAGTTCATCATTTAATTCCGGGTTACGGGAAATACCCAAGACAAAACATTTTTTTTGCAATTGCTTCCCGGCATGGAGATGGTAGAGTGCGGGCAGGAGTTTCCGGCGCATAAGATCGCTGGTGGCTCCGAGAATTATAAAGAGATGAGGGTCTAATTGTTTTGCATCCATACGTTCCTTGTCCTTTAACTGTTAAATTTTAACAGTGGGAGAAGATGGAGTCACGAACAATTTATCCTTTATTAAACGGCTTGGCATAGAATTAGAAGAGAATTGTCAGCATTTAAAAATTTCGCCGGCACCTGAATAATGTCGTAAGAGAACGATTAAAGAAGAAAATATATTTCCAGTTAAAATATTTAGTAGTGGTACCATAATTATTAGTGATAAAATAAGTAATCATATCTGAAAGTTGAAAAATTGCCGCAATATTAAAAACCAAAGCCACAGACAAGTTATTGGCCGGATATCGTTGCTGATGGAGTCCAGGAGGTCAAAATGGCTGCCGATAAGTACAAAGATCCATTTATGGCAATATCCACAGTTGTCATCGTTTTAGCTGCTTTTGGGGTAACTTTTTTTGCCAAAGATCCCCTTAAGGTTTTACGTCCAATTTCGGCAGTGCGCGATAATGCTGAGCAGGTCCGGGCCAGGCTCTGGCAGGACCCATTTTCCGCAGTAATTGAATTTAGCCAATCAGAATCAAAAGTGACAGCCGGTCCAAAGGCCGAGTTTTTTCCGATTAACGGCCCAATTTCAAAACCCCCAAAATTAGATGAAATAGGTCCACTACTAACAAATATTGCCGATTTAAAAAATGAGGATACGGTTATAGTCTTAGGAGTTATGGTTGACGGTGGACCCTATGCTAACGATACCGAATCCCGCATCCGCTATCGGGTGGCGGTGCTTTCGGCGCTCCAATCTGCAGGGTTTGTCCCCGAGATTCCGAGCATATTAATCTCCTCCGGATCAAAATCCACCGGCGACTCATCTGCCGGTCCACAGCTATCAAACATTATCCCCTATGAGTGGCTTCAAAAAAAATCTGACCAAATCCCCGGCAGAGTTTTGCTTCTCTGGCTTAACGATGATTCCTTCGAACCGCAACCCCTGGCTAAGTTAAATAACCTGATAAACTTTCTCCAGTCCGCTAATGAAAATATTATTCTCCCTTATATAGTTATCGGACCGGCTGGTTCACGCAAACTGGATATCATGATTAAAGAGCTGAAAAATTCTAAGCCATGGTTTACCAGTCTGTCAATGTATTCACCTATTGCAACTCTTCCCAATTATCAGTTTTTAACTAACTCGGATAACAAGGTAAACCTTGAAGAGTTGGAAAAAAAGTCCCGCAAAGAAATTCAGAAGCTCTTTAAGGAGCAGGCTAACATCGATTTTCACCGCACTATTTCTACAGACTTAGAACTTGCTTACCGGTTAGTCGAAGAATTGAAAAGACGTAAAGTCAAAAGTTCAGAAGATCACATCGTCCTGATTAGCGAGTGGGACACCAAATACGGCCGGAATCTTCCTGAAATATTTCATGATATTATTAAAGAAAAAACTCAAACAGAGGTTAATTGGGTTCACATTCTCAGCTATCTGCGCGGGATAGACGGTATCGTTCCGGGATTAAAAGACAGCCCGGAACAGCATGTTAAAGACAGTGCCAAGAAAAAGACTGAAAATAATAGCCATGATCAGGCTGAAAAATTGATGATGGAAGAACCGGTTGGGCGCAGTCAATTGGATTATCTCAGGCGGCTGGCAGATAATTTGTACCAAAAGGATGAGCAGTTACAATTGGAAGACAAAGGTCGTATTCGCGCAGTGGGCATTCTCGGGACCGACTTTTACGATAAATATCTCGTTCTCCAAGCCTTTAAACAGCGTTTTCCCGCCGCCATCTTTTTTACTACCGATCTGGATGCTCGCCTCCTTCATGAAGCTTATAATGACTCGACCCGCAATTTAATAGTCGCCTCCGGGTTTGACCTGCAACTGCCTAAAGACATCGCATCTATAACGGCGCCATACGGCATTGCGCCATTTCGAAGCAGTTACCAGACCGCTATTTTTTGCGCTATTTTCCAAGCTTTTATGTGTAACAAAGAAATACCTGCTGAGATGCGTCCGGCAAATTGTGACAAGCTTGAGCAAAAAAACCTGCAGAATTACGAACCCTACCTGTTTGAAATCGGCTACCAGTATGCCATAAATCTGGATGCCGACAGGACTACTTTTTTACCAGACAATAAGCAAGTACTTATTAAAAAGCAGGTGCTTATCATAGCTTTTATTGCTTTGACCATAAGCTTATTTTGGATTATCAGCCTCGGGTTTAGAAAATGGGTTGCACATCATCTAATATTTTCCCTGATGCTGCTCCTGATTCTTCTCTACATTGGCTATTTATTTTATTCTCATATCTTATCCTATCCATCAGAAGAACCTTTTAGTCTTACCAAAGGAATTAGCATTTGGCCCACTGAAATAATAAGACTCATGGCTCTCATCTTCACCTGTATTTTCTTTTTAAACGCCAAAGAAAGCATTCGACAGAGCGATGATCAGTTAGCGCGCCGAATTTTCTCTTGATGTTCCTCCCCCCCGCCTTGGCATCGTTTTATCAGCCAAGGTAACAAAATTTCCCCCCTCTCCGTTCAGCCTGAAGACGGTAAGATTCCAATTAACACTCTTTGGGGAAGGTACCTGGAATATAACGCTAGTTTTTTTCAGCTCCCACGTGTGGCATTTATAACGTTGTTGTATTTTGCTCTACCAGTTATTTTGTTCCTTTTTTTCGGGGCACCAGTTGTGCCGTTGCGAGGGGACGCTAGTCAAGTTTGGGATAAAGTAATTCTCTTCGCGTCGATTATTTTGTTTCTCTTCTTGACCTTTTTTGTTTTCGATACTACTCGCCTCCTGAGATGGTTTTTAAATGAAGCATTAGACAACCAACCCGAATGGAAGCCTGAATCTCGAGCAAAATTCGTGGATAAGAATTCGATTGCCGGGAAGGAAATAGAATACTGGATGCTCATCCACCTGGTGGCCCAACGGACCGAAACGGTAAATAAACTTATCTTTTACCCCTTTATTATCTGGTTAATGCTTTTTGTCTCACGGTGGCCCTATTTCGACAACTGGACGACTCCCCCAGCTTTAGCAGTAGTCATCGCCATGAGTGCCGTTTTTACCTGGAGTTGCGCCATCCTGCTGAATCGAGCGGCAGAAAGATTGCGCCTCCAGATGATTGGGCGCCTCAAAAAGGATCTCATTCACTTTGAATCAAAATCTCCCCCTGATAAAGACAAGCAAAGCCTCGTCAAAGGTATCCTGGATGAAATCGAAAAACATCAGCCAGGGCGCCTTCACCCCATTTTTCAAGAATCCGGTAGTGCAGGCCCTCTTCGTCCCCTTTGGCGGCATTGGAGGTTTGACCTTGCTGGATTTCCTAAACAAGATTTCCTGATTGTGGTGTCAGGCTTGGCGAATATTGATAGCCAAGAGCACTTAAAAATTTGCAGTATTACAATCAGGGAAAGGTGGAATATACGTTACCAGTCTGCCACAGGATAGTTAAAAATTTGATTTATTTCATCTTTTAATGCACTGGAAGGCTTTACTTGAAGATGCGAGGGCAGGGCGAGAATCTCTTCCCGGGATTCCGGAAAAACAAAATGCAAAAATGCGGGGACAGGGCCTTTGTGACGCTGGAGGACAGTGCGCAGCCGGACAAGCAGTTCCCGGTCCAAACTGTTGGCATGCAGATGTAAATGCAGGTTGGGAGGAATCCCGAGGCTTTCTTCCTGGAGCGAGCGGATTTCCTGAGCAATAATTTTCGGGCCCTTCTCCTCCTGTGAGACATTTCCCCGGACCAATAAAGGCAGGCCCGGAGTCTGGAGGATTTCCGAGGATTTTAAGTAAATGTCACTGAAAACTACTACCTCTACCGATCCCTCCTGGTCTTCCAGGGTGACAAAAGCCATGCGGTCCCCTTTTTTGGTCATGGTTTCTTTTACCGCTACAGCCAGACCACCGATGACAATTGATCCGTTTTCCGATCTAGCCGCCAGGTCCGGAACAGTTGTGTCGGTTAAAATCTGGAGTTGGTGCCGGTATTTTTCCAGGGGATGACCGGAAAGATAAATTCCCAAAGCTTCTTTTTCCCGGGCCAGTTTTTCCAGTTCGTCCCATTCCGGGGCAGGGGGCAGCCAATCATCATTTTCTTCCTGATTATCTATCCCAAGTCCGCTAAATATGTCTAATTGCCGGGCGGCCCGCATTTTTAGCGTCGCCTGGGTCCGCTCCAGGGCGGTTTCAAGACCATTCAGGAGGCGGGCGCGGGCCAGTCCGAGATTATCAAAGGCGCCGGCTTGAATGAGTGATTCGATAACTTTTTTATTGACCTTGGTTAAGTTGATACGTTCCAAAAAATTGCTCAAGGTGTTGAAATGGCCTTTTTTCCTGACATCGACAATGGCCCGGATGGCGTTGTCACCGACGTTTTTAACTCCGGCCAGGCCGAAACGGATCTGATTGCCTTCCACGGTAAAATTCCGGTCGCTGTCATTAATGCTGGGCGGCAGTAAAACTATACCGTCTTCCCTGGCCTCCTGGATATGTTTGGTCAGAGTGGTCGGATTATTTATTTCACTGGTAAAGAGAGCAGCTAAAAATTCAAGAGGGTAGTGGGCCTTGAGAAAGGCAGTCTGATAGGTAATATAGGCGTAGGCGGCGCTGTGTGATTTATTGAAACCGTAGCCGGCAAATTTTTCAATAAGGTTAAATAGAGATTCCGCCTTACCCGCGGGAAAACCGCGACTGACGGCGCCGGTGCAGAAACGTTCCTTTTGAGCCGCCATGACGGCCGGTTCTTTTTTGCCCATGGCTCGGCGCAGAATGTCCGCTTCCCCCATGGAGTAACCGGAAATAACCCCGGCAATTTGCATCACTTGTTCCTGATAGAGGATTATGCCATAGGTCTCTTGCAGAATTGGTTCCAACTCCGGCAGATCGTACTGGACGGTCATTTCTCCATGTTTGCGTTTAATGAAATCGTCAACCATGCCGCTTTCCAGGGGACCGGGGCGGTAGAGGGCGACTAAGGCAATGAGGTCTTCGAAGCAGGTAGGGCGGAGTTGGACCAGTTTTTCCCGCATGCCGCTGCTTTCCAATTGAAAGACGCCGGCGGTACTGCCGGAGCGTAACAATTCGAAAGTAGCTTCGTCAGATAGTGGCAGTTGACGGTAATTGAAACTGTGGTCTTTGGTGCGGCGGATGAGCTGGGCGGCGGTTTCCAATACGGTTAACGTCCGCAAGCCCAGAAAATCAAATTTTATCAGACCGACCTGTTCAACTCCCTTCATATCGAATTGCGTGACCACTTCGTCCTTGTTACCTTTATAGAGAGGCAGATAATTCCACAGGGGCTGGTCGGCAATGACGATGCCGGCGGCATGGGTTGAGGCATGCCGGGGGAGTCCTTCCAGGGCCGCGGCGATGGTGAGGATTTCTTTAACCTTGTCATCGGTATCCCGCAGTTCCCGCAACCGTGGTTCCTTTTCCAAAGCGGTGGCCAGATTAATTTTCAAGACTTCGGGCACTAATTTGGCGATTTTATCAACTTCCGGATAAGGTACTTCCAAAGCCCGGCCCACATCCCGGATAACCTGCCGGGTTTGCAGGCTGCCGAAGGTAGTTATTTGCGCGACATAATCCTTGCCATATTTTTTGGCCACGTACTCAATGATCTCACCCCGCCTTTCGAAACAGAAGTCCACATCAATATCAGGCATGCTCTTGCGTTCCGGGTTAAGAAAGCGTTCGAATAACAATCCATAGGCAATGGGGTCCAAGTCGGTAATTTCAAGAGCATAAGCCACCAGGCTCCCGGCGGCCGAGCCCCGGCCCGGTCCTACAGGGATATGGCGTTTCCTTGAATGTTGGATGAAATCCGCCACTACCAGAAAATACCCTGCAAAACCCATCTGACAGAGGAGGTCCAATTCCTCTTCCAGACGATGCCGATAGTGTTGGACTTTATCAGTAGTCCGCTGGCTGCCGGGGAATAATTGCTCAAGACGCACTTCGAGACCTTGTCTGGCCTCCTGACGCAGTTGGTCTTCCATGGTTTGGCCGTTTTCCAGAGGAAAGACCGGAAAATGAAATTCACCCAGCGGCAGTTCAAGCCGGCACCGGGAAGCCACTTCCAGACTGCGGGCTAAGATTTCGTGGTTATCAGGAAAAGCCGCCATCATTTGTTGGGGGCTTTTAAAGAAGAGCTGATCGGTTCGAAACCGCATTCTTTTAGTGGAGTGTATGGTCTTGCCGGTTTGAATGCATAACAAGACATCATGGGCCCGGGCATCTTCAGGACGTAAGTAATGGCAATCGTTGGTGGCCACCACCGGCAGGCCCCACTTGGGGGCATATTCCAACAGGGCGGCATTGACCTTCTGCTGTTCGGGCAGGTTGTTGGCTTGAACTTCGAGATAAAAACTGCCGGGGAAAAGTTCCGCATATTCTCCGGCGGCTTTGGCGGCACCCTGAAGATCGTCGGCAAGCACGTGAGCGGCGACGACGCCGTGTAAACAGGCGCTCAAACCTATTAAACCCTCCCGATGATCTGCCAGCAATTCTTTATCGATTCGAGGTTTATAATAAAATCCCTCCAGATGAGCCTTGGATACCAGATGCAAGAGGTTTTGATAGCCGGTATAGTTTTCCGCCAGCAATACCAGATGGTGATTTTCCCCTTTGTTCTTCGGGCTTTTGTCTAACCGACTGCCGGTGGCCATATACATTTCACAACCGATAATAGGTTGCAATCCTGCTTTTTTGGCCTTTTTATAGAAGTCAACGACGCCAAACATGCTGCCGTGATCGGTAATAGCCACGGCCGGCATTTCCATATCAAGGGCAGTCTGGATTAAATCATTCAAACGAATGGCCCCATCCAGAAGTGAATAAGCGGTATGGACGTGCAGGTGTATAAAATGGGCAGCAGGCATAGATATCCTTAATATAGTTGCAACAGCGAGGGAAGGTGCAGACCAGAAGAAAAATGCATAATGATATAAAATAAAAAAATTGCTTTAATAATAGCTTAACCCGGTGTGGAGTGGCAAGAATAACTTTTTTATTGGGGAAAATTAACCTATAACGTATTGGAGTAGCGGCTAAATTAAATACTTGGCACAAGACTCAGCTGATATCAGATATTCTCTTACTAATTATTATTTTTATATTAATCCATATTTCATAAAGCTTTCACAAAGTTCAAAGCCTTAATGATTATTAAAATACGGATTAATGGCGAATATTTAGATGATTTTTTTGCTTGACACCAAAGCCATGCTGAGGATAATGTATCATTTGAAAATATTTTCACAAAACTAAGTTTGGGATATGAGGTTTAATAAAAACCTTGAAATAAGGAGGGAGTCACCTTGGGTTTTGAAATTTCGAAAGTGAAGTATTCCGGATCCATCAAGCCTGTAACCATTGGCGCCACCAACCCCATAACACTTGGCGGCGAAACATCTTACCCCTTTTATACTTTTGAAGGGGCGATGCCGAATAAGCCTCGCATTGCCATGGAAGTATGGGACATGGATCCTACCGAAGAATGGCCGGCACCGGCATTGGAGCCTTTTAAAGATGTGCTGAAGGACCCGGCAGCCTGGGCTCAGAAATGCGTCAAGGAATACGGCGCCGACGCCATTGCCCTGGTGCTGAAAAGCACCGACCCCAATGGGGACAATGCCCCGGCGGAAGCTGCGGCGGCGACGGCCAAGAAAGTTGCCGATGCCATTGATGTCCCCTTAATCGTCTATGGCACCACCGCTGTGGACAAAGATGCCGAGGTGCTCTCTGCGGTTGCCGAAGCTTGTGCCGGCAAAAAGGTCGTCCTCGGTCCCATTCAGGAAAAGAATTTCAAGAAAATCGGCGCTCAGGCCCTGGCCTATGACCACAGCCTGTCGGGCAACAGCCCCATCGACGTTAACCTGGCCAAACAGTTGAATATCCTGTTGGGCAACCTGGGTGTGCCGGAAACCAAACTCCTCATCGATCCCACTACCGGCGGTTTGGGATACGGTATGGAATATTGCTATTCCGTTATGGAACGTATCCGCATGGCGGCTTTGACCCAGGATGACGACAAACTGATGCTGCCCATCATCAACTATGTGGGTCAGGAAGTCTGGAAAGTCAAAGAATGCCGTTTGACCAATGCCGAAGCCCCGGAATTGGGCGACCAGGCCAAACGCGGCGTCATGATGGAAGCAGTTACCGCTGCCTCTTTACTGCTGGCCGGAACTGACCTCCTCATCCTGAGGCATCCTGAAACCGTCAAAATGGCCAAAGCCCTGATTGACGAATTGTCTTAGCAGATTGAGGCCGTCTAGTTGGCGGTCTTTTTTTTAAGTTTTAAGGTTATCAGGGATGAATCGGCTGCCTGATCTGCATGAGATATCTATCGAGCAGTAGCGACTCTCCCATAAAGGGTCCATGAAGGAAACCCAAAAAAAGTTTTGGAGGAATTTATATGGCCGAGAAAGAAGCCAAACCGTTTGATGCGGCGAGCAAATCCGTTGATCCGGTAACTGTCGAGATGTTGAAGAAAGCCGATGCCGAAGGTATTGAAACCATCTGGCACCGGGCTGACAAGATGAAACCCTGTCCCATCGGGGCGGAAGGCGCCTGTTGCCGGATCTGCTCCCAGGGTCCCTGCCGGGTGCCCAAGCCCAAGAAAGAGGGCGAAGATACCAAAGGCCGGATGGGTCTGTGCGGCGCCACCGCCGAGACCATTGTCGCCCGGAACTTTGCCCGCATGGTCGCGCCGGTGCCGCCGCCCACAATGACCATTCCCGGGGCACGGCCCTGCTGTTTAAGGAAGTGGCTCTCGGCAAGGCCCAGGGCTACCAGATTAAAGACGTGGCCAAATTGAAGAAGGTGGCCAAGGACTGGGATGTGGCCATCACCGAGGGTGAGGGCGACGACAAGAAGGCCCGGACCGCCAGAGGCCATTGCCCAGGAAATGGCAGACAAAGTTTTATTAGATTTCGGTCAGCAGACCGGCGAACTCAACTATATCAAACGGGCCCCCAAGAAACGCCAGGAGATCTGGCGGGCCGAGGGCGTGGTGCCCCGGGGCTGCGATATCGAAATCGTGGAACTGATGCACCGCACCCACATGGGCGTGGACCAGGAATACCACAACATCATCAAACAATGCACCCGCACCGCCCTGTCCGACGGCTGGGGCGGTTCCATGATCTCCACCGACCTGCAGGACATTCATGTTCGGCATGCCGGTGCCGGTGGCCGGCGAGATCAACCTGGGCGTCTTTAAGGAAGACCATGTCAACATCGTTATCCACGGCCATGAGCCCCTGCTGCCGGAGATGATCTACGTGGCCTCCCAGGAACCGGAGATGATCCAGTATGCCCAGAACAAGGGCGCCAAGGGCATCCAGTTGGCCGGGATGTGCTGTTCCGCCAACGAGATCCTGATGCGCCACGGCATTCCGGTGGCGGGCAACTACCTGCAGCAGGAACTGGCCATGATTACCGGCGCGGTAGACGCCATGGTGGTGGACGTGCAGTGCGAAATGCAGTCCCTGGCCAATATCGCCAAGTGTTACCACACCAAGCTGATCACCACGGATAACCGGGCCCGGATCGAAGGCGAGACCATGCACATCCCCTTTGATGAACATCATGCCCTGGATGTGGCCCGGAAAGTAGTGCGGGAAGCCATCGACAACTTCCCCAACCGCAAAGCCCCGGTGTTGATTCCTTCGGGCAAAACCCCCACGGTGGTGGGCTTCAGCTACGAGACCATTCAGTATCTGTTGGGCGGCTCCATCCGGGGTTCGTACTACACCCTGAATGACAACATCATCAACGGCCGGGTGCGGGGCGTGGCCGGCGTCGTGGGCTGCAACAACTGCCGCACCATGCATGACAATCCGCATCTGACCCTGATCAAAGAATTGCTGAAAAACGACGTCATCGTCCTGACCACCGGTTGTTCCGCCATGACCTGCCGGTAAATCCGGTTTGCTGACCCCGGAATCGGCCAACGAACTCTGCGGCCCCGGCCTGGCCGAGGTCTGCGAGACGGTGGGTATCCCGCCGGTGCTGCACATGGGTTCCTGCGTGGATAACTCCCGGATCCTGATGGCGGCCACGGCCTGCGTCAAGGCGGGCGGCCTGGGCAACGACATCAGCGACCTGCCGGCGGTACGGCGCGGCGCCCGAGTGGATGAGTGAGAAGGCCATTTCCATCGGTCATTACTTCGTCACCTCCGGCGTCTACACCGTATTTGGCGTCACCTTCCCCACCACCGGTTCCGATCTCCTGACCGATTACCTGTTTAAGGGCATCGAAGAAACCTATGGCGGCAAGTGGGATTTAGAAATTGATCCGGAGTTGACGGCCAAGAAGATGATCGCCCACATCGACAAGAAGCGGGCGGCCCTGGGTATCGACAAGGCCCGGGAACGCGTGCTCTATGACATGGAAATGCGCCGTGATATGGCCGCTGCCGCTCACGAAGAATAAGAGATAGAATCTTCCTTGCAGTAAAACCTTATAGGGCGGGTGCAGACCCGCCCTGTAATTTTTCATAATGTTCAAATTTCTAAACATGAAATTAACAAAAAACAAGGCACATACGTCATAAGACAAATTAATTTTACGATGGAATAATTAATCATAGAAAAATATAAATATTATAAATATAGTTAACCAAGTTATAATTTTAGTAAAAACAAGTTATTGTAGATATATTTAATTATATTAATAATATAAACTTGTAATTTTAATTCAAATAATAAATAATTAATTTTGCATTTTCGAACCTTTGTTAACTTTTTTAACCTTTGTGTTTCATTTATTGAACTTTTTTTAGCGCAACGGACACATTACCTTATTGGAAAAAAAACTATAAAAGCAGTTAAATTAATAAGATAGAATGATATGAAATTATATCGATCTCAAGGCATAAAAATTGCATTTAATTTGTTAGATTTTCTTTGTTTAAATTGTGTATTTATTCCTGGTCATTTTTATAACTTACCATTTAGAATATTACTAATATATGATTAATTGGTTTGAAAAACGGCGCCATCATCGTTTAACCGCGGCACTCCAATTATTTTACGAGCGCACGGGCCTAACTGATATAAAACCGGAACTTCATAAGGGATATACGGAAAATATCAGTATGGGCGGATTATATTTTATTAGCCATGCGGCGCCGATAAAAAATTTAAATGTCGATGATATTTTGAGCATTAATATAAAAATTCCCAGACATAATTATGACTTATCCTGGACAAACACCCTTCAGGCCCGGGGCAAGATAGTTAGAATTGAGAAATGTCCCGATCGACCGGAATCATTCGGGGTAGCCTTAAAATTTCTAGAAGACCTCCGCTTTATTAATTCCTAAAGCCTCAACTCCTCAATTTCTTTTCTCAATCTTCCTTTTTTCGATTTTTCCCGGTATATTCAATAAAAAACAAATTACCTGAAAATTTAGTGATGAATGATGTCAAGTATTTTGAACATGAGAAATATAGATGAAGACACAGGACAAGAAAATTGTTGTAGCCTTAAGTGGCGGGGTTGACAGCGCCGTAGCTGCGGCCAGGTTAATTGAGCAGGGCTGGCAGGTTCGAGGCGTACATTTACGCTTAACGGAAAAGCAGGAGGATTTACGCTCTCTAAAGGCATTGGGCAATTTTTTGGGGATTGACTGCTTCCAGGTGGATTTTCGTCAGGAATTTGAGGCTCGCATTATCAGCTATTTTTCCGACCTTTACCGCGCCGGTAAAACACCAAATCCCTGTGTCCGGTGCAATGAACTGATAAAATTCGGGGAATTATTCCAGGTCGTGCGCTCCTGGGGCTACAGATATTTAGCCACCGGGCACTATGCTCGCATTGAAAGAAATTCTTCCGGCGGTGCGGCTTTATGGCGAGGATTGGACACTGGCAAAGATCAGTCATATTTTTTGCACCGTATAAGACCGGAGATTTTAAGCTCGGTCATTTTTCCCGTAGGTGGTTTGACAAAAACTCAGGTGAAAGAAATAAGTGCGTCCCTGGGACTTGACCGTTTCCTGCCGGTACGAGAAAGTCAGGAATTATGTTTTATTGATGGTAATTATGCGGATTTTATTAAAAAATCAGGAAACAGAAGGCCTTGATTGCCCCGGGCCGATTATAAATCGTCAGGGAGAAATACTCGGACGACATAGAGGCCTGGAATATTATACTGTGGGCCAACGTCAGGGGTTGAGGGTGCCGGCGCCGGCGCCGTATTATGTTTTAGAAATCATCCCGGAGTTAAACCAGTTGGTGGTAGGCTCCAAGGAGGAACTTAAGGCTACGGCTTTAGAAGTTGAAGAGATTAACTGGCTTATACCCCACCCCACGGAACCGCTGCCAGCCGACGTGCGGATCCGTTTTCGTCATCCCGGAGTGGGATGTTTAATTTCGCCCACCAGTTCAAAGAATGCGAAGGTATTGTTAAATATGCCACAGACCGCCATAACTCCGGGGCAGGCGGCAGTCTTTTACCGGGGTGAGCAGGTCTTAGGAGGCGGCTGGATCGTCCGGGCCATTAACTCATGACAGATCATAAATTTTTTGCTGGCCCATGGCCGCCGGCTGGGTTTTATAACTTTAGGCTGTAAAGTGAATCAATATGAATCGGCTTTTATGGCCCAGACTGCAGCAAGTTCGGGATTTGAGATATCCTCTCCCAGGGAAGCCGAGTTTCTGGTGATAAATACTTGTACGGTAACATCCCGAACTGATCGTCAGATCCGGCAAATAATCCGCCAGGCCACGCGACAGGCACCTGAAGCCAAACTTATCATTACCGGGTGCTATGCCCAGCGGTCTCCCGAAGAATTTACTAAACTTCCCCAGGTGCGAGCGGTATTGGGAAATCCTGAAAAGGCATTCTGGCCAGAATTATTACCCGTCTTGACGAATAACGGCGAGCCTCTCGTCCGGGTGGCGAACCTGGCCGGCTGCAGACATTTTACGCCAATGCCGCTGCAGTATTTTCATGGGCAGACGCGGGCTTTTATAAAAATTCAGGATGGCTGCAACAACTTCTGCAGTTATTGTATCGTGCCCTTGGTGCGGGGCCCGGAACGCAGTCTGCCCATACCCGAAATCCTGAAGCAGATTCGAGTTCTCATAGCCGGCGGATTTAAGGAAATAGTTCTAACCGGCATAAATCTCTCCCGGTTTGGGCAAGATCTCCCTGGAGAGCAGAACCTGTTGACCCTGATACGTCAATTAAAGCAAACGGACTGGGCCGCGAGGTTTCGCCTGAGTTCTCTGGAACCCCAGGATCTTACCTGGGAGGTGTTGCAAGAGTTGTCGGCCTGGCCGCAGTTCTGCCACCATTTTCATGTGCCGATGCAAAGCGGGGCGGCTGCGGTCCTGAAAGCCATGGGAAGAAATTACCAGCCGGAGCAATTTGAAAATTTGATACGACAGATAAAAATTTTGTTCCCAAAAGCTGCCATCGGGATGGATGTTATGGTAGGATTTCCCACCGAATCCCCGGCAGATTTTCGGCAAACCCGGGAATTGCTGGATCGTCTGGCGGTTTCGTATTTGCATGTATTCCCATTTTCGGCTCGTCCCGGCACACCGGCTGCCGATTTGCAGCCGGTGGCCGAAAGTAAGGAGATTCATAGGCGGGCCAGGGAGCTGCGCGCTCTGGGGTCGCAAAAGAAGCTGTCCTTTATGGAGCATCAGGTAAATCAGGTAGCCGAAGTTCTGGTGGAAGGGGAAGTGGCCGGAAAATCCGGCTGGGTAACGGGATTGACCGAAAACTACCTGAGAGTAGAGTTCGGCGGTCCCAAGGATTTGGCCAATCAAATGATCGGGGTGAGGCTGAAAAAAACATCCGGCCAGGTTCTTATCGGCGAAATAACCGCTTAAGACCTGGCCAGGTAAGAGAGAAAATTGTCAAGTTCCGGTTAGGCCATGGCGATTCTGAACCCGAAAGGATTGACGGCCGGTAAAGCAGGCCGCCAGGCAGGTTGGGTTTCGGGGATAAATAAACGCCAGGTTTCCTGCTGTTGCAGGAGGGCCTGCATGAATTTCTGATGCAGGGCATGGGAGCCTTTGGCAACCCGGATGTGACCCAGAATAGGCCATCCCAGCAGTGCCAGGTCGCCGATCAGATCCAAAATTTTATGGCGGACAAATTCGTCCCGGAAGCGCAAGCCTTCCGGATTAATAACGCCGTGGTCATCCAAAACGATGGCATTTTCCAGGGAGCCGCCCAGGGCCTGGCCATTGGCCTGCAATTTCTGGACGTCCTGCAGGAAACCAAACGTCCGGGCCGGAGCAATTTCCCGGCAAAAGGCTTTGGTCCCCAATTGAAAGGTGAATTGCTGACGCCCGATGGCAGGATGCGGAAAATCTATGGTATAGGTTAATTTGGATACTGCGGCCGGTTCTATACCGATATATTTGTCACCGTCGGAAATTTCCAATGGTTTTTGCATCTGAAAGAAGGCCCGGGGCCATCTCAGCGCCTTGATGCCGGCTTTTTGCAACAAGACGGTAAAGGGCGCGGCGCTGCCGTCGAGAATGGGCAGTTCCGGCCCGGACAATTCTATCCGGGCATTGTCTATTTTTAAGCCGGCCATAGCCGCCAGCAGGTGTTCAACGGTGGAAACGTATGCTTGTTCACTGCCTAAAGTGGTGGCCAGACTGCTGTCCACGACTCGGGAGGAGCGGGCTGGAATAACCGGTGCACCCGGTAAATCGGTGCGAATAAAATTGACGCCGCTGTTTGCCGGCGCCGGGTTAATAACGAGGTGAGCCGGCCTGCCGGAATGAATGCCGATCCCATGACATGCTACACTTCGTTTTATGGTCTGCTGAAATTGCATGGTGTTCCTCCACTGACTCAGTAACCCATGCAAATAACATGCCATCCACTTGGCTCGCTCGTATGGCGCCAAAATATATTAATAAATTAAAATAGTTATAATTATTGAATTGATCGGGGTGAATTGGAGAAATGATGCCGGGCTGTGGAAAAATTAACACAACCTGATGGGGCATCGGCAAATATGACACATTTGTAACCAGCGCCGCAGGTGCATCACAGGTGAGATAAAATAAAGAGATTCACTTATACTAGTGCTTCCCGAAGGTTATAGGATGTATATTATATGTAAGATAAAATCTAGAAGGATTATCTAAAACTGGAGTAAACTATGACTTTGCAGAATTCTCAGGAAATTGAACCCATAGAATTAACCCCCGAGACTACCTTTACCTTTCGTTGCCATCCCGGAGTATCTTGTTTTAATGAATGTTGTGCTCAGACTACCATAATTTTAAGTCCTTATGATGTGTTGCGGTTAAAGCGGCATTTAAAGCTGCCGGCCGAGGAATTTCTTTCTCGTTATACCGATACGCACATTGACGATTATTCAGGATTGCCGTTGGTGGTATTAAACATGGCCGGGGAGAAAAAGCTTTGTCCCTTTTCTACCCCGGCCGGTTGCGGCGTGTATGAGGATCGACCGGCGACCTGCCGGTATTACCCGGTGGGCGTAGGCAGCCAATGGACTGAAGAAGGTGTAAAAGACTGTTTTGTCTATATTTGCGAGGAGCACTGTCAAGGTTTTCAAGAAGAAGGGAAATGGACGCTGGAGACCTGGTGTCGAGACCAGGGCCTGGAAACGTATGCCGAAATGGATCGTGAATGGAAGGCCATCATGCTGCAGATAGGGGCTCGAACCGGGAAACCCCTGAGTGATAAATTTAAAGAACATTATTACCAGGCGGCTTATGATCTGGACTGGTTTAAAAAATATGTTTTCGATACCGATTTTCTGAAGATATTTGAGGTTGAACCGGAAGAGCAGGAGCGTCTGCGAGACGACGAGGAAGAATTATTGCGGTTTGCCTGCCGCTATTTACGATACATGCTGCGGTTGGGAAGCTCCTTAAAAATAAGAATGCAACGGGGTTGTCCGGGGCAATCGTGCCCGGCAGGTGAAAAATAATGGTAACCGGAAAAGATGCCATTCCTGCGGCCTCGGAGGATATTCCAGCTATTTTAAAGTCGTATCATACCATTGCGGTTGTCGGTTTATCCCCGGAGCCAGACCGGGCCAGCCATCAGGTGGCAGCGTATCTGCAATCCCATGGTTACCGGATAATTCCGGTAAATCCCCAGTGCCGGGAGGTGTTGGGGGAAACATGTTATGCCAGCCTGAAAGATATACCCGAGCCGGTGGAAGTGGTGGATATTTTCCGAAAAGCTGAAGCCATTCCCGGCTATTGTGGAGGAGGCTATGGCGGTGGGAGCCAGAGTCATCTGGATGCAGCTCGGTCTGGAATCTGCCGAAGCGGCAGCCAAAGCCCGGGCCGCCGGGCTGCAGGTGGTCATGAACCGGTGTATGAAGATTGAACACGCTAAGCTTTAGCAGAGGATCTGGAGGAGTTTCGCATGTCCGAAATTGACATTATTCAGGCAATTGAGCTGGCCATTTCCCATGAACTGGAGGCCCGCCGGGCGTATCTGGCCCTGAGCGAGCAGGCGGATGACCCGGAACTGCAAAGACTGTTAAAAGAAATTGCCCAGGAGGAAGCCGGGCATGAAGCCTCGCTCCGCAGTCGGCTGCGCCTCTACCAGCAAAAGCACCTCCTCAGGGATACAATCTCCCGGTATGTCAGCCCGAACGTCTGCGAAGAAATTTTAAACAATCCGCAATTGCTAAAGTTGGGAGGCAAACGCCAGCGGGTGACGGTGCTGTTTGCCGACATCTGGGGTTTTACGACGTTGTCGGAAAAGCTGGAGCCGGAAGCCGTGGTGGAGATGCTGAATCATTTTTTTACGGCCATGGTGGACATTGTCTTTGAATATGAGGGCACGCTGGACAAGTTTATCGGGGATAATCTGATGGCGGTATTCGGGACTCCCCTGGAGATCGAGCAGCCGGCGGTCAAAGCAGCCCGTTGCGCCCTGGCCATGCAACGCCGCCTGCGGGAGATGCAGAACGATATATGTCATATCGACCGCATCGGCATCGGCATCAATACGGGGGAAGTGGTGGCCGGCAATATCGGTTCACAGCGGCACATGGATTTTACGGTCATCGGCGACGTGGTTAATATCGCGGCCCGACTGGAGAGCCTGACCCGGGAGCTGGACGCTGATATTATTGTCGGACCGGAGACCTACCAGGAGATATCCCCCTCTTTTGAACTTGAACCATGCGCCCCGGTGGTGCTGAAGGGGCGGACTGAACCGCTGCTTACCTATCGGCTGTTGAGAGAAGTGGACTGTGGAAAGTGAAAAAAAGAAGGGCTGTATTTCTTGAGCGAGATGGCGAGGAAAAAACGTTTGTGACATACACGGCTAAGGACTGGCAGCACTGATCGAACGGGAGGGCAGTTCACCGATTGCTAAAGCTGCGATGACCGACCTAATCAGGCATCATGCAGTCGTTCAGGCGGCAAAGCCGTGTCTCAGAGAAATTTTTTTGATCATGTGCGCCAGTCCGACACCCAGGGTGAAAACCGAATCGGTGTCGAGATTCCGATCTGCGGTTTCATCAAAAAAAACCTGCAGATTGGAGTCCATACCTTCCTCCGGCAGCCAATAACAGATCAAAATCGGAATCTTAGGCAAAGGGTTCAGTACCACGGAGATATCCGAATCAAATTGTCTGGCCACCTGCCGGCCGCTGAAAAGCTGGACGATGGCGTCAAAAAATTCCGTGTAGGTATCGGCCACGCTGTTTTAAGGGTTCTTCACACTGCCGCTGAAAAAGCGGGTAACGTTCCCGGCCGTCATGCAACTCCCGCAGGGACACCCATTTGCCGGTTAGCGGGAGGCCTTCTCCATGCAGAATATAATTAAGCAACGGCACCGCGATCCAGGGGTTGATGTGGATGGCGGCGCTCAACCCGCCCCTGGTATCGATGCTGAAATCTTTGCCGAGCACTTTCAGGGTAAGCTTATCGCCGGAGAAAGTGCCGCCGGTTTTGGCTGCCGCGGCTGCCAGATCAAAGCGGGCAATCTCGGACTTTAATTCTTCCAGAAATTTTAAGCCCGGTTCATAGGGAGGGTGGGTTTCAATGGCTCCGGAAAGTTTTTCCACCAGATCCTGGGGCAACTGGGGGCATTCCTGGAGCTTTCGCTTATCCTGAAACACGGCGCCGGCAAAGGCCAGGCAGGTTTTTTCCCCGCATTTGCGGCAGTTGGATTTATCCAGCAATTGGAAAATTTCTAAAGCATTTTTAGGCTTGGAAGACAAAACTACCTCACAATTATGAAATTATATTCATTAACTATATTATACAAATTGTCCTTTGAAAATAAAAGGCCTGGCAAAAAGGATATAATAACGGCCCGAGGCCGGATGGCAGCACTACACCAGAGAGCGACGCTTAACCTCAGGACCGCGGAGCAAATTTTTGCTTGACAGTGTATCTAATAACTGTTTAATTACACATAGAAGAATTCGAGGGAAAATTCACATGGTCGTTCGGCAGGCAGGCTTTTCTTTTTATTATTACTTTTATTTTATCCGGCCCTGACCCTGCGCCCTCGCTTTGTAATAAGTAAGTAGTTAAAATAATAAATAAAAGCTGTGGCGCAGGAGAGGCGGCCACAGCTTTTTTATTTTTGTTGCCGTGGAAGCCTTTAAAAATTATTGTGCTGCAATAGACAAGGAGAGATGTATGATCGGCAAAATGATTCGTCTGGAACGCATCCTGAATCGGGAGACCGGACGCACAGTAATTGTCCCTATGGATCACGGAGTTACCGTAGGTCCGATCGACGGCTTGATTGATATGAAGACCACGGTGGACAGTGTGGCCATGGGCGGGGCCAACGCCATTGTTATCCATAAGGGACTGGTTACCACCGGCCACCGCCGGCGGGGCAGGGATGTGGGACTGATTGTGCATCTATCCGCCTCCACGAGCCTGTCACCTTTCCCTAATGCCAAGACTTTAGTGTGCACCGTGGAGGAAGCTATTAAATTGGGGGCTGACGCCGTATCCATACACCTCAATATCGGCGACGGCACGGAACGGGAAATGCTGGCGGATTTTGGCCAGGTAGCCCGGGAGGCCCGGGATTGGGGCATGCCGCTGCTGGCCATGATCTATCCCCGGGGCGAAAAAATCAAAGACGAATATGAGCCGAAGGTATTAAAGCATGCGGCTCGGCTGGGAGCTGAAATCGGGGCGGATATTGTCAAAGTTTCATACACCGGCGCGGTGGATTCTTTCCGGGAGGTAGTTGCCGGTTGTCCGGTGCCCGTAGTTATCGCCGGGGGGCCCAAAATGAATTCCGACCGGGAGATCCTGGAGATGGTAAAAGGTTCCATTGAGGCCGGCGGGGCCGGCGTTTCCATCGGCCGCAATGTCTTCCAACACCGCAATCCCATCCGTATGGTTGGCGCTATCAGCCTGTTGGTTCACGAAGACAGCACCGTGGAAGAAGCCCTGGCCTTCATGCAAACCCCGGAAGTGGAGCGTTAACATGAAGCAGGTATGGGTTAAGGTTGATCCCTGGGATAAAAAACGCGTCACCACGGCCCTGGAGGGGGGCGCCGATGCGGTCTGGGCCCCACCCGGTCATGCCCCGGAAGTCAGGTCTCTGGGAAAAATCCAAGTGATTGCCGCCGACGGCGACCTGGTCCCGGGGGTGGACTTGTTTGAAATACAACTGGGGAGCAGTGCCGACGAAGCGGCCATCGTCAGCCAGGCCAGGTCTCATCCCGTGGTCATCCGCTGCGCCGACTGGACGATCATCCCCCTGGAAAATCTGGTGGCCCAGGCTTCGCAGAATCTTTTTGTCGAGGCCGCCACTGAGGAAGAAGTTAGAACGTTCCTGGGCATTCTGGAACGTGGGGTGGATGGCCTGATCATTACGGCACCAGATTTGGGCGAACTGAAGCGTCTGTTAAGGCTGGTAAAGGAGATCTCGCCGCCCGTCGAACTGACCATCGCCACCGTCTCAGGGGTAAAGCCTCTGGGCATGGGTGACAGGGTCTGTGTGGATACCTGTACTCAGATGAAGCCGGGCCAGGGCATGCTGGTGGGGAATTCTTCGGCGGCCTTATTCCTGGTGCATGCCGAATCTTTGGAAAACCCTTACGTGGCGGCCCGACCCTTTAGGGTCAATGCCGGTCCGGTGCATGCCTATGTGCGGGTCCCGGGAAATAGAACCCGGTACTTGAGTGAACTGGCGGCGGGAGATGAAGTCCTGGTAGTGGATCACCAGGGCAAGACGTTGCCGGCCACGGTGGGTCGGGTCAAAATTGAAAAAAGGCCATTAATGTTAGTGAGCGCGACTCACGAAGGCAAAGAGTTTTCAACCATTGTGCAGAATGCCGAGACCATCCGCCTTACCCGGCCGGATGGGGAAGCCGTTTCGGTGGTGCAATTGGCCCCCGGCGATCAGATCCTGGTGGCCCTGGAAGAGGCGGGCCGGCATTTCGGGCATAAGGTAACGGAGAGTATTTTAGAGAAGTAATAATTACTGGTTTTCAGTTTTCGGTTTTCGGTTAAAAGCAGTAAAATCCTGTTAGCAGGAAAAAGATTTAACACTGATGGTTTTGAGCTGACCTCTAAAAGCTGATCGTCTTTCACGAAATCATTTAAACACGCTAATTTTACTACGGTATCCTATGACAGATAAAAAAACCATCCGGCAAGAGATTGACGCCACTGATGAAGAACTCCTGGCTCTTATTAATCAGCGTTTGAAACTGGCCCAAACCATCGGCGAAATTAAAAACCGGGAGGACCGGGCCACCCTGGACCCGAAACGGGAGCAGGAGGTCCTGGAGCATTTGCGCCGCTATAATGACGGGCCGCTCACTGAAGATGGTTTGCGGAACATCTTCCGGGAAATTATTTCCGCCGCCCGTCAGGTGCAAAGGCCGTTGTCGGTGGCCTTTCTGGGGCCGGAGGCAACCTTTACGCATCTGGCGGCCATTAAAAAATTCGGCCGATCCACGCTCTTCAAGCCCCTGCCCACCATATCCGAGGTGTTTATGTCCGTGGAAAAGGGCAACCACCACCTGGGAGTCGTCCCCATTGAAAATTCCACCGAGGGTGTGGTCAACGAAACCCTGGACCAGTTTGTGGACACCAAACTGCAGGTGTGCGGCGAGGTTTATCTGGAAATATCGCATGATCTGATTTCCCGCTCCGGTCAGATTCAGGATATTGAAATCATCTATACGCATCCCCACGCCAGTGGTCAATGCCGCGGGTGGCTGCAAAGACATCTGCCCCACATTCAAGTTCTGGAAGTCAGCTCCACTGGTTTGGCCGCGCAAAAAGTGGCGCACAATCCCAATTCCGCAGCCATCGCCAGCGGGTTTGCGGCGTCTTTATACGATTTGCGGGTGGTGGAGTCCCACATTGAAGACCACCGGGAAAATGCCACGCATTTTTTTATCATCGGCCCCTACACTCCCGGGGCTACCGGCGCGGATAAGACTTCCGTCATCTTTGCGGTCACCGATGCCCCTGGAGCTCTGTATACCATGCTGCGCCCCCTGGCGGAGCGGCGCATCAACATGACCCGCATTGTCTCCCGACCCATGAAGACCATTGCCTGGCGCTACCTGTTTTTTGTGGACCTGGACGGGCACCGGGAGGAACCGCAGTTGGCCGCCTGTCTCCAGGAAATGGAGGAGATGAGCGCCTTTTTTAAAATCCTGGGCTCCTTTCCCCGGGCCGAAGTCGTCGAGAAGATCAGTTGAACTATCCCCGGATCTGCATCCCCGTGGTGGCCGCCGGCCTGGAGGAGGCGGAACAGTCGCTGGCCCGCATACATTCTCAGGGTTATCTGGCCGAACTGCGCCTGGACTACCTGGCCCGGCCGGATCTGCCGCGACTGCTCCGGCCGCCCCGGGGCCCGATCATTGTGACCAACCGACTGCCCGGGGAGGGCGGACGCTGGCAGGGCGAGGAGCAGGAGCGCCGGCGGTTACTGGAAGAGGCCGTGACCCTGGGGGCCGATTACGTGGACGTGGAATTCAATGCCGACCCGGATTGGCGCCGGGAAATCATGGCTGGACGGGGCAACAGCAAAATAATTTTGTCCTGGCATGATTTTCAAGGAACTTCCTCGCCCTACCGCCTGGCAGACACCATGCTGGCCATGGCGGAGTCAGGGGCCGACATCATAAAAATCGTCGCCTATGCCCACAAACCGGCCGATTGTCTGGCTCTCCTGGCATTAATTCCGGGCGCCCTGGAACGAGGGCAGGACATTATTACCTTCAGCATGGGAGCGGCCGGAAAATATTCCAGGATTATCTCACCAATCCTGGGAGGATATTTAACCTTTGCGGTCCTGGAGGCGGGGCAGGAATCGGCTCCCGGTCAGCTTACCGTCCAGGAATTATTGTCTGTCTGGGAGATATTGATCTGATAACAGTCCCGGCTGACAGCTGAAAGATGAGTTTATGATAACCGGCACCACAAAAATATACGGCATCTTAGGTCGCCCGGTGGCCCATTCCTTAAGTCCGGCCATGCACAATGCCGCCTTTGCCGCAATGGGCCTGCCGGCGGTCTATGTGCCGTTTGCGGTGGCCAACCTGTTCCAGGCGGTGCAGGGCCTCCGGGGTTTGAATATCAGCGGCGCCAGCGTCACGATTCCTTTTAAGGAAGAAATCATGCCGCTGCTGGACGAGGTTGACGACCGGGCCCGGGTTATCGGTGCGGTAAATACCGTGGTAAACCGGGAGGGCAGGCTGTGGGGCACGAATACGGATTGGGAAGGGGCTTTAGCGGCTTTGCAGGAGCAGACAAACCTGGCCGGGGCGCGTGTCCTGATTCTGGGCGCCGGCGGGGCCGGCAGGGCCCTGGTGTATGCGGTGCGGGAGGCCGGCGGCGAAGTCATCGTGGCCGATGCCGATGAGAACAAAGCCCGCAGTCTGGCCCAGGAGTTTGGCGCGGCGTGTGTAGCTCTGGAAAAAGCGGCCGATTATCCGGCCACAGTTTTAATTAACGCCACGCCGGTGGGGATGACCCCGGAGGTGGAGGCGATACCGCTTCCGCCCGAGGGTTTAGAAAATTTTAAGGTAGTTATGGATATTGTCTATCAGCCCCGGGAGACCCGCCTGCTCCGGGAGGCTGCGGCACATGGCTGCCGCACCATTGATGGTTTGCAGATGCTGGTCTATCAGGGCGCCCGCCAGTTTGAATTATTTACCGGGCTGCCGGCCCCGGTGGAAATCATGCGCCGGGCGGCTCTGGAGGCAGTAGGCAGTAGGCAGTAGGCAGCGGAGAAATTATTATTTTATCTAAAAACAGGTTTGGTATAAAAATTCGCTAATTTATTATGAGATTAATAATCAGATAATTTTAATAGCAAATTTTATGCAAAAAGAAATTATACCCGTTAAGACAATCGACGCGGTCATTACCCTGCCCGGCTCCAAGAGCTTCAGCCACCGGGCCCTCATTGCCGCGGGGTTAGCCGCCGGCCGCAGCACTCTGGCAAACCTCCTGAGGGCTGAAGACACCATCTATACCTCCCAGGCTCTCCAGCAACTGGGCTGCAGTATTACCTGGAGCGGGGAAAGCTGTGCGGTGGAGGGCACGGGCGGCAGTCTCAGGGTTCCGGACAGCCCTATTTACCTGGGCGAATCCGGCACCTCCATGCGTTTCCTGAGCGCGGTGGCGGCCCTGGGACATGGTCGCTATGTCCTCACCGGTTCCAAGCGCCTCTGCCAGCGGCCGATTCAGGATCTGCTGGATGCCCTGGCACGTTTGGGGGTGGTGGCGGCCAGCGAACATCACAACGGCTGCCCGCCGGTTATTGTCCAGGCCCAGGGCCTGGCCGGGGGGCCTACCAAGGTCGCCGGGACCGTCAGCAGCCAATTCCTGTCCGCCATTCTGCTGATTTCGCCGTTTGCGGCCCGGGATGTGGAAATAGAGGTGGTGGGGGAGCTGGTCTCCCGGCCGTACGTGGACATAACCCTCAATGTCATGGAGGATTTCGGCATCGCCTATTACCGGCAGGGCTACACATTTTTTACCGTGCCGGCCGGCCAGCGGTACCAGGCCCGGGACTATGAAGTGGAGGGGGATGCGTCAAGCGCCTCATACTTTTTGGGAGCCGCGGCCATCACCGGCGGGCGCGTCACCCTGACGAATCTCAATCCCGGCTCCTGCCAGGGCGACAGCGGCTTTATGAAAGTGCTGGAACAGATGGGCTGCCTGGTGGAGTCATCCCCGGCCGGGGTGGTTCTCCAGGGGCGGCCGCTCCAGGCCATGCAGATTAACATGGCCCACATGCCCGACCTGGTCCCGACGCTGGCAGTGGTGGCCGCCTTTGCCCAGGGTGAGACGGTCATCACCGGGGTCGCCCACCTGCGGCACAAAGAGTCGGACCGCCTGCAGGCGGTGGCAACGGAATTGGCCAAAATGGGTATTGCCGTGCAAGAAACCAGGGACGGTCTGGCAATTCAAGGCGGCAAGCCGCACGGCGCGGTCATCGAGACCTACAACGACCACCGCATCGCCATGAGCTTCGCCCTGGCCGGCCTGAAAACCCCCGGCGTCAGCATTTCCAACCCCGACTGCGTGGCCAAGTCCTTTCCGGCGTTTTGGGAGTATTTTAGTTCTTTAAAGTAAAAATTTGACCATCTCAAAAATATAGCTGTTCTCAAAAGTTTCCTTCGCTCGCTGCGCTCCCTCAGAATGACAGGGATAAGAAATTATTTTTGAGAATTGCTATAAAAGAGGAGGTAACAGGTCATCCCTGTTCCTCCTCTTTTACTTGCCCAGGTGTGCGGCTCCCCCTCCGGAGCCGGTTGGGCTGCGTCTACTGAAGCAACAACAGATTCAGGCTCGGATTAGAGGTTTGGCCGGCAAAGATCCGGACCAGGGACCAGGCATCGGGTGGAGTTGTACGAACCGAAAACGCCGCCGATGAGGGCTTTGCCCTTGGGCAGGGGCAAGATATAGCTGCCGCCGTCATAATGAAAATACCCGTTGGCCAGGGTTCCGAGGGTAAAAGTGGGATCCATGTAGCCGATGGTGTTCAGGCGTCCTACCCCGCTGAATTTATACATGGAGTTGCCGCCGCTGTTATTGAAGAAATGCCCCTCGACGAGAATCCTGCCGTTGGGCTGCAGGCCCATGGCGGGGATCAGCAGGGCATTGGTGTCGGTGGGCCAGGTATTGAGGACGAAGGCGAACGTATTATCCAGATCGCCGTTGGCGGTGAAGCGGGCGATGGCGGTGCGGGCCGGGGGGTGAGTGGACCCGTCCAGGACGTGGGTAAAACTGCCGCTGACCAGGATCTTGCCGTCCTTTTGGAGGAGCAGGTCGGAGACCCGGCCGTCCAGTCTCTGAAGGTTCGGCACCGGGGCGTTGACGGCGAAGCTGGTGTTCAGGGTGCCGTCGTTGTTGAGGCTGACGAGAAAGCCGTGGAAATTGTAATAGTAGTCGTTGATACCGAAACCGCCGGCGACCAGGTATTTGTCGCCGACCACGGCGACGCGGTTGCCCCAGGCCCACTCGACATCAGGCAGGTCCAGTTCGAATTGGGTGTTGGTAAAAAAAGGCTTATCCAGGCTGCCGTCGCTGTTCAGGCGGGCCACCGGCGAATTGCCGCCGGTGGAGGTGGATATATCTCCGGCGATCATGACCTGCCCGTTGGCCAACGGCACCACGTGGTTGACCTGGCTGACTCTGTTGTTATCCCCTATCAGCAGGGGGTTAAAGGTTTTGTCAAAAGCGCCGTCAGGGCCCATACGGGCCAGGCCGGTGCAGGCGTAGGCCTGACACTGTACCGAAATTCCCCCCCAGCAGGATGTTGCCGTCGGGCTGAACCGCGACACTTTTAACGATGCCGTCGACTGTGCCTCGCAAGGAGCTGTCCAGGCTGCCGTCGGGGTTCAGGCGGGCAAAGCCGCCGTGATATTTGCCGCCCACCCCCGTTGAAGTCGCCGCCGATGAGGATCTTGCCGTCCGCTTGAGTGGCCACTGAATAAACCATTCCGGGCCAGCCGGCCAGGGCGGTGACGCTACTGTAGCCGGTATTGGGGCTGCCGTCGGCGTTCAGGCCGGTGATACCGCCCCGGGGCTGGCCGTTGTAACTGCGGAAATAGCCGGAGACCCAGCCGCCGGAGCCGTTAGTAAACCAGTTGAGCCGCGTGATGCGATCGTCGGCCCCAGTCCCTGAGGCAAAGGTGGGGTCGACGGAGCCGTCGGTCAGCAGGCGGGTGATGGCGCCGCAGGGAGCGCCGTTCCAGGTGGAGAACAGACCGGCCACCAGCATGCGGTCATTGTAGGGGGAATCGGTCATCATAGGCACGATAGCATTGACTGAGGTATTGGGGCCGACGCCGACGTCGTAGCTGGGATCTAACGTCTTGAAGTCGGTGCCTAAACGGGCGACACGATTTCGGGGGACCCAGGTGCCGGTGGCGGCGCTATAGACATTTTTGAACTGGCCGCAGATCAAAAATTTACCGTCATTACTCTGCCTGGCATAATTTAAAATGGGGCCGTCCACCGTCTCGTCTCCGATAAAAGCGATGGGCGGATGGCTGACATCAGGTATAGTGACGCTGGGACCCAGGAGCAGCAGGTAATACTTACCGCCCGAGCCGTCGGGGTTCTTGGGATAGATTAAGAAGAGGTGAACGTTATTGGCAAAGATAGGATGATTGACGTAGACCCGGATGCCGTTGACATAACCGTTGGGGGCGCCCCAGTGGGTAAAGAAATAATCCGGGGAGCCATCGTAATTTAAACGGACCAATTGGTAGACGGGGCCATTGTCATTGGGGCCGGCATGTAAATTATAACCACCGACCAGTAATTTGTCGTTGGTCGCGTCGAGCCCCCCGTAAAAACCGGGGCCCTGCGGCGCCACGGCGTTCACGGCACCGTTATAGGAGTTGAGCACCGGGAAGGCCGTATCCAGGGAGCCGTCGGCATTCAGGCGAGCCAGGTTAACGTACTGCGAGGACGCCGGCGGAGGCATAGAACCTGCCCCAGATGAGAATCTTGTTCCGGAGGGACACAACCGGATAATCGTTGCGATAGATGAAGACGCCGCGGATCTCGCCGTTAATTCTGGTTGTTTACGAAGGTGGTGTCCAGGGTGCGGACGTTGGGTGACGTTGTCAGGCGGGCAATGCAGTTGTTGCCGGAGGTGGGATTGCCGCCAAATTGTATGCCCCCAGAAGGTGCCGAAGACGAGAGTATAGCCGTTGTAAATCCCCGGTAAGATTCGGGTAACCAGACCGCCCCCGGATTGCCGGGAGGACCTGGACCCCGGCGAAGGCCCGGGACCGATGATGAAAGAGGGGTCCAGGTCGCCGTCTTTGGCTGGAACCTGACCGGGAAAAATCAGGGAAAGGCAGAAAAACAACAGCAGCGGCAACAGAAGCCGGCTTCGCTTGAAGGGGGTTGGTTTGGCAGTGGATGCGGTGAAGTAGTTATACATACCTAAATAATAATTCATGATTGCCTCCCGACCTGGTAAGTCAATATCAATATTCAGCCTCTGATACCTGCCTTTTTTAAATTACTACTAGCATGATAGCCAGGATGGAAAAAAAGTCAACTTTTTTTAAAACCCACTCCGGCCATTCTTCCCCGCCGGGCCGAAATCTCCAGGCCGCGGCCTCGGAAGGCCTCCCAAAGCATAGAGGAGGCAACCGGCCAGGGCCGTTACTCCATTTTGTCGGCAACTGTTTCCCCGGACTAAAATTTGCTGTGGTTAATCAGCCAACAACAGTTCAAATAAAACGGCCGGATTAAAATTCGCCGGACCGGCAAAGATGCGAACCAGGGACCAGGCCGGGGTGGAGTTGTACGAACTGTAACAGCCGCCGATGAGGATCTTGCCGTCCTTTTGGGTGGCCAGGGAAATGACAGTAAAAACCTGTAGCGAATATGTTAAAGGGCCCGCAAAGACTCCACGATATTCATGCGGGCGGCCTGGATGGCGGGGAGAAAGCCTCCCAGCAGGCCCATGCCGAGGCCGAAGATGAGGCTCTTGCCGGCGATGTCCGGGGTGAGAGAAAAATTAAAGGCGACTTCCGAGAATGTCTGCCAGTTGGTGGTAGAAATCGTCAAAAACTGCATGAGCGAAGCAGCAGCAAGTCCAGTCAACCCCCCAATAAAACCGATAAACAGGGATTCCAGCAGGATAGCCGTGAGGATGTTGCCCCGGCCGAAGCCCAGGGCCCGCAAGGTGCCGATCTCCACGGTCCGGGTGGCCACCGCGGCATACATGGTGATCATGGCCCCCAGCACGGCGCCAAGGCTGAAGATGATCGTCAGCACCAGCCCCAGCAGTCGGATAAAGTCGGCCATCCGTTTTGACTGATCTTCATAGAAGGTAATCTCGCGCTTCACCTGCACCGGCAGCCGGGGGTCGGACTCCAGCCGCTGCTTTAAGGACGGCGAAATCAGCAGCCGACCGCAGGCGCAAGATGACGGTGGAGAAAATCGGCCGCCGGAAGGCCTGCTGCATCTGGTCCATGTCGCCCCAGATTTCCGAGCTGAAGGCGGTGTTGCCGGCATCCAGGATCCCCACCACGGTCCAGTCCCGCATGGCAAAGCGCAGCGTTTCCCCCAAAGCAGCCCCGGTAAAGCGCTGGGCAATATCGCGGCCGGTGACGATTTCCGAAGACCCCGGGCGGAACAGGCGCCCCGCCGCCAGCCTGACCTCGGGGCGCAGTTCGAGACCGATGGGGGACACTCCCCGGATGGTGACGTTGGAGGGATTATTCGTCCCCCGTTTGCGCAGGTTAAAAAGCACTAGCAGTTCCGGGTCCACTAACGGTTTCCCGGCGTCATTGAGGGCGATCTCGGGCTGAGAGGCAATGATGGCGGCCTGGCTCCGCTCCAGGATGCTTTGAACTTCAGACTCCGCCGAGGCCCGCAAGACTATGACATTATCATACGACCCCGTGGCCACCAGAGTCTGCCGCAGACCCTCGGCCAGCATCAGGACCGCGGCGAACACAAAGACCACCAGGGCCATGCCCCCGGCGGTGAGGGCGGTGGTGAGGCGACGGGTGACCAGGTTGCGGTAGCTATATGAGAGGGGAATCTTCAAATTAGTTTCCGTTTAGGTGCCGTCAAACCTATCCCCGAAACGATGTCAGCCTATGCGGCGCAATCCCTCGGCAATCGGGACCCGGGCGGCGCGCCAGGCCGGGAAAACGGCTGCCAGGATGCCGATGCCAACGGCGATGGCCAGGCTGATGATGAGAGTTTGATCGGAGACGGAGAAGGTCTGGAAATAATTACTCAAGGCGGTGCGGAAAAAAAAGGCGGCCGGGAAAATTGCGGCGAGACCGACGAGCCCTCCAATCAGAGCAATGGCAAGCGACTCACCGGCAATAAGGGTTATCAGGTGATGGCTCTGAAAACCCAGGGTCTTAAGAACCGCGTACTCCTCGTGACGCTCCCGGGCCGTCATGGCCATGGTATTGGCCAGCACGATTAAAATAATGACAATAACCACATACGAGACAATCTGGATGGCCACCACAATAGCCTTGGTCATGGAAACAAACCCCATCTGAAAGGCTTTTTCGCTTTCCGTCAAAGTCTCGGCCAGGGAATTTTTAAAGGTGGCGTCGATTTGACCGGCAATAGCTGCAGCCCGGTCAATATCCTCCACCTGGGTAACAAAATAGCCCACCTGATTGGCCATGGCCGGAGAACTCTTTTTCATGGCTTCATTGACATAATCATAATGAAAAAACAAAAGATTTTCATCGGTGGTGTCATCTTGGCCTTGATAAACCGCCCGGAGCACCAACTCCCAGTTCCCTGAAAAAATGGTGCCTCTGAGGGTGATGATATCACCCGGTTTCCAGCCGAAGCGCTTGGCGAGCCGGCGTCCGGCGAGGCAGGCATTACGCTCTTTGAGGAGAACCTGACGCTGCCGTTCGGGAACGACAAATTCGGAGTAGATATCCAGGTAATTGGACAAGTCAACGGCGAATTGCGGAAAGAAATTTTTCTCGTCGATGTAGATGCCGCCGAACCAGTAGCCGTAAGAGACTCGCTTTACCCCGGGTACGGCTTTAATTTTATTCAGGTAAGCCAGGGGCAGGCGAAACACCAGAGAAATAGCGTTGCGGGTGATCAGCCGGTCAGCGGCGGACCGCTCCACCCCGGCGTACCAGGCATCAACCACAGTGCGCAACAGGCCGAAGGAGAGTATGGCGATGGCCATCCCTAAAATAGTGAGGACGGTGCGCAGGCGGTGCCGCACGGTGTTGCGGAGGATTAATTTGAACATAGTTAATTTGAATGCCAGCATGACAGGTTCGATCTTTAAACTGCTTAATTGACACCTCCACAGGCATTCAGCACCCCTTTGTCCAGTTGCTGCAGCCGGCTGGCTTTTTGGGCGGCTCGTGGATCGTGGGTGACCATGATGATGGTCTTGCCCAATTCTTGATTGAGGCGGGTCAGGAGTTTTAAGACTTCCTCGGCCGAAATCTTATCAAGATCTCCGGTAGGTTCGTCTGCCGCAATAATGACCGGGTCGGTGACGATGGCCCGGGCGATGGCCACGCGCTGCTGCTGGCCCCCGGAAAGCTGGCGGGGATAGTGGTCCTGGCGGTCGGAAATGCCTACCAGTTGGAGGGCCAGGGCGGCATGGCGGCGGCGCTCAAAACGGGGCAGATCAGAGAGCATTAAAGGCAATTCCACATTTTCCAGGGCAGTGAGAACCGGCACCAGATTATAAAACTGAAAAATAAAGCCGACATGCCGGTGCCGCCAGACGGCGAGTGCCGATTCACTCAACTGGGAGATATCCACTCCGGCGATGCGCAAGGTTCCCTCATCGGGCTGATCAATGCCGGCGATGAGGTTCAAAAGAGTGGTTTTACCGGACCCGGACGGTCCCATCAGGGCCAGGAATTCACCTGACCGGATATTGAGGCAGACATCTGTCAATACCGGGATTATCTGAGAGCCCCGACGATACGATTTAAACAGATGCTCAATCTCCACAATGGCCGGTAGATCGGGTGCAGCTGCCATTTAATTTTCCAGCACCTTTACCCGGTCCCCGCTCTGAAGATTTTTCGGCGGCTGCAGCACAACTTTGTCCCCGTCCTGCAAACCGGCCAGGACTTCGACCCAGTCGCCCAGTTTGGCGCCGGTCCGGACCGGCACCGCCTGGACCTGTTGATCTTTGAAAACATAGGCCAAAAGCTTGCCGTTTTTTTCCACCAGGGCCTTAGGGTTGACCACCAGGCGCGGCTGTTCTTCCTCCCGCTTTATCGGGCGGGAGAGAAATGCCGCCTTGGCGCTCATTTCCGGCAGGACCCGGGGATCAAGAGAATCAAAGGCGACTTTAACCATAATGGTGGCTTTGCTGCGTTCGGCGGTGGGAACAATCATGTGTACTTTGCCGGGGAAACGAACTCCCGGGAGGGCATCTAAGATAACTTCCACCGGCTGGCCTAACTTCACCTGGTGGATGTTCGCTTCAGCCACGTCGGCCTCCACCATCAGGGAGCTCATATCCGCCATGGTGGCCACGGCGGCCCGAGCGTTGAGCGCCGCTCCAAAAGGCGCCACGACCTCACCGACTTCGGCGTTTTTTGTCAGCACGACCCCATCAAAAGGGGCCCGGATCAGGGAATATTCCACGGCAGTCTGAGCCTCGTCCAAGGCTGCCGCGGCTGATTTGATGTTGGCCCGGCTGTTGGCTGCCCCGGCCACCGCTTTCTGATAGCGTGTTCCAGCCGTGTCGTAGTCCTGGCGGGCAATTAAATTTTGGGCCAATAATTGTTTCTGGCGTTCATAGTTCAACCGAGCATCGGCCACTTCAGCCTCAGCCTGGTCTAACGAGGCCCTGGCGGCGTTGAGATTGGCGGCGGCCCGGTCCCGGGCTGCACTCAGATCCTCATTTTCCAGGCGGGCGATAATCTCGCCTTTTTTTACCCGGCTGCCTTCCTCAACCCCCATATAGGATTAAGCGACCGGTACTCTTTGAAGAAACTGAAGCCTTGCGCTGGGCCACCACGTAACCGCTGGCATTAAGCAGCGTCACGCCCTGAGAAGGATACATCTTTATAACCGGAGCCAATTGAACTTTTGGACTGAAAAATGTCCCGGTAAAGACCCACCAGGCGCCGAAGCCGACAACTAAGAGTAAAATAATTAAGATAAAGAAAGTTCGGCGCCGCCGGGAGCGGAGATACCGCATGTCGTTGTCGCTGCGGCCCAATCTCAAGGATTCAAGATTTAAAGGTTCTTCTGGAGGAAGCATGTCCGGTCTCTATAATAAATATAAAATTAACATATCTATTAACTGGGCGGCAGACAAGTATCCTGGCAATATAAAAAGATTTTAAGTCCGGTGGGTATGCTGCCTGGACATGGTGATAAAGCATACCAGGGAGGACGCCTTTCTCCGGGAGGTGCTTGACAGAAAGGTCCCAGAGTTATACTTTTTAAAACATTAAAAGGTACCCGAAGTTCATAATCAATTAAGAAGATTTTGGAGATAACCATGTATTATTCTTGTTCAAAGCGTGGCGGAATCGCTGTAGCTCTGGTATTGGTGATAATTATTTTTTCAGGTTTCGTCCGGCCGGGAGGCGTTTCCTCAGTCGAGGCAGCTCAAACAGTCGCCTTGCCGGCTCAGGCTGTGGCCCCGGGGGAAGCGACCCTGACGGTAAACCTGGAACTGCCGGCCGGCTGTAAATTAAATCACGAAGCGCCTTCCACGCTCGGCCTCAAGTCACAAGATGGGAATATTGCCGCATTGGACGCCAAGTACGCTCAGCCCCAGCCCCTGGCGAACCTGCCCATGTCCCTGACAGTGCCGGTGAAAGAAGGTAAAACCACGCTTGCAGCCCATTTCCGGGTCAATTATTGCGATGATAAATTAGGCATCTGTTTTCTGAAAGAGGCTATCCTGAATCTGCCGGTTGAAGTCAATAAACAGGCCGCCAATAAAAAATTGGAGATAGTTTATAAAGTGCCGGCTAATTAACTTAGGTTATTTTTTTACAGGGGTGGGTTTGAGACCCATCCCTGGACTTCCTCTTGCCTTTTCAGCCTCCCTTAAAGCTCTCGCAGCCTAATTTTTGAACTGCCTTTATAGCTGCTTTTCATTGAGATTTGCCGCAGTAATATCGTTCCCGGAGATTTTTCCGACCAGCAGTTTTTCAAATTGAGAGGGAGGAGCCCAGAATTTTATTCCCTATTCCCGTTCCGATAAACCTGGTGTGCCTGATTCCGGCCATTCACAGTTGCCAGGTTAAATAAAAATAATAAAATCAAATAGTTGCATATTTTGTCGGGTTGGCAGACTATTTGCAATATTGCAGGGGCAGGGGAGATTTGGTCAGGGGCTCAGGCCCGTATGGTGTAAAAATCGTTTTTCGTCTTGAAGGAGACTCAGTATGCTTCCTAAACCAATGGCCGGGTTAATAGTTATTCTGGCTGTCTGCACCCTTGGCTTAACCCTGACGCCGCCCGGCGCCTCACCAGCCTACGCGGGTCAGGAAGACGCGGCCCTCTTTCAAGAGGCGCTGTCGGCGTATGGCCAATGGCTTAATCATGGCCAACACGGCCTTGTTTGGCGGCCCAGGCAGGTTAGCCGCAACTGGCAGCCCTATGCCAACGGCCGCTGGGTCCCCACCCAGGACGGCTATGTCTTTGAAACCGATGAGCCCTGGGGTTGGGCCACCTATCATTACGGCAACTGGTTGACCACCAACGACCATGGCTGGGTCTGGGTTCCCGGCCGTACCTGGTACCCCCATACGGTGAACTGGCGCACCAGTGATGAAAATGTCGGTTGGGCGCCCGTGCCGCCTCCGGAAAATTTAGGTTCGGACAGTTTTTACTCCGATGAGTATCCCATGGATTATGATTCTTCGGGAATTAATTCATACCGCGGCTACTCGAACAGTATTTCGCCCCTTAACTGGATCTTTATACGGTCAACAAATTTCCTCATGGGATGGGGCCAGCCCTATTCTTCGGCATATTCTTACTACGGTTCCGGAGTGCTGTTATCACCCCAGTATATTCCGGTAGTCTACGCCCGGACCGTCTATGTCTCTAATTATGTCTCTCCCGGTTATGCCGCCAATGCCTATTACAACTGGGGACCACCGGTCACCTATATTACCAGGGTGACTAACATTAATAATCTAGACATTGACCGCCGTTGCCGCGAAACCCGGCTGGCGAATCTGCGCAATGTGATGCCGCCGGACAATGTCACCCGCCGCCATCCGGCCTGGCGGGAAATTCTGCCGGCCAGGCACGGTCAATCTCGTCCGGCGCCAAATTTCAGATTGGCCTCTGGAAAATTAAATTATCCGAACGCCGTGCCGGCCCCTGCCTCTCTGGTCGCCAATACTAAGGGAACCAGACCCTCGTCCCCCCCGGCGGGCAAATTGCCAATGACCGAAAGCGGCAAAACGATAGTGATAGACAATAAGAGTCTGGCACATTCGCCCTCGAGGCCGATGCAATTGCAGCAATCAACTGCCCAGTCCCAGCATCCTGATAATTCCGGAAACGGTACTACTGCCTCCGTGTATGGACCGAAAAGGCAGCCGGAATTATTTCAGAAAAATCCTCCTGCTCAGCCCACAACCGCCCCAGGGCAGCAACTGCCTGTCTCGCCACCACCCCAGTCTTACCAGTCTCGCCGCGATTTTCCAGGGACGGAACCGAGAGCCTCTCAGGAAAACCGATTAAGACGCGATCAGCAACAACATTCTCCGCCGGACCAACAAAGAGCGGAGCAGGAACTAAGGCTGCGTCAGCAACAGCGTCTCCTGACGGAGCGGCGGCAGCAGGAAACGACAGCTCGTCAAATGCAGGAACAACAGCAGAGCCGCAGCCAGCAACAAGTACAATTAGAGCAACAGCGACGGCAGGCCGAAATGCAGCGTCACCAGCAGCTGCAGCAACAAAAGCAGGCGGAGATTATGCGTCAGCAGCAGATACAGCAGCAGCAGCAGCTGAAATGCGCCAGCAGCAGATGCAGCAGCAGCAACGGCAGGCCGCCGAGATGATGCGCCAGCAGCAGTTGGCGCAACAGCAGCAGCACGGCAGGCAGAAATGGTTCGGGCCCGGCAGATGCAGCAGCAGCAACAGGCCCGGCAGATGCCGCCGCCGCCACCCGCACAACAGGCCCCGCCGGCGCAACATCAGAAGAAGCGGGATAACAAGTAACAGTAACGAGGGGGGTGCTGCAAGTATGTCAACTTTTGAATAATATTAATTATTTGAAGAGGCTCTAAAATCTCTATTTTGTCATTCTGAGCGTAGCGAAGAATCTTTCTTTTCAACAGGATATAGATCCTTCACTTCGTTCAGGATGACAAAAAAAGTCAGGATGACAAAAAAAGCTTTTTCTCCACCTTATAAACCCTGCGCTGCGCTCAGGGTAACAGATACGAAAGTAAAACCAAGGCAAAAAGGAATGCCTCTCTTAATTATTTTTGTTTGAAAACATATTATGTTTAAAAAATCCAATTAGGGTGGCGTTGCCGGACTTCTGTTAAATAATCCCAAATCCAGTCGGCCACGGCCGGCGACAGATAAAAGTGCGGCCAGAGCAGGTTATCCGAGGAGCTGACAATTCCTTCGGCCAGGGCTTGCCGGTGCAGCGGCGTACCGGGATAAATTCTCAGACCTACCGTGAGATTGACCATAAAAGGCTGGTAGTGCTCCAGCAAGTCGACGCTCTCCTGCACGGTTGCCGGAGTTTCCCCCGGACCGCCCATTAACAGGAAGCAGCCATAGGCCAATCCGGCAGCACCTAAACCCCTGAGCGTCTGTTCCACCTGCCGGCGTTTAAACCCCTTGCCTAAATTTGACAGGATCAAGTCGGAACCGCTTTCATTACCCACCTGCAACCGATTGCCGCCGGCTTCGCGAAGGCGTTGAAAAAGCTCGTCATCCGGAAAAGCCGGATTGATCAAGCAGCCCCACTCCAGAGGCAGTTTAAGAGCCTGGATCGCCCGGCATAGTTCAATGGCATAATCTTTGGGATAATTGAAGATATTGTCGACAAAGTAATACCTGGTCAGCCCCCAGCGTTCGTGACCGGCGGCCATGAAGGCCGCCACCCTGGCCGGGGATCGGGCTCGCAGGCGGCGGCCCTCTAATCTTGGCGTGGTGCAATAGATGCATCTCATGGGGCAGCCCCGGCGGCTTTGCAGGGTCACCATGCCCGGAAGTTTGGCGCTGCCCTGGGCCTCGTGATAAAGATCCGGAGAAAAATATTGCCAGGCCGGATCTGGTAAGGCATTCAGGTCTGAGACAATTTGAGGTTCATGCCGGCGCCAGCCGGTTTCATTTTTCCAGACCAGCCCGGGGATGTCGGCATACTGCAGATTGGGATACGTATCCACAAAAGCCTTGAAAGCGAGTTCGCCTTCACCGGCCAACCCGAAATCCGGGGACAGGTAATCGGCCAGTTCCAAAGGGAGGATATTAAAAGCACTGCCACCCACAATAACAGGGCTGTTGCTGTGAGATTTCAGCCAGGCAATAAATTCTCTGACTTCCGGGAAGTAAAACACCGGCTGGCAGCTATCCTGGTTGTCCAGGTTGCGCATGGAAACCGCGATAAGTTCCGGCTGGAAATCGTGCAGGATTCGAGCTATAGTCAGGCGGCAATCAGGCGTGAACATACAATCCACGACCCGGACTTCATGTTGCCGCCCCAGGGAAGCAACTACCGAGGCCAAGCCCAGGGGAAACGTCGGGACCACGAGACGGGAATTATTTGCGGAGATGCATAAAATTTTCATCTAGATCATTCTAAAGCTGATGGAATTCAGGGCGGTATCTGGCTAACGCCTTGATCTCCGTCAGAGCCTGGGGGCGCAGTTCCTTCACCAACCAGTAAGCATTGGGGACGTCAAACTCACAGCCGATGCCAAAATCCGAGGCCGGACCAAACCCAAACCTGGCATAAAAATCCGGTTCGCCCACTAAAAATACGGCATCCACACCTTTCTCCCGGCACAGCTTGAGGCCGATCTGGACAAGACCGGAGCCGATGCCTTGCCCTTGATAGGCCGGGAGCACAGCCAGGGGGGCCAGTCCGGCCAAACGCAGGTTGGGTTCAGGCGGCTCCAGGGTTACAGGTGAAAAAGCCACGCCACCCACGACATTGCCGTCGCTGATGGCCACCAGGGAAAGGAGCAAACCGTTATTTTCCCGCAGGGTATCAACCAGGGCGGCTTCCTGAAGCCTGACAAAGGCGGCAAGATAAACCTGGAACAAAGAATCGACGTCCTCGGGACGTTCCGTACGAATAGTGATCATGGCACCCTTTCCGAGAGCCTTGCCAGCAATCTGCCGATAATTGCCGCCGCCGTCTCCGGATAATACCTGGCCAGGAAGCGGGAACATTCCACTTGCACGGCGCTGTGGAACCCGGCTTCAGCTAAGTTTTCGGATAAATTCAGCAGCTTGGCAGTTTTGCGGCCGGAGAAGACATTATTAAGGGTTATATGGGTTTTGGCGCCTGTGGCCCAGTAAGCTTCCAGTCCCCGCCGGAAGCCGTCAAGAGTGAATCTTTCCTCAGGCCTCATAAACTCGCCGGTCAACTTATCCAGCATCATGATTTCGAAACGGGAAGCCGTGGAGATATTGCTTAATTGCTCGGGATGCAGGGTTCCCCAGCGTGTATGCTTCCACTCCAAACGACGGAGGCAATAAGAGACGATATGGCGCCGGTAAGATAATTGCAAGGCGGTTAAAACCTCTGAAAATTCAGTATTCAATTCACTTATAATCTGTGGTAGAATGCGATTATTCGCTAAGCCGAAATCGCCAAAATCCACCAGGGCGCCGAAATAATCTGTACTGTGCAACGACAGGAGGAGACGCCGATTCTCCTTTATCGCCGGTGCCGGTTCCAGGCGCACGGCGACACCCGCGGTCCAGGCGTCAATTTCAGATTCCGGGAAGGGATGATAATCATCCGGAGAACGGTGCACCGGACCGGAATGGGGTGTGGTTATGACCAGGGGCTGTCTGGCGCTGTAGACGTGCCGATAAAAATCTTGATAAACTTGACATTTGGCTTCATACGCTTCCCGGGTGTGGGCGGCGAAAGCCAAGTTGGCGGTAAATTGCCGGAATCTGATGGTGCGGGGCAGGAAGCGGGCAAAATTTAAGGCATTTACCGGAATGGGACCATCTCCCCAGTCGCAGCTAAAACCGGATTCGCCGGCAAACGGCGGCAGAGCCCGGTGAAAGTCAATGCCATAGCGACCGGCGGCAGGATCTTCGTCATCGGGGAGTCGGGAGCATTTCGCTAAAATTAACCGGCTCCTCTCATTTTCCAGGACATCAAAATGAGGATTTGTTTCCTTAAGGTGATAACGCAGAAAAAGCTCCGGTTTAGGGGCAATATAAGCCCCGGCTTGATTTTCTATTATCATGATACTGTTACTGTATTACTCGAGAGCAGGATTTTCAATCTCAAGGTCAAAAAGTGCGGCCAGATAATATAAGGGTGAAGACCTTGCCTGAGATAATATTTTTAACTCGGACGGAAAATGAGTGAAAAGACTAACTAAATTATAATTGATTTTGGGGATTAAAGATGGTAGAAATTATCAGCTAATAATTATATTTAATTTATTCTGGGGGGAATAAAATGCACAGGGGGAGAAGTTTAATCGGGAGAGGAACCGTATTTGTTGTCAGTATGTTTCTGTGTGTTGCCTTTTCTGGTGCGGCAATCTGGCAGCCCAGGCTGACAAGGCTCTCGGGAGCCGGCAACGGTTCGCCGGGCCAGACCGGGGAAGTCCAGCTCACCTATCAGGATTATACTAATTTAATCGCCGGAAAAAAAATCACTGACGATATTCTGGCAAAATCTGTCAACCCCCAGGGATGGCTTGAATACTCTGAAGATATGGATACAGACCTGGCAGCGGTTCGAACAGAAAAAGCTTAAACCCATGCAGGACTGGGCCGCCCAGGAGATTGGTCCATCCCAGACAGTGGAGGGAACGGTTTTTTACCCGTTCAGCGGGCCGGATGTCATCAATATGCGGACCTTTTTCCCCCAGGCAAAAAATTATGTCTTAATTGCCCTGGAGCCGGTGGGAACTCTGCCCATTTTTATGCCTGGGAAAAATGAACCATTTTATACCGGCCTGGAATTAGCTATAAGCGAACTGTTAAATTATAATTTTTTCTTTACAAAAATGATGGAAAAAGATTTAGTAAAAAAGGAAATGGACGGGGTTTTGCCGGTACTGCTATATTTCTTGGGGCGAGAGAATTTAAAGGTCCTGGAGGTCAAGTACTGGCTGATGCAATCGGATGGCAAGGTAGTGGAAAAACCGGTCAAGGGGGGAGAAAAACTTTCCGGCGAGGGTATCCCCGGGGTGAGAATCGTCTTTCAGCAGCAGGAAGGGGCAGCGGAGCAGACACTGTATTATTTCAGCTTCAATCTCTCAAACTCCTCCTGGCAGAACCACCCGCATTTTGTAAATTTTCTCAAAAACTTTGCACCTTATCAGAGTTTTGTCAAGGCGGCCTCATATCTTATGTTCAAGCCGCATTTCAGTGAGATCCGGAAGTTTGTTTTAGAGCATAGCCGGCTGGTTTTACAGACAGATGAGGGAATCCCCTTGAAATACTTCAACCCTGAAATCTGGAATCGGCGCTTCTATGGCAGATATTCCTGCCCCATTCAGTTATTTGCCAACTGTTTTCAACCTGACATGGCCGACATGTATCGCAGCGGCCAAAACATCACACCCCTGCCTTTCGGCATCGGCTACCATCACCGCCACAATTCGTCAAATTTAATGCTGGCCTCACGCAAAGAGATCGTGGCTCAGGGGGTGGCTAAATGAGCCATTGCCGGTTTTGGCGGAGGTTCTTACCAGGTCTGGCGGCAATAATCCTTATGTGTTTAGGTTTTGTGGCACCTGCTGAAGCTGTGCCAGGTCTGCCCATCGTTTTGCCCGAGGGGCAATGGCAGCCATTGCAGCGGCGGCAGAATCCGCTCCTGCAAGCAAATTTAACCAGGGCCTTAAAACAGCGGAGTTTATGGCAGTGTCTCATAGCTGAAGATAAGATGGCCGTTGGTCTGGTGGACCTGTCCGATGTCCGAGTCGCCGCGTTTTGCCCAGATAAACGGCAACAGCATGATGTATGCCGCCAGTATCCCCAAGATTGCCGTTCTGCTGGCGGCATTTCAAGGATTTGAGAACCGGACTTTGCCGCAGACGCCCCAAATAATGTTTGATCTTAACGACATGATCAGGGAATCCAGCAATTCCGCGGCAGCAGCGATGATTGAACGCATCGGTTTGGGTAAAATTGAAACCCTGCTTCTGAGCTCCCGCTATAAGTTTTATGATCCGAGACAAGGCGGCGGCATTTGGCTGGGATCTACCTTCTCCTCCGGTGGCGACCGCCGTCCCGACCCTATCAAAGACTTGTACCTGGCGGCCACGGCAACCCAAGTCTGCCGGTTTTATTACGAGTTGGCTTACGGCAGGCTGGTCAATGCGAAACGGTCCGCCGAGATGCTGCAGGTGTTGTCAAGTCCGGGACTGTATGACAAGTTTGTCCCGGTCCTGAAACAATCTGTCCCTCCGAACCGGATATTCCGGAAAAATGGAACTTACCGGACCACACACTGCGACTCGGTGTTAGTCTGGGGAGAAGGCTGGCGGCGTTATATTCTGGTGGGGCTGGTGGAGGATGCGGGGGGCGAACAAATCCTCCGGGAGCTGGTGCCGGTGGCGGAACGGGTGCTGCAACAATCGCGGGAAAAAAATCCGCCGACCTCCAGATATGCCTATTAGTAAGTTTCTGCCCGGCCGGCAGCTTTTTGGGGTTGTAAGCCAAGAGTTCCTCTGGAAAATTTCCCGCCAGAATTGCAATCTTCCCATCCCAGCCTTAATGTAAATCTATACCTAATAATTAATAGTTAGCCTGCCGATCGACGCCGGGCGCCTGGTGCAGGCATTATTTTGGAAAGGAACGAAAGAATATGACTCAAGAAGATAAAACTGCCGTCGCCACTGTCACCATCGGCGGTATGCATTGTCCTGCCTGTGCCGCCCGGGTCGTCAAAGCCCTGAAAGCCCTGCCTGATGTCAAGGAGGCCGAGGTTTTCTGGAAAAACGCCAGGCCAGGGTAACTTTTATGCCGGGGAAAGTGACGCCCGACTTACTGCAGAAAGCTGTTACTGAAGCAGGCTATACTTTTGAAGGTGCAGAATTTTGATGTCGATTCAGAATGATCCGGAAAAGCTGAAATCTCCTCAAGGGGAGGCCATCATTCATGTGGGTGGGATGCATTGCGCCGCCTGTGTGGCGCGGGTTGAAAAGACCCTGCAGGCCGTGCCCGGCGTGCAAGAGGCAGTGGTTAATCTGGCCACCAGGGAAGCTCAACTCAAATTTGACCCGGATAAAACCGACAGCAGTCAATTTGCGAAGGTTTTGGAGGATGCCGGATACACCTACGAAGGCATGGTGGAGTTGGAAACCCCTTTGGCCGAACCAAAAGTCGATCCCGAGGTCCGTGCCTTTCGCAATCGTTTCCTGACGGCTCTCATTCTCAATATACCGATTTTTATGCTATCCATGGTGCATCCTTTGCCCCATTGGCTGGGCCTTGCGCCCCAGGCTCTCAATTACCTCCTGTTGTTCCTGACGACGCCGGTGATGTTTTATGCCGGCGGGCCATTTTTTACGGGGGCCTGGAAAGCTGCCCGGCATGGCACTGCGGATATGAATACCCTCATTGCCCTGGGCACGGCCGCGGCGTATTTCTATTCGCTGGCAGTCACCATCCGGCCCCAGGTTTTTACGGCCCATAATTTAGGGTTGGACGTCTATTATGACACCAGCGCCATGATTATCACTTTCATTCTATTGGGCCGCTGGCTGGAGGCCAAAGCCCGGGGACGGGCCTCGGATGCTATCAGAAAGCTCATGTCCCTGGCGCCGCCCACCGCCCGGGTCCGGCGTGAGGGTATTGAACAGGAAATTCCTTTACAGCAGGTCAGGGAAGGGGATCTCATTGTGGTGCGGCCCGGTGAAAAGATTGCCGTGGACGGCATCGTCACCGAAGGCGCCAGCGCCGTGGATGAATCAATGCTCACCGGGGAAAGTCTGCCCGTGGCCAAGGCACCTGAGGCGGAAGTGTTTGGCGCCACCTTAAATACCACCGGTTCCCTGGTTTTCCGGGCCACCCGGGTGGGGCGGGACATGGTGCTGTCCCAGATTATCCGCCTGGTACGGGAGGCCCAGAGCTCCAAGGCCCCTGTCCAGCGCCTGGCGGACAAGGTTGCCTCCATCTTTGTCCCCGTGGTCCTGGGCATTGCGGCCTTGACTTTCCTGGTCTGGTATCTGGCCGGACCGGCTCCGGCCCTGACCCGGGCGGTCATGAGCACGGTGGCGGTTCTCATTATTGCCTGCCCCTGCGCCCTGGGTTTGGCCACCCCCACCGCAGTGATGGTGGGAACCGGCCGGGGCGCGGAAATGGGAATTCTCATCCGGGGGGGCGAACCTTTGGAACGGGCGTATGCTCTCACGGATATCGTTTTTGATAAAACCGGCACCCTTACCCGGGGTAAGCCGGAGGTAACCGAGGTCGTGGCGTTTAAACCCTGGACCGAAGCCGAGGTCATTACCCAGGTGGCGGCCCTGGAAAAACTTTCGGAACATCCCCTGGCCGCAGCCATCGTCAAAAAGGCCGAGGCCTATGAGGCGCCCTTCCCGGAAGTAAAAGAGTTTGAGGCGGTCCCCGGGCTTGGCGTCAAGGCCCGGGTGGACGGCAAAGAGATACTGGCAGGAAGCGCCAGATTTTTAGAACAGGCTCAAGTCCCCATTTTCTATGCCCAACCGGCGCTGCAGAGACTGACCCAGTCCGGCCGCTCGATCATTTTTCTGGCGGTGGACAACAATCTGGCGGGAGTAATCGGCGTGGCCGACACTATCAAAGATCAGGCCGGCCAGACCGTGAAAAATCTGGGTGAGATGGGGCTGCGGGTCTGGATGCTCAGCGGCGACAATACCCGCACGGCCCAGGCCGTGGCCGAGCAACTGCAGATAACAGACGTGCTGGCCGAAGTCATGCCGGGAGATAAAGCCGCCAAAGTAGCCGATCTGCAGCGACAGGGAAAAGTGGTGGCCATGGTCGGGGACGGCATTAATGATGCCCCGGCCCTGGCGCAGGCCGATGTGGGGGTGGCTTTGGGAACCGGCACTGACGTGGCTCTGGCCGCCGCCGATATTACGCTGATCAGGGATGATCTGACCCTGATCCCGCAGGCCGTGTCCCTGGCCCGCAAGATGATGCGGGTCATCCGGCAGAATCTCTTCTGGGCCTTTTTTTATAATGTTGTCGCCATTCCGGTGGCCGCCGGCGTCTTTTATCCATTCACCGGCTGGACTTTGAGCCCGGCCCTGGCCGCCGTCACCATGGCCATGAGTTCGGTGACCGTGGTGAGTAATTCCTTGCGATTGCGGCGGCTGTGATTTTAAATAAAATATTAACTTTAGGTGCCTATCGCAATTCAGACAGAGTTTTAGTTGCGGCTTTGAGGGAAAGATAATACATTATCCTCACCCTGAGGGCGTTAACGTTAGGAAACAATATGGAACAAATTATCAAAATTCGCCTAGAAAAACTACCGGAAGGTTTTTACCTGGCAACTTCAGAGGAAATTCAGGGACTGGTCGCCCAGGGACGCACCATTACAGAAACATTAGAGATAGCTCGTGATGTTGCCCGCCGTTTGTTGGAAGCACAGTCTGAACGCCAGGAAGCTCCAAAACTTGCCACCTTGGCGGATGAATTTGATTATCCTCTCATTGTGGCACGCTAAATGGGAAGACTGGCGGGATTTAGCTATCGAGAAGTTGCTAAAAGATTAAAGATTTTCGGATTTGCCTTTGATCGACAAGCTGCCGGCAGTCATGAAATCTGGTATAACCCGGATAGCAACAAATATACTACCATTCCCAATCATCCTGGAAATATTCCTGAAGGAACCCTGCGAGCAATCTTAAAACAAGCCGACATTGCTACAGAGGAATTTCTGAAAAAATAGAAAATATCAGTCATTTTTCAGCGATACTCTTTTTGATGACCAAATCTAAATTTTCTTCTAAGCTACAACAATTATCTTTCCAATAAGGGATAACTTATCAGCATGATCACTACGCAAGCCCTAAAAAAATTGGCTGCCGCGGTAGGTGCGGCCAATCTGTTAACTGCCCAGGAAGATCGGCGGTGTTATGCCTATGATGCCGCCAATGTGATGTCTGCGCCCGAGGCGGTGGCTTTCCCCGGCAGCTCGGAGGAAATCGCCGAGATTCTCCGGCTGGCGAATGAATACAAATTCCCGGTGGTTCCCAGAGGCGCCGGCACCGGTACTACGGGGGGCGCCTTGCCGGTGCAGGGCGGTTTGGTAGTCGTGACCAGCCGCTTGAACCGGATTCTGGAAATTGATCCCGACAATTTCATTGCCGTGGTGGAGCCCGGCGTCTTTACGGGGCATCTGAAGGCTGAAGCGGCAAAAATCGGTCTTTTTTATCCGCCGGACCCCTCGAGCGCCAATTTTTGCACCATCGGCGGCAATGTGGCGGAAAATGCCGGAGGCAGCGCGGCCGTGAAATACGGTGTCACCCGGGAATATGTTTTGGGTCTCAGGGTAGTATTGCCAACCGGGGAAATCATCGACACCGGGGTAAGGACGGCCAAAGGGGTGGTGGGCTATGATCTTACCCGTCTCCTCGTAGGCTCCGAGGGCACGTTAGGGATCATCACCCGGATTATCCTGCGCCTGGTGCCGATGCCCGCAGCCCGGCAAACGCTGCTGGCCGGCTTCACGGACCTGGGTTGCGCCACCAAAACCGTGGGGCGCATTCTCCAGGCCCGCCTGACGCCCAGCGCTTTGGAATTTCTGGATCGAGCTTCCCTGGATTGCGTCCGAGAGAGCCTGCCTTTTACTGTGGCGGCGTCAACCCAGGCGTTGCTCCTCATTGAAGTTGACGGCCACCCGCATGATGTTCAGGACCGGGTAACAGCTATCCGAGCTTTATGCCTGGGGCAACAGGCTGAGTTTGTCATGACGTCCGGTTCGGAGGAGGAAACCCAGGCCCTGTGGAAAGCGAGAAAAAATCTTTCTCAGGCAGCCTTCAAACTGGGGCCGCATAAATTGAGTGAAGATGTGGTGGTGCCTATAAGTCGTATTCCCGAACTGGTAACCCGCATCGAAACTATCAGTCATAATCTAAAGTTACCTATTCTCTGCTTCGGTCATGCCGGCGACGGCAATATTCACGTGAACATTATGTACAGTCGTGAAGTGAAAAGAGAAAAACAGGCAGCCGAAGAGGCAGTACACGCAATTTTTATGGTTGTCCGAGATCTTGACGGGACCCTTTCGGGCGAACATGGGATTGGTATCACAAAATCTCCCTACATCGGCATGGAACTTTCAGAAGCCGCCATTGCCCTGAGCCTGCGCCTGAAAAAGGTTTTTGATCCCAATAATATCATGAATCCGGGCAAAATATTTTACCCTCCGGCCCCAGGCAGCAGAGTTAGGTAATCAAATTTTGCCTTTACCATCAGGTGGCGGTGAATTTATCAAAAAAGTATCAGATATGGTGCAGGCTATTTTGATATCCGGCGCAAATTTTGTGATCAGTTTTGTAGTTGCATTTTTTTTGAAATTCTGATAATTTTATGTAATTGCCATGAATACTTTAAAATATTAACCTGTCTATGGTTTATCGGCAATTTTCCTTATTGACAAGGATTGCAAGCTATAGTACAAAAAATCACATGGCCCTGACCAAAAATCGTGTAGAGTATAAATAAGGAGGATATGTATGGCCACTGTAGAATTCAAAGGAAAAACCTTTGAGGTAGACGAAGACGGCTTCCTGGAAAATCTGGACCAATGGTGCCAGGAATGGGTTGATTATGTGAAGGAATCTGAAGGCATCAAAGACCTGAACGATGACCATTGGAAAGTAATCAATATGCTTCAGGATTATTACAAGAAGAATGGGATTGCCCCCATGGTTCGGATCCTTTCCAAAGTCACCGGCTTTAAGTTAAAGTATATCTACGAACTTTTCCCATCAGGACCTGGAAAAGGCGCCTGTAAGATGGCCGGCCTTGCCAAACCCACCGGTTGCGTCTAATACACCCTTAGGGCAGGGCTGAACTCGGTTTCGGGATATTCTCTTAACACCCTGTCGTCTGCCCCTAAATAATTTTTGAAGCAGATTCCCACCCTGTCAAGGTGTAGGATTCTGCTTCAAAATCTCCTATGACGGTCCTCCCACAAGTTTGCTTCATACTTCCTAAACAGACAATTATAGAAAAATTTTTGACATTTTCTGTTAATTAAGTTTAAATTACTGGTGCATACCTGCGGCTTTGCCTTAACTGCCGCGGCAGGGAGGTACTAGCATGGACCGACCTATCCGTAGGGTTTTATTCATTGAACCCAGAAATCCCCGTCCTCATATTTTTTCCCGCGTTGTTTTTCCTCGTTTGGGAACCGTCTTATTGGGCACGATCCTTAAAAACCGAGGAATTGAAGTCAAAGTCGTCATCGAAGAGATTAACCAACCTCACCTCAATTCATTAGATTTTCAGCCGGATATGGTATGTATTTCCACCATCACTTCCACCGCACCCCGAGCCTTGCAATTAGGGGATTATTATCGGCAGCAGGGAATTCCCGTGGCCATGGGGGGCCCGCACCCAAGCTTTTTGCCGGAAGAATGTCTGGAACATGCCGATTTTGTGGTTTGCGGTGAAGGTGACGAAGCCCTGCCGGAATTAGTTGAAGCCCTGGAAGGCAAGAGAAGTTTTGCCTCCATCGGCAATCTCTGTTACCGGGAAAACGGCATTATGCAGAAAAATCCCTGGCGGCCTTTTATAAAAGATCTGGATACCCTGCCCATCCCCGATTATCGTCTTATTCACGGCTGGCGCCCTGGCAAGCAACATGTAGTTTCCATTGCCACGTCCCGGGGGTGCCCCTTCGGCTGCCGCTTTTGTTCGGTCATTCTGTTATTCGGCCGGCAATTTCGTTATAACTCCCTGGACCGGGTAATTGCTGAAATCCGGCAGAACGGCCCTCAGGCAAGGCATCTCTTCTTTTGTGATGATAATTTTACCGCGGATTTAAAACGCAGCAAACAATTGCTGCAGCGAATGATTGCCGAGGGTTTCAAGCTCGAATGGAGCGCCCAGGTGCGGGTGGAAGCAGCCAGGGATCCTGAACTCCTGGATCTTATGGCCCGCAGTGGTTGTTTAATGGTGTTTATCGGATTGGAATCTATTAATCCGGCAACGCTTAAGGCTTATAAAAAGGCCCAGACCGTCGATGACATCCGGGAGGCCGTCACTACCTTTCATGGCTACGGCATCGGGGTGCACGGCATGTTCGTCTTCGGTTCCGAGGAGGATACCATTCAGGTCTTGCGGGACACGGTTAATTTTTCACATAAAATTGACCTGGACTCAGTGCAGTACCCTGACTCTCGTACCCATTGTGGGAACGCCCATATATGAGGAACTGGCGAATCAAAATCGGCTGCTGCATCACGACTGGGAATATTACGACGGCCATCACGCGGTATTTCTGCCCCGCTATATGACACCCTTCGAACTGCAGATGGAAACTTTGCGGGCTATGAAGCGCTTTTATAGTTGGCCGTCAGTAGTGAAAAGGCTCTGGCGGGGCGATTGGTTTTATGCCAGGCTCAAAGTACATGGACGTTTGCATCTGAGGCGTTCTTTTAAGGAGGTTAAACAAGGTTATTTCCAAAAATTGAAAGACCAGCTTTTCAGTAAGGCAAAGCAACAGCGCCTGTTGCTGCCGCACCGCCGCATCCGCAAAGTCGGCATACCGGAAGATATCTGGGGCCTTACGGCCTGGGAAAGCGAGCCCCGGGAATTTCTGCTCAAATTTCTGGAAAAGTTGGGAGTGGAGATCGTGCAGGAAGGAAGTGGAGCCGATCCCGAGTCTTTGACCGAAAAGAATCGGTACTGCTTTGCTGATGGCTGAAATTGCGCGCCTGCAAGAAAAATCAGATATTATTTTGCTGCCTATCTGGGCGGGCCTGGAAAATGTCCGACAAAAGGCGCGAGAGGCACAGCAGGAACTTGGCCAGTTGCTGGAAAATTATCGCCAGGCGTTACCGGTGAATTTTACCCCCACTTTATTTTATAATGTCTGTATGCAGCTTGGTCTGATGATTAAAGCGCGGCCCGGTCTCATCCGGCGCATTTATTTTCAGACCCTGGGCGAAGTTGGTTCAACAGTTTAAATAACTAGTGCTTTTTTAACTTTAATCTTTTCCATTGTTCCTGAAGAAGATTGTCAAGCAGACTGTCAGCCAAAACTCGATTATCAAGACGATAGGTTCCGGCTTCAATGGCATCCTTAAGGGATTGAAGGCGCGCTTCTCGGGTGGATTCGTTTGCAGACATCTGGTTCCAGTCTTTAAGAGAAGTTTTGTTTTTTATCATGGTCTGATCCAAGCCTGAAAATAAAGTACTCGGAGAATATTAGTTCTTCTCATTCATAATTCGTGCCAAATAAAATATATAATCAAATCATCAAGTTATACTTTTATCGGATTATGACTATGTTAAGATTCTTGAACAAATGTTTCATATTTTAAACAAAGGCATCTGATGGAAAATTTATGATGGCGTCTGAAATTCGAATATTAGCCCTCGATTTGGGAAAAAGCGCATAGGGGTGGCCTTGAGCGATGCCTTGGGTCTGACGGCCCAGGGGTTGACCGTTTTAACCCGGCAAACCCTGAATAGTGACCTCGAGCAGGTAATTCTTTTAGCCAAACAGCATGAAGTGCAGGAAATTGTCATCGGTCTGCCCCGGCATATGGATGGCCGGTTGGGGGAGGGGGCGGAAGAAGTGCAGCTCTGGGCCAGGGAACTTGAGGAACGCCTGGGTCTGCCGGTCCACTACGTGGACGAACGGCTTACTACTATGCAGGCAGAGCGGGTCCTGCTGGAGGCAGATGTGAGCCGCAAAAAGCGGCGGCAGGTTATAGACAAAATGGCGGCAGGCTTAATTTTGCAGTCATTTTTGGACAGCCGCCAGCAATCTTCAGTGCGGCCAAAACCTGAAGACTGATCAGGGTGAGCCGAAGTATTCCCGCCAGACCCTGACTTGGGCGGAGGCGGCCGGGGGCAGGGGTTCGTCCCGGAGGGATGCGGGTTTCAAGCAACGCTCCAGGAAGCCCTGGAGGCCGTCGGTGAGGATATAGACGTTCCGATATCCCTGCCGATAGAGGGAGTCCCGGGCCTGGGCCGGGTGGGTCATGCCGTTGGAATACAGGACGATAAAATCCTTGTCCTTGTAAGGCCTCAGTTCCTCAGCGAGTTGATTTAAGGGAAGGTTCAAAGCTCCCCGGAGATGGAAGGCCTGGTACTCTTCGGCCGGTCGGATGTCCACCAGCAGAAGACTGGGATTGCCCTGCCGAAGGTGTTCGGCCAACTCTTCAGGTTCCATGTGGTCCCTGGCATCTTCCACCTGGGCCAGGAGCACCTTCTCCTGCTCCAAGACCGTCAGGGCCGGCTGCGAAAATCCGGAAAAAAGCAGCATCCCGCCGGCCAAACCCACCAGGGCCAGGCTAAAGCAGGTGAGAAAGTAGTGGTGCTCATGCCGCTCCGGTTGGTTCCAGGGACTCGGCTCCCCAGAAACTGGCCACGGCAATGAGTGTCAGGAGCAGGGCGACCCCTGGGCGGCTCAGGTTCAGCGTCTGATAGATGAAGACGACGCCCTGCTGGCCCCAGGTATAGAGGGGTTGGATCAGCAGGAACACCTCGTTAAAAATGATACTCCCGATTACGGCGCCACCAAGAAAAACCATGGCGTCCAGTTTTCCCGAGGCGGCGCCCACGGCAGCGGTGCCGGGGCACCAGCCACCCATGACAAAGCCAATCCCCAAAATAAGCCCCCCCACAATTTGGGCGCCGTACACTGTGGGCATGGCATAGAGTTGGTCAGACGCAAGTAGTCCAAAAAGCTGAGCGAAGGTCAGGCCCAGCATTGCCGTGATCATGGCGCTGAACATCACTTTAAGCACGGCCATATCGGTGAAATAGAAGACCCCGGTAAGCCGGCGGGAACTGCCGAAGCCGGCTCTTTCCAGGGTCACCCCGAACAGGATGCCGATGATCAGGGCGGCCAGAAAGGCCCAAAGGGTATCGAGAGCGCCGGCGCCGAAATAGGTTTTAATCATGCCACTGCCTCCGGAAGAGCCAGGCGGTGGCGTAGCCGCCGGCAAAGAGACTCACCAGGAAAGCCAGGCTGCCGCTCAGGAGCATGGCGCCGCCGGTGAGGGCCTGGCCGGAAGTGCACCCCTGGGCCAACCGACTGGCAAAGCCCACGACAAGACCCCCTATTAAAGAGTACGTTAGCCGCAGACCTGGGGATATGGCCAGGCCCCGTTCCACGGTAAGATTAAACCGCCCGGCGGTGAGGGCCGACAACAAGCCCCCGAGAATAGTGCCCAGGAACATAAACACGAGGTAGTAGCTCAAGTAATCCGGTCCCCAGGCCCCGAAGTAGGCGCTGGCCCGGGTATGGGACGGAGCCAGGGCGCCTTCGAGGGACGCAGCCAGGTGGGCGATCCCGCCCGAGGCCCCTAAACCCGCACCCAGGATGAAAAAAGAGATCAGGAGAACCAAGCCGAGGCAGATACCCGCCAGATAAGGATTCATGTAGTTGCCGGATTTCATCTCAGCACCCCGCCGATTTCTTTTTCGTTGGTGTCGGCGTAGCTGGAGGGACGGTGGGGGCTGATGGCGCCGGGACTGCCGGCGGAGTCACTTTCCCGGTGGGGGCTCCGGCCCCGGGGGCTTCCCGGACCGCTCTTTTCAGAACCGAATCCGTCCAATAGGCGTCCAGCCCGCCATACAGACACCTTGATGGGGCGCCTGGTTTTTTGGGAAAGGATGCCGCCCACGGCCATGGCCAGGGAACCGTCCCGATCAACCAGGATGAGGGGGATCGAACCGGCAAGGTAGGCCGGATTGGCCATAACCTCGGCGATGTCGGCGTTCCGAGCGCCGGGCAGGCGATAATCGGCGAAGGCCTCCGGGGGCCGCAGGTCCACCAGGTCAAAGCTGTTGGGGAGGTCGAGGATCAGTCGATTCAGGGCTGCCGGAGAAAGGCGTTCCGGTAACCAAAGAAGGCGCTTGGGGGCCGAAGCAGCGCCGCGCGGCGCCAGCAACCCCGGGGGAGGCAGTCGAGACCGCCCTGGGCCTCCGGCCCGAAGGTGGGCAGGCCGGCAGCTATCCAAGCCTCGCTACCGCCATCCAGGCTGGCCAATTTACGAAAACCCAGGCGTTCGAGGATACCCACCGCCAGGCTGGAACGGAAAGCGGAGTTGCACACCGTCACCACCATTTGGCCGGGGTCGAGCTTGGCCGGAGCCATTTCCGCCAGTCGGTTGAGGGGCAGGTTGACCACCGTGCCGATGCGCAGGCCCATCCATTCATTGGGCAGACGCACATCCACGATGACGGGGCTGTCCAGAGTCTGCATTTGGGCATACAGCTCCTGGGGTTGGATGAGTTCGTTGCCGGCGACGGCAGCCCGCTTTTTTCCAGTCATCGAAAGAAAGGACCTCGGCGCGATATCCCACCCGGTGCAAGCGCTGGGTGGCTTCCTGAAGCTCCCTGGGATCGCCGCACAAGACCAGATCGGCCCCCCAGGGCACCATGATGCCCACCCAGGTCTCCAACCGGCCCCGCACGGCGATATTGACGGAATTGGGAATATGGCCGGCCGCATAATCTTTGGCGCTCCTGAGATCCACAACATAGGTTTTGGCCGGGTCGGTTAAGGCTTTATCGGGTTTCCTGGACTTGGGTGAAGCCTGCCAGTTGATTAGTTCCGGCCCTTTTTTGTTCAGGGCGGCATTATGCTTGAAGTATTGGGGAGCTTCCGGCAGCCCCTCGAGAACCGCGGCGATGTAGGCTCCCCGGGTGGTATGCTTGACATAAGGGTTGGCCAGCTTTTGGGCCCCCAGGGTTGAGGTGGGCTCGTCACTTAAGTGGGCGCCGCAGAGGGAGCCGGCGCCGTGGGCCGGGAAGATATCCAGGCTGTCAGGAAGTTTACTCAATTTTTGGGTCCAGGTGTCGAAGCTTTGGGAAGCCAGGAGGGCGGCGGAGGCACTGCCCCCCATGAGATCGGGGCGGCCGACGCTGCCGATGAACAGCACATCTCCGGTCAGGATCAGGTTCGGCTGGTCGGGCTGTTTTTTAGGAGCCACCAGGCCGCAGAGCCCGTCAGGGGTATGGCCGGGGGTCTCGAGAATGTTCACCACGGCATCCCCCACCTCGATCCTGGAGCCTTCCTTCAGGGCCTGATGGGGAAATTGGTCGCCGCTCTTGGCGCTGGCATACACGGGGCAGCCGGCGGCCTTGGCCAGTTCCAGATGACCGGCCACGAAATCGGCATGGTTGTGGGTAAGGAAGACCCCCATGATTTTCACATTTTCCTTTTTAGCCAGATCAAGATAGGCAGATATATCCCGGCCTGGATCAACCACCAAAACCTCGTTACCACTGATGATCATGTAAGAGTAATGGGACAGCACCCCGAGGTTGAATTGCACCAGGCGGTAATCGGGGTAATCATACGATTTTAACAATTTGATAAGAAGCAGCTTCATCCCCATGGCTGGCGGATTCCGTGTCTTTAATGGAGGCTCCCAAGGCATTATGCCAAATAGGGGACAAGTCCCAGGAAGCCGATGAGAAAAAAAGCGACAAAAAACTGCAGGTTCATCCATAACCTCCATATCTGCCAGGATAAGGTTTGGGCGCCAAGGCAACGATTGCTATCAGGCAGACCACATCTATATTTCAGTTCCGAAGGATAAAGGGCAGTGCCCCATTCGCACCGTCAAGTTGCTAAGGAAATTTTGTATAATTTACGACATATCATTATTGTTGTAAATATATCAGGTGGGATATATAAAATTACCTTCTAAGCCATGAAATTATACTGTTTGTTAACAACGGTCCTTCAGGAAATAGTATGGGAGCACGTTTAGTCCGCCGCCATAGAAAATTTCCCTCAATGATCAGATTATTAGGGCTAAAACTGAGGATTGACATTCTCTCCATGATACATAATACTACATTTAATATCATATATCCCTATGGGCAAAGCTGAAAAATTTCTGGAGAGGATGCGAAACAATTTAACGGATTGGCGCATTGAAAATTTGATAACCATTGCCCAAAAGAAAGGGGCAGCGATTCGTAACCCAAAGGGTAGCCACGTTATTTTTACCCACGATAGCACTAAATATTTGCCTGCATACCGGCACACAGACCTATTAAAAGCATTTATATTAAACAATATTTAGTAGTTATAGATTTAATTCGTGAGAATTATTAAATGGAAAATTTAGATTACCCCTTTGAAATGCGTCGTTTAACCGCAGAAGAGGGTGGCGGCTGGCTGATAACTTTTCCTGATTTTCCCGGTTTAATGGCTGATGGCGAAAGTATTGAAGATGCCATCGCCGACGGTAAGTCGGCATTGGAAAGTATCATAGAAATATATCGGGAAGATGGTCGGAAATTGCCTGTTCCCGGTGAATCCCAAAGCGGTAAATTTGTGCAAAGACTTCCCAAGAGCTTACATGCCCGTTTGGCTGCCAGGGCCAAGCAGGAAGGAGTCAGCATGAATACACTGGTAATTGCTTTCATAGCCGAAAGCCTGGGCAAAAGAGAAGCATCGAAGAATGACTAAAAAAAACCATAACCTGTATTGGCATCGTTCTTACCATGACGCAGGGTGATTACTTTGTCGTATTGTCCCCCTCGATTAATTTCCGATACCTGGGCATGGTTCTGAACAACAACTCCAGCAATATTCAGCAGTTCTTCCCAAAAGGCCGGACTTCCGATGGGATAGCTGGATCACCTTGGCCACCGGGACGATCAACGGCTGGACGTCTAAGGTGCTCGATCTGGCGGCTCCTGTCACCGCCCGGCTGATCCACGGCCAGGCCACGGCCGACTTCGGCAATACCCTGAAGTTCGCCGCTTCCTGCGATGGGGCGAATGTAAACCAGATAGCTCACATCGCCTACCCGGGAAGCGGGTTCAAATCCACCGGCGCGCCTTTCCGTTTCAATTTGTGCCTTTGGCTACCCACACCATCTATCTCGACAACGAGAATACGGCAGCGCAGAATTATTTCATTCCAGGGTGGGATGAATAGAGATCATGGAGGGTTGCCTGAATGCAAACCTATACCGAGAGACAAGTCTTCTGCTTTCGATTATCGGGGCTTTGGTCAGCGTGGTAGGTATCATGGTCTGGAAGAAGCGCAACACCATTGAGGGAAAGGTTGATCAAAATGCGGCCATGCACCACAAATGCCGGGAGGAGCTGCCGCAGAAATTTGCCACCAAGGGAGAATTAAAAGAGCATAAAGCAGAATTTAAGGACTGGAAAGAAGGCCGGGGTGAAATTTGGAAGGCATTAAATAATCACTCCCATGATGAGGAGGGGCGGGTGCTAAGATAATAACAGGGGCTTTATTTTACTATATAAAATCAGCTCCATGTGTATTGGACAAGAGAGGATGGCTAGCAACATAAAACACTGTTATAAATTCTCATTCAAGCAATCAGTGGACATGGTCCTTGAAGTGACATTATCTCTTTAAAAGAGTGTCTGTCACCTTTTTTCGTTGACCTTTTTTCGTCACCATTTTTCACCACAAAAGGCGGGATGCGCTTCGCTTTCCCGCCCTACGAATTTAAGCTGTCAACCAGGGGCATTCTCATATAAACTTTCGATAATCACTGTATATATTAAAAAAATTCTTGGTCTTTTGATGATTTCAATGAGGGATTTTAAAGCCTGTTCAAAGAATCATGGTCTGGGGAAAATTCCTATGGCTAAGCTACTGCTGACCAGGGCACGAACTACTATCTGAGAAAGATATTAATGGGGCACTCCCCATAAAGCGTATTCCAAAACCTGTTCGGCGACGAGCCAGGGAAATTTCTTCTCTAAATCAGTGATTCTTTTTTTAAGATACCTGGAGCGGGCCTGCATCTCGACATCGGTTGGCTGATTTTGCAAGCCGCTCTTCGGTTTCCTGTAAGAGTTGCCGCAGTTCCAGATATTCCTCCTCCAGGCCCTGGACATTTTTTCTGACTTGCCGGAATTCTTCAGGGATATCGTCGTAAAACCAGGTCAGGGTCAAGTCTTTGTCTTTATCTTCGGGGATATAATTTATTTTTTTCATACACAGCTCCCGAAAAGATTATTGAGAACCCATAAGCCGCAGGATATCCTGATAAAAAACAAAAAACATGAGGGTCAACAGGGCGGTCAGACCGATGGCCTGGGCAATCTCCCGGTGTTTCACGGGGATCGGCTTGCCCCGCACTGCCTCTACCATGAAAAACAAGAGATGTCCGCCGTCCAGCATGGGTATGGGCAGAATATTTAATAACGCCAGATTTATGCTCAATACCGCCATAAAATGAATCAGTTGGGAAACACCCTGCTCGGCCTGTTTTCCCGCTACCTGGGCAATCATTATGGGACCGCCCAAAGAATTTAACGGGACTTTTTGAGTAATCAGCTTACCGAAGCTGACGAGGGTCAATTCCGTTATGCGGTAGGTATAGGTTAACCCATGCCACCAGGCGCTGAGGGGATCGATCTTTTCTATCTCATATTTGTCCGGAGCAGAGACGCCGATTAATTTGGCCGAAACTATCTCACCGAAAACATTGGAAGTCTCCATGGTCTTGGGTTTTAAAGTTACCTGCTTTTCTTCATTGCCCCGGCGAAATTTTATCACTAAAGTTTTATCGTCGCTGGCGCGGATCACTTTCGAAAGATCTTCCCAGCGATGGACCGGCTGGTCATTGATACTTAAGACGAGATCGCCTTTTTGCAGACCGGCTTCCTGGGCCGGCGAATCCGGTTGAATGCCGCCGATTTCAGTATTGAAATACGGTATTCCCGAAAAGGTAAACACCATCGACAAGGCGACAATGGCGAAAATCAAATTAAAAACCGGGCCGGCAGCGACAATGGCAAAACGCTGGGCGACCGAACGGTGACTAAACGATCTTGGGATCATTTCCGGAGGGACTTCTTCTCCGGGATTCTCACCCATGAGTTTGACGTAGCCGCCTAAAGGGACAAAGGAAAGACGATAATCGGTCTCTCCTATCTGCTTATGGAGCAACCTCGGAGGAAAGCCTAAAGAAAAAGCTTCAACTCCCACCCCGAGATATTTGGCGACCAAAAAATGTCCCAATTCGTGGACGAATATTAATACTCCGATGACCACCAGCGTGGCCAGAATTGTTTCCATTGAGAAAGTTACTCCCTTTGTGAAATAAGTGTGCCGGCTGTTTGCCGGGATTGCCTGTCCACGGCCAATACCTGTTCCAGCGAGGAAAGGGGCTGGACGGTATGTTTGGCCATCACCTCAGAGATTATCCGGGCGATATCGGGGAAAGAAATGGCCCCCTGGAGAAATGCCGCCACGGCTACTTCGTTGGCGGCATTGAGGACCGCAGGCATATCGCCGCCAACCTCCAAGGCCTGGTAAGCCAAACCCAGACAAGGGAACCGCTCCAGATCCGGAGGCTCAAAATTAAGTTGGCCCACCTGAAAAAGGTCCAGGGCAGGCAAAGTTAAAGGCAAACGTTCGGGGTAGGCCAGAGCATAGCTTATCGGCACCCTCATGTCAGGTATGCCCAACTGGGCGATGACCGAGCCGTCGATATATTCCACCAGGGAATGGATGATGCTCTGGGGATGCACATGCACCTGAATGCGTTGGGGCGGGAGCTGAAACAGGACACTTGCCTCAATTACCTCGAGTCCTTTGTTCATGAGAGTGGCGGAGTCAATGGTAATTTTGGGCCCCATATCCCAATTGGGGTGCTTTAAGGCTTCCCGGGCAGTGACTTTTGCCAGTTCCTCGGGTGTTTTTCGCAAAAACGGCCCACCGGAGGCAGTGATCCATAAACGTCGGATGTCCTGGGGTTGATTACCCTGAATAGCTTGAAAAATGGCGCTGTGTTCGCTGTCGATGGGGATAATGGGAACGTGATGTTTTTGCGCCGCCGCCATCACCAGGGGACCGGCAGTAACCAGGGTTTCTTTATTCGCCAAAGCAACAGCAATACCCTGGTATATGGCGGTTAAGGTCGGCTCCAAACCTACCGCCCCCACCATGGCGGAAACAACAAGGTCTGCCTGAGTGGACGCCGCAACTTCCTGGGCCCCGGCAATGCCGGAGACAATCCTGGTATGATTGCCTGATGCCACCAGGGAAGCCAGATCGGCGGCCAAAAAATGATCCTGGACCGAAACGAGGGCAGGCTTAAAATCACGTATTTGTTCTGCTAATAATGGTAGATTCCGGCCAGCGGCCAGACCGACAATCTTGAATTTTTCCGGAAACTGTCGGACTACATCTAAAACGTTCCGCCCGATGGAACCGGTGGAGCCGAGTACCGCCAGTCGTTTCAAATAGATGTCCTCATCTAGAAGGTATTCAATGGTCAGCGTCGAAAATTAATTTATTCTAAAATCTCGGGACGTTAATACGTTAAAGTTATTACCGAAATCTTAAGAAATAAAGAGTTTGGCATAAAAAAGTATGGCCCCGGTGAAGCATAAACTATCCAATCGGTCTAACAAACCGCCGTGACCGGGCAAAATATTGGAAGCATCTTTTACCTGAGCCCGGCGTTTCAGCATTGATTCAAAGAGATCGCCAAACTGGCCCACCACTGCGGCCAAAAAAGCCAGACTGATAAGAACTAAAAGACCGGCATGGAGAGGCAGCCAGAGGCCGAAACCGATACCGGCAGCCAGACTGGCAGCCAGGCCGCCAAGAGAACCAGCCACCGTTTTCCCGGGACTTACCTGGGGGTAAAGTTTTTTTACGCCAAACCAGCGGCCGCAGTAATAGGCGCCGGTATCTCCGGCAAAAATTACCAGAAGGAACCAGAGCAGCCAAAACCGTCCCTGGGGAAGTTCCCAGAGCCACAAAAAATGGCCCAACAGGTATGGGACATATAATAATCCCAAGCAGCTCAACGCCAATTCCGGCAGTAAGTTGGGGAATAATTCGTACTGCAACAGATAATAGAGGAAATATCCGAATATGCCGAAAACCAGAAAGAAACTTGGTAAATAGGGGTGGGCAGTGGAAAAACTAAGGAGCAGCAGCAACCCTAATGCCAGGCCCAAAGTCTTTTCAATTGTTGTTCTGCCAAGTCCGCAGATGGTGAGAAATTCCCAATGGGCGGCACTACTTACCAGGGCCAGCAGCAGCATAAAGCTGAGCGTCGAACCTTTGAGCAGCACGTATAAGATAATCGGCAAGGCGATGAGGCTGGTCAGCCAGCGTTGTAAGTGCATAATTTATCTATTATAAATTCAAAATATGTCGAAAAAGGTTAATTTAAAAGCAGGGGATGCAGACTTAAGAAGGCGATCAGTTACACTGCCTGAGCCTGGCCTGCCCGTGATCGCCAAAAAAGAAAAATTGCGGCGCCGGCCATGATCCCCAAGGCTACCACCTGGGTGCTGGGCATGCCGAGGAGGAGCACCGGGCCCCGCTCATCTCCCCGGAAGAACTCGACAATAAAGCGCATGACCCCGGCCAGCAGCAGATATACTCCCAACATCTGTCCGGGGAAGGTTTGCCGGTGGCGCAACCATAACAGGAAAACAAATACTCCCAGAGCTAAAAAGGATTCGTAAAGCTGGGTAGGATGAACAGGCACCCCCACTGGTCGCCAGGGTGTCGGGATTAGTGAACGTGACGGCCCAGGGAAGATGACATTCCCGGCCGAAACAACAACCTGCCATAAAACAACCCAGCCGGCCGATAAACTGCCCTAAGGGTGTGGCCAGAGCCATGATATCCATAGTTGTCCATAACGGCATCTGATGGCGGTAGATATAGAACAGCATGGTGGCCAGGCCCAAAATCAGACCGCCTTGAAAGGCCAGCCCCCCCTTCCACAGCATAAAAATTTCCAGTGGATGAGCCGCAAAATAATCCCATTTCAGGATCACATCAAATATTCTGGAGCCGACAATAGCGGCGAGAATGCAATAAAAACTCAAGTCATAAATTTGCTCGGGACGTTCGCCCCGCCTTTTCGCCTCCCGGCCGGCCATATACATGGAACAGATGAAGGCAAGGGCTAAGAAAAAACCATAGGTATAGATATGAAATGGCCCGTAACTAAACAGGATGGGATACATCCTTTTCTCCTTCAAAACGCCACATGGCCAAGACGAGGAATCCGGCGCCGATACAGATAAGGCTGTCGGCGACGTTGAAGGCCGGCCAGTGGTGACGTCCGATATAAAAATCTAAGAAATCGAGTACTTCACCATATCGGACTCGATCAATGAGATTTCCCAGGGCGCCGCTGAGGAGCAGGCTGTAACCCCACAGAAAGGTTGAATGCTCGGCTGAAGTTCGCCAATACAGGTATCCCAGCACACCGGCAATCGCCAGATTGGTGCCAATGAAGAAAAATCTGACAAATACTGGAGACCATGAGGAGAGCAGCCCAAAGGCAGCCCCTCGGTTATACACGTGAACCAGATTAAAAAAATCCGGAATCACGGGGATGACAGTATACTTGGGAATGGCTTGGGCAATCAGATACTTGGTGAGCTGATCCAGGCCGACCCCAAGGACCACAATAGCTGCCAGGAAAAGAAATTTACGGGAATATAGCGTTTTAGAGTGCAAGTATTTTCCGATTTCAGGCGTAATTTATTGTCTATCGACTTTTCAGGCTGATAATATTTTTCGGCAGCGGGAACAAAGCTGCGGCTGTGACTCATCCTCACCGACGCTGGGTAAATAGAACCAGCAGCGTTCACATTTTTCACCTGGAGCCCTTTGGACTGCGATTGATAATTCGGGCATCTCCGGGCATTCCAGGCCGGCAACCGGATCAGGCTGAATGTTTAACCGGGAAACCATGGTCAGGGTTAATAAATCATCCTGCTGGGCTTTTAAGCGGTCATATAGTTCCCCGGTAGCCCCAATGGTGGCCTGGGCTTCCAAGGCATTGCCGATTAATTTTTCCCGCCGGGCCTTTTCCAGGGCCCGGTTAACTTCGCTCCTGACTTTCAGGAGCAGGTCCCATTTTTCCAGGAGGACTTCGTCGGGGAAATTTGCCGGAGGTTCCGGAAAAGCCGCCAGCAGGACACTTTCAGGTCCTTCTAATGTGGGAAGATACTGCCAGATTTCTTCCGCCGTAAAGGAGAGGACCGGGGCCATCAGTTTCACTAAACCCAGCAGCAAATCATAGAGGGTGCTCTGGGCGCTGCGGCGCTCCAGGGCATCGGGACGGGAGACGTACAGTCGGTCCTTCAAAACATCCAGATAAAGGGAGGACAACTCCACGGCACAGAACTGGTGCAGACTATGATAGACCAGATGAAATTCAAATTTTTCATAGGCCTCACGTACCCGGTGAATAAGCTTGGCCAGCCAGGAAAGAGCCACTCGGTCCAGTTCCTCCCGCTCCAGGGGGGGAGATAATGCCGGGCGGGATCAAAATCAGACAAATTTCCCAATAAAAAGCGCGCCGTATTGCGCACCCGACGGTAGGTTTCCGTAAGTTGCTTCAAGATCTGATCGGAAAGCCGCACTTCATCCCGATAATCTTCGCCGGAAACCCAGAGCCGCAGGATTTCAGCACCGTATTTTTTTATGACATCCTGGGGAGCGATGATATTTCCCAGGGATTTGGACATTTTTTTCCCTTCCCCGTCCACCGCGAAGCCATGGGTCAGGACGCTGCGATAAGGGGCCTGCCCCCGAGTGGCGATGGAGCTCAGGAGGGAACTGTGGAACCAGCCGCGGTGCTGATCCGATCCTTCCAGATAGAGATCAGCGGGAAAACCCAGCCCCGGGCGGGCTTCCAGAACGCAGGCATAGCTGACGCCGGAGTCGAACCAGACATCCAGGATGTCCCTTTCTTTTTTGAATCTGCCGCCGCCGCATTTCGGGCAGCGGGTATCCGGCGGCAACAGTTCCTCCGGGGTGTATTTAAACCAGATGTCGGCGCCTTCGGCCAGTACCATGGCAATAATGCGGTCCAGGATCTCCTGGGTAAGAAGCACTTCCCGGCAATCCTGACAATGAAAGGCGACGATGGGCACGCCCCAGGCCCGCTGCCGGGAGATGCACCAATCGGGCCGGTTCTCCACCATGCCGTAAATCCGCTCTCTGCCCCAGCGAGGGATCCAGGCCACCTGATTGATGGCCTCCAGGGCTTTTTGCCTCAGGTCGTTGGCCTGCATCGAAATAAACCACTGCTCCGTGGCCCGAAAGATAATGGGTTTTTTGCAGCGCCAGCAATGCGGGTAGCTGTGACTGATGTCGCTGCCGCCTAAAAGCGCGCCTTTGTGCTGTAAAAGCTCAATGATGCGGGGATTGGCCTCCCAGACCTTCAGACCGGCAAATTCCGTAACTTCCGGAAGAAAACGGCCATTATCGTCCACCGGAGAATATGTTTCCAGATTATAACGCCGGCCGCTGTCATAGTCTTCCTGTCCATGACCCGGAGCAATATGCACTAACCCCGAACCTGCTTCCAGGGTGACGTAATCGGCTAGTATAACCTGAGATTCCCGCTCAATCCATGGGTGCCGGGCCCGGCAGCCCTCTAAACGCCGGGCCGGGATCACGGCCAGTTCCTGGCCCGGCTTTCCCAGCATCTCCAGAAAGCGTGGGGCAAGATCCCGGGCGACGATATAAACCTCCTGATCCACCAGAAGAGCCGCATAATCGAATTGCGGATTAACCGCTATGGCCAGATTGGCAGGCAGAGTCCAGGGGGTAGTAGTCCAAATAACCGGAAAAACCGGTCGACCCGCCAGGGCTGGAAAATCTCGGCCCAGGTCGTCAATCATCTGAAACTTGACATAAATTGAGGGTGTCCGGTGGTCTTCATATTCCACTTCGGCCTCGGCCAGGGCAGTGTGGCAGGTGGAGCACCAATGCACCGGCTTTTTGCTGCGATAGACGCCCCCGGCCAGGGAAATCTTGCCGTATTCGGAAATTATCCGGGCGGCATAGTCATTGGACATGGTCAAATAGGGATTAAACCAGTCCCCCTGCACCCCCAGCCGCATAAAATCCTGCCGCTGAATATCGACAAATTTAAGGGCATACTCCCGGCAGCGCCGGCGCACCTCCAGTTGCGACAGTTTCGTCCCTTTTTTCTTGAGTTCTTTATCAACCTGATGCTCGATGGGTAAGCCGTGACAGTCCCAGCCCGGCACATAAGGGCAGTCAAAGCCGCTCATCTGCTTTGATTTGATGATGATGTCTTTTAAGATTTTATTGAGGGCATGCCCCAGATGAATATTACCGTTGGCGTACGGGGGGCCGTCGTGCAGAATGTATCGGGGCCGACCCTGACCCTGAGCGCGCAGTTTGCCATAGAGGTCAATCTCGGCCCATCGTTGTAGAATATCAGGTTCCCGGCGGGCCAGATCGGCCTTCATAGGGAAATCGGTTTTGGGCAGATTAAGGGTGGCCTTGTAATCTTCAGCCATAGAGAAACTCCAGATTAAATATTAAATATATAATGATATCCGGATATTAAAAAAAGTCAAGTCTTTTGCCTGCCAGACAAACTGTGGTTTAGCTTATATTGTAAATAACGGTTTGTAACAGTTTGTCAGCTACATCGGGTGGGCCTGCCCGGTGCTGGCCAAAACCTCATTCCATAATCTGCCGGTCGGGTCGATGCGTTTGCGGGCTGAAACCGCCAGGGAAATGGGGACATGGGTGAACTGGCCGTTCCAATTGCCGATCAGCATATTGGTGAAGCCGGCCATCCCGGCATGGGCCGCATGATGCCCCAAATTCAAACAAAAATAGGAATCATAGGGATTGGCCCGGACACTGCGGATGGTGTAACTGGGGTCGATGTATTTCAAGGTTATGTCTGTACCGAGCTCTTTAAAATGGGCATTGATCATTTCCTTCAAAAAGACTCCGATATCCCCTAGACGAATATTGCCGGAGGCGTCGGTTTCCCCCAAATGCTGGAAAAATTCCTGCCCCGCCCCTTCAGCCGCTAAAATGACGCAGTGACTGCGCCGTTCCAGCCGGTCTTTTATTTCGTTCATCAGACCTTCCAGGGAAAAAGGGACCTCCGGGACCAGACATAAATTCACATCCGCATTGGAGAGGGTGGCATAGGCGGCAATAAAGCCTGATTCCCGGCCCATCAATTTCACCAGGCCGATACCGTTGCGGGCTCCCAGGGCTTCGATATGAGCCGTATAGATAGCAGTTCGGGCCTCGGAAACGGCGGTAATAAAACCGAATGAGTTTTGCACATAAGAGATATCGTTATCAATGGTTTTGGGAATGCCCACCACGCCGATCTTTAACTTGCGTTTCTTTATTTCTTTGGCAATGGCCCGGGCTCCCTTTAAAGTGCCGTCGCCGCCGATGGTGAAAAGCAGGCCCATATTCATCCGCTCCAGGGTGTCCACCATCTCCTGCACGTCGTGGCTCCCCCGGGAAGACCCCAAAATGGTTCCTCCCTGGGTATAAATATTGCTAACCGCATCCGGGGTCAACTCCATGGGCGGGTGTTTATATTTCGGACACAACCCCTCAAAGCCATAACGGAAGCCGAAAATAGAGCGAACCCCATAATGGTAATAGAGTTCCATGACGATTGCTTCAATGACATCATTAATGCCGGGACAAAGACCGCCGCAGGTGACGATGCCGCATTTCAGTTTGGAGGGATCGAAATATATTTTCCGTCTGGGTCCTGCCATATCAAAATAGGGGGGAATCTGGCTTGCCTCAAAATATGGCTGAATTTTATTAATTTGATATTCATAGAGAACATGATCATCTTCATTAATAAAACGGGCATTGATGATGGGGGTGTCAATCCGGCACTCTCCTAGACTTTCGATATTAAACTCTTTGCAATCCAATAACATCGCCATACTCCTTCAAGTCAGCATTAGTTTAGGAATTAAAATTTACTTGCGCCAGGGTAATTTCTCCAAGGTCGACTGGATTGGGCTGGACCCGCCAGATATTGTCACAATATTCCCGGATGGCCCGGTCCGAAGAGAATTTTCCCATCCGCGCCGTATTTAAGATACTCATTCTGGTCCAGCGCTTTTTGATCTTGAAATAAGAGTCCAATTTCGTCTTGTTTCTCGATGTAAGACTGATAATCCGCCAATAAAAGATATTCATCCGAATACAGAAGCGATTCTATGAGTGGTCTAAAAAGATCCCGGTCCCCATGGGAGAAGAATCCGGAATTTATCAGGTCAATGACTTCCCTTAAGTGTTCATTGGTTTGATAATGATAATAAGGGAGCATAGCCCTGGGCCTTGAGATTCTGGACTTCTTCCACCGAGTGGCCAAACAGGAAAAAATTTTCCGGGCCGACCTCTTCACGTATTTCGACATTGGCGCCATCTAGTGTTCCGATAGTCAAAGCGCCATTTAAGAGAAAATTTCATATTACCGGTTCCCGAAGCTTCTTTGCCGGCGGTGGAAATCTGTTCTGAAAGATCGGCAGCCGGATAAATTTTCTGAGCATTCTGGACGTTAAAATTAGGAAAAAAAACCACTTTAAGCCGATCTCCGACTTCCGGGTCCCGGTTTATCATGTCGCCCACGGAATTGATCAATTTGATAATGAGCTTAGCCATGATAATACCCCGGGGCGGCCTTACCTCCAAAAATAAAGGTCCGGGGCGTCAAATCCAATCCCGGATCTTTTTTTAAGCGCAGATACAGGGTAATAATATGCAAGACATTGAGATGCTGACGTTTATATTCATGTAAACGTTTCACCTGGATATCGAACAGCGACAGTGGATCAACAACGATCCCGGTCCGTTCCTGGATTATGGCTGCCAATTCCCTTTTGTTAGCCAATTTCACTTCCCGCCAGGCCTGATGAAAAGCCAGGTCTTCGCTAAAATCTTCCAGGCGCCTGAGTTCATTCAGATTTTTTATCCAGGCAGTGCCGATTTTGGAATTAATCAACGCCGTCAATTGCGGGTTGCTTAAGACCATAAACCGCCGTTGAGTCACCCCGTTTGTGACATTATGAAATTTTTCCGGCCAAAGTTCGTAAAAATCCTTCAGAACCGTTGATTTTAAAAGCTCGGTATGCATTGCGGCCACCCCGTTAATGGCCTGGCTGCCGACACATGCCAGATGAGCCATGCGCACATATTTTCCATCATTTTCATCGATTAGAGAGAGTCTGGCAAGTTTGTCTTCATCTCCGGGATATTTTAAACGCACGTCGTCCAGAAAACGACGGTTTATTTCAAAGATAATCTCCAGGTGCCGGGGCAGGACCGAGGCAAACAGCGACACGGGCCATTTCTCCAAGGCTTCCGGCAGCAAGGTGTGGTTGGTATAGCAAAAAACCTGCTGGGCAGATATTCCAGGCCTTTTCCCAGGGCATTTGGCGCACATCCACTAAAAGACGCATCAATTCGGCTACAGCTATGGCAGGGTGGGTATCGTTGAGCTGCACGGTCCAGAGCCGACCGAATTCATCTAAATTTTTATATTTTATCGAATGTATGCGAATCATGTCACGCAGAGCACAGGAACAGAAAAAATATTGCTGCTCCAGACGGAGTTTTTTCCCCTCCAAACCCTCGTCATTGGGGTATAAGAATCTTTGTCAGGTTTTCCGACAACAGCTTTTCTTCCACCGCTTCATAATAATCACCTTTATTAAAAGCCTGAAAATCAAAGGATTTTACTGCTTCCGCCTTCCACAGGCGCAGTAAGTTGCAGGTATTAACCTGATAACCCAAAACAGGTGTATCATAGGCTACTCCCTTAATCACTCGCTCGGGAATCCAACGCTTGGCCAATTTGCCATGACTGTCAATATAGAATTCCGTATAACCTCCTAATTTGACTTCAAAAGAAATTTCCGGACGATGAATTTCCCAGGGATTATCCCATTGCAGCCATTTATCGGTGTGTTCCACCTGCCAGCCATCCTTATATTTCCTGGTCGAAGATACCGAACTCATATCGCAAGCCATATCCTATCGCCGGAATTTCCAGAGTCGCCAGAGAATCCAGTAGCAGGCCGCCAATCGTGCCGAGCCCGCCGTTGCCCAATCCCGGCTCTTCTTCCTGGTCCAGGAAATAATTTAAACTGCTGCCCCCCTCCTCAAAAGCTTTTTGCAACCATCTCGATAAATTCCTAAATTTACCAAATTATTTCCTAAATGGGGACCGGGAAGATATTCTGCGGAAAAATAGCAGACTACTTTAACATTTTCCCTGGCATAATCCATGGCTGTATTAACCCACCGCTGCAAAAGTCGTTGGCGCACGGTCAACGCCAGGGCTTGATAAATATTTTGGGGGTTAGCCTCGGTGGGGACTTTACCGATATGATAGAAGAGAATTTCACCCAGATCTTTTCTGAGACTTTCCAGGGTTAACCCGTCAGGAGTTTTAGTTTCGATAGATAAATTCCGCCGTTGTTCGCTCATGCTGTTCCTGCCCGACATTGATACGATTATTAATAATTATATCAATAGAATGAGATTTTTTCTAATTGCTTGCAGTTTCTTTGATAATTATAATTTATTATCTCATGAATCCTTTGAACAAATTGCCCAAAACCTGAGACTTAAACAGCCGGACAAAATTTTTTTATCCACCAGAGAAGACTATGAAATTATGGGATTATAATACAGATCAGACAAGAGAGTCGAGCAGGAAAGTGGAATTTAGGGGAGCATGATGCGGAAACAGGTCTGACCAGGCCGGCTTTCAAAAGAAATTTCTCCTCCGTACGGGGTCAACAAACGGCGGGAAAGAAAAAGGCCGAGTCCGGCGCAGGGTTTTCCGTGGGAACTTTTGGTGCTAAAAAAGGGGGTAAAAATTTTTCCTTGAATTTCCTTCGGAATGCCAGGTCCATTGTCACCCACCGCAATAATGCGGCAACCTGATGCCATCGTGGTAGTAATGCTCAAAACAGGATCTGCAACCTCCCGTAACGCCTCCAAAGCATTATCTAGAAGATTGCAGATACTTTGACTAAAATCGACGTAAAATCCAGAGATGGGCGGCAAGCGGTCAAGCCACTGGAAATTTTTTGCCACCCGGTATTTGTAAAAATCTATCGCCTGATATCCGGCCAGTTCTTCCAACAGCAGGGCATTTAACTCTATTTCCTGAACACCATGATGATCTTCATAATAAGTCCGTTGCTTGAGCAGATGAATTAGCTTTTGCAAATCATCAGCTACTTCCTGTAGTTGCTGATTTTTCTTCTGGCGGTAATGAAAAAATTTCTGCCATTCCGGCAATAAAGGTGACGGCAGTTTAGGAGCAAAATTATCCTGCTCTTCTTGAAGCTTACGTTCCATTAATTCTGACTGTGTCAGGACTATTTGTAAAGGCGTATTGATAGAATGAATAATTTCCGTTGATCCGGCGGCCCACAAAACCGATCCGGTAATATTTCAGTAATTCTTGAAACAGGCGTTCATGATTTTCCTCGCTTACTAGATGCACCATTTTTATGTCGCTCCAAGCAGATTCTGTTGGCGGGTAAAGGCGAATAATATCAGAAATCTCAATTTGTCAGCTAGAACATTACGTATATATCAGATTGGGCTGCGATTGGGTCTGGAAAAGCCACGGAGATATTTTTAACCAGTCAAAGGAATTAATTTATGGTTAAGATTCCTTTTTAGCTGGAGGAATTGTTGGTTGGACAGGGGATGATTTTTATCAAATTTTTCAATGGAGCCGAAAATTTCTTGAGCCACTCCGGGCTGACCCAATATCTCGACAAATCGGCTGGTCAGATCTGGATCAAACTGGCTGCCGGCGTTGGCAACTATTTCGGTCAAGGCCTCTTCATGAGTTCGACGTCTCCGGTAGGGTCGATCCGAGGTAATGGCGTCATAAGCGTCCGCCAAGGCAATAATACGGGAAAGAAAAGGAATTTCTTCGCCTGTCAAGCCTTTGGGATAGCCTTTGCCATCCCACCTTTCATGGTGATGTAAAATAATAGCCTTTTCTCGAGGCAGCAGGTTTAGCGGCGCCACAATATTATCGCCAATAACCGGATGCTGTCTGATAATTTCAGCTTCTTCGGCATTAAGTTTGTCCGGTTTCAAGAGAATAACATCGGGTATACCGATTTTACCAATGTCATGCAAAGGTCCCGCCAGACGCAAGGAATCCACCAACTCGGTGGCCAGCAGCAATTTCTCGGCAAAAAGGGTTGCGATATTGGTTACCCGAATCGAATGATGACGGCTGTAGGCGTCACGGGCTTCCAAAGAATTGATTAAAGCTCTGAGAGAATTATACAGCTTCGAAAAAACGCTTTCATGCAGGGTTAAATTCTCCAGGGTAAGAAGGACATGGTCTGCCAGAAGCTTTAGCCGGTTTATCGCTTTAGTTTCAAAATATTGATCTTCTTTGCCGTAAACATGCAGAACTCCTAACAGTTCGCCTCGCAGTTTAAATGGCAGAATAAGGCAATTTCCCTGAGAAATTTCCTGAAGTGCTGATGTCTCCAGTGCCGGCTCGCAACCCTGGCCGGTTTGAGAAGCTAATTGCAGTCGGCCCAGTTGCTGATCATAAAGAAAGAAGGTTGAGTAAGCTCCGCCGGTAAGAGTCAAGGCCATCTCAGTAAGGAAGGGATATAAATCTTTAGCGCTTCTGATGAACTCTAATTTTTCGCTGAAGGAGTGGAGAAAATGCTGTTCTGTTTTCGAATTGTGCCTTTCGTCGCGGGCTTTGTTAAAATTTGGTTTTATTTCCGGGGCCGCCTGCATTGACTGGTGATCAAGCCGTATTTTCTTTTCTTTTAATATGCTTAATATCTTACGAAGTTCAGCCAATGAAATCGGCTTGGACAGAAAATCTGTGGCCCCCAATCTGAGGGCTTTCAGTACCATGTGATAAGACGGCTGACCTGTGATAATCACCATCATTACCTGGGGATATTTCTCCCGAGCATCTTCGAGAAGTTCAAAACCGTTCAATCCGGGCATGCCAATATCGATCAGGACCAGGTCCAAAGGCATACTTTGCAGCATGTGCAAGGCTTCAAAACTGTCGGCCGCAGTATAAACGACATATTCATTCCCAAGAGCCAGAATCAGATCTCTCAAAACTTCCCGGACGGAAGATTCATCGTCTGCCACCAAGATATGAAATTTTTTTTCCATGGCTTTACATAACCAGATTCGCAAAAAGAATTGAGCCGGGTGAAGTTATTAATTTTTTCGATTCATCGGCAGGGCTATCCGAGGCGATGGATCGCTATTTTTTTTATCGGCTATTTCGGGTGCTACTAAAATTTCGCAGGTGACATTTCGCAGGTTAAACAGGGCAATGGTGGCAGAGGTGGAAGCCAATATCGAAATAAAAACAGAAAGATGTCTTTTAATGAGGAGATAATGCAAATAAAAGCAAAAAAAAACCCCCAAGATTATTGGGGGCTATTTTTTTGTACAAATAATTATTTTTTCTTTATCAACCTGGGGTTCTGTCTTGAATCGCGGGAATTTCAGGAGCCTCTTTAATATTCCCAATCCCATAGGCTTTCAAATTCAGGGCGCCGGGATTCAAGGTTTTAAATACTTCGATGGATTCTTTGTCCAAAACCTGAGGAACGCCGGACTTGTCCACCACGGCAAATTTGTCACCCTTGGCCAGGCATTCGCCCACAGTCAATTCGCCTTTCAAACTTTTATTTGAAATGCAGATGAGTTTATCGGCGAATGCGGTGCCGGCTAAAAATCCCACTACCAGAGCCAGGACCAGGGCCACGATCAATTTTGACCTCATACCATCTCCTCCTTAGTTAAGGTATTAACTATTTAATCGACTATATTGTTAATAGATAATCTCAAAATAGTCAAGATTAAATGCATAGATTAATTTATATTTTAACATTGCCTGAATCAGGCAAAATAATAGTTAATTAAAAATCTTATCAGATGAAAAAACCCCAAATAATTTGAGGGGTTTTTTCGGCATACATAACATTACCTGTTGATACTGCACTGACGGATTGGGTCTTGGCATCAACCTGGGGTTCTGTCTTGAATAGACGGAATTTCAGGGGCCTCTTTTATATGGCCAACTCCGAAGGCTTTCATATTCATGGCGCCGGGATTCAAGGCCTTAAATACTTCAACGTCTTCTTGGTTTAAAATTTGCGGTACACCATACTGGTCAATCACGGCAAATTTATCGCCCCTGGCCAGGCATTCGCCGACCGTAGTCTCGCCACGCAGATTTTTGTTTGAAATGCATATCAATTTGGCGGCGAATGCGGGTGCGGTTAAAAATCCCACTGCCAGCGCCAAAACCAAAGCAACTACCAACTTTGACCGCATAAATTCTTCCTCCGTTTTGATTGTATGTAATTAATCACATGTTAATCTTATATTAAGATAGAAAATTCAATAGTCAAGCAATAAAGAAAAAGATTTCAGGAATATCCGCAATGGCCCACACCGTGACCACGGAGGCGCTGCTGAACCCGGCCAAGGCTTCGGCAGGGCCGCCAACACCAGCAGCCCCACCAGATCCACAGCCAGCCAGCCGCTGATAAACAGAATCAGGGCGATGAATAATATGATAAAAAGCAGTGTCAGTTGGAGCACTGGCAGGTCCACTGCCGGGTAATCAATTGAGAATCTCGTCCCGGCGGGTGAGTTTGTCCAGTCTCCTCATCTTTCAAGAGGTCCTGCTCGCCACGGAGCAGGCGCTCCACCACGGGCAGCAATTGCTGGGCCGCGGCCCTGTTGGGACGCAGGACATAATCAGCCCCGGCCTCATACAACTTCCGGGCTTGGGTATTGCTGGGCGCCGTGACGATTATCCTGGCATGAGGGGCCAACGATTTTATTTCACTGATCAATTTCAGGTTGCTCGTTCCCACCAGGATGTCGTCGGTGATGGTGGAAACGGCAATCTTGACATGTTCCAGGCCGGCGTGGTGCAGAGTCTGCATATTGCTGATATCCCCATAAACCACCCTGACCTGGCGTTCTTGCAAGCCGCGGAAGACATCCGGATTGAAGTCAACCACCACCAGTTTGTCTTTCAACTCCGGCCTGGTTTCTTCAATCTCGGCCAGAAAAGCGCTGGCGACCCGGAAAAAACCTAACAGGGCGATATCCTTTGATTCTTCGACTTCGGTTTCCTGCACCTGCCCGCGCAGGGGTTTGAAGCCGAGAAACTCGACTATCTTGCTTAAGAAATTTTGCAGCGGATGGCTGAACTTGATCATGTAGGTGGAGGAAATGGAGGTGAAGACAAAGACAAAAATGATCAGGGTCATGATATCCGGGCCGATATGCCGATAATCAGGCTTCATGCCGATGACGGCGATGACCAGGGCGAACTCGCTGAGCTGAGAGAGATTAATGGCGGTGAGCAGGCTGACCCGGTTGCCGTTCTTAAGCCAGTATAAGACGGGGAAAATAGAAAGAAAACGGGTAGCTACCAGGAAAACGGCCAGAATGAGGGCGATCCCTACTAACCCCAGGTTATCCAGGGGATTGGGGATCACCATGCCCAGGGCGACAAAAAAGAGGGTGATGAAAAAATCCCGGATGTTGATGATCTTGCCGATGATATCCAGGTTGTAGGGGAAGGTGGAAATGGCCACGCCGGCGATCAGGGCGCCCATTTCCATGGACAGCCCCAGATAACTGGCCTCGCCGGCCACCAGGAAACACCACCCCAGGGAGGCCACCAGGACCAGTTCCGGCAGTTTGGCGATCCTTTTAAAAAGGTAGCCGAGCACATATTTGCTCATGAGGAGACTGATGGCCACCAGGAAGGCGCCTTTGGCAAAAGACCACAAAATGACCAGCACTTTTGGGTCGGCCAGATTGGGTTGCAGCCCCAGTAAAACAATGGCCCAGAGATCCTGAAAGATGAGGACGCCCAGGGTGATCCGGCCGGCCAGGGTGTCAAGTTCAAATTTTTCATAGAGCAGCTTAACCACTATAGTAGTGCTGCTGATGGCCAAACAGGCGGCCAGATAGAAGAGATCATAGCGGCCGCCCACCACCTTGACCCCGAGGATTTCATACTCGCACGGGCAGGTGGCCCGCAGGGTAAACCCCAACAGATAGAAGAAGCCCAGTCCCATGACAGCACACAGGATAAATTGGCAAATCCCGGTGATGACCAGCGATTTGCCGGACTCCTTAATCTTTTTTAAATTTAGCTCCAGGCCGATCATGAACAGAAGCAGGATCAAGCCGATTTCGGCGATGATGGCTATATCATCTTTGTTCTTGACCAGGGCTAAACCGATTTGCGGTCCGATGATGACCCCGGCGGCGATATACGCCAGGATCAGGGGCTGTTTGAGTAAAGTGGCGAGATATGCCAGGACGGTGGCAGCCATAATGGCGATGCCGATACCGGATATGAGGCTATGGCCGCCCTGGTCCTCGCCGGCCCAAAGTGTGGCGGGAGTAAGCAGGCTGAAACAAAGCGAGAACAAACTAATAAAAATTAAATATATTATTGAATAATGTTTTAATTTATTAATAGATATTAATAATTAAAATATTTAGTATAAATATCATATGATCTCCATTGTTAGCGTCAACAGTGGCTTACCAAGCAGATCCGGTTAGTTAAACTAATTAAAGTTGCAGTTAGGTTGGCTAGAATTGAAAAATGACAATAATGTCGCTGGGCAATCTAATATAAATTGGCATGCCAACCCTGCGTAATAATAGCAAAAATATGCTGAATTTGCAAGGATAAATGGGTGTAGTAGTTGATATCCTGACCCATAGCCGGCCGAAAAAAATGGTTCCAGCCATTTAGGCGTTCTTATGGCCGTGCCGACCGGTGAGAGGAAACTCCTCAACCCTGATCCGGATCAACCCTTGGGAGAAGCTAATGAATTGATTCTTAATAGGCTCCGGCGATGCGGAAAAACTTTACGGAACCAGATATCCTGAAAAAAATAAAAGGGATTGGACTCACATGCATCAAATTTGTGTAAAGATCAAATCTTCTTGACGACCTAAGCGTCATTATGGTATTGTATTAATATTATTTATTAATCTTCCTTTCCAGTCTTTTCTTCAAGGGCGAGGCAACTTCTCAGAGTTTGGCATCATGAAAGCAATTAGCGGTTTAGAAGTGCAACCTTACAAACGCGACCCCTGGAAGAGCGCCTCAAATTTCTATTTTTCCTGTAATTGCTAACTAATTTTTTTTATTAAAGATATAACAGGTTTCTCCCAAGAATATCCGAAAGTGGAAGAAGCTTAGTATATGTATTCATTAATCCTCGTTATCTTTTTCTCTGGCCAAGCTGGTATGGCTGGTCAGCAGAGAAAATCAATGGAAGCCTAATTAAATCTTCGGCCTCAGAGAATTAGACGATCATGCCGGTCCCCATCTTAACCGATCTCGTCATTATATTCGGACTCTCGATAGTGGTCCTGTTCGTCTGCCACCAGTTCCGGGTACCGGCGACGGTGGGGTTTATCCTGACGGGGATATTGGCCGGGCCGCATCTGCTGGGATTAGTCAAGGCCGTTCATGAAGTGGAAATGCTGGCGGAGATCGGGGTTATTTTATTACTGTTCACGATCGGGGTGGAGTTCTCTTTCGCCAATCTTCTCCAGATCAGGCAGTCAGTGCTGGTGGCCGGGCCCATCCAGGTGGCAGCCACCTGTCTGGCCGGAGTGTTTCTGGCCCTGCAGTTCGGCATGAGCATGTCTGAGGCGGTGTTCATCGGCTTTCTTTTGTCCCTGAGCAGCACCGCCATCGTCCTCAAGCTCCTTCAGGAACGGGCCGAAGTGGATACTCCTCATGGCCGCACCAGCCTGGGTATTCTGATTTTCCAGGACATTATCATTGTGCCCATGATGCTTTTTGTCCCCCTGCTGGCCGGGGTGTCGGAAAATCTGGGGGTTTCATTCCTCCTCCTTTTGGCTAAAGGACTCATTATCATTGCACTGGTCATCGCCGGTGCCAAGTGGGTGGCGCCGCATGTCCTCTACCAGATCGCCCGCACCGGCAACCGGGAACTTTTCCTGCTGGCCATTGTCCTGCTCTGCACCTCGGTGGCCTGGCTGACGGCCCAGGCCGGCCTTTCTTTAGCCCTGGGGGCCTTTCTGGCGGGATTGATTGTCTCGGAGACCGAGTACAGCCACCAGGCCCTGGGCAATATCCTGCCATTTCGGGATGTCTTTGCCAGTTTCTTTTTCATTTCCATCGGCATGTTGCTGGATGTGGCGTTCCTCCTGGAAAATCCCGGCATCATCGCCCTGCTCACCTTCGGGGTTATAGTGCTCAAAACTCTATTGGCCGGTGGCGCGGCCCTGTGCCTGAAATTCCCCCTGCGGACCGCCGTGCTGGTGGGCCTGGCCCTCTGCCAGGTGGGAGAATTCTCGTTCATCCTCTCCAAAGTCGGTGTGAGTCAAGGTTTATTTTCCGGCAACAGTTACCAGCTCTTTCTGGATGTTACCATCCTGACCATGGTGCTCACGCCTTTGATGATGGCCCTGGCGCCCCAAGTCGCAACTTTCATCCTGCGCTGGCCTCTGCCCCAAAAATTAAAGTTGGGCTCGCATCTGGCGGAAGTAATTGACAAGTCAATTCCCGGAGATCATCTTATTATTGTGGGATTTGGGGTGAACGGGCGCAATCTGGCCCGGGCTGCCAAAACGGGCGGCATTCCTTATGTCATCATTGAAATGAATCCGGAAACGGTGAGGCGGGAAAGAAAGAGCGGTGAGACGATTTTTTATGGGGATGCCACCCAGGAAGAGATCCTGATACACGCCAATATCAAAGAGGCCAGGATTCTCGTGGTGGTCATCAACGACCCGGCGGCAGTGCGGCGCATTACCACCCTGGCGCACCGGCTTAATCCCAAGGTCCATATTATCGTCAGAACCCGTTACGTCAACGAACTGCAACCACTCTTTGAGCTGGGGGCCGACGACGTCGTCCCCGAAGAATTTGAAACTTCGGTGGAAATCTTCACCCTGGTTTTAAAAAAGTATCTGGTGCCCAAGGAGGAGATCGAAAGGCTCACCTCGGAGGTCAGGACCAACTGTTATATGGTTTTTCGGGGCATGTTTAAGGGATTCGAGACGTTGGCACCATTACCTGACCATTTGCATGATGTGGATATCAGCACCTTCCGTCTGGCGCCGGGCGCACCGTTGGCGGGAAAATCTTTGGCGCAAACGGAGCTTCGCAAAAAACATGGGGTGACGGTTCTGGCCGTGCGCCGAGGTTCCCAGGTCTTTCACAATCCTGATCCCGACATGGTGCTGTTGGCCGATGATCTCCTGATAACCATGGGTTCCCCGGAAGATTTGATCAAAGTTACCGGCCTTTTTCAAATTTGATGCCAGAAGGAGAATACTCAATGATTACGTTCATTCCAGGTTTGGTGACTACTCTACTGGCATTGAAACGCACCTGTCCGAAGTGTGGGCGAGCCCAGTTCGTCCTGAAAAAGCAGCAGGATGAGGTGGTAAACTGTAAATTTTGTGGCGCGCCAATACCGCCGGCCGCCAAGCGATCCCCGTAACCCAGCGACAGAGTCTAATTTTTTCCGTAGGAGTTGACTTTAGACGGTCATTCTTGATCTCGGGCCGAAAATAAACCCTGAATCGTTTTTTCACATCAACAACACTGATTATTCTTCAAGGAGGGTGGATGCACTGGTATCAGCTTGAAATAGATAAGGTTTTATCTGACCTGAACACTTCTGAATCCGGTCTGAGCGAATATCGAGGTCAAGGAGCACCAGAAGGAGTTCGGTCTTAATCGGCTGGCCGAAGCGGAGAAGATCAGCCGGCTGAAAATTCTGCTCCATCAGTTCCAAAGTCCGTTGATTTATATTCTGCTCGTCGCCGGGGTGGTGACCTTTTTCCTGGAGGAATACAAGGACACCGGGGTGATTGCCGGAATTTTGCTCATAAACGCCATTATCGGCTACATCCAGGAAATGAAGGCCGAAAAACAGGTGCAGGCCTTGAAAAAGATGGTGGTGGCCAAAGCCCGGGTGATTCGGGATGGGAAAGAAACTAGAGATCAGCGGCGAGGAAGTGGTGCCCGGCGACATCGTCTTGTTGGCCTCCGGGGGGCGGGTGCCGGCAGATGTGAGGCTCATCAGGACTATCGAGCTTAAGGCCGACGAATCCATGCTTACCGGGGAGTCTATACCGGCAGAGAAGATGACGGCAGCCATCCCGGAGGACAATCTTACTCCCGGAGACCAGAGGAATATGGCCTTTATGGGCACCGTGGTGGTCAGCGGTCGGGCCAGGGGGGTGGTAGTGGCCACCGGTCTTCGGACGGTCCTGGGCCACATTGCCAGGGATGTCCAGGAGATTGGGGTCACCAAGTCGCCCCTCCAGGAAAAGATCGACCGGTTTGCCCAGATTATCGGTTTCATCGTGCTGGTGGCGGCCTCTTTGCTGTTTGTGGTGGGCATCCTGGTGGGCGAAAGCGTCAAAGACATGTTCATGACCGCAGTGGCGGCCACGGTGGCCACCATCCCGGAGGGACTGCCCATCGTGGTGACCATCGCCCTGGCCATCGGCGTGTCCCGCATGGCGCAGCGGAACGCCATAATCCGGAAACTCCCGGCCGTGGAGACCCTGGGGAGCACCACGGTTATCTGCTCCGACAAGACCGGCACCCTTACCAAAAACGAAATGACCGTACAGCGGGTCTACGATGGGAAACAGATTTATGAAATTACCGGGGGCGGCTATGAACCCCAGGGGGAAATCCTGGAAGAGGGAAGGCGCATCAAACCCATTGCTGATTCCGAACTCCTCATGCTTTTCAGAATAGGACTGTTGTGCAACGAATCCAATGTTTATCTGGAGGATGAGCAATACAGGGTGGATGGCGACCCTACTGAGGGCGCCCTGATCGTGTCAGCCATGAAGGCGGGTTTAGACCTGGCAGAGGAGAAGGAGCGATATCCCCAGATATTCATCATCCCCTTTGAATCGGAGCGGGGTTACATGGCAACCCTGCATCGGGATGGGGACCGCAACCTTATTTTCGTCAAAGGGGCGCCGGAGAAGCTCCTGGATATCTGTGCCGAGTGCCGCTTCGATTCCTGGGCAGAAGTTCCCAAGATCGCGGAACATTTTGCCAAGGAGGGGCTGCGGGTGTTAGGCATGGCCCACAAGGAAATCCCCGCCACTCAGAGGGAAATAACCATGGCCGATTTGCAGGTCGGGTTGACCTTTGCGGGTCTGCAAGGGATGATGGACCCCCCCCGGGAGGAAGCCATGGAGGCGGTGGCAGGATGTAAGAAAGCCGGCATCCGGGTGGTGATGATCACCGGCGACCACGCAGTCACGGCCCTGGCCATTGCCAGAAGGCTCGGCATTGCCCCGGAAGAAGAGGTGGTGGAGGATCTGGCCGCCAAGCCGGTGGCATCCCTGACCGACGAAGAGATTCTGGCCCTGACCCAGGTGGCGGCCCGGGTTCTGGCCGGCCGGGCCGGATTGGTCCCACACCATCCGGAAACTCTCACCGGCAGGCACGTGCAGGCCATGAATGACATGGAATTTCTGGGATTCATCAAAAACCTGCTTGCCAGTCTGGTGCAGCGGGCCGGACCGGAAGGCGCCATCCGCCATGTCCTTTCCGGTCGGGAGATCGAGACCATGAGCGACGCCGACCTGTTCCACCTGGTGCAAAAAGTGTCGGTTTATGCCCGGGTTTCCCCCCAACATAAGCTGCGCATCACGCAGCAGTTGCTCAAACACGGCGAGATTGTGGCCATGACCGGCGACGGGGTCAACGACGCCCCGGCCCTGAAGGCGGCCCACATCGGTATAGCCATGGGCAAAACCGGCACCGATGTGGCCAAAGAAGCCTCTGACATGGTCATTGCCGACGATAACTTCGCCAGCATCTACCGGGCGGTGGAACTGGGACGGGTGGTCTTCGACAACATCCGCAAGGTCACCTCTTTTCTCATTCCCACCGGCATTGCCGCCATTTTCTCCATCTTGGTCACCGTAATGCTGGGATTGCCGCTCCCCTACCTGCCGGCTCAACTCCTGTGGATCAATATCGTCACCAACGGCTTGCAGGATATTGCCCTGGCCTTTGAACCCGGAGAGAAAAATGTTCTGGACCGCCCTCCCCGGGACCCCCAGGCCGGCATTTTCGACCGCCTCCTGGTGGAGCGCACCGTCTTGGTGGCCTTGCTGATTTCCGCCGGAATAGTATATGCCTTCATGTACTCCTTGAATCATGGCGCCTCCCTGGAGAAGGCCAGAACCATTGCGGTCACCACCATGGTTTTTTTCCAGTTTTTCCAGGCGTTCAACAGCCGCTCGGAGACGCAGTCCATTTTTCGGATGAATCCCTTGGGCAATCCGATTCTCTTTTTCGGGACCCTGGCGGCCTTTGGGGCACATTTAGCAGCCATTTATCTGCCGGCCATGCAATGGCTTTTCCGCATGGAGCCCATCACGCCGATAGAATGGCTCAGGATAGGGCTTATTTCGGTCACCGTGATTATTCTAGTTGAAATTGATAAACTGATCAGGAGGATGGTTGCCTCGGCGCGCTGATAATTTTTCTTTCGACAGAAAAGCCGTGTCGTTGCCATTACGAGGGAGCCACGGCGTCACGCCAAACGATCAGAAGAACAACCCAAGCGGATGAAAAACATCATATTTTTATATCTTTCCTAACCCGAAAGCGACAATTCACCGCCAGACAATTTTCACCCACGAGGAAAGGATAACCCCGTGAATATTATCCCCTCAAACCAACTGCTCATCAGGGTTATGCGGTCCGCCATCGCTTTGAACGGCTCATTTTTCAATACCCAACGCATGGTTTCCCAATATGTGACAAATGCCTACTCATTTTCTTATAATGCTCAGGTAAATCGGGTCGGAGGGGGCCTTGCGGCCCCCGTCCTCCCACACCACCGTGCGTACGGTTCCGTACACGGCGGTTCCTGAAATACATTAAAGCCAGCGCAGCTTAGTAAACAGCCTCAAATGCAACCACTGTTCCCTACCCTACGACGTCTCCGGGTGGGAGTGTCCTCTGCTTGCCGTGACCCTTGACGCACCACCTGCCCCCTCGTGACTTCCGGCCACTACCTGACGGGGCGGCGCCTGGTATCCCAACCCGGCCTTCTGCGTCTTTATGATCATCGAAATTCAAAGCTCCTACCCATACTTCAGGTTCAGGCCTTCGGTCCGGTCGCTGGACTTACTATGCCCTCATACCGAGTTGCGATCAAAGAAGTATAAAGATATTGTTCAGCTCTTTGAAAGGCGGGAGGCGCTTCGCTTTGGCTTTCGCCGCCCTGCGGGTCCCGCCTTTTTTTGCGTGGTAGACATTCCCACATGGGAAAAAATTTCGACGGTAAAAAATTTTTCAAAGAGCAATGATAGTGATTCTCGAAGGAATGATCGACTCAAGTTAGAAGAGTTAGTGGGCTACAAGCCGAAATTATTTCTGAGAGAGTGGAATTGTATCAGCCGTATATTTTACTGGGATCCCCAAAGATGCTGTTACTCCGGAAGTCCTCATCCCGGCGGCGGTTGGGGATGTGTTTGGGCGGATTGTTCCTCTTGTAGCCGTGGGAGATTTCGAAGAGTTCATCGGCACGGCGGGCGGTTTCGTCATAGGGAGGCGGCGGTTTGCGTCCGGGGTCAGCAGCGCCGGGACCAGGGATTGGGGAAGAGAGATCGGGGGCCGGGTCAACAGCCGGTTTGGCATAAGGGGAGAAATCCGCCAGGTATTCGGCCAGTTCGGCGGCCTGGGCGTCCGCCAGGGTTTCCCAAGGGCCGACCTCGCTGAGAGTGGCCGGGGGGTGAGAAGCAGTAGGCAGAAGGCAGAGGGCAGTAGGCAGCGGGTCGGAGGCCGAATGGGCAGCAGCATCCAGGTTTGTCCCACTTAGAAGCGGGAGGCAGAGGGTCGAGGGCCAGGTTTGTCCCAGTTATTTTTCTCTTCTTGTCTATCTCTTTTAAATTCTTCATCATTTTCTGAAGAGGCGGGGTTTGTCCCGCATCTGTCCCGCTATTGTCCCGCATCTCTTCCGGCTCAGAAAGGCAGGGATCGGGGAGGAGGGAAGAAGGATCAGAAAGACAAGGACCGGCGTGGGACGCAGTTGGTTTCGGGCCGGAGGGCAGGACATTGGTCAAGGGGATGAGGAAACCGGGAAATTCCGGTTGCCGGGCCTGGGGGAGATGCGTGTTGGCATCGGGTTCCTGAGCAAGTTTGAGATATGCCGCCACATCTTCCGGGTCAAAGAGGGCGTCGGGTGCTGTTTCCGGACAGGCAGCGGCGAGGCTGCGGACCAGGTTCAGGCGGGGGCCGGCCAGGATCTGGGGATCGCCGGGCAGGAGGGAGTCCGGCTGCACATAATCCCGGGAGGTTATGAGACGATAGATAGTTTCATGGTCCAGATCGACCCCGAATTTAGCCATGTTATTGATGATCCGGGTCCCGGCGTTGGCGGCCTGGAGGGTCAGGCGGGCGTTGCCCTCGGCCCGGGCCGCGGCCACGGTGGCAGCAGCAGCGGCATTATAGTCATTTAGCTGGAAAAGATAGCTCAGGAGGAAATTATTACGCAGGCGGTCTTCGGCCTGAGCTATGGTCCGGTGCAGATGCTGCTTGTGGCGGTGCAGGGCCGAGCGGCTGAGGCCGAACTGCTGTTTGAGGTTATCGAGGGTAAGGCCGGCCAACAGGGCCAGGTTGATGTCATGAGCCTGGGAATGGTTGCAGACGGTACATCTTTTATCCATGATTATGACTCCGTTTTTTAAAGACAGTTTGCCTTTTTTCGGAAAAAAGCATTCAGCCTACAGCGGTCAGCGATCAGCCGATAAAGCAAAAACGACTAGTGGAAAAAAGACTAATTGGATTAATGGATACGCATGATTTTTCTTGAAAATCATAGTTTTGTTATACTAGAAATGCGGAGGGAATGACAGAACACCTGGGACAGATGTCACGGGAAGAGCAGAAGGCAGAGGGTAGCCAGGATTTACGGCCACAGGGAGAGGAAATAAATTTATCGAAAAATAGCATATATGAAATGGTCATTGAAACCAATTGCCGAAAATCAAAATGGCACATTGTATAGCAGTAATCTTGCAGCCAATCATATATCTTGTTAAATAAAATTATAAACCCTAGTTACAAAAATACCATCCAGAAATTAATTACCTAAAAGCAGCAGATTTACTTGCCCGGCGGGAGAGGAGAATGCATTGAAGAGTTCGGCGCTACGACTGTCAGCACCTTCACCTCCGACTACTAAAACCCTCCCATTGTTCAGGAGCGTGGCTGTATGAGACGTGCGACCGATGTTAAGGTTCCCGGCGTCTTTCCAGATCCCAGTGGCCGGGTTGTAGAGCTCGGTGTTAGTAAATATTTTTGCAAAGGCCCCAATCCCTCCCACGACCAGGACTTTGCCATTGGGCAGAAGAGTAGCTGTGTGACCAGAGCGGTTGGACATAAGGTAGCCGGTGGGAGTCCAGAGGCCCGATTTGGGTCATAGAGTTCAGCGCTGCTTTTGTCACCGTAATAGCTTGCATAACCAGCCACTAATACCTTGCCGCTAGGAAGAACTGTGGCCGTGTGATCTGCGCGCTCCATGTTCATCGAGCCGGTGTAGGTCCATTGTCCTGTGGCCGGGTCGTAAAGTTCGGCACTTTTGAAATAGTTATAGTAATCATAGCCGCCCGCGGCAAGGACCTTGCCGTTGGGCAGAAGGGTAGCTGTGTGTCGGGAACGGTATTGGTTAAGGTCGCCGGTGGAGGTCCAGGTACCTGACGCCGGGTCATAGAGTTCGGCGCTTTTTAGGCGGTAGTTTATGTTAAAAGAATATCCTCCGGCCACCAGGATCTTGCCGTTGAGAAGAAGGGTAGCTGTGTGGCCGGCACGATCTGCCTTCATGGAACCGGTGGCAGCCAAGTCCCACTTGCCGGGTCGTAGAGCTCGGCAGTGGCAATAGTCGGAATAGGACCATCTCCCGACTCGCCCCCGGCCACCAAAACCTTCCCGTTGGGTAATAAGGTAGCTGTATGATAAATGCCCCCTGAGAGGTTCAGGGATCCAGTGATGGTCCAGCGACCCTCAGCTCCAAGAACCAGTAGAGGCATCAACCAGCTCAAGAGCAAACAAAAGCAGACTATAGCCACCAGCCGCCCACGGTCCTTATTGTGACAACGGCATTCCACCGAATTAGTCATAAGCTTCCTCTCCATAGGTCGCCGCCGTTCTGCGGCCTCTTTTGGGTGTCGGTGGTTATAAAACATTTAGTAGATTAATCAGGGGAGGGACGCTTCGCTTCCCCGCCCATAGGTTTCTGAGGTATTTTGAATTCTTCAGGAACAGTGGCAGAAAAGGCGTCTGTCTGACTTCCCGCACCTTGGTGAGAAAAGTACCAGTTGCCGGCCGGGAGGGCGGAATATCCCAGGCTAAAACCCCGCGGGTAAGTAATAGGGGAAGCAGGGTTGAGGAGGATAGGCGGCTAATGCAGGTCACGGCGACACCTCTTGGCGAATCTACAAAATTACCACTCCTTGCGGCAGAAAGGCTCATCCATAACTGTATGAACTATAGCACAAATGATAGGCAAAAGAAATATTTAATAGATCTCACAAAATTGACACGGCAATGACTTCTTATTTAACATTGGATACTTGGCTCAGTCCCACATTGCTTGCCATATGAGAAACCAACATGATCTGAAAGTTTCGGAGGATAAGAGTAACTTGGGGATCAAATAAAGAGTTTTATTGTAAAAATTAGTCGCAAGGTTGCAAGCTTGGCATACTTTCATTTTCTTATTTTAAACTAAATTTAAAAAATCCTTAAAAGATCACAATTTTCTTTAAGGAAGATTGTGTTTGATTTTTCTATCTGATAAAATGTAAAGTAATTATTATTGAAGGGACGCCACAGGGACGTGGAGCGGAGAACCACGGGTCTGACATGGATGAGAATAGAGCCGGGTATGCCTGATGTAAGGCGGTTCGGCTATTATTTTTGTTTGCAAGGTATATAGAAAAAATAAGGCGTCTATTTTATTGGCCGACTGAAATCCGAAATCTTATTAAACTTAATAGTGAAGATTTGATCTCAGGCTACACACCCAAAAAGCCGAAATTGGAGGATATATGCCTTCGACAGTAAAAATATTATTCAATTTTAGGAGATCTATTTATTTTTTATTATTATTATCTTTTACTTTTATGTTGTTCTGTCCTCATAAAGGATTTTCGGCTTCGTATGGAACAATGTAAGAATATTGGACGTTTAATGAACTTAGCGGGACTAACGAGTTTACGGATCCAGTGTGGTTTGAGAATGGAAGTTCATGGTGTCAGGGCCAGGGAAGCAGCCATTATACACCAACACCAGAATATCCAGAAGAGTATGGCTATGACTATTATGAGTATAGTGCGAGTATGGGGAAGCTGGGGGGAAGGGCAGGTGCCTCTGGTTGGTTTGGTGCTTTGGCAGCGGCTAGTGACCGGTCTCGCGTGGGCGGATACATTGACATTCAAGTCTGAGGTATTGCCCATAGGCACACCTATAAGGTTCAATGTTAGTATATCTTTGCATGTCTCTGTCAGTCCTGAGCTTGAAGAACAAGGAAATGGCGCATCAACAGAATTGTATATCTACAGACCTTTGGATTATCCCACTTTTGGCGATCCCTTCCATCCTTTGCATCCTCTGTTGAGTTTAGAAATACTTGATTCAACAGGATATTCAACTAAAACTTATACTTTTCATGGATTTTTAGGTGATGATATTGGATTGGCACAATATCTTGAGGTTGGGGCTATTCCAGATATCGATAGAGGGCTCGTCGATGTCGATGCCAGGAATACTGCTTTATTTGCGATTAATGGCTCACCCCAGGTGTTTATTACGAGTCGGGTAGCGGCACCAGGTATCCTAAATCATTGCGGAGAGCCGACCCCCTCCCTGGCGTTTTACTTCTCCTCTTAGACGATTGATATATCCTCCTAGAGCAGGGTCATGGATCTCCCTGCTTTTTATTTTCAAGTCAAAGCGAGTTACTTGCCATCTCCGAGAGTTATAGCCTAAATGGTAAAAGTGACAAATATGATCTGGTGATTGCAACCTCTCGAAATCCTGGAAGATTGAGACAAAAGCAGGAATCAACTATTAATAATTGGAGTTGGATGGTTATCTTTTGTTGACATATCTCCGACATTTGGACCCATCTTATTTATATGTCGATCCACACTCTTTTTAAGTTTGGTTAAATCGGAGGATTTTTCAATCAAATCGTCGAAAGGCCGATCCTCAAGAGCAAGTTTTTTATATCTTGAAAGGGCCGTAAAGCATATTACAGGCAGATCCGGCCAAGCTCTTTTGATTTGCCATAAAAAATCTAACATATCAGGACCAGCATGGCGGAGATTAGTAATTATCAGATCCACTGGTCTAGAGTTGTCATTCAGGATCTTGAGAGCTTCGTCTCCTGAATCGGTGGTCACCACTTTGTATCCCGCCTCTTCAAATTCCTCTTGGAGCATTAAAAGAGTGGAATAATGCTTATCAATTATGAGAATAGTTTTCATCTGGAATTAAACCTTGGGAAGTGGTATCAGCTGCAGATTGTAACAGGTACCTGGCTGATTGAAAATTTTGATCATCACTGAGGCATCGCCGGGGTTTTCTGTTAGATGTCTATTCCAAGCCTTTTTGAGTGATTCCCCGTATTTTACCTGCACAACTGCCATCTTTACTCCCGGACTTTTTGCAAGTTTCTCCATTTCCCGAATTTTTCCCATTCCGGTATTTCCTTCATAAAATTTTGATTTTTGAATAAAGCCGAAAGTCCTCTACATTAATAAACATCAGAGGGTCGTTAATTTTTAATTATCGGCAACTGCTTAAAGTTTCATAAGAATTTTTAGAGATAGAAACAGACCTGAAGATTTCACCTCGGCAGCTGTTTTGCTTGGCTATGATAACATATCGCTTGCCACATCCGGAAATTATCTTTGACAGGAAAAATCCGGGACCCAATAAGGACCCCGGATTTTTTGGCATAAATCTTTGTCAACTCCAAGAGACTAACAACTGATTACTGTTCACTGGCTACAAACATTAACCCTGCGGCTGGGTAATGGCCGAGAGTTTCCAGGAACTGCTGCCGGTAGGGCGGGTAAACGTCCAGTATTCTTCAAATTTCACCGGTTCCGTGTTGCTGCCGGCCAACACCTGGTTGGTTTTGGCGTCCACGGTGTAATCCAGCAGGTTGGCCAGAAATCCCACAGTAATATAATCCTGTCCCTGCTCCTGCCAGGCCTCGGAGATTTCCACCTGCCGCACGGCAATGTTTTCCAGTTTGTTGATCTGGTCCCTGGTTTTCAACTCCTGCAGATCCTTTTCCAGAAGTGCCGTCATTTCCGGAGTGGCCAGATCTTTGATCAGAGCCGGGTCCTGCCGCATCCAGGCGCTCTGAAGCTTAAAGAAGATGTCCTGGGCCATCTCCTTCAAAGAGTTCTCATTGAAAGAGGGGTCGGTCAACCGGAGGGGCTCCAATTCCTGCTGCACATCAAACCCCGGTAAAGAGGCGGGGGATGGTTCCGGCGTCTGCCAGGATGCCGGGAGGCTCACGGCGTTTCCTCCCAGGTTACCGGCTTGAAACGCCTCCTGGCGGCGCCGGCTTAACATCCGGTAGCCCAGATACAACAAACCGCCAATAATGATGAGGTCAAAAAGCCCGATGGAGGCACAACCGCTTCCAGCCATGGGACCACCTGCGGCGCCGGCATGGCCGGAGCCTCCAAAGAGCATATTGCCGACCATGCCGCCGATGAGTCCGCCGGCCAGGCCGCCGGCCAGACCCTGCCCGAAACTGCCGAACCCCGAAGATGGCGCCCGGGGCGGCCGGGGGTGTCGTCGTCTGAGGCCGGGAAGGCGGACCAAACGTCTGCCGGGGGGCTGAAGACGAATAAGAACCACGGGAACCCATGGAGCCTCCTCGACCGGCCCTGGCCTCAGCCAGATCGATGGCAACAAAAGACATCCACATGATGGTGGCTAAAAGGCCGATGCCGGCCCAGATTTTCCTTTTTTTCACTGTTATTTTTCTCCTCTTAGTCAAATTCGAAAATCTTCTGCAGGAATGAAGCGCCCAGGATAGCTGCCCCGGTGATGAGGGCGGTAAATGGGGGGTCAAGCTCGATCTGGACCAGCCGCAGGATGAAGCCTGGAACCGTAACCAAGACCGCAAAGACCATGGGCATGAGATACTTCGTGTTCGTCATAATCTCCTCTGCTAAAGCAATGACAGATCCGATCCATTTTCAACGCCCCGGGTCCGGCAAAAAAAAAGACCTTCGGCGTGATTTCTCACTCCAAAAGTCTCGCTAATTGGCATCAGCCAACGACAAAGCCAGGTGCTTTATTTCGACACCGTATTGGTGACTTTGCCCTTAACAGCTACTCCCTTTTGACTGCAAATGAGTATGGCAGACCCCGTGAGGGTTGTCAACGAGAAAATGAACCGGCAAGCGGCGTCATGAATTGTTATGTTTCGAATGAGGCGACGATAATAATTTTAGGGTTGTTACTGGTGGACTAAAAAAAGAAAGGGCTGTCGGGCCGACTCCAGGAGGTCGTACATTGTTTTTTGGAGCCTTTGAGATAGAATATATTTTAAAAAACTCGAGGCAATAGCATTGTATAAAGACCGGAAATTGAATCCAGGCATCTTATGTGGATTAATCTAATTATTTTAATGTGATCAAAAAGGAAAAATAAATACTATGAAAGTGTTGGTAATCGTTGCCCATCCCAATAAGGCCAGTTTCAACCATGCCATCGCTCTGACCTGTGCTCAAACGTTATCCGACAACGGTCACGAAGTCATTGCTCACGACCTCTACGACGAGCATTTCGATCCCATACTCCCGTTCGGCGAGTTCCCTAAAGAGGCAGCGTTGCCTTCAGCCATCCGGCGGCATTGTGACGAGGTTGCACAGGCTGACGGTATTGTCATCGTTCATCCGAATTGGTGGGGGCAGCCCCCGGCAATATTGAAAGGCTGGGTGGACCGGGTAATCAGACCTGGAGTGGCGTACGAGTTTCTGGCAGGAGATTCGGGTGAAGGCGTTCCACGCGGTCTCCTCAAGGCCGAAAGCGCCATCATATTCAATACTTCGAATACCGAGACCACGAGAGAGAAGACCGTATTCGGCGACCCGCTGCAATTAATCTGGGAGAATTGCATTTTCGGTCTCTGTGGCGTCCCGAAATTTCATCGGCGCATGTTCAATATTGTCGTTACGAGTACAGAAGAGGAGAGAAGGGCATGGCTGGCCGAAGTGGTGGCGACCGTCAATCGCTTCTTCCCAAAGCAGGCACATAACCAGGCAACGTAGCCGCTGAGTTGCGCTGGCGGTCCTGCTCCCCCGGCATTCCCCTGCCGGAACTGGGCGAATAACTAACTTCTCGTTGATGGGATTCTTTTAAACCAGGCACCCGTCTGTTTTTGCATCAGCAACACCCAGCAGCCAGATCTGCTATTTCGGCAACGTCTGCGGGGAGATGCGGTCTTTTCTGGAGCGGCGGCTGTTTCCTTATTTCACCTATACCGATCCGCCGGAGTCGATTTTCCACAAAAAAATTCCCACGGGTTTCATTTACACACGGCACCTGACACAGTCTCTCCCCGCGTTTTTTTAAGCTCACTTATCTCTAGATGAGATTTTCCAGGGTTTCCTTAAACCTTTGGACCTCATCCTGCACCCCCGCCAGGATTTCCTTATATCGGTAAAAGTCCAGCACCCGGATATTAGTCAGGGCCGGTTTTACATAGATATCAGGTGGAGAAACTTTCTTCTTGGCCTCGACAATGGAAGCTTGCATGATTTGAAAGGTGGATAGGAGGCTTTCCAACATATTGGGGACCGGGTCCTCGGGGGCATACGTCTTTTCACCGGAGACGTCGATGGCAATCGTGAGATCACATTCCTTCCGGATGAGATCATACGGCAAGGGATTCACGGCGCCACCATCGATAAGCACCCGATCATTGAGGATTACTGGTTCGAAAACAGCCGGCATGGCCATCGAGGCCCGGATGGCGGTAATTAGGCTGCCGCTTTCGAATATTACTTCCCGACGGTTCCAAAAGTCCGTGGCCACAACTTTAAGGGGAATCTCAACTTCTTCGAAGGTCTGGGTCGGGATCTGGCGGGCGAGAAATTCTTCTACCTTGTTACCGGTGAAGATAGCGGAATTGCTCAGAATTGAAAAGTCCAGGACTATTTTGTAGAGTTCCTTGAAGCCCATGTTCTTGAGCAGGTTCTCAAGGTCTGCTCCGGAAACTCCGGCCGCGTAAAAGCCGCCGATGACGGCGCCGATACTGCAGCCGGCGATGACCGCCGGCCGTAGCTTCAGTTCATCAAGGGCCTTGAGAAAGGCGATGTGACTGAGCCCCTTGGCTCCGCCCCCGCCCAGCGCCACTCCGATTCGTTTCATTGGCGTTCAGCACCTCTAGATGAGCACTTTTAGGTGTTGGTATTATACACAAGACCCCTTTCGCCGGGGAGATCTGACCAGAGGCGGAGTGCCCCCCCAAACCAGGAACGGGATAGGAAGAAATTGCTGGCCGCCGGCTGCGCGCCCTTTTTAGAGGCAGACCCAAAAAGAAGGAAGAAACAAACGGAAAATAGTGTCTGTCCCCATTATATCTGACGCGAACTAAAAATATTAATTGAAATATCAAGTAGATAAGTTACTACAAAAAAAATTAACATCCGTGCCAATTTTTTCCCGCGGCCCTCAGTTACGATCGATCTTTAGTTTCAGGTAATGGGTGGCGCAGGAGATACAAGGGTCATAGTTGCGGATGGCCTGTTCCAGAATATAGGTGAGGTGATCATCGTCCAGATCCAGATGTTTTTCAGCCACCCGGCAGAGGTCGTCTTCAATGGTCTTCTGATTTTGTGACGTGGGGGGAATTATACAGGCCTCGGCAATAACTCCCTGGTCGTCCAGGCGGTAACGGTGGTACAGGATGCCCCGGGGAGCCTCGGTTATAGCACAGCCTTTCCCGGATTGCCACTGGGGTTCCAGGTAAGCCTGTTCGGGCCGCTGATAATTTTTAATAATCCGCAGGGCTTCCTCGCAGGCAAAGACCAGTTCCACGCTGCGGACGATAATGCTTTGAAAAGGATTTTGACATGCCGGTGTCAGGCCCGCCTCCCGGGCCGCAGTTTGCGCCAGTGGTGACAAACGATCGAAATTGAGGTTAAACCGGGCCAGGGGGCCCACCAGGTAGGGGCCCCTGGCTAATAAACGTGACTGCAGGGCATTGCTGTGGCGGACATGTTCTTCCTCAAAATGGCTCTGGTAGTCCCCGGCGGTGATATCCAGACCACGGTTGGAAACTAAACGGCCTTCGCAGAAGGGATATTCCCGGGGATGGCGCAGGGCCACGAATTCATAATCAGACGTGACGTCCGGAAAATTGAAGCCCGCGGTCCAGCGGACCGTTTTCAGCGCCAACTCCAGGGCCTTCTCCAGATCGCTTTCCAAAGCCTGCAAGTCCTGGGCTCTGGGGGTGGCGTAGAAGCCGCCCACCCGGACGTTAATGGGATGTATTTCCCGGCCGCCCACCAGGCTGACGATGTCATTGCCGGCCTTTTTCAGAGCCAGACCTTCTTTGACAACCTGCGGGTAATCTTTAGCCAGAGCAATGCCGCTGGCATAGCCGAGAAAATCCGGCGCGTGGAGAAAATAGACGTGGAGAGCGTGGCTTTCGATCCATTCGCCGCAGTAGAGTAAGCGGCGCAGTTCCCGCATGGGTTCGGTGACGGCGAGGCCCAAAGCATCTTCCATGGCGTGCACGGAACTCATCTGGTAGGCCACGGGACAGATGCCGCAGATACGGGCGGTGAGGTCCGGGGCCTCTGCTCCCCGGCGGCCGCGCATAAAAGCCTCAAAAAAACGGGGTGATTCAAAAATGCTGAAGTTGGCGGTAATAACGTGGCCATCTTTTATGGTCATTTCCAGGGCGCCTTCGCCCTCCACCCGGGCCAGATTGGCAACCTTAATGGTTCTGTTCATGAGTCAGGCTCTCTTGACGAAACGGTTCGGCATAGGCGTTAAAGGTCCGCAGCAAACGGATAATATCGGCCTCGGAGACGCCCATCTGCTGAAATTGGGCGGTTAAAGACGCCAGGTTGGGATTATCTTTCGGCCCGTAGCACCCATAGCAGCCCCGGTGGTACGTGGGGCAGAGAGCCCCGCAGCCGGCGTGGGTAACGGGTCCCAGGCAAGGGCTGCCGTCGGCCACCATGACACAGATGTTGCCCCGAATTTTACAGGCGATGCAGACGCTTTCAGCGCTGAGCCGTGGCGCCCGTCCCTGGAGCAATGCCTTAATAACCTCCAACAATTGATTTTTATTGATGGGACAGCCCCGGAGTTCAAAATCAACTTTGATATGTTCGGATATAGGCGTGGAGGTCTCCAGGGTCTTGATATACTCGGGGTGGGCATAGACCAGCGGAATATAATCTTTGACGTCGGCATAGTTGCGCAAGGCCTGGATGCCGCCGGCCGTGGCGCAGGCGCCGATCGCGATCACCAGCTTTGAGACGCGGCGCACCATTTTAATTCGTTTGGCATCTTCCGGGGTGGTGATGGAACCTTCCACCAGGGAAAGGTCATAGGGGCCCGGTTCCACGGCCCGGCTGGCCTCCAGGAACAAGGCGATATTGATCTTGCCGGCCAGGGCCAGCAGATGATCCTCCAGGTCCAGCAGGCTTAATTGACAGCCATCGCAGGAGGCAAACTTCCAGACCGCGAGCTTAAGACGAGGTGCCATGGATTATCCTGATTATTATAGACTGTTACAAATTGATTTTATTAATTTCTCTCACTCTTGGGGAAAGGTTCAGGGTGAGGGAGAAATGCAGGGTGGGCACCGCCCACCGTAAGTATCTGAGATACTATTAAACTTCCCTCATTTCAAACCATTTCCCGACCCGATCATAAGAGAAAACCGGGCCATCCTTGCAGACAAAAAAAGGGCCGAGCTGACAATGACCGCACAGACCGAGACCGCACTGCATGTTGCGCTCCAGGGAGACGTAAATATTCTTGGTTTGCAGACCCAGACGGGTCAGTTCCTGGATGCAGAAACGCATCATGACCCCGGGTCCGCATACAAAGGCCGCAGTGTGTCCCGGATCAAAACGTGCGTGCGAAATAAGATTGGTAACGACACCAACACTGCCGTACCATTCCGGCCCGGCGCTGTCCACCGTAGCATGCACCCGCATGTCAAATCGGCCCCGCCAGCGCTCCAGTTCCCGGCGGAAGAGCATCTCCCGGGGCGAGCGGGCGCCGTAAATCAGTTCGATGTTGCCATAGAGCTGACGGTGAGAGAGAACCTGGTAAATAACCGGCCGCAGGGGAGCTAAGCCCAGGCCGCCGGCCACAATAACCAGGTCCAGGCCCTGGGCTGCCGTTATCGGCCATGGGGCGCCATAGGGACCGCGTATGCCGACGATATCGCCGGTCCGATAATTTTGCAGCAATTTCGTGACATTGCCCACCGCCCGGATAGTGTGCACCAGTTGCCCGGGCTTTTTGGGATCGCCGCTGATGGAAATGGGCACTTCCCCGGCGCCTGGATGATAAAGCATGTTGAACTGACCCGGTTGGAAATGAAATTCCCGGGTGCCGTCCGCCGGCTCCAGGAAAAGGGTAAAAGTATCCGCCAGCTCCCGCCGGTGGCGCACTACCCGAAAAGGCCGCGGCATCATGGGCTGAGGAGTAGGAATACGCTCTTGTGCAGCCTCTTCAGGAGCCATAAAAATCCACCAGTTGAAGTTTTAGAAGTTTAAGCATCTTGGCCTGCGCTCCCACCAACCGTTTCAGCAGTTCATACCCCAGGTCAGGGTGCCGGTCACAATGCTTTTTCAGGCAGTCGATATCCAGGGCAATGGTCCGGGTCACCTGCAAGGCCCGGGCGTCAAAAAACCGCTCCAGCTCCTCCCCGGTCCAAAAAATCCCCAGAACATCACCCTCCCCCAGGGTATAGAGGGTTTTGCTGCCGCGGCGGGGCCGGTGGATTTCTACGGCCACCCGGCCGAAACGCAGCAGGAAAATCTCCTGCGTCCTGTCTCCGGCCTTGAAAATAAACTGGTCGGCGGCAAAATTAACCAGGGAGGCACATTCGGTCACCAGTTGCAGATACTCGGGGGCGAGTCCGTTCAGAAAGGGATGAGACGCCAAAGTTGAGGTCATAGTGTCCATACAGGTTACTCCTGTTTGCCGGTTTCCCGGATAGCCCGGATTTCCGCCGTCAGATCAATGGCCACCGGGCACCAGACCAGACAGCGGCCGCAGCCGACGCAGCCCAGGCAGCCGAACTGGTCGATCCAGGAAGCAAGCTTGTGAGTCAACCATTGGCGGTAGCGGGATCTGGTGCTCGTCCGTATGTTACCGCCGTGAATGTAGGAATGTTCCAGCATGTGGCAAACATCCCACAGGCGCCAGCGTTCGGCCTGCTCACCCTCCAGGTCCACCTCATCGACCATGGCATGGCAGAAACAAGTGGGGCAGACCAGAGCACAGTTGCCGCAGCTGAGGCAGCGGCCGGCCACGTCATCCCATTGGGGATGATCATAGCGCTCATATAAAAATCCGGGCAAATCTTCGGTTAGCAGTTTTCTGGTCTGGCTCCGGCCGGCAGTGTTGATTAATTTCCCGGCTTCTTCTTGTTGGGCTGGCGTCGCCGGCTGTGTGGGCAATTTGGCCAGTACCTTTTCACCTTTGGGGCTTCCGGCCTTAATAAGAAACAGGTGACCGGCCGGATCTATCAGTTCGGTCAGGGCCAGATCAAAGCCGGTTGCAACCCCGGGTCCGGTGCCCAATGAGGCGCAAAAACAGGCGTTGTCCGACTCGGTGCAATTGACCGCGACGATGAAAAGGTTTTGCCGGCGGGCAGTATAAACCGGGTCGGCATAGTGACCGTCCCGCAAAGTTCGGTCCTGGACTTCCAAAGCCGCCAGCTCACAGGCCCGGACGCCGATCAGGGCATAGGGCGGCGCGGCATCGGGAACTGGGTGAAAACTTAACGTGCCTTTGCCTCGGTGAGCCTGAAACAAGGGCAACCGGGAAGGAAAGAGAAAGTTTTTCCAGGATTGCTGACCTAAGTTAAAGCCAAAGTAGGCCTGATCGAGACGACGGGCGAGCCGAAAAATGCCGGCCTCGGCCTCGGTGGTCCAACCTTGCGGCAAGTCTTCGATACTGCTCAGGCAATCCAATACCAGATGACCGTCCTGGACCGTGGGGCCTGCCGGTTGAAAACCTTCCTGGACCAAAAGCTTTAAGAGGCTGCTTAAAGCCTCAGCCGGCAGGACGACTTCATAACCCGTGGACTGAAGAGTATGGGACATGCAGTAATCTGTGCCTCCCAAAACCAGATTTGAGAAAAGAAGTTCTGGCTGGCTCAGGTTAAAAAAGCTGATGTAATGGCAGAAAGATAAGACACTGGGGATAATGCTCCGCCATGAGAAGTTAATGTTGATATGATATAATAAAAAGAAAGGGTTAAAAACTCAATAATTCTTTTGTTAATATGAAATTCCAAAATTTAAATTATTTCTCATCACTGGCCGATGGTTCAGCAGTGGCTATTTCCCGAAAATGGTTCGATAAATTATGAGTTACAAGAAACTGCGGACGGTACAAAATCGCTTTGAAGCTGAGTTGCTGGCTGCGGCGTTGGAACGATCCGGAATAGATTTTTTCTGGCGCACCTTCGAAGATACCGCTTACGATGGTCTGTTCGTAACTCAGGAGGGCTGGGGGGTTTTTTGGGTTGAGTCAGAAGATTTACCGGTTGCGGCAGATATATTGCAAAAATTTGACGAAGCCTATGCCCGGGATAATGAGGAGGAGTTTGAATTGCTATAAGTGTCTACTTCCTCTTTTTCCAACATGCCTGAGCCAACAGAAGATTTTTTAGAAGCGTTGCCATGTTAGCTATCAATGATTTATTACTATATTTAATACAATATATTAATTGATGTTATTAGTTAAATATTTTTAATTTATTAATATTACATTAATATAACCGAATAGGAAGGCTTTTTAATTGTCGGTTGCGATGTATTTTTATCACATATTTTTATGCCCTGATTATTATGCCGAGTAGAATATTATTAAAAATATTTATCTTTGGAAGTTAAATATTCTTGATATAATTACATATTAAACCGCTATCCGCCTTTATTCTACCCTGGATAACATCCATCTAGTCCAAGGTTTTGGAGCGACCAAGAAGTTAAATTCAGCCAAAGAACGAAGCATGAAAAATTTACCAACGATAAAAATTAAGGATGCTCGCAAGGAAGTGATTTTTGTCCAGGGAGGCATGGGAATTGGCATCTCATTGTCGGCATTAGCCAGGGCGGTGGCCAGAAGAGGCGGCATCGGGACCATATCCAGCGCCGCCTTGTCGGCCCTAGTGAGCAAGAGGCTGGGCCGGCGAGTTAATGACTTTGAGGCTGCCGCCATCGAGGTCGCCGACGGCAAACGGGATGGCGGGTGTATCGCCATCAATATCATGGTGGCCTTACCTCAATCTTTTAATGATTCTATCTTAGGGGCCATTGCCGGCGGGGTGGACGCGATCATTTTAGGGGCCGGTCTGCCCACCACCTTGCCGGAGTCCGCAGCAACCGCCGATGTCGCCTTGATTCCCATCGTCTCCTCGGTCAAGGCCTTGAGAATCATCTGTAAGAGATGGATGGAGAGATTAAATAGAATTCCGGATGCGGTAGTCCTGGAAGGGCCGCTAGCCGGAGGACATTTGGGATTCTCGTATGCCGATCTGAAAAAAGATGAGTTCCGCATGGAGAATCTTTTTGGGCCGGTGAAGGAATTTGCCCAAAAACACGGCGACTTCCCAGTAATTGTGGCCGGCGGTATTTACTACCACGAAGACATCGTCAGATGGGTAAATGAATTCGGGGCTGACGGGGTGCAGATGGGCACCAGGTTTGCCGCCACTTTTGAGAGCGGCGCTTCCGCGGATTTCAAGCAGGCCATCATCAACTGCCGGGAAGAGGATATTATCGTGGCCAAAAAACCGGGCTCACCCTGCGGCCTGCCCTTCAGGATCATCCAAACCTCGCCCGGGTATCAGACTGCCCTGAAAAAAGGCCGGCCGCCGAAATGCAACCGGGGCGTGGTGTTGCGTAAAGATGAGGAGGGCCACTTTACCGTCTGCCCGGCCAAAGAGTCGTGTGATAGTTTTTGCATCTGCAACGTGCTGCTTAGCGCCCACGGCTTCACCGACAAAGAGGAGCCGATTTTTACCATAGGGAGCCGCGGCCACTTGGTTGACCGCATTATGTCGGTGGACGAGTTGATGGATGAATTGATCGGGATTAAATAACCTTCAGGGGAGCACGGCGTGCCCAAGCCAAAAACCTGGGCACGCGTCGGCAAGATAACGATTGGGACATTAAAAATTATTTAGGAAAAGACGGTTTAATTGCCGCCAGCACCTCGGGAATAATATCCGACCAGCCAAATGGCATAAAATGAATCCCCTGGCACATGGGGGCAAGCTCCTTTAAGAGCTTAATGGTCATTTCGGTGGCCTTTTTTTTGTACTGCTCTTTGGGAACGCTGTCCATCTCTTTGATCCAGGCTTCAGGCACCTGAATGCCGGTGACATTATCATTGATGAATTTGGCCATGCCGGGGGATTTTATTACTACCATGCCGAACATAACCGGGGCGCCGAGTTTTTCAGCTTTTTTCATGAAGATTTCAAATTTCTTGGGCTCATACACCGGCTGGGTCTGAAAGAATTGGCAGCCGGCGTTAACTTTGTTCTCCATCTTGATGAGCTGCAGGTCCAGTGGTTCAAAATTGGGATTGGCCGCCGCACCTAACGCTAAGTTCGATGCCTGGGAGAGCTTGTTCCCCATCATGTCATAACCGGCATTAAGCCCCGAGGCAATTTTCAGCATATGTACCGAATCAATGTCAAAAACCGGTTTGGCGGTCTTGTGGTCTCCTACCTTGATGTGATCGCCGGTGAGACACAAAACATTGTCAATTCCCAGGGTACAGGCGGCCAGCAGGTCGGATTGAATGGCCAGACGGTTGCGGTCCCGGCAGGTAATTTGAAAAATCGGCTCCAGGCCGAACTGTTTGGTCAGAACCGAGGCGGCCAGAGCTCCCAGACGCATGGAAGCGCCCTGATTGTCAGTAACATTCACCGCGTGGACGTAATCTTTGATATCCAGGGCTTCCTGAATATAAGCCGGGGGAGGACCGCCATTTATGCGGGAGCAGCCTTTTACCGGTCCCACTTCGCCGGTAATGACAAATTCTTTCTTCTGAAAAAGTTCCGTCAGTTTCATGCGCATCTCCCCTCTTTAATATAAAGCACCCGCGGTTTGGCCATTTTGCTGTAATCCTTGGGCTCCAGGTAGCGTCTCAATGTCTCGAGTTCACCTAAGGCGGCCAGGCGATTGTAGATTAAAACCCAGGCGCAATCGCGGTTCGGGTCAACTTCGCACTTGCCGTTTTCAGAGCCGCCGCAGGGGCCGTTGAGGAGGCTTTTGGCGCACTTCGTCACCGGGCAGATGCCGCCGGTCTCGTTGAGGATGCACATGCCGCACTCCTGGCACTGCTCCATGGCAAGAGTGCCGGGAACCACCATATCCATGTGCCCCACGGAGTCGAGGCCGACCTTGACCGGTATAGTGAGGCCGAATTCTTCCGTGGCCTGACGGGCGACCTGGACCGCGCCCCCGCAACCCAGGACAATAACAGCATCGGCTGCAGCGATTTGATCCTGGCAGGGAGTCAGGGACTCCCGGGATTTCATGATATTGCAGGTGCGCTCAGGGCTGACTTCCAAAGTAATTTTTTTGCCTTGCTTTTTGAGATCCTGAGCCAATTCTTTTACCTGGTCCAGCCCGCCGGTATTGCAGACTTTGGCGCAGCCGTCACAGCCGACCACGGCAATCTTTTCATAGCCCTGCAAGGCCTGCAAAATTTCGTCGAAAGGTTTTTTGGTGGTGCCGATCATACATTTCTCCTCGTGTCCTTGAAACCTGGCATTGCCAAGGTGGTGGTTAGACAATAAATATACAAGTATTTACTTAATTATATAATTCAAACTCTTCCCCGGCGACCCTTGCCCGAATCGTCAAGATGATTCACCAATAAAAATGATTTTTGGGATAAACCCAGCCATAGAAAAGCTCGAGTCTCAATTTATTTATATATGATTCCTTCTCCGGTCAAGTTTTAAATGAGCATAAGATCATTTCTGAGGGGAGTTTGGCTAGTGAGAATTATGAACGCATTACCAATTGAAAACAACTGGGGACTGGAGCCCAAAAAAGGTCTAGCCGAACATTAACCATTCCGGCTTGACTATAACCAGGAAACCGATAATTATCATGGCCAGGCCGCCTAAGAGATGGGAAAGCCGGCTGTATTTTCCCGTCAAGCCGGTAACCTGGAGAGTAGTCATGGCGGCGATATACACGATAAGGTCGTCCAGCATAAAGATAAAGATATACAGGAGGATATAAAGGTAATACTGCCAATTAGGTAATTTATTTATGGTCAGCACCTGGAGGTAGACCACCGGCAGACTTGCGGAGCAGATTAATTCTACCAGGTTAACCACAAAGGCCAGGGCAATAATACTGCCCATGGCCAACCAAAATTTCCGCTGTTGGGTAATATCTTTTAATTTTTGAAAAGTGCGTTGGCGGTGTTCAGAGTTGGTGACCTTGCAGACTTCGGAGGCGTTCGTGAAATATTCCTTAAGATTGTAGATGCCGGCTGCCAGAGCCACTATACCGACGATGACTCGTACCCAAAAAATAAAACCGAGGAATAGTAAAAGATTAAGCCAGGCGGTCATAAAGAGAAAATAAATACCGGCCGATGCTACGATAAAAGTTCCCCCCAGAATCCACATCCGCCAGCGATCCTCCAACCCTACGAGTAGGCCGATGAGAAAGATCAAGACCCACATGGCACAAGGATTAAAGCCGTCCACAGCCCCCATCATAATAGTGAACAAAGGCAGGGAAACGTTGCGGGTAGGGATTTCACCAAAAAACGGGAGAGTAATGGTTTCGGGTACTTGCTTTTCTGCCGGCAGGACCGGGCTCACCTGGGAATTAGCCAGGTTACCCACCAGATCGGTGTAGGAACCGCTGAGATAGCCCCTAACCACGGCCGTGATCGAGGCGCCGGTGGTATTCTCATCGAGCCAGCCGATGAAATAGTGGTCGCCAATTATGGTCACCGGGACTCCGGTAACGTTAAATTTTAACTGCTGGGCCGCTTTCTGAAGGAGTTCCTGGTTTTCAAGGCTGCTGGATTTCGTAAGTATGCAGCCTGACTTGAGGATATTGGGCCTCCAGTTTAGCCAGAAACTCTTTTTCGAGGCGGCAATGGGGGCAGCCCTGGCTCCAGAAGAGATGGATATCTACCAGGTTGTCGGCGGCGTTGGTTTCTTTTGGCAAAAAGCCGGCAGCAAGAAAAAAGCAACTCCAGATGATCAAGAAATAATTCAATATTTTTTTATTGTTCATGATGAAAAGCTCATTATAAGTCTTGTTCTAAACCAGCCAAGAGAATTAACCGAAAATCCAGCCGTAGTAAAAAGGGCTGGAGTAGCTCATTTATAATTACATATAAATATATATAATATTGGGCCAAGTGGCAAAAAGGCATAATTAACTTTTCCACCAGTGATCTTGATATGGTATAAATAACCCAAAGGTTTTTAAAGGAATGTATGGCATGACTGTTTTCAGAACCCGGTTTTCACCCAGCCCCACCGGCTATTTCCATATCGGCGGCGCCCGCACGGCACTTTTTAACTGGCTGTTCGCCCGTCATCATCAAGCAGTTTTTATTCTCAGGATAGAAGACACGGATTTGGAAAGATCGGAAAAAATTTATGAGGATGACATTCTTGCCAGTCTCCGGTGGCTGGGGTTGGACTGGGATGAGGGCCCTTATCATCAGAGTGAGCGTCTGGAAACCTATAAATCTTATGCTCAAGAACTCCTGGAGCGGGGTTCGGCCTACTATTGCAATTGCCCTCCCGAAGAATTGGAAAAGCAGCGGGAAGAAGCCAAGGCCAAGGGGGATAAACCTCGATACAACGGCCATTGCCGGGAAAAAGGATTAAAAGCCGGTCCTGATACCGCCTTGCGTTTTCGCAGTCCTTTGGAAGGGATTACTCATTGGCATGATCTTAGTAAAGGGTCTATTGCTTTTGATAACACCGAACTGGACGATCTGGTCATTGTGCGGGCCGACGGGGTTCCGACGTATAATTTTGCCGTGGTGGTTGATGATATCACCATGGCAATTACCCATGTCATACGAGGGGACGATCATATTCCGAATACGCCCCGGCAGATGTTGATTTACGAGGCCCTGGGAGCGCCATTGCCGCAATTCGCCCACATTCCCATGATCCTCGGTTCGGACCGGGCCAAGCTCTCCAAACGCCATGGTGCTCCGTCAGTCATGGATTACCAGCGCCTGGGTTACCTACCCGAAGCGGTGGTGAACTTCCTGGCCCGACTGGGCTGGTCCCATGGTGATCAGGAAATTTTCAGCCGGGAGGAGTTGAGCCGCTATTTCTCCCTGGAACATGTGGGTAAGGCAGCCAGCATTTTCGATACCGAAAAACTATCCTGGTTTAACGGTCATTATTTACGGGAGAAGCCGGCCACGGAGCTGGCGCCTTTGCTCCAGGAATTTTTAGAAAAAATTAATATACCCGTAAAAGATTTTGATCAGTTGGTCAAGGTGGTTAAGACTATGCAGCCTCGGTCCCATACCCTGGTCGACATGGCCGAGCAGGCCCGTTTTTATTTTGAAGGTCCCGGGCCTTATGACGAAAAGTCGGCCCAAAAATTCCTGACCGCCCAAATTAAACCGGTTCTGGAGACAATTAGCACTCGACTGGCAGGGCTGGCCGTTTGGACGGAAGAGGGAGTGAATCTTATTTTCAAAGAAATTCAGCAGGAAACGGGGCTGAAAATGAAGGAGATCGCCCAAGCGGTGCGGCTTGCTTTTACCGGCCGGACCGCCAGCCCGGGATTATTTGAAATTATGGAAATTCTCGGTCCGGAAGAAGTCCAACGGCGACTTAAGGCAGCTATGGCTGTCTGCAGCTAAAAGCAGGCATTAAGCCTTGATTTGTTCTATAATGATAAGAGAAATTAATGGAGGAACCCAGCAATGAGCCTATCAGAAAATTATCGGACCACCCAGGCTGTTTTGGTAATCATTATATTTGCGCTATTCGGGTTAGCGAGTCTTCATATTAACTGGTTTGTTACCGTAGGATTAGTACTGGCGGCCGCAGCAGTAGCCTTATATGCCTCAACCACTCAGCCGAAGTCGAGCCATGATGATCATGGGCATCATCACTAAAATATAACATACAGACCACATTGATCAAAACAGGAGGTAGCTATGCGGATTGCACTGCTGGGCCAGGCGGCCTTTGGCGCGGATGTATTTAAAGCTTTGCACCCCCGTTATGACATTGTTGGAGTCTTCTGTCCGCCAGACTCCCCAAAAGGCAAGGTAGATCCACTTAAAGAGGCGGCCCAGGAAGCGGGCGTGCCGGTGTTTCAGCCCCGGGAAATGAAGGACCCGGAGGCCTACGAGCAGATGAAAAAGCTGACGCCGGATTTGGCCATTTTGGCCTTTGTGACCGATATTGTGCCGGGGAGAGTGTTGGAACTGCCGCGACTGGGCAGTATCTGCTATCATCCTTCCCTGCTGCCCAAACATCGAGGGTCTTCGGCCATTAACTGGGCGGTGATCGAGGGCGATACCAAAACCGGCTTAACTATTTTCTGGGTAGATGAAGGCATTGACACCGGCGATATCCTGCTGCAAAAGGAAGTGGATATCGGTCCGGATGAAACCACGGGCGCCGTCTATTTTAATAAACTCTATGCAATGGGCGTCGAGGCCCTGGGAGAAGCAGTCGACCTGATTGCCGCCGGTAAGGCTCCCCGAATCCCGCAAGATCATTCCAAAGCAACCTACGAGCCTCCTTGTGATGACAAGGTTGCCGGATTAAACTGGGAACAGCCGGGACAGGTAATCTACAATTTTATCCGGGGCTGCGACCCCCAACCGGGAGCTACCACCAGTTTTCGGGGTGAAATGGTGAAATTTTTTAATACTGCCTTTAAACCTCAGGCCCATACTGCTGCTTCGGGAGAGATTCTGGAAGTTGCGTCCCAGGGGTTAACAGTGGCAGTGACGGGGGGCGCCCTGGTAATCAGCCGCCTGCGCACCAAAGATCTGGGAAAAGTGAAGGCACAGGAATTCATTCAGGCCAAAGCTCCAAAAGTTGGTGAAAAATTCGGCAGTTAATTAATCAAAAGTGAAGGCGCAGTAGTATGGCAATTTGGGCGACGAAATATTTCTAGTCGCCCAATTTTTATTAAGGCCCTTTTTTTCGAGATTATCTAAAGAGGCTTGATTGATCAAGGCTGATCAGGGCAAGGCTGCATTTTGGACAGAATATTTTTAAAAGCAGCCGGGGAGACATTGATCTGACCCGAAAATGGCTGATCAATATCAAAAATGACATAGATGCAGGATATGAGAAGGAACAGCAGAAGAAAATTAAAAACAAAAAGTGCCGCGGTTTGGCGAACATGGAGGGAATATAAGCCGAAAAGGATGGTAAAAAACCCGAAGATAATGATCACCCAAATAGGCCGATAGAGATTGCCTCTCAGGGAAAGCCCCCGGGATTGCCGGAAAGAACTGACTTCCTCCAAGAGGTTGGAGATATGCAAATATAAATCCCGGTCCCGGTCGTTGCCAGGATTCTGTCTCTGCAACTGCTCCAATATCCGGTCAAATTATTTGTCAGCCCATTTTTTATGTTATACCAATGCTCGATAATAATTCCGTAGTCCTGTTTTTCCGAGGAAGTGCCGGTCCAGGATCATAGATCCATCGCCGCCCAGGAGACTGATGCAAGATAACGGCAAATATCGTGATAATATTGTAACATTGGTGTCTTGGCAGTTTAGAGAAAAATCATATAAGTCGATTTTTGGCATCCGGACAGATTGTATTAAAAGGCGGGATGTTTTATTGAGGCGACTTTTCCTGCCGATAAGACAGGCGGCGCAAAGGAATGATGAGAAGGTGGAAGGGGATCAGATAGAGGGCCGCCAGGAGGGAGACGAAGGGATTGCCGAGGTCGTTGCCCAGAACGAGGACCAGGATATTATTAATCCAACCCAGGGAGGCCGCGGCAGCAGCGCGAAATGGAGGATCTCTATACCAAAAAGCCAGAGCACCGCTGGCGGCCAAAATCAGAGCCAGGGATGTACTAAGCCCTAAAGCGAGGACTATTTGGCCTTGATTGGCTTTTAGAAAAGGGGCAAAGTTGCCGAACGCCCCTAAATTAATGACGGCTATAAGCAGCAGGGAGGGGTAATAGGAACGCCCCCCCAGCCAGCGCGTCAGTCCGGGCAGCAAACGCTGGATGAGGTTGGCGGCCACCAGGGGGATAAAAATGACGGCCCCGATTAACAGGCTCAGGTGTACGGGATCAATGGCCAGTGTCTGCCGGGCCAAAAGCCTGGCCATGAACGGCAGTGACAGGGGCAGTAATATGGAACTGGTTACGGTGAGGAGCAGCACCAGGGGAATGTGAGCGCCTACCAAAGTGGCAAAAAAGGGGGCGGAGACGCCGGTGGAAACACCGGCCAGAAGCAGCAGTCCCAGGGCATATTCAGGAAAAAAATGGCACGAGAGAAAATAGACGAGGCCAGGCAGCAGGAAAAGTTTTAAAGCCGTCAAAAGAAGAAATTCCTTGAAATATAGCTGCAATTCTCCCAGTATTTCTTTGAGGTTTACTTTTAGGAAGGCCAGAAACAGCAAGATCATGAGAAGCACGTTCAGGTAAGGCGATAAGCGGCCGGCAGATTCGGGCCAGACCAGACCGGCGGCCATGCTGCAAAAAACAACCAGGAGAAGAATAATATCTTTGAAATGCAACATGAGTATGGGTCCTGGCTGAAAATAACAGGGGAGGAGGCCGGAGGCAAGATATTTAGCTCTCAGCAATCCGCTTCCGGCAAAAAATTTGCAACCGGGACCAATGGCAGACTCTGCATTAAGCTTGAGGAATTGTTCTCATGGTTAAACAGATGCTCAAACATCAGATTTAATTAAAAATCTAACCGCCGACAATAAAAAAGCCGGGTGGTAGCCCGGCTTCCGATGGCATTGGCGGAAAAATTATTCAGCTTTGATTTCAATAGGTTTTGGCTTGACCTCTTCTTTTTTGGGGCAGGTGACGGTCAAGACGCCTTGTTTATATGAGGCCTCAATCTTGTCGGCTTCGACACCTACCGGTAAGCGCAGGCTGCGGGCGAAGGTGCCGTAGCTCCGCTCCACGAGATGATAGTTTTCTTTTGTTTCTTCCCGTTCGGATTTCTTTTCTCCCTTGATGGTGAGTATATCGCCGGAAAGGGAGATATCGATATCTTTGCTGTCCATACCGGGAATTTCGGCTTTGACCATGATTTTATCCTCGGCTTCCGAAACATCCACCGACGGGACCCAACTTTCTGATTTGAACGCCCGGCGACCGCTGCCGAAGTAATCATCCCAGAGGCGGTCCATTTCACTGCGCAGCTTGGTTACTTCCTTGAAGGGTTTCCACTCCATAATATCCATAATATTACCTCCCGAAAGGCTATATTTATATATATATGTAAAATAATATCTCAGTCTGACATTGTCAATTGGAAGAGAAAAAATCTAATATGAGAAATTTATAGATATATAAAGATTAATAAATTAAATTAGTTGGCTTATGGAGAACGGCATCTGAAAAAAGGCGGTTAAGAAAAACCCTTGAATAAAGTCCATGATAGTGATATGAATATAGCCGTTCAGAACATAGAGGATTCAGAGAAATGGTTTGTCGAATGATCCGAATAGTTATGATTTAGACCTCCTTTGGCTGCAAAGGGGGTTTTTTTTTGGAGGTTGGAGGAGAAGCGTGCACGCCGGCGAAACCAGAAGCAGAACGTTTCAGCGCAAGGACTTATTGGGGTTGGCGGATCTAAGCCAAGAAGAAATTCAGAATATATTAGAGACGGCAGCTTCATTTAAGGAGATTTCCACCCGGAGTATAAAGAAAGTGCCTACTTTGCGGGGGAAAACCGTTATTACACTCTTTTATGAACCCAGCACGCGCACCCGCACCTCATTTGAGATCGCGGCCAAGAGGCTGAGCGCCGATACCATTAATTTAGCCGTTGCGGCCAGCAGTGCGGTAAAAGGGGAAACGCTCATTGATACGGCCAGGAACCTGGAGGCAATGGCGCCGGACATAATAATTATTCGACATGCCTGCAGCGGCGTACCGCATCTATTGGCCAGCCGGCTAAAGAGCTGCGTGGTCAACGCCGGCGATGGACTGCATGAGCATCCTACTCAGGGTCTGCTGGATATGCTTACCGTCTGGGAGGCCAAAGGGCGACTGGATGGACTTAAGGTAGCGATAATCGGAGATATTGCCCATTCCCGGGTAGCCCGTTCAAATATCCATGGATTTCAAAAAATGGGGTCCAAGGTGATGGTTGCGGGACCGCAGACCATGCTGCCGCCCTACCTGCAGCATTTGGGGGTGGAAGTTTCCTATTCACTGGCGGAGGCGTTGGCGGGAGCGGATGTCGTCATGATGCTGCGGCTGCAATTGGAGCGCCAGGGTCAGATGTTTTTCCCGACACTTACGAGAATACTCAAGATTTTTCGGGTTAAACCGAGAGCAACTGCGGCTGGCGCAACCTGATGCCCTGGTTATGCATCCGGGCCCTTTAAACCGGGGAGTGGAGATTTCGCCGGAGGTGGCCGACGGGGCGCAATCGGCCATTTTGGCACAAGTCACAAATGGTGTGGCCGTGCGGATGGCCGTGCTGTATCTGTTGAGTGGAGGTGAGCAAAGTGGGGCTGCTGCTTAAAAACGGGCTGGTGCTGGACCCGGGGCAGAATTTGGCGGAGCGGCAAGATCTGCTGATTGAAAATGGCCGGATTGCGGTCCTGGGGGCGCCCGGATCGCTGTCCGGTGAAGCTCATCAGGTAATCGAGGTTGACGGCCTGTTGGTCTGCCCCGGTTTTATTGATATGCACACCCATTTGCGGGAGCCGGGGCAGGAATATAAAGAGACTATTGAGACGGGGGGACAGGCGGCGGCGGCGGGAGGATTTACGGCGGTTGCCTGCATGCCCAATACCATGCCGGTGAATGATTCGGCCACGGTAACCCGCTATATTTTAGAGAAGGCGGCAGCAGCTCGGGGAATTAGAGTGTATCCGGTGGCAGCTCTGTCCCGGGGCTCCCAGGGGGAAATTCTGGCGGAATATGGGGATTTAAAAGAGGCCGGGGCCGTGGCCCTGTCGGATGACGGCAGACCGGTGACCAACTCTCAGCTCATGCGCCGGACCCTGGAATATGCCCATACCTTTGACCTGCTGGTCATCAGCCATGCCGAAGACCTGGCCCTCACGGGAGAAGGGGTCATGCATGAAGGCAAGATCTCGGTGGAAATGGGTCTCAAGGGCATCCCGGCTGCCGCGGAAGAAGTGGCTGTGTTCCGGGATATTGCCTTGGCCCGGCTTACCGGGGCAAGACTGCATATTGCTCACGTGAGCACCGCGGGATCAGTGGAGATCATCCGACGGGCGAAAGCCGAAGGAGTCAGGGTAACGGCCGAGACTGCGCCCCATTATTTCAGCCTCACCGATGAGGCGGTCCGGGGGTTTAACACCGATGCCAAGATGAGCCCGCCGCTCCGGACGCCGGCGGATATGGCCGCCATCCGGGCGGGACTGGCCGACGGCACCCTGGACTGCATCGCCACGGATCACGCGCCGCACAGCGTCCTGGAAAAAGAAGTGGAATTTAATCAGGCAGCCAACGGCATCATTGGCCTGGAAACAGCAGTGGGCCTGAGCCTGGAGCTGGTCCAGGCAGGAGTGCTGACCCTGGCCCAACTGGTGGCCAAGCTGAGCCTCAATCCGGCGCGTATTCTGGGGGTGCCGGGAGGGAGCCTGCAGGTGGGGGCCCCGGCGGATATTACCGTTCTGAATCCGGACCTCCCCTGGACTGTGGACGTGCGGCAGTTCAAATCAAAAAGCCGAAATTCTCCCTTTGACGGCCGGAAGCTGACGGGCCGGGCGGTGATGACCATTGTGGGCGGGCGAAATCAAGTTCAAGGTGTAAGGTTCAAAGTATAAAGTATCTAAAACCAAATATTTTATCTCTTAACTTTGAACCTTGAACTTTAAACTTTGAACTATCGATAAGGAGAATAGTAATGGCCAGCCAGGTTTATTTTTTTGATTTTCGGGTCACCATCAAGGACACCAATTTTAAAAAGTTTGGGCGGTTGCTGGAGGCAGTGGATCTGAAGGGCATTGTGCAGCGCCGCAAAAAACGGCCGTTGATCGCCATAAAACTGCATTTCGGCGAAAAAGGCAATACCTCCTTTATCCGTCCGATCTACGTGCGCCAGGTGGTGGATAAGCTCTGGGAGTACGGGGGTCGGCCGTTTATTACGGATGCCAATACCGTGTATGTGGGCACCCGGGCCGAGGCGGTGAGTCATCTAACCACTGCCATCCAGAACGGCTTTGCCTACGCCGTGGTGAACGCCCCCCTGGTGATTGCCGACGGGCTCACAGGTATGGCCGAAGTGGAGGTGGAAATCGGCCAGGAGCATTTTAAATCGGTATTTATTGGTGAAGCTATAGCGGAGGCGGAGGCCCTGGTGAGCCTGGCCCATTTTAAGCTGCACGAATTGTCCGGCTTTGGCGGGGCCATCAAAAATGTGGGTATGGGCTGCGCTTCCAGGCATGGCAAGCTGGCGCAACACTCCAATATCGCCCCCAAAATTAACGCCAAGAAGTGCACCGGCTGCGGGGACTGCATTACGCACTGCGCCCAGGAGGCCATTCACCTGGAGTCGGAAAAGGCGGTGATCGACCCGGCTAAATGTGTCGGCTGCGCCGAGTGCATTCTGGTCTGCCCGTACGGCAACATTGAAATCCAATGGAATGAGTCCATTCCGGTGTTCATGAAAAAGATGGTGGAATACACCTACGGTGTCCTGAAAGATAAGCAGAACCGGGTGGTTTTTGTCAACTTTGTCAGCCAGGTGTCCCCGGCCTGCGACTGTTACGGACACAATGATCTGCCCATAGTGGGGGACCTCGGGGTATTGGCCTCCCGGGATATCGTGGCGCTGGACCAGGCCTCGGCGGATCTGGTGAATCAAAGCCCCGGCCATCCCGGCTCCTGTTTAAAGAACCTGACCCCGGGAAGCGATAAGTTCAGGGACGTCTATCCTCAAATCGACTGGGAATTGCAATTGGACTACGCCGAGCAGCTGGGCCTGGGAACCCGGCAATACGAACTAATAAAAATCTAACTTCAGGCTGATCGGGACCAGAGATTACGATCATACAGCCTGCCAATAACCGTCACCGGCCGGCAGGGTCCATCCGTACCTGGTAAGGTGGAATATCTCCCAACTGCTCCACTGGCTGTTGTCATTGCTGAAGCGCATCTGGGTGACGCTGCCGCTGTTATCAACCGCAGACAGGGTTAAGGTAACCAGGTCGCTATTCGTGTATTGATCATTCTTATTAATGGTTATAGTGCCCGTCGGCGGCCTGGTGTCCAGGAAGATGTCGTCGCCCTCATCCCGAGAGGTCCCACCGGGATAGAGAAACCGCACCCAAACAGTTTTCACGCCGTCGCCGCTGCTGAGGGCCCAAATCTTACCGGTGGCATAAGGCTCGGGGGCGGTCCAGAGGTTGGGGGTGCTTTCGTCGCAAAATTTCATCTGGACGGCGCCGGTCCCTTCATCGGACAAGGTCAGGAGCACATTGCAGTTGGTGGTGTAGCGGGCGCCGTTGTTGACACTGACGTATTGGGCCAAACCGGGAATGGTCAAGATGATCAGCAGGAGAACTGCGGTCGGGACAACGAGGCAGGGTTTGATCTTCATGCTCGGGACCTCATGGAAAGGCTAGGGCAGCGGTCAGGGCTGCCTTGCCGTCCTGGGGAAATAACTTCAGTCCGGACGCCGATCAAGAAGTAGCCCTAGCCGGGAACAGGTTATCACGGCCGTCTTCCTTGACGTCCTTATCCAACATGCCACTATCTGAGATTAGGCGGCCACCTGGCCCACCGCAGTCAGAAATGACTTTTAGGATTCATCGCCTTCAGTTTGATCTAAAAGAATAAGTATTTTGGGATAGTAAGAATTAGAGGGCTACTATAATATAAAGTTAAGTGATAATCAAATTATTCTTTCAAGAAAGTGGGGAAAAAAGGTGGTAGAGATGAAGAAGGGAAAACCCGAAAGGTCCACGAAGGAATAATCAGCCGCAGCAGCTGCAGAGTTCCTGATAGACCAGGGTGGAGTAACCTTCTTTCAGAAGGACGACGCTGATAATCAGGCCGGTGATGGGGTCGGCCTGCCACAGGCCGAAGAGGTAGTTGAGTCCCAGTCCCGCCAGCAGGGACACGGAGAGGAAAAAACAGGCCAGGGTCTGGCGGGCGTCGGCCAGAAAACTCCGGCTGTTCAGAGCCCGGCTGGTTCGCAGCTTGAAGTAAAACAGGGAGGGCATCAGAATAATGGATGCCAGGGCGATGATTATTCCCGGAAGGGAAGTCTCCGGTATCTCCCGGAAATAGAGCTTGCGCAGGGATTCGAAGATCACATAGCCAGCCAGAATAAAAAAAGAATAGCCCACAAGTTTAACGGCTTTTTTTTCCTTGCGGGCTTCCATCTCCGGAGTCAGGCCCGGATGCGGCCGGAAGCGCCAGATCATGATGGCCCCAGACAGGGATTCCACCAGGCTGTCCAGACCAAAACCGGTTAGGGCCACACTGCCCGCCAGATAACCGGCCACAAGACTAGCCAGAGCCTCCAGAATGTTATAGCCCAGCGTCAGGTAGGAGAGGATAAGCGCCTGAGCTTGAGGCTGCCTGGCCGCCGGACCGGCGGCTTTGGCTGGAACTCATCGGCGGGCTGCGACAGCAGCGGCCGGATCAAATTTAGGAAACGATCTTTTCATAATTTTTTGCTGAAATCCGATCTCTGACAATTTTATTGCTGATAAAATTCTTCAGCTTCCGCTTCGTCCTCGCTTTTCACTTTTCACTTTCTTCGTCAAAGCGTTCGTCAAAGACCTTCATAGCGCAGAAGCGGCCGCACATCGTGCACTGATCTTCTTTAGCCCGGCTAAGATCCCGATAAATCCTGGCCTTATCAGGATTGATGGACAAGGCGATCTGAGTCTCCCAATCCAGGGAGCGACGAGCCCGGGACATCTTCAGATCCCACTCTGCGGCGCCGGGCAAGCCATTGGCAAGGTCCCCCGCATGCGCGGCAATGCGCGAGGCGATCACACCATCTATGACATCCTGGACTTCCGGCAGTTTAAGATGTTCCGCCGGCGTCACATAGCACAGGAAAGAAGCGCCCAGGCTGGCGGCCATGGTGCCGCCGATAGCCCCGGCGATGTGGTCATAACCCGAGGCCACATCGGTCACCAGCGGCCCCAGCACATAAAAAGGCGCTCCGTGGCAGTATTTTTGCTGTAACCGAATATTTTTCTTGATCTGGTGAAAGGGCACATGTCCCGGCCCTTCGACGATTACCTGGACTCCGGCAGCCCAGGCCCGCCTGGTCAAATCCCCTAATACCTTGAGTTCCTGGAACTGGGCTTTATCGCTGGCGTCGGCCAGACAGCCGGGCCGCAGACCGTCCCCCAGGCTCAGGGTGACGTCGTAGGTGCGGGCAATGTCGAGCAGTTCGTCAAAACGCTCGAAGAGGGGGTTTTCCTTGCCAAAGCGGCGCATCCAGGCCACCAGAAAGGCCCCGCCCCGGGAGACAACCCCGGTGACTCGGTTTTTCAGCAGACCCAGTGCCTTGCGGGTGACCCCGCAATGTACCGTGACGAAATCAACACCTTGTTCGGCGTGCAACCGGACTGCCTCAAGCATCGCCGTCGCGTCCACGTCCTCGAGTTTCGTGGCTTCGGCCATTACCTGATAAATGGGCACGGTTCCAAATGGCAAAGGACACTGTGTCAGCAGTTCCATCCGGGTAGCATTGAGGTCCCCCCCGGTGGATAAATCCATAACCGTGTGGGCCCCGTAGCGGATAGCCGCGGCAAGTTTAGCTTTCTCTTTTTCCAGGTTGATATCGTGCGGCGAGGTGCCGATATTGGCGTTGATCTTTACCCGGACGCCGCTGCCGATGGCAATCGGCTCCAGATTCCGGTGGCCAACGTTGGCTGGAATGGCAATAGTGCCTGTGGCCAATTTTTCTCTAAGAAAATCTGGCGTCACTCCTTCTTTTTCAGCGGCGGCTGTCATGGCCGGCGTTATTTTGCCGGCCAGGGCTGCTTCCCTTTGGGTCATATCTACTCCAAATAGTGGCAAGGACATGCATCAGCTTACCAAATCATGTGCCGATTTTACCTCAAGCTTCATACAGTGTAACAAATGGTCCCGGAAAAAAAAAGTAACCGATTCCGGTCAAAATCCCATGGTTTTTCCCATCAGGTTGATTTATCATTTATAAAGGCGTTTTAAAAAGTCCTGAACCAGTTATGGGCCGTTAGCTTACCAAGGAGAGTTTGATTGTTTTTTTTAGAAAAAATAGCCGAAAGCCGTATTTTGGAAGCCATTCGGGATGGCGCCTTTGACAACCTGGCCGGCCAGGGTCAGCCTTTAATTTTAACCGATGATCCTGATATCCCCCCTGAATTGCGGATGGCTTACAAGATATTAAAGATGGCTGATTGCCTGCCCCCGGAGTTGGAACTGCAAAGGCAGATAATCACCCTGAAGGACATGATGGCGGGAATGCCGGACGAAGCGGCAAAATTGCAGCAGATGCGGCGGCTGAATTTTTTGACCATGAAATTAAACATGATGCGCCGGGTCTCCCCATTGTTGCAGGAGCACAACGATTACACCGCCAAGGTCCTGGAGAAATTGGACAGGTTGCCCCAGGCGAAGAAGTAATATGGACTTAGACTTAGTTAAAGATATAAAAACGCGGGCAGGTGGACAGGCCTGAGACGATTTTTTAAGATATATTGCAATATTAATGAAAATACGTAACCCTCGATTGCTTAATTTAATGCCACCCCTGGCCTGGGCGATTATGACCGGGGTGTTTGGCAGTTGCCGCTCCCACGTCGTCAACCTGGAAGCGGAAAAAAAAATTATGCACAGACCAATACTGTACACGTGCTGGCACGGCCAACTTGCCTATGTGTTTTATCATTTTCGCTCCCGAGCCCGGCAGATAGTGCTGCTGGCCAGCCCCAGTGTTGACGGCGAACTCATCGGTCGGGTGGCCGAAAAGTTTGGCGCCATGATAATTTCCGGCTCGAGGAATAAAGGCGGGCTGGCGGCCTTAAAAAAAATTGCCGGTTTGATGCACCAGGGCAAGTCTGCGGGTATTATTGCCGATGGCTCCCGGGGACCATACCATCACTTGCAAAAAGGGGTGGTGATGTTGGCCCGGGACGCTGGTGCGCCGGTTTTGCCGGTGGCCGTGGCCAGTAAGAAAAAAATCACTATGTCTTCCTGGGACAGGTTTGAATTGATCCTGCCGTGCAGTCGGGTGGCCTTGATTTTCGGTGAACCCTTTGAAGTTCCGCCTGACGTGCGGAGCAAGAATATGGAAGAATTTCGGCTGAAACTGGAGAACAATCTCAATAATCTCTTTTCCCTAGGTCAGAATTATTTCTCCGGCAAATAAACTTTATTTCAAAAAAACCCCCTGATTCTCACGATAATTATTTGCCTTTTTGAACATGGGGATATACACTTAATGTAAAGTTGAGATAGAAGGAAATAATTATGCGTTTCGAAGATATAAATGCCGAAAAGGCCCGACAGTTAGGTTCCGAAGAAAGCTGGCTGGCGGCCCAGGATCTGGTTCATAATGACCAGGTCCATTTCCGCTACCGAACGCCGGATCGGCTGGAAGCAGCAGTTCAAGATAAGGAAAATTGGTATCCCACCGTCGTCGCCATTGTTGACGGCGCTTTAGAAAATAGTTGCTCCTGCCCTCAGCAGGAAAATGGCTGGTGCCCCTGTTCGTTGGCCATATTGGTGGCCTGGGTGGAAAACCCTGACAGTTTTCTGGATCGCAGCTCTCTCAAAGAACAGTTAAAACAATTTTCCAAGAGCGAGTTGATTAAAATAATCCTCGAGATGTCCGATAAGATATTTGAGACCAGGGAACTTCTCAAGGAGGAGAGTCCTGATCTGGATACCCTTTTGGAAAGTATAGATCTGATCATTACCGAAGCCGGGACAACGGGGGGAGCGGACACGGCGGAACTGGAAGAAAAGCTGCGTCAGGCCCAGGAGAAGGCAGACCGCTTAGCCCAGATGGGGCGCCTATCCGAGGCCCGGGCCACATATTTTTATCTTTTGGATAATGTCTACGGCCTGGAAGAGGATTCCGGCAAAACCGGCTTGTTTTCAGAGGATTTGAAACAGGAGCTTTTCGAAGAATACTGCCAACTGATCCATGAAGACCGCCACCTGGACCGGACCCTGATACAGCAGGAGATCGAGCAACTGGAAACCCGGGCTTCTTTAGTTCAGGGAGAGTTAAATTTTAGCGATCTGAAAAAAAATTTTCTGGAGGAAGTGGCTTAGCGGAAGAAGTTGCCGAAAATTTGAGACAAATGGCCAGGGTGATTGCCCCGGCCTTTTTTTTCGGCTCGGAAAATTGTGGCCCGGTCCGGAAAGGCGGTGAAAACGGATGAGCTTTATGTCTGGCGATCCGGTCTCAGGTTGTGGCCTGGTTTTCCCCGTTGGGCTTGGTGACCACGGGGGGCAGTTGTGACCGGTTCTGTCGCAAAATAGTTTTTTGATAGATGGATAATACGGATAACAGGAAGGAGAGGATCAAGGGTCCCAGAATAAAGCCGACGGTACCGAAATAGGCGATGCCCCCCATGATGGCGAACAGGGTAAATATGGTGGGCGTATAACGCGCCCCTCTCATGAGGTAGGGCTTGACCAGGTTATCGATGGCGCCGATGATCACGACACCCCAAAGAACCAATCCCAGGGCGTACCCGGTATGGCCCTGAAAGAAGAGAAAAAGGGCCCCGGGGAACCAGATGAGGGCAGCCCCCACCACCGGTATAACCGAGGCCGGGACCATTACCGTACCCCAGAAGGCGGCCCTGGGAACACCAAAAATGAGAAATCCTACACCGCCGAGGATGCCTTGAATCAGAGCCACAATGACCGTGCCCCGGAGGGTGGCTTTAATGGTGTTTTCCACATCCCCCAGAATCTCTTCATTATGAGCCGGGTCTAAGGGGGACAATTCTCTGATGGCGTTCATAAAATCATCCCCTTCGATGAAAAAGAAAAAGGTAATGAATAAAATCAGCAACAGGCTGAAGATGACAGTGGTGAAGCCTTTGACCAGGCCGATGGAACTGGTGTAAATGAATTGACTGGCGTTGACCAGGGCAGAGCGGATCAGTTGCTCAATCTGGAGATTGTCAAGGGTTATTGGTATGCCAAGTTTCTTGGCATAATCTTGTAAAAAAGACAGCTTCTCGGTCAGGTTCTGCCAGAGGTTGCCGCTGTGAAGTCCCTCACTGATGAGATTGTAGATATCCAGGGCCTGGCTGGCGATGATGCTGGCCAGGGTGAGGATGGGCACAATGATAAAAAAGGCCAGCAACAGACAGGTCAGGCCGGAAGCGAGACCGCGCCAGCCTGGGAGTAGCTTGAGAATCAAGGAGAATAGGGGTTTGCTGATCATAAAGAGGACCAGGGCCAGAAAAATCTCCACCAGGAAGGGTTTGATGATCAGATAAGAGAAATACAGGATGATGAGGGTGAGGACGCCGAAAAACACCCGGGCAAACCGGCTGGGGAAGTCATCGGCCAGGGGGAGCGGCGCCGCCGGGGGGCAGGTGTCCGAAGAGGTTTTTTCGGGTGGTTTGGCTTTATCCATGGCTAATTATATTCTTCCAGAAAAGTGATTTTGTCAAGTGGTAGGGTACGGCACCGGCAGGGGCGGCTGTGATCCCTTTTCTCGGGGCTGGGTGTGGGGGGGCGTCAGGTCAACCAGGGGAAGAATTCCAGGCAGCCGGTGTCGCCGTCCAGATAGGCCAGGCGGCCGTGATAGGCCAGGGGTTTCCTCAGGAGGAGGCGGACAGCCTCCTGCACCTGCAGGCTGGCCACCAAGGAGACGATGGGGGCGAGTACCGGGGGAGATTCGACGTCAGCGAGTGCCTGACTGAGATGCCTGGACTCGAACGAGAGTGGATCGCCAGGGAGAATGGTGCTTACCTGTCCGTCCTGACCCAGGACGGCGCCATGTATCACAGGTTTGCCGGCCTGGCGGGCGGCAGCCAGCAATTCCAGGCGGGCGGGGATGGTGTCCAGGGCGTCCAGGGCCAGATCCACCTGAGGAAGATACAGGGCATAGGTATCTTTGACGAGATATTCTTCCAAGACCTGGATTTCCAGGGCTGGAGAGATCTGGCGGAGAAACTCGGCGGTGGTCCGGCCTTTGGACTCTCCCAGGCTGGCGCTGGTGGCCAGGAGCTGGCGGTTGAGGTTGGACGGGGCAAAGCGGTCGCCGTCGGCCACCAGCAGCCGCCCCAAACCCAGCCGGGCCAGGAGTTGGGCCTGGTAGCCGCCTAATCCGCCCAGGCCGACTATTAGGACACTAGCATTGAACAACTGGAGTTGATCTTGGGCAGTCAAAGTGGGGAAATTGCGCTCCAGGGTCTCGGGAAAAATGCCCTGAGACAGGGCCTGGCGGTGGGCCTCCCGCAGAGTGAGGTGGTTTTGCCCGGCCCACGATTCCAGAAGCCCGGCTCCGATGACGGAATAATTTTGGCGCTGGCGGGTGCTGGGGCCGAGCCAGGGCTGTAAGGGAGTCAATCAGCAATGTTTGGCCATGAAATCTTCTATATACCCGAAGATGACCTCGTCATCGGTCATGACCATGTCCATCTGCTTGGTAAATACCTCCAGGCGGCCCATGATTTCCAGCAGCTTCAGGCAGGCGGCTTCATCATCCCCGATTTTGCGACCGTCCAGGAGGTCACCAGTGATGGTTACCGCAAAACCCAGTCTGGTTAAGATTCCCTGGATAAGCCGCAACCGGCGGACCCGGCGCTCCACGGAAGCGGCGCCGCCCTCATAATGAAAACGGAGGTAGTTACATGCCGCCGGCTCTCCCACATAGGCCTCAATGGTGGAGGCATGGTAACCCAGGCAGAGGCTGAAATTCATGTACTCTTGGGCCAGGATGGCTAAACTGACCTTTTGGAGCTGGTCTTCGGCCCGGGGGGTGGTGGAGGTCACCCCGATAACGGAAATAAAGCCTTTCATGTCCACCGGCCGCGCCTTGGGCCAGGGAATAGACAGCATGCCGGTTAGAAAAGCCTTATAAGGGACGGAAGCAACGTCTTCCAGATGCACTGTAGGGCCGGGGCTGGACAGGCCGCCGCCGACGTCTATGACTAAAATAGGCACCAGGCGCCCGGTAACCAGGCTGGCCGCCTGCTTTCTGCTGACCTGGCTCCGGAGGCTAAGGCAGAACATTTCCTGCAGCCGCTGTTCGGTGATCTGGTCCAGGACTTCCTGGAGACAGGAACAGACGGCGGCGGGTATAGCAGCACCAAGGTCCTGAGGCTGGGCGGAGAAGAGGAGCGGCCGGAGAGTGTCCCGGCAGGGCTGCAGAACGGCGGCTGAAATGTCTTTGGCCCCCGTCTGATTGAAAGCCTGATTGATCTGGCCCTCCAGGTCTTCATAGGCCTTGGCCAGGGCGTCGGGTTGCTTTTGACAAAAACCCTGGAGCAGATCCAGGGCCTGGCGGAGGTGCTGGAGGAGGCCGGCACTTTGTTGCTGCACCCTTTGGAAATCACAGTCGTTTTCTGCCAGCTGAATTCGCAGCTGGTCCAAAATATCCCGAGCCGCCTCGGATTCAGTCATGATGGCCTGAAAGTTTTGATATTTATTGAGGTATTGCTGGGCCCGGCTGGTGGCCGGCGGGGCAGCATCTGCCGGGCAGCTTTTACCAAATAGCTTTTTCCAGAATGACACGATGGAACTCCTGCTAAGACCTTTTATGGCTTAAACCGGGTGAAAAGAAACAGCCAGGATTGCCTTATTATACGGCTATCCTGGCTGTGGTTGCAACCATAGTTCTGAAAAAGGTTGATTAAACTTCTTCTTTGTGTCCCGCATGCGCGCCCAGGCCGAGGCCCTCGAAGAGTTCGAAGACGCCGTAGCCATACCAGAGGGTATAGACCACATAGAAGACCAGCATGAAGGTCAGCAGGGCGATATTATCCCTCACGGCTTCGGGGGAAATGCCGAAGAAATTATAACCCGGCTCGATGGAGCGCATCATGATTTCCGAAATGACCCTGGCCTCCCGGAATTTTTTCTGCAGCTTCAGATCCCGGTCCAGTTCCTTAAAGGCGGTCCACCAAGCTCTTAAAACCAGCTTGGGGTCAAAGTCATATTTAGCCTTGATTTTATCGCTCTGGTTGTTGAACATGGCGTCGGAGTCATCGATGGCGGCAAACATGACCTGGCCCAGATCGCCCTTGACCTTCAGAGCATTATCAGCCGCCTCCACGGTGGCGCCGGCCTTGGTGAAGAGGACTTCAATTTTTTTGGCGGTGTCGGCGTCTTTAAATTTTAATTCCGCCTCAAAGGTCTGGCCTTTAAAGGGAGTGGCCAGGTTACGCATGTTGTCCATGAAATTGCTGGACCCTTTGGCCAGGGAATTAAAGAAGTCATCGGAAAATTCCAGGCCATTTCGAGGTTGTCCGGTGGCGCCTTTGCCGAACCAGGGCATAAAGATGGCGAACAAGACCATAAAAAAGGTGACGAGGAGGATGATTCCCACGGTGATTTTTTTGCTGTTCATGGTTTAGACCTCCCCTCTCAGCTTCTTGATATTGGTAAAGAACATATAAAACACCCAGGTGGCGAAGGTGCCGGCGATGAGGAAGAAGATTATCAGACCCAGGGTATCTAAGAAGCTGGCCGTGGCCGGAGAAATGTTGATGTATTCCATCTCATTTAACTTTTTGGGCAGGGCAAAAAAGCGGTTGAAGAAGCCGGCCAGGATGGTGATGGCGTAAAATCCCCGGATGTAGATGCCTTTGACGACTTTGGTGGTCAAGGCGCCCACCTGGATGCCCAGCAGGGAGCCTAACAGCATGCCCATGGCCAGGGTGTAGAAAATAAAGCCGTAAATGGCGTACTGGGTAATGGCGGCGTAACCGGCGGTAAAGATAATCTGGAGGATATCGGTGCCGACGGTGGTGAAAGAAGAGACGCCCAGCAAATACACGAACATGGGGAAGGCCAGGAAGCCGCCGCCCACGCCCATGATGGCGGCGACGACGCCGACAACGAAACCGCACATGGCCACAAAGACGCCGGAAATGCGGTTGCCGCCGGGCACCAGGTCCTCGTCAAAGGTGATCATGGGGGGCAGGTTGATGGCTTGCAGCTTCTGGGCCACACCAGTGGTGCCGGAAGCGGCGGCAGGTTTACCCCCGCCATGAGGATCCTGAATCTTGGTATCGGCCCCGGCCTTGCGCAGTTTCAGGAAGTCGGTCATGGAGTAGAAACCCAGGAAGCCCAGCAGGAAGACATAGACCAAGGAAATAAACAGGTCGCTCATTACTGGATTGATATCGTAAATCCAACGGTTAAGCCACCCGCCGCCGGTGGCGCCGATGATGGAGCCGCAGAGGAAGGCGATGGCCAGCTTGACGGAGACATTGCCCATTTTCTTGTGCACCGCGGTGCCCATGATGGCCTTGGCAAAGATATGGAACAGGTCGGTGCCCACGGCCAGGATGCCTTTAATGCCGGCGCTCATCAGGGCGGGGGTGATGATAAAGCCGCCGCCGGCGCCGATGCAGCCGGTGACCAGTCCGGCCGCCAGACCGATGAAGATGGTGGCAAAAAAGATCCCCGGAGTATAAAAGGCCGGGGCAAAAGCAGTTTTGCCGCCCAATATGTCTCCGGCGGCCCAGGTATAGCCCCAGAACCCCAGAATGGGCAGGCAGAGAATCAACAGTAACAGTAATTTCTTGCGGTTGCGGACAATGTTGTTGGAAGTTTCAATCTCCCAACGGGCATGGTACTCCGCAGCCAGTTTCATCATTTCAAACATTTGTCGGCTACGACTCATACGCACAACAACCTCCTTGATAACGTATTATAATTGCTCTTAATTTTATTGGCTTCCTGAGCCACCGGCAGGCGGTTCAGGGGAAAGCTCCCTGCAGAAAAAAGGAGATAATGAAATATTTCACATTCTCTTGTATCAAAATCTTTGACGTCTGCAAAGTAAAAACTTAATCATAATAAATCGTGCAAACCCCTCGTATAAATCGTGCAACCCCCGTGCCAGAAGGGATGATAGTTTATCTCTTAAAATTGTTGAATAAAATTGACCTTCCAGGGCAGTCAAGCCCTTTAAGTTCTGCCAACTTTTTTTACAAGGTGTAAAAGCCGGCGGCAAAGTTGATAAAGAGGTGTTGTCGGCGCATCAATGAGTAAATAGTTTATTATTAGATAGGATACGATGCTCCCGGGGAAATGCTCTCGATCGGGTTGAAAAAGTTTAGTGCCTTGGCACCTTCATTGCAAATGGTATACTGTTGGTAAGCCTGCGAAGGGAGTTTCCATGACCGGATTGCTTGGAAAATTAAAAAAAGTCTTTTCCCGTACCCCCGCCCCTTCGGTGAGACGAGTTGCGGGCGGTGTTTAAGCGACGTTATCAGGCCTTTAAAATGTTGCTGGCAGCCAATAACACCGCCCTGCAACTCATGAGCGATATGGAGTCGGCGGCTTATGGCAATTACAGTTTCGGCATGGCCTTTATCCGCTCACACTGCACCGCCATCTGCGTCAATGTCTTTGCTATGATTAAATATCTGGGGGAATTGGCAGGAGAGAAATATCAAAAATTAGAGACCGTCTTTGCTGATATTAAAGAAGAAATTGACCACACCTTAAACGTCAAAGCACCTCCGCCGCTCACAGAAACCGTTCTGCCCCTGGCTCAGACCAATAAAGAAATGGCTGATGCGGTAGGTTCGAAAATGGCCAATCTGGGAGAACTTGTCAGCCGAGTCGAAGGAGTTCCGGTGCCTGCCGGATTCGTTATTACTGCGGCCGGTTATGAAAGGTTTCTGGCGCATAACAACCTCCAGGAGGAAATCAACCGGCGCCTGCAGACGGTGGAGGCGGAGGAGATGGCGGATCTGTATCGTCTGAGTTCCGAAATTCAAATGAAGATCATAAATTCCGAAGTTCCTGAAGATCTCGCCGCCGCCATTACCTCAGCTTATCAGCGGCTGGCGGAAAAGGCGGGGCGCGAAGTCAGGGTGTCTTTGCGCTCCAGCGCTATCGGCGAGGACAGCGTCAACACTTCGTTTGCCGGCCAATACCGGTCTGAACTAAATGTCAGCCCGGACCTTCTGCTGCCGGTTTATAAGGAAATTGTCGCCAGCAAATATGCCCTCACCGCCATTACCTACCGTCTGCACAAAGGTATCCGGGACGAAGACGTGGCCATGTGTGTGGGCTGTATGCAAATGGTGGATGCGGCTGCCGGTGGAGTTATCTACAGCCGGGACCCCATGGACATCCGCAGCGACGCCATCTTTATTAATGCCGTCCATGGCCTGGCCAAAACCGTGGTGGACGGCAGCGCCACGCCGGACCTGTTGGTCATTTCCCGGAAAGAACCTTTAAGCATTATTAAAAAGGAAATCTCACATAAAGAACACAAATTTATCTGTCTGCCCGAAGAAGGTGTCTGCCGGGAAGTAACGAACGAATACAGCAGTCAGGCAGCGATCAGTGATGAGCAGGCTTTGGAACTGGCCCGCTACGCCCTGAGACTTGAAGAGCATTTCCAGGGCCCCCAGGATATTGAGTGGTCCATTGACGAGACCGGCCAGATCTACATTTTACAGAGCCGTCCCTTGCAACAGATGATGGTGGCGGAGCGGGAAGAGCGGATATTAACCTCGGACATCACTAATTCCATCATTTTGCGGGGCGGCGAGATGGCCAGCCCCGGAGTGGCGGCGGGGCCGGCTTATCTGGTAGCCAATAATTTGGATCTGCTGCAATTTCCTGAGGGAGCGGTGTTGGTTACGGCCTTCCCGCACCCCAACTGGGCCCCGGTATTGTCCCGGTCCGTGGCTTTGGTCACCGACCGTGGGGGAATTACCGGGCATCTGGCTAATGTTTCCCGGGAATTTCATCTGCCGGCCCTGTTTAATACCGGCGAAGCCACCAAGAAGATCAAGAACGGGGATATTATCACCGTTGATGCCGAGGGTCATACCGTCTATGAGGGGCGGGTGGAAAGTCTCCTGGCCCTGGCAAATCGGCAGGATAAGCTCATGGTGGGGACGCCGGTGTATGAAACCCTGAAAGAAGTCATGACCAACATTACCCCTCTCAACCTGACCAATCCGGATAGTCAAGACTTCAGGATCAAAAACTGCCGGACTTTGCATGACATCACTCGTTACGTGCATGAAGTCTCGGTCAAAGAACTCTTCGATTACGAGAAAAATAAAACCTTATCAAAGCATTTTATCAAGCGTCTGGTGGCCGAAGTGCCCTATGCAGTGGTTTGTCCTGGATCTGGAGGACGGTTTTGCCGAGGATACCCCAGGCCGGGAGATTCACCTGTCGAAAATCGCCTCGGTGCCGATGTTGGCCTTATGGCAGGGGATTACGGCGGTGAAGTGGGAAGGGCCGCCGCCTATCGATGCGGGCGGGTTTATGTCCATCATCGGCCAGGCCGCCACCAACCGCAATCTGGACGTGGCTGGACCCTCAGTATTCGGCAACATCAACTATTTTATGATTTCCAAAAACTTCTGCAATCTCACTTCCCGTTTCGGCTTCCATTTTTCCACGGTGGAAGCTTTAGTGGGGGACAATCCCCATGAGAATTACCTGCGTTTTGCCTTCAAAGGCGGGGCGGCGGATTATCCCCGGCGGCTGGCTCGAGCCAGGCTGGTGCAGGAAGTGCTGGAGAAATATGATTTCAAAGTTGATATCAAGGAAGATTCCGTCTTTGCCCGCATGGACATCGGGCCGAAGAATTACATGCTGACCCGCCTCCGCATCCTGGGATACATGAGCGTGCACACCCGCCAACTGGATATGGTCATGGCCAATGAAGACCAGGCGGGATATTACCACCATAAGATTCTGGAGGATATTGAGAAGGCAATTTTGCCATTGAGCCAGGAGGATGAATAAAAATCTCCCTTAATTCAATTCCGGCTTAAGCCCCTGAAAATGGTGCACAGACGCACAGTCGGTTCTTTTGTGCCCGGCGAGATGTCTGTAATACCCTGCTTATTTTTAATTTTTCCCTTTTATTACCACAGATTAGCTACAGCCGGGATGGTCCGGCGCTCCCTCAATTGAATGGCCTCTTTGTTACAAGTGGCACGGCAGACCCCGCAGCCATAGCACCATCTTTGATCAACGACCGCTTTCTGATTGGCCGCACTGTATGACAGGGCCCCAAACTGGCAGAGCCGCAGACATTCCCGGCAGCCGACACAGTTGTCCGGGTCCACCTGGGCGACATATTCGCCGCGGAACATCACTGCCACACCCTGGGTGACGGTGCAGCGCATGGCCATGCAGTCTGAGCGGTCGCAGTTGCAGATGCCGCCGATGAACGGAGTATGGAAGGTCCAGACGCTGTGGCAGAGCCCTTCCTGCTCATGGGAGTGAAAGGCGGCCATGGCTTCCTCCCGGGTCAGCACTTCCAATCCCTGCAGATGGGGGCCAGAGAGAAAACTCTGGTCCAGACCCTGCAGAATTTCAGCAAATCTGCCGCCGTCGGGGGCCACGCTGACCCCGTAGCAATACCGTTTTTCCTGGCCCAGGTTAGCTTTTCGGCAGATACAGGCGACCCGGACAATGGTTTTCACAAAGCTGAATATCTGTTCGATGTCTTCAATGGGTACAATTTGTCCGAAATGAATTTTTTTCATCTTCCGGGTAATGAGCCGGCCGATGATATCCCGGATGAATTTCGGCATTTTGTTGAGCCGCTCCAGATCATGGACTTCCCTGGCCAGACTCTCGGGGTCGGCTAAAAAGGTTTCCATGAACCGGCGCCGGCGCCAATCGCTGAGCAGGTCGTCGGCATAATTTTTGGCCTGCAAATACCACTTCTTACCTTCGCCGTGCTGGAGGCAGAACTCACACATCTTGATACCTTATATGAAAACCGTTAGCCGTGTAGCCGATAAGACCGGATCGATCAACAGGCCCATTTTGGTTTTCATGCTTCGTGATGATTTTTAAACATGATGACTGTCGCCAGTTTCGTTATTTGCCCATCAGCCGCCGGCTTTAGCGCCCTGTCGCAATACCGTGACGGTCTGACCGCCAATGCCCCAATTATCAGTCTCCACTTCATCAATAACCACCACGGTAGTTTGAGGATTTTTACCCAAAACTTCGGCCAGCAGTCTGGTCACTTCCCGGATCAAAGCTGCCTTTTGTTCAGCCGTGGCCCCTTCTTTGGTTATTTTAATATTGACATACGGCATGGCTGATATCCTTTTGCTGAGTCTGAGTTGATAAAGGTGATGTTCCTGCATGATTCATTATCCGAATCGTTATTTCGGCGGACTCCCCTCGGCCCATTTCGGCATGGCAGCATGAGGATGGGAATCCAGTTGCGGCAGGTAAGGTTTTATATCCAGGACCGGTGAACCTTCCCAGGCATCCAGGCCCTCTACTTCCAGGCGGTTGCCGTCCCGGCGGACCAGGCGGCAGGCCTGCATGCCCACCAGATTCGGGCGGGCCGGTGAGCGCGTCGCAAAGACACCTGTTAACGGGTTGGCTGGATTACTGCGGGGGTGAACTTTCAGGGTGCGTCGTTTTTCAGGGTTGTCATTGCCGTGAAACCAGTAGATGACCCATATGTGGGAAAAATCTTCGATCCCCTCCAGGGCTGCCGTATACGCCGGCATGACGGCAATAAATATCTTACCATCCGAATGTTCCACCCGGCCCACCGGGTCCAGTGCAATTTTTGACATAACGATATTACCTGCAGCCGGATTATTTTGACTAAAAACATTGGGGCAATAAAAAACTTGAGCTGATAAAGCCAGCAGAAGTATAAGCAGGCTATGCCTTAATTTTTCCTGGAAACGGGGCCTCCCCGTGAACCGATGCGGCATACGGAACTCCTTGCCCGGACCATACCTGTCAGGACCAGCTCAGACGAAAAAATACTATAAATTCTAATATACCACAGGTCCATTGGAGATTTAAGAACGCTGCAGGATTCGTCGGTTGGTTCTTAAAAAAATTCCCGCATAATTTTTCCTGCAGTTGTCGTTGTTTTTCCAGACTCGCTATTATATCATTTACACGATAATTGCTTCGGGTATTTTAGTGAAAATAATGGGGTAATTCGGAAAGGATCTGGAATGGAATTAAAGGATTGGGAATTGGATCAATTTATCGCCGAACAGATCATGAGGGTATCAGGAACGCCGCCCTTTACCTCCAACATTAGCGACGCCTGGAAAGTAGTGGAAAAGATGATGCAGAGCTTCCATTACGAGCTGAGACTGGATGTTTTTTTAGGTCTCACCGGCCAGCGCTGGATCGCCTCTTTTTACAGCCCCGTGCAATGCCGGCGTTATGAGGCCCAGGCCAGTTCCGCCCCCCTGGCAATCTGTCGGGCTGCCAGAGAGGCGTTTTTAAATACCTAACCTACGATCTATTAAGATCTCCAATGATCTGTAGTTAACGATCGCAGGTCAAAAGTTAAACCGCTTTCTCGGCATTGGCATCAGCGGTTTTCGGCCAGGGCCAAATTGCCGGTTTCTGCTCAGCGTCTTGAGCAGTCCTTTCTTGCAAACCATCCGAAGCAATATAAGGTCGAACCAGGTTTTCAATAAATCGGCCAATCTTACGTTTACCGGCCATTTTATGAAGGGCTTCATAGATCTCGGCATTAACGCTGAGAGTTAATTTTTTCTGCATGACAATCTCCAAAGATAGACGTCTGAGCGACGCCGTATATTTTTCCTCGAAAATTTGCACAGTCTTCATTCGGCAATTCAGATTAAACCATGGAAATTAATTTCGAGAACCATCAGACAAATTCATTCGAACCTAAGACATCATCAGGAAGTTACCGCAGTTGTGGAAGCAGGAAGAGAAAAGCGTCTCGGGAATGATTTTCTGTGTTTGTCTAATTATAACACCTAAAAAGAAGAAAGTCGGCGTTAAGTGAAAATTATTTTTTTCAATATTTTTATCTCTGTCTGGGTAAGATGAGGCTATGACGACGACGCCAACTCTCATGCCGATGTCCGATTATTTTGTCGTGTCCGATAACAGACTCAATTTCTCGTCTGCACTTAAAATGAGCACAAAAATCGGGCGGACCTATAAAAAGGTCCGCCCCACAGGAACACAACTGAGGAGTTGTTTTAGGGTTGAGGGTTAACGGTTCAGGGACTTCACCTGGCAGAGTGAAGCTATGCTGACGGGCGCGGGCTGTTTACCGCGCCCGGTTATTTTTGTTCTTACTTGGCTGTGGTAACCAGGTTGCCTTTGGCATCAAAGACATCGATTTCGACAACGCGACCGCCATCCAGGCGGTGAGTGGCGCAGCTCATTCAGGGGTCGTAGGCGCGTACCGCCATCTCCACCTTGTTGAGGGCCTCCTCCGTAATGACCCCCTGGCTGATGACCGCCTCCGCCGCCGCTCTGACGCTCATGTTCATGGGACCGACGTTGTGGGTGGTCCCCACGATGAGGTTGGCCCGGGTGATCAGACCGTTGTCGTCGGTGGAGTAGTCGTGAATCAAGGTTCCCCGGGGAGCTTCGACGCAGCCGATGCCCCGCCCGGCCTGGGGCGTCACCTCGTTGCGCACGTAATGATCGGTAATGGTCTCATCTTCTAAAAGTTCAATGACCCGCTCGCAGGCATACACCAGTTCGATGAGCCGGGCCCAGTGGTAGAGCATGGTGGACTGGGCCGGGCGGCCGAACTTGGACCGGAACTCTTCCAACTCGGCCTGGGCCAGGGGAGTGTTGATTTTGTCGCAGATATTCAAGCGGGCCAGGGTGTTCACCCGGTAGATGCCCTTGGGGTGCTTCAGGTCCATGGAGAACCCTTCGCCCCAATTCCGGGCATAGGGGAACTTGCAGTAGGACCAGTCTTCCACGTGCTCGCCCAGGAAATCGACATATTGGTCGTAAGAAAAATCCTGATAGCTGCCATCCGGCTTCATGAGGCGAAGCACCCCGTCAAACAGGGTTAGTGAACCATCTTCCGGTTTTACCGTTCCCAAAAAGCCGGTGGTGATTTCCCCCAGCTGCAGGGTGGCGGCATCGAGATTGTAAAAGATGTTCTTTTTGGCAAAATCGATGCAGAACCGGGCAAACTCCAAAAGCTCCCTGCTTTTAGTCAACAGCTCCTGGCGTTCCTCTTCCCGCATGGACTTGGCGAAGCCGCCCGGCACCACCACCACCGGGTGAATAACTTTGCCGGCGAACTTCTCGATCATCATCTGGCCCATCTGGCGCATCTTGACCACCTGGGTGGCCAGTTCCGGCGCCGCCTGCACAATGCCCAGGACATTGCGGACTTTGTAATCGGCGCCGGCGCCCATAACAAAATCCGGGGCGGCCAGGAAAAAGAAATGCAGGATTTTGTCATTGATCTGGGCCATAACCTGCATCAATTCCCGGAGTTTCCAAGCGGTGGGCGGCACCTGGGCATTGAAGCAGCCGTCCACGGCCTTGTTGGAGGCGGTGTGGTGCATCCAGGGGCAGATACCGCAGATGCGGTTGACAATCTTCGGCACTTCCTCAGCCGGTTTGCCTTCGATAAATTTTTCAAATCCCCTGAGGGACATGAGGCTGAAACGGCTGTCGGCCACATTACCTTGCTCGTCCAGGGTAATGGCGATGCGGGCGTGCCCCTCGATGCGGGTGATGGGTTGAATAGTAATGACTTTTCGATTCGGCGCGCCATGAGTCATGGTCTGGTCGGCGCCCACTTCGATGACTTTCTGAGCCATATATCCTCCTTAGCGCCCCCTGACGGTCTTGGGCCGCAAGAGGCCATGAGCGCCCGAAAACTCCAGCAGCGTGGATTTCTCGATAACTGATTTAACGTCTATCTGGTTGCTGGCCAAAGCATTCAAGTAATCCAACATCTGGTTGCCTTCCTGCTTTACCGGGCCAAAACATCCCTGGCACGGGACCCGGGCCTGGATACAACGCGGGGCTTCACCGGACTTGCCGGCACAGCCGCCCCGGGTCACCGCGCCCATGCACTGCAGCCCCTGTTCCAGCAGGCAGTGCATCTCGCTCACCGGTTTGTCAGGGTCAAAATGGGCATTATGGGTAAAGCGATTCATATGCTTTAAATTGCCCTTGCCGGTCTTGATGGTAGGGCAGGTATCGCAGACGCTTTTCATGGGCAATTGCGGCGCCCGGCCTTCCAGCAGAGCGACAATGACCTCGCCGATCCAATCGGGATGCGGCGGGCAGCCGGGCAGATAAATATCCACCTTAATTTTCTCATCCAGGGCATAGGAACGATCCAGGCAGGCCGGCAGCACCGGATCGCTGGGAGTGGCATGGGCGTCGGTGGTCTCAGAGCCCCGATAATAGCGTTCGAAAAGCTCTTCATTGCCCCACTGGTTGATTAAAGAGGGGATGCCGCCATGGGTGGCGCAGCTCCCCAGGGCAATGATGACATCGCAGGATTTTCGCATGGCCTCGGCCACTTCCAAATGCTCCTGATTGCGGATGCCTCCGGAAATAATCCCTACCGTAGCTTTGGGAATATCCAGGTGATGAGTGTCTCCTTCGCCGGTCTGGCCGAAATATTTGTGGTCCATCAGGACCGGAATATGAACAAATTCCAGGTGGGGCAGGACGTCCAAGAGGGTCTCGCCGAGATTTAAGATAGCGATTTCACACCCGGAACAGGAATTTAACCATTCTTCTGCAACTTTAACTGGCATATAATTTTCTCCTATCCCAGCACCCGTATTGATTTTTTCTCTAACTCCCGGTGCTTTTCGGCCGCATGCTGCTTCTTCTTCTCGGACCATTCAATGACCTTGGCCAGGGCTTCGGCGGCAAAATTGGGGTCGTCCCGGTAATCGAAAATCTCGATATCCGTTCCCTTGGAATCTGCCAATACTGCCCGGCCCAGCGGCGTCCGGCTGATAACTGTGGTCCAGCCTTCTTCGGCGCCGATGCCGCCGAAAGATAAATCCGCATATTCCGAGGCATAATCATCGCAATAGTGGCAGGCATAGCGTTTTATAAAGTCGATCCGGTCCAGCGGGATATTGAGAACTTCTTTGCTTTTTAGATGGATCATCAGGTTTTCTTTGACGTTAACCTTGGCGACGTCATCCCAGGAAAAACCGCCGATTTCTTCCAGCTTCTGCCGCTGCTCCGGGCCGAAATGAAAATTGCCGGTGCAGAACAGGCCGAAATGATATTTGATGGTTCCGGAAGGGACAATACCCATTACTTCCATGCGCCGCAGGGTGTTAATCTGACAGGGGGTGCCCACAAAAGCCACCCGATGCAGCCTTTTTTTGGCCACTTCCCCCAATTCCAGGATCGAGGGGGAGAAGGTGGAATAAAGGCCGGAATACACTTTGGAAAAGTGGGTCATGCCGTGCATGGTGTCAAAATGAAAACCGGCCGCTTCCAAAATCTGATCTTTGGTGATCGCCAGCCAGGGCAGGCGGTTAAACTGTCCGACTCGCCGGCTGACGATGGCCCCGTCGATGCGGCCCATGTCCAGCAGATGCAGCAGCAGGGCCGTAACCACGCCGCCGTCGGTGCCGTGGGCTCGAACTTCCGGGTCTTTGGCCCGAGCCACCGTGGTTTCAATGACGCGGCCGATGGGGGCGCTCCAGGAGAGCTGACGCTTCAACTCGTCATCGAGTTCGCCGACTTCCGGACAGATGGAATGGCAGATGCCGCATTCAATGCATTTTTCCATGTCACTGTACCGGGGCCGACCGTTTTCATCCAATTCCAGGGCCCCATAATTGATCGCCGTGCAGAAGGTGACGCAACCGCCGCAGTGATGACAGAGTCCCGGCTTTTGCACCTCTTGAACCAGGTTAAAAAAGGTTTTCATGACTCCTCCCTCATCAAGCGGCCATGGCCTTGGCATGCCTGGCAGGATTGGGACCCAATTCCCGTATTTTCTCAGTAAATTTCGTTACCAGTTCCGCAAACCGGGGCGCTTCCGCTGACGACACCCAGGCAATCTCGTAACGCTCCGGGTCAATCCCCAGGTCTTCCAGAACTAGGTTAATTGCTTCACTCCGGGCCAATGCTTTGTGATTACCATCCAGGTAATGACAGTCGCCCAGGTGTCACCCCATGACTATGACGCCGTCAAGCCCCCGGTCCAGGGCATCCACCACCAGTCGGGGATGCACCATACCGGAACACATGGTTCGAATAACCCGCATGTTGGGCGGATACTGCAACCGGGACACCCCCGCCAGATCGCCGCCGGCATAGGCGCACCAGTTACACAGGAAACCGAGGATGACAGGTTCAAATTTTTCTGACATAAAAAGCCTCCTCATATGGCTTTCAGCAGTCAGCAATCAGCTTTCAGCTAATGAACTATCTTAACTGCATCCTGATAACTGACTTATTATCATTGAAGATTTGAGCGGGAGACCGGTTTACCCCCGCGGATCCTCGGTCTCCGCTCCCCGCTTTATTGCAATTATTAAAATGTAGGCTGGCCTACTGGCCCTACCGGCCAAACTGCATTCTCAACAATCGCATACTACTTCATCCACCTGGGCCTGGAGCTGGTCCATGGTAAAGCCGTGGACCACAACCCCGCCTTTGGGGCAGGTGGCGGCACACAGACCGCAGCCTTTGCACAAGGCTTTGTCGGTGGTAATGCGCCGGTGGGCATTGCCGTTGTCGGTATATTCCTCAATCTTAATGGCCATGTACGGGCAGACATCGAGGCACAGGGCGCAGCCGTCGCAATTTTCCGTGGCATAGGATTTAATGGCGTCAAGAGACATGCGTTCCTTGGCCAGAATTACTCCAGCCCGGGAAACTGCCGCCATGGCCTGGGACACAGATTCATCAACGGGCTTGGGATGGTGACATAAACCGGCCAAAAACAAGCCGTCCACGGTTGCATCCACCGGACGCAGCTTGGGATGAGCTTCGTTCATAAACCCGTCCGTATTCATGCCAAACTTATAAAGTTCCAACAGATTTTCGTCCCGGCGCGGAATAATGCCCGAAGCCAGCACCAGGTAATCGGGCTTGAAACGCACCGGCATCTGGACGATGGGATCCACCACTTCCACCAGCAGATCCTCGCCATCTTTAGAGACATTGGGCTTGGTCAACAGGGTATAGTGAATAAAAATCACTCCCAATTCTCTGGCCTTGGTGTAGAGGTCCTCCCGTTCGCCGAACGTGCGCATATCTCTAAAAAGCACATAAACCTGCATCTGGGGATTAAGTTCCTTGAGCTTAATGGCGCTGTGCACCGAATGGGTGCAGCAGACCCGGCTGCAGTACCGCCGCTCCGGTTCCCGGGAACCGACGCACTGTATGAAGACCGCGCACTCGGCCTTGGCCACACTGGCGGAACGCTCCCGCAGTTCGGCATCGAACTCAAAATGGGTCATCACCCGCTTATCTTCACCGTACAGGTAGGCTTGGGGTTTGAGTTCTTCGGCGCCGGTGGCCAATACCGCCACACCGTAATTCACGGTCTCGGTCCGGCCGCCGGCATTAATGTCACTGCTGAAATTGCCCACCGAACCGCGTACCGATGTTAGTTCAGCGTCTTTAAAGATATTGATTTTAGGATGATTTTCTACTTTGGCGATTAAATCTTGCAAACCGGCTCTGATATCTTCGCCCCTCCAGGTCGTGTTCAGGTTCCAGGCGTTGCCGCCCAACTTGCTGCTTTTTTCCACCAGAACCGTATCATAACCTCGATCGGCAAAATCCAGAGCCGAGGTCAAACCGGCCAGACCGCCGCCGATGACCAGGGCTTTTTGCGAAACATCTACCGACAGGCGCTGGAGAGGGAAGTTGCGCAAAGCCTTGGCTACCGCCATACGCACCTGATCTTTGGCCTTGACCGTGGCAGCCTCCGGGTCCTGCTGGTGCACCCAGGAATTTTGATTGCGGATATTGGCCATTTCCAGCATATAGCCGTTGAGTCCCGCTTCCCTTAGAGTGTCCTGGAACAGGGCTTCGTGGGTCCGGGGAGGTACAGGCGGCCACGACAATGCGGTTCAGATTCTGCTCTTTGATCTTCTCCGCCAATATCACTTGAGTATCGGTGGAGCAGGAAAATAAATTATTTTCCACAAATTGCACAAAGGGCAGAGTTTTGGCATATTCCACGACGTCCTGAACATTAACGGTGTTGGCAATATTAATGCCGCAGGAACAGACAAAAACGCCTACTCTGGGTTCTTCGCCGGCCACGTCGCGTTCCGGGGGATACGTCTTTTCCCTGGTAAGGGTGCCCCTGGCCTGCACCAGATTTTTGGCAGCCGCCGAGGCCGCGGCCGAAGCCTCGGTCACCGAACGGGGGATGGCTTTCGGGCTTTGAAAGGCGCCGCAGACATAAACGCCGGGGCGATTGGTGGAAACCGGGGCAAAGCTGGGGGAGGCGGCAAAACGGTAATGGTCCAGTTCCAAACCGAATTTCTCCGCCAGCGCCGCCGCATCCTTGGGTGCTTCCATGCCCACGGAAAGCACCACCATGTCAAAATCTTCCCGGAATTGTTGACCGTCTTCGGTCACATAATCTAACCTGGCGCCGATATTTTTGTCGCCGGGATCAATACTGTGGGGCCGACTGCGGATAAAACGAATCCCTTTGGATTGGGCGTCCCTGAAATAGCGTTCGAATTCCTTGTTATGGGAGCGCAAGTCCATGTAAAAGATGGTCTGCTCCACGCCGCCGTGCAGGTGTTCCGCCGTCACCAGGGACTGCTTCACCGCATACATGCAGCACACGGCAGAGCAATAGCCGTTGCCCGCGAGCTTGTTCCGGGAGCCGACACATTGAATCCAGGCGATCTTCTTGGGTTCCCGACCGGTAGAGGGCTGGACCAGGTGACCCTGAAAAGGACCGCTGGCGCGCAACAGCCGCTCATACTCCAGACCGGTGACCACGTCGGGCAGCTGTTTATACCCGTAAATGTCAAGACCGGTGGGGTCAAAAGGTTTGTACCCCGGGGCCAGGATGACCGACCCGACATTGAGAGTGATTTCCTCTGCGGTATCGTCAAAATTGATAGCCCCGGTGGGACAGAATTTTTCACAGGCCTTGCATTTGCCTTTGGTGAAATAGATGCAATTTTCTTTGTCAATGACGTATTTTAAAGGCACTGTCTGGCTGTACGAGATGTAGATGGCTTTCCGCTGGCCCACCCCCATCTGGTATTCATCGGCCACTTTTTTGGGGCATTTTTGGGAACACAGGCCGCAGGCAATACATTTTTCCATGTCCACATAGCGCGGCTGCTTCCGAATGGTTACCTGAAAATTTCCTTGTTGACCGGAAACGTTTTGGATTTCAGAGAGGGTGAGAATTTCGATGTTTAAGTGCCGACCGCACTCAACCAACTTGGGCGAGAGAATTCACATAGCGCAATCGTTGGTGGGATAGGTCTTATCCAATTGGGCCATTTTACCGCCGATGCCGGGCCCTTTTTCTATCAAATAGACATAATAGCCGGAATCGGCCAGATCCAGGGCCGCCTGGATGCCGGCGATACCGCCGCCAACCACCATCACGGAGCCGACCACTTTATCTGTCATGACTGCCTCCCTACTAAATGTAATTGGCAACCTGTTATTACGCTCAGGTTTGTCGGATGTAGATATTTTAGGTTGCGAAGCAACCGAAGCTGCTCCAAAATTTTCTGCCGGAGCCATGGCCAGTTCCCGGGGATTGAGAGAAGCCGGTTCCAGGGCAAAATCCTCGCATAATTGCAGGAAATCTTCCCTGGCCAGCATCAGCCCCCGCCCGGGGGCCGGGCGGGCCGCAATCTTGCCGGTTTTGACCCAGTTGCGGATCGTATTGCGATGGACCCCCAAGCGCTCCGCCAGAGTTATAATTTGAATTAAAATCATTTAAGCCTCTCCTATAAGCCGTAAGGCCCAGTTGCAGGCTAAAGGGATGGCCGCCTCTACGGCCGCAGAGAGCCCGCCTTGAATTTCTTCGGGCAGACTGGTTACCTGCACGGTCAGGATCCGGACCGCCACACTGCCGACTTCAGCCAATTCCTTGAGCAGATTCAGGGAAGGAAAATGATGTACCGAAAAATCGTTGACCTTATCTAAGGCTATCTGGTCCACGGGCAGCTCAAAAAGCTCCCCCGGAGACCGCCCGTCCTGTTGGGCCGCATCAATAATGAGGATCATCTTGGGTTTCTGTGGCGCGAGGAGGAGATCGAAGAGAATGTCCCGGATGCTGGTGCCCACATCTTCGACCCAGACCGAGGCGGGGAGTGTGTGACAGGTTTGCAGGCGCTCAATCACCGCGGGACCGAAACCGTCGTCACCCATGAGGGTATTGCCGCAGCCGAAGATCAGGACCGGGGCCTCATACCTGCTCAGGGGATACATGGAAATCTGTTGATCGTTCATGTTGTGCATAATATGCATAAAAATAGATTTATTCAAATTGTGCGTATTGTGCATTTTATACGATCAGATAATTCTGTCAAGGAAAAAATGAGGATGATTATCAGAGGAGAAAAAAAGATGGCAGAAGGATCGGAACTATGTATTGGCGGGCCCTGCCCGCCATTTTAATCTTGAAGTATTCTTGCAAACTCATTATGCGGTAAATGTTGCGGATGTTGGTGTCAATCTGCTTTTAATGGAGCACGGGCGCCCTCGCCTGTGTCAGTCAATATCATTGAGGCTTCAGCCGGAGACGAGAAAAAGTCTGGCGGGACCTGCCCGCCATGTTAAGCTTCCTGCATGCTCGTTCTTTGGTCCCGCATGTCGAAAGCCATACTAATTCCGGACCGCCCGCCCCGCATCGGTCCAACCCTTAACCAATAGTAGCGTTTATTGCCCCTGGCACGCAGGCGGCCCCTCCACCTCGGCATGGTCAGGTAGAAGGCCAGGTAGCAGGCTGCAAGCTCTTTTCTCCCGCCCCCTGGGTGGTCGGCATGCCGCCGCATCCCGAAATGCTTAACATCAATAAAAACCAGAGAATGACCTGTCTCGTTTTCATGTCCAAACCTCCTGCCGTTCTGAACGTCACCTTTTTAACATAACCATCAAATACATGGAAATCAACGAGGCTGGGACTGCTGTTAGCTGACTGTTGAAAGCTGAAAGCCTTTTCCTCAAAAATACGCCAGCCTCGGAAAAGCCTTTTTCAAACACTCCGGCAGGGCCGGCCGCCGGCCCGTCAGCCGCTCGGACATCTCCAGGGCGTTGGCCACCCCTTGACCACGGGGGTGGTTGTTGAAGATCAGGTAAGTCTCGCCGGCCTGGGCCGTCAGCTTCCGGGCCCGGGCCGCCTGCTCATCCATCTCCTGGGGGGTGTAGAGATAGTCGTAGCGGGCCCCGGCATCATCTGATTTGGCGAACCAGTTCTGCCGGTTGCGGCCGTGCAGCCTGAGATAGGCGAACGGCCCGCTCACCCAGTCCGTCTCCCCCAGGGAATACGAGATCTGCGGCTGGTCGATGTTGCAGAAGGCCAGTTGGTGGTCCGCCAGGAACTGCCGCACCGCCGGCTGCTCCCAGGAGCGGTGCCGCACTTCGATGGCCAGGGGATACTCCGGGAAACGCTCCCGCACCGTCACCAGATAAGCCCGGTTTTCTTGAGTATTATGGAAGGAATAAGGAAATTGCGCCAACAGCGCCCCCAACCGCCCGGCCTCCAGCAGCGCCGCCAGCCCCGACTTCACCGCCCCTTCCTCTTGCCAGGGTGTGGCAGTCCGTTCGTGGGTGAAGCCCCGGAAGAGCTTGGCCGTGAACCGGAAGTCCGGACTCCCGGCCACCGCCTCCACCCAGCGCCGGGCCAGGGTGGCGGATATGGGCCGGTAAAAACTGACGTTGATTTCGATGGCGGCAAAGAACTGCGTCAGGAAGGCAAGCCGGTCTGTCCCTTGCACTTTGGCAGGGTACACCACCCCCTGCCAGTCCTGATAATCCCACCCCGCCGGTCCGATGCGTATCATGATTGTCTTAAGGCATCCCGATCATTCATAATTGGTGCGCAATCTTCTCAGCCAGTATTTCAGGAGTTTCATTTTTCTGATCTTACTGCTTAGATGGATAATCTACCTACGCCTCATTTTTCTTATTATATAGTCAGCTCTTTTTAAGAATTATCTATTATATGCCGTAGATAACATAAACAGCTTGCTATTTTGTCAATAAAGCTCAAAAATTTTTCCAGCCGAGTCAGAGGCGGGTAAGGCAGTAATTGAGAGGAATAATGTATCTCAGCCAGGATAAAAATTTAACGGCTGAATTGATGAGGTTGACATGAGTGCAGGAAAAGGGTAAAAAATATGAGATGGAGGGATGGCCGAGTGGCTTAAGGCGGCGGTCTTGAAAACCGCAAACCGAAAGGTTCGTGGGTTCGAATCCTACTCCCTCCGCCAGAATTGCGCCAGTCTAACTATTCGGAGAGATGACCGAGCCGGCTGAAGGTGCTCGCCTGCTAAGCGAGTGTGGGGGGAAACCTCCACCGAGGGTTCGAATCCCTCTCTCTCCGCCACTTCTTATTCAACTATTTCTTATTTTTTTCTATAACGTCATAGGCCCAGCTCAACGATGCCGACACCGTCGGGAACCCAATGGTGCTGGTCAGCATAATGAGGGCATGATAAATTTCTTCGGGAGTGACGCCGGCCTGCAACGCCCGGCGGGTGTGGCTGTGCACCGAGCCTTCGGAGCGGATTGCCGCGGCGGCGGCCAACTGAATAAGGTGGCCGGTTCTCTCCGGTAGCGGCCCTTCCTGGCGGACGGATTCCCCAAGCTGTTCCAGGGCCTTGACAAAACCGCCATGTTTCTCTCTCAGGTGTGTGTACCAAGGAGGATATTTAACTTCCGACATACTGTCATCTCCCTTTAAGTAGTTAATCTATTACATTATAGATATCATAGTTACCTATGTATTAGATTAATCATAGAGCCGCTGGAAGTCAATTATTACAGCTTCGAACCCCAAGTAACCCAACACCGTCAAAAGCCGCCGATCATCGGGCCTCATTCCGGCGGCAGAGACGATGTGAGTCTAAATAGAAACAGATGTAGCCTTTAAAAGGGCGGCATACTTCCGGTTGACAACCTTGGGGAAAAATACTACGGTTTAAAGAAGTTACTAATGTTTTTCAGGAGGATGCATGGGGTCTTTACCGGCGTTGGCAGTGACTGGTATCGGTTCTGTTCCTTTTCAGGATACTCACGAGGCCGTGCGCCTCATTTTAGAGAATATGGTCCAGATACCTTATTGGCCCCAGATGGCCCAAAAGGGTTTTCAAGAAGATATGGTGTCCCAGGGCGCCGGAGGATTGCCCCTTATTATCCGTGATCCGGAGCAGCGGCAGGTCCGGGTGAGCGACACCGCCGACCGGGAGGCGGCTCTGCTTGCTTTTTATGAGGCCGCACTCCAGGAGGAGCTGGAAAAATTCTCCCTGGCACCTGAGGAGGCAGTCGGATTTTATCAATTAATGGCAGCCTTGCAGTCTTTACCGGCAGATGCCCCGGCATTTGTCAAAGGGCAAGTGGTGGGCCCGGTGACTTTCGCCACCATAGTCAAAGGTCTTGACGGGAAGGCGATATTGTTTGATCAGGAACTGATTCAGGCCGTTACCAGGGGATTGGCTTTAAAAGCCGCCTGGCAAGTGGCTAAAATTCGCGAAACCGGGCGCCAGGCCGTTATTTTCTTTGATGAGCCCTCACTAACCGGCCTGGGGTCAGCCTTTTTGCAGATTTCCCGGGAAGAAGTGATTGCCCTGCTTACCGAAACCATTACCGCTGCCCGGGAACCGGCAGAGGCTTATTTCGGGGTGCATTGCTGCGGCAACACCGATTGGTCCGTGCTTCTGGAAACCCCCATCGATATTTTGAGTTTCGATTCCTATGAATTTTTTGATAATCTAAAATTGTATGACCAGGCACTCAATAAGTTTCTGAAAAGAGGCGGTTACCTGGCTTGGGGCCTGATCCCCACCAGCCCCACGGCCCCGGCCGAGACGGAAGACGCATTATGGGAGAAGTTCACCTCCCAGGTAGAGGAACTGGTAAGTACCGGGCTGGATAAAAAGGCATTGCTGTCTCAGAGTCTCATTACGCCTGCCTGCGGTTTGGGATATCTTTCACCTGATAAAGCCCGGGAAGCCCTGAGCTTTCTCGCGGCATTGGGCCGTCGGGCCCAGGCCTGGCTGGCTGAGATTTGAGAGAAGCCTGTAACATACAAATAATAATTGTTACATCGACGAATTATAAAGCTCCAAGAAAACAATGGGAGGTACTCATGAAAGTCAAAGATCTCATGGTCCGGGACGTCGCCACTCTGGACATCGGGGATGAGCTGAGTCTGGCCAATGACATTATGAAGTTGGGCCGGATCAGACATTTGCCGGTTCTGGAAGGCAAAACCCTGGTGGGCATTCTTTCTGAACGGGATCTCTTTAGAAGTTCACTGCTGGAGGCCCTGGGTCATGAACCGACTAAAACCCGGGATGTTATGAAAGCCATACGAATTCAGGATATTATGGTCAGAAAATTAATAACTGTCTCTCCCGAAGCCGACATTAAAGAGGCGGTAGAACTCATGCTGAAACACAAGATCGGCTGCGTGCCGGTGGTGTCGGGCGGGGAACTGCTGGGTCTGGTCACGGAAACGGACATCCTGATGCTGTGTTTAAAAGATTGACCGACGGCAATTTTTTAAAATCTAATCAGTGGACGTCGTCTTCCTCCTTTTCAATGGTGAACCAGGCGACCTGCTCCGTATCACAGCAGCAAAAACTTGCCCGCCAATATTCGAAGTAAAGATCCGCCTCCCTGGGCTGGGCCAGGACCTCCTGCCAGACTCCGCACTCCCGGCATCGGGCCCAAAACTTATTTTCAATTATGCGTCCTGAATCATTGTTGTTTGAGCCCGAATCCATATGGCATGTGCGGCAAAAATGAGAAGAACCTAGTTCTTTTATAACAATATCAAATATAGGTGAGCCAGCGGGTGTATTCCGGTTTTTCACCTTTAACCGCCGCAAAATAAACTTCCTGAATTTTTTTGGTGATGGGGCCGGGTTTACCGGAACCGATGGCACGGTCGTCCAATTCCCGGACCGGCGTAAGTTCAGCCGCGGTGCCGGTAAGAAAGACTTCATCGGCGATATAGATTTCATCTCTGGGGAAGCGTTGTTCCTGGATCGACAGCCCCAGATCTCTGGCTATAGTTATGACACAATCCCGGGTGATGCCGGGCAGGACCGAGGTCAAAGGCGGGGTTATCAGGCAGCCGTCTTTCACCAGGAAAATATTTTCTCCGGAAGCTTCGGCCACGTAGCCGTTCGTATCCAGCAGCAGGGCTTCGTCGTAACCGGCCTTGGTGACCTCTCTTTTGGCCAGAATGGAATTGACATAATTGCCCACGACTTTAGCATTGGTCATCATAACATTAATATGGTGGCGGGTAAAAGATGAGGTTTTGAGTCGAATACCCAGGCGCAGACCTTCGTCGCCGAGATAAGCGCCCCAGACCCAGGTGATGATGGCGACTCGGATGGCATTTTGCTGGGGATGCAGTCCCATAGCCCCTTCCCCGATAAAGACCAGGGGGCGCAAATACGCCTCTTTCTGTTCATTCTGCCGCATAGTATCAAGACAAGCCTGACTTATTGCCGCCTCACTAAAGGGAATATCCATTTGCACGATATGGGCTGAGTCAAAAAGGCGGTGAATATGTTCCGGCAGCCGAAATATTGCCGTCCGTCCGTCGGCGCCCAAATAGGCACGGATGCCCTCGAAAACTCCCAAACCGTAATGCAGGGTGTGAGTCAGGAGATGAACCTGGGCCTGATCCCAGGAAACAAATTTGCCGTCCAACCAAATGTATTTTGCTTTTTCAACCATGAGCTGCTCCCAAAGAACCTGATTAAAAGGAATTAGTATCGTTTTTTCGCCTAGATGTCAATGGAATTTCGGAGTCTGGGATTGAGAACGGCACCGAAGACGTTAACCGAAAATACACGTTTAACCATGAGTTAACGAGGCATCAATGGAGTGATCGCCGCTCGGCGTCTAAGGTCTGCCGCACCACTTGGGCAAGTTTACTGATAGTTACCGGTTTGGTGAGAATCTCTCGAATACCGGAAGCCTTTTTATCTAATTTCTGGCTGTCCATCACCCCGGTGCAGAGGATAATGGGGAGGTCCGGCCGGATGCGGTTAACTTCATAGGCCAGGGACGTGCCGGTTATATGGGGCATAGTCTGATCGGCAATGATCAGATCAAAATTCTCCGGCTGCGCCTGGAAGGTTTCCAGGGCCTCGATGCTGCTTGACTTGGCCACGACATCATACCCTAATCGTTCCAGCATTTTTTTGACGATCTCGGTCAGGGTGAGCTCATCGTCCACAAATAAAATCCGCTCACTTCCTGTGGGCATGACAGTGGGTTTGATTTCGGCGACGGCGGCAACATCCTGCTCCTGGTAGGCGCACTGCGGGAAAATTATCCGGAAGGTCGTCCCTTCGCCGGGGGCGCTTTCAACGTCAATGCTGCCCCCGTGGTCTTCGACTATACCATGAACCGTGGAAAGCCCCATGCCGGTGCCTTCTCCCTGTTCTTTGGTGGTAAAAAAAGGCTCATAGATACGTTCCATGGTCTGGCCGTCCATCCCGATGCCGTTATCCTGGACGGAAAGTTGAACATAAGTACCGGGTTTGACATGGGGCCATTTGGCCTGAATTTACCCGATCGATTTTAATGTTTTCCAGAGCGACATTAAGCCGGCCCACTTTTTCCCGCATGGCATGGGCAGCGTTCGTGCAGAGATTGAGAAGCACCTGGTGCATCCTGATGGAATCGCCGAGAATATAACCGGCGTGGGGATCGATGTCCGACTGGATGATGATGGTGGTGGGCAAGGCGGCCCGCACCATTTTAAGTCCGTCAGCAATAATGGTGCTGAGCTTGATGGGCTTGAGTTCCGGTTTCTGATCCCGGCTGAACAATAAAATCTGATGGACAATATCGCTGCCCTTATTGATGGACTGCAGCACGCGATTAAGATTATTTCGTAAATCAGGTTCTTCAGGCAGATCCTGGAGGGCCCCTTCGGTCCATAATTTGATGGCCTGGAGAATATTTTTAAATTCATGGGCAAAGCCGCCCGCCATGGTGCCCAGGGCTTCCATTTTCTGGGATTGAATAAGCTGCCGCTGCATTTTTTTGGTTTCGCTGATGTCGGTGACGATGGCCTCGGAACCGATATACCGGCCGGTCTCATCAAAAGAGGGCACGGAACTTAAAAGAACAGTGACAGGTGGTTTCTCCAGGGAAGAAATTTCCAATTCCTCCTGGCCGGGGTGACCGGCTTGATTTCGGGCAATAATCTGTTGAAATTTTAGCTGATTATCTGAGTTTAAAAAGTCGTACACATGTTTGCCGATCAACTTTTCGGCCCCGCACAGGATTTTCATCCGGGGGTTGGCTTCGCGAATGATATTGGCTTCATCAATTTTCAAAATGCCTACCTGGGCATTTTCAAACATATTCCGCAGGTGCAGCTCGGATTCCTCTTTTTGCCGGATCAGTTCGGCATTGTCCAGGGCAATGGCGATTTGATTGGCGAAACTGACGATGAAATCCTTGTCGCTCTCGGTGAAGATGCCGTCCTGGGGGTCGCGGTCAGCCAGTAAGACACCGGTTACGGTCCCCCGGGAGGTTAAAGGCGCAACTATGATGATCTTGGGCTTCAGCAACTGCAACATGGGGTTATTTCGGTTTAAGTTGCTCTGGTCGACATCGTTGATCACTACCGCCTGGCCGGAATTGTAGACCCGGGCAATGAGATTGTCCAACCTGGAAAAAGGCAGATCATAATCTCTCAGTGGACTTAAGATCGGTTCTTCAACTCCGACGGCATGGCCGAAACGGAGCGCCCGGGATTTTTCATCCACCAGAAAAATCCCGGCCCGTTTTAACCGGGCGTTATTCTTGAGGGCCCTGAGGGTAACCTGGAAAAGTTCTTCCCGATAGCGGACCGAAAGGATATTGGTGCCGGTGTCCTGGAGGCATTCCAATTTGTTGATTTTTTCTTTGAGCTGGATGTTTTTTTCCTGGAGCTGGATGTTGAGGTTATTGACCTCGGCGATTTTTTGGCGCAACAATTCCTGGTTTTCACTAAGACTGATATTTTTCTGTTCAAGTTCGAGGTTCGTGTCCTGGAGCTGGATGTAAAGCTTATGTACTTCGTCAAATTTCTGACGGAGCATTTCCTTATCGTTTTCCATCTCCTGAATGGACAGGCGCAAGGCCCGCCAGGGAACAAAAACCTCGGCCAGGGTCTTGAACAGTGATTTTATCTCCCACTTACAATGATACTCGCAGTAGTCATCGCCTTCGAAATAACACTTGGTTTCCTGCACCTGGGCAAAGGGGAGATTCCAGACCGCGGGCAAGCCGGTGTAGACGCCCTGGTTGAACAAGCAGAAATCCTTGGTGGCGGGGATGTCCGGGAACCAATGGAGGCGCAAAATAACGCTGTCCCGGGTTGTTTTCACCACTTCAATAGTTTTATTTTTGGCGAATTTTTCATTAATGGCCTGGATGCGCTTCAGGCTGCGGCGGGGATTGCGATAGGCAAAAAGCAATATCTGCTGAATATAACTGAATTTTTTGCGGGCAGAAGAGTCAATGCCGATTTTGAGCATGATGCGATCGTCGCCGGTAATGGTTTTGGCGTTTTCGAACAGGCGAATGATAACATCGCTGGAGACCCAATTATTGGTTTCGGTTAAAAAGGCCAGCGGGTCGGGCAAGGCCTCAATTTCCGGTCCCAGACCGGCAATAAGCCGCCCTGTTTCCCCGGGAAAATTTTCCTGGAAATAATCTATCACCGCACGGGTGTTCAGGCAGCTGTGGTGTTTTTCCATGTAGTTAAGATCATGAAGGTTTTTGCAAGTGTATCACTATCGACATTAAAAAGCTATGGTATATTAAAATATTGTTTATTTTTACTAAATCGTTACCAATTAACATCGGGTCTCATTAACATTATCGGCTGCACCGATACCGGCTCCGGACAAATTTCTGTTGTCGGGTCAAGTATTAGGGCGAACAATTACCATTGACAAACAAAAGACAAATGTTAGCCTATTATTCTTTTATTAAAATATGTTAAACTCTTGGAAAATTCAATTTTTCTTCCCCAGGTCATTCTGAGTGTCACGAAGAATCTCATGTTCCAAGCAGGCTAAGATCCTTCACTTCGTTCAGGATGACAAAAAAGCCATTTTGCCTGAGGCTAATGTATATCTGGTAAATTTCACCTCCTGACGGGACGACGAGCATGACGCTGCCTGATCACAAGACTAAAATCGTTTGCACCATGGGCCGGCTTCCAATTCCCGGGATTATGCACAAGCTTCTTTTGGCCGGTATGAATGTGGCCAGAATCAACTTCTCCCATGGAGATTTCTCCTCCCACGGCAGGGTGATTGCAGGTCTGCGGCAGCCGCCCGGACTGTGGACCGACGGTTGGCCATTTTGGCTGATCTGCCCGGCCCTAAAATACGTATCGGCACCCTGGCGGCAGAACCCATAGAATTAATGGCGGGGGCAGAATTTATGCTGACTACCGCCGAGATTACCGGAGATCTTTCCCGGGTCAGCGTTTCTTTTGAACCGCTCCCTCGGGTCGTCAAACCGGGCGACAAAATTTATCTGAACGACGGCCTGATAGAACTGGAAGTCCAGAAGGTTACCGGCAATGACGTGACGTGCCAGGTTTTAGTAGGGGGAGAACTGCGTTCCCGCAAGGGGCTGAACCTGCCCGGCATCAATCTGGGAATCAATGCCTTCACGGCGCATGACCGAGACTGCCTGGAATTTGCCCTGAAGCACGGAG